>NZ_CADCVZ010000044.1 GCF_902806265.1 uncultured Sphingomonas sp. | reverse complement strand
TGAACCAGGCGTCCGCGCCGCCGCGAAGGAAGGCATCAACGATGCGCGCGTTGACCGCATCGTCGCGGAGGTATTCGCCGCTCTTGCGATGCACGTAGAGCGCGATCGGCACGCCCCAGGCGCGCTGGCGGCTGATCACCCAGTCGGGGCGGCCTTCGACCATGGCGCGGATACGGTTCTTGGATTTCTCAGGCACCCAGCGGGTGTCGTCGATTGCCGAGAGGGCCGTTTCACGAAGGGTCATGGCAGAGCTGTTGTGGCCCTGCCCATGCTTCTCGACTTCGCTCGAAGCGAACGGTTGCTGTTGGTCGGACGCTCCCACACCGTTCGTGTCGAGCGAAGTCGAGACACGCTGCCCCGCGGCTTGATCCATCGGGATGAACCATTGCGGCGTGGCGCGGAAGATGACCTTGGCCTTGGAGCGCCAGCTGTGCGGGTAGCTGTGCTGGAAGTCGGCGCTGGCGGAGAGCAAAGCGTCCGCTTCGCGCAGGTCCGAGCAGATCGGGCCGTCCGGCGCGTTGAACTTGGCGTTGATCACCGAGCCCTGGCCGCCGAGCCACGCCCAATCCTCGCGGTAGCGCCCGTCGCCCTCGACCGCGAACACCGTGTCGATGCCGTTCGCCTTGCACAAAAGGAAGTCGTCCTCGCCATGGTCGGGCGACATGTGGACGAGGCCGGTGCCCGCATCGGTGGTGACGAAATCGCCGGCGAGCATCGGGCGCGGCTTGGCGAAGAAGCCGCCGAGATGGTGCATCGGGTGCCGCACGACCGTCCCGGCAAGCTCGGAGCCCTGGATGCTGCGCAGCGCCGTGACCGTGCCCGCGTCGTCAGCGCCGACCTTGAGCACCACCGGATGGCCGATCCGCGCGCCGAAGCTCTCCAGCAGCTCGCGCGCGACGAGCACGGTCAGCGTGCCGCTCGCATGCTCGTCGAAGCGCACCAGGAAATATTCGATCTCGGGCCCGTAGGCGATCGCCTGGTTGACGGGGATCGTCCAGGGCGTCGTGGTCCAGATCGCAGCATAAGCGCCGACCAGCTCCTCGATCGGGCTCTCGACGATCTCGAACGCGACGTCGATCTGCGTCGAGACGATGTCCTCATATTCGACCTCGGCCTCGGCGAGCGCGGTCTTCTCGACCGGCGACCACATTACCGGCTTGGCGCCGCGATAGAGCTGGCCGGTCATTGCGAACTTCATCAGCTCGGCGACGATCGCCGCCTCGGCCGCATAGTTCATCGTGAGATAGGGATCGTCCCACTCGCCCATCACGCCGAGGCGCTGGAACTGCTCGGCCTGCACAGCCACCCAGCGTTCGGCATAAGCACGGCATTCGGCGCGGAACTGGTCGGTCGGGACCGCGTCCTTGTCCATCTTCTTCTTGCGATACTGCTCCTCGACCTTCCATTCGATCGGCAGCCCGTGGCAGTCCCAGCCGGGCACGTAAGGAGCGTCGAACCCGCGCAGGCTCGCCGAGCGCACGACGATGTCCTTGAGGATCTTGTTCATCGCATGGCCCATGTGGATGTCGCCGTTGGCGTAGGGCGGGCCGTCGTGGAGGATGAACTTCTCGCGGCCCGCGCGCGACTGACGAAGCTGGCCGTAGAGGTCCTCCGTCTGCCACCGGGCGAGGATCGCCGGCTCCTTCTGCGGCAGGCCGGCCTTCATCGGGAAGTCGGTCTTGGGCAGGAAGACGGTGTCGCGGTAATCGCGCTTGTCGGGAGCGTCGGCCATTGCGCGCGGCTCTAGCGGGTGAGGGCTGGGATGCAACAGCCAGAACCTCCCCGTGCTTGCGCAGCAAGGATGGGGAGGGGGACCGCTGCCGAAGGCAGTGGTGGAGGGGCCGACGTGCGCCGGGCCCCTCCACCATGCCGCTTCGCGTCCTGGTCCCCCTCCCCACCGCTTCGCGGCAGGGAGGTGCTTAGAGCAGCAAGCGCCGGGCCTCCGCCTCATCCTTGCGCATCTGCCCGATCAGCGCATCCAGGCTGTCGAACTTCTCCTCGCTCCGCAGATAATCGTGCAGCGCGACCTCGATCGTGCGCCCGTACAGGTCGCCGGCGAAGTCGAAGATGTAGGTCTCCAGCAGCTCCTTGGGTGGATCGAAGGTCGGGCGGATGCCCAGGCTCGCGACCCCCGCATGCTCGCTGCCGTCATCCAGGCGGACCCGGACGGCGTAGATGCCGTAGGCGGGGCGCTGGTAGCGGCCGAGCTCCAGGTTGGCGGTGGGGTAGCCGAGCTCGCGCCCCCGCTTGTCGCCATGAAGCACTCCGCCCTCGATCGCGAACGGGCGGGTCAAGAGGCGGGTGGCGGTGGCCATGTCGCCGGCCTTGAGCGCTTCGCGAACGCGGCTGGAGGAAACGGGCCCGCCGTCCAGCTGGACGGGCGCGACCGCCTCGGCCGCCATGCCCAAGCCCGCGCCGACCTCCCGCAACAGCTGCACGTTGCCGCCGCGGCGCGCCCCGAAGGTGAAGTCCTCGCCCGTGACCACGCCCGCTGCGCCGACCTCGCTTGTCAGCAGCCGGACGAAGTCCTCGGCCGAAGTCGCCGCGAGGCCTGCGTTGAAGGGGAACACCAGCATGGCGTCCGCCCCTGCTTGCGCGAACAGCCGCTCGCGCTGGTCGAGGCTGGTCAGACGAAAAGGCGGGCAGTCGGGCTTGAAATAGCGCACGGGATGCGGGTCGAAGGTGGCGACGATGGCGGGGCGGCGCTCGTGAGCGGCCCGCGCCACCGCGCGCCCGACGACCGCCTGGTGGCCGAGGTGAAAACCGTCGAAATTGCCGAGGGCGACGATGCCGCCGCGAAACCGCTCCGGCACGCCGTCCGCGAGGGAAAGCCGCTCCATCGGGCGGGGCTGTAGTCATGCGGAAGTCGGGAAGTCACGTCTTTGTTGACTTCGCGCGCCGCGAATCCTATCTGCGCGCCATCCCGTTCCTCCGGCACTCGGCGGCGCATGCCTTGCGTCCGCCGTTTTCTCGTTGGCGGCGGGTCCAAGCGAAGAGATGGGCCGGCAGTTCATGCGGCCCGTGGAGCAGATGGAGAACTAGGAACACATGGCACGTATCGCGGGTGTCAACATCCCGACCAACAAGCGCGTCGAGATCGCGCTGACCTACATCCACGGCATTGGACGGACCAAGGCCAAGGACATCACCACCAAGCTGAACATCGGGCCGGAGCGCCGCGTCCAGGACCTGACGGACCAGGAGGTCCTGCAGATCCGCGAGAGCATCGACGCCGACCACACGGTTGAGGGCGACCTCCGCCGCGAAACCGCGATGAACATCAAGCGACTGATGGACCTCGCCTGCTACCGCGGCCTGCGCCACCGCAAGGGCCTGCCGGTCCGCGGCCAGCGCACCCATACCAACGCGCGCACCCGGAAGGGCAAGGCCAAGCCGATCGCGGGCAAGAAGAAGTAGCCGAGCTGAGGCGCTCGGCGCCACGCTTTACGCGTGGTGACGACCGCCTCCTTCTTCTCCGCCGGAAGCAGTCTTCCGCGCGTAACTCAGTTCAAGGATGTAGAACCCAATGGCCCGCGAACCCCAGCGCATTCGCCGCCGCGAGCGCAAGAACATTACGGCCGGCGTCGCCCATGTGAACGCCAGCTTCAACAATACCATGATCACCATTACCGACGCGCAGGGCAACGCCATCGCCTGGAGCTCGGCCGGCATGATGGGCTTCAAGGGCAGCCGCAAGTCGACGCCTTACGCCGCCCAGGTCGCCGCCGAAGATGCGGGCCGCAAAGCCGCCGACCATGGCGTTCGCACGCTGGAGGTCGAGGTCAAGGGTCCGGGCTCGGGCCGCGAGAGCGCGCTTCGGGCGCTGCAGGCGGTAGGCTTCCAGATCACGTCCATCCGCGACGTGACCCCGATCCCTCACAACGGCGTCCGCCCGAGCAAGCGCCGCCGCGTTTAAGAGTTTCGGCCAGAGTGGGACTTTGGCCGAGGTTCTTGAGAAAAGATCAGAAAACAGGAAGCGCGGGACGCCGCGCTCCGCACTGCCAAGGATAGAAAATGGCCGTTAACGCAAAGAACTGGCAGGAATTGAAGAAGCCCAATGCGCTAGAGCGCAAGTCGGGTGGCGACGCGCGGCGCAAGGCCGTGTTCGTGGCCGAGCCGCTGGAGCGGGGCTTCGGCATGACGCTGGGCAACTCGCTGCGCCGCGTGCTGCTCTCCAGCCTGCAGGGGGCTGCTGTCACCGCCATCAAGATCGAGGGCGTGCTGCACGAATTCTCCTCGCTTGCCGGGGTGCGTGAGGACGTCACCGACATGGTCCTCAATGTCAAGCAGATCGCGCTCAGGATGGAAGGCGAGGGGCCCAAGCGGCTGCATCTCACCGCCACGGGGCCGGGCGAGGTCACCGCCGGCCAGATCCAGGCGACCGGCGACATCGAGGTCACCAACCCCGAGCTGGTAATCTGCCACCTAGACCAGGGGGCGACGCTCAACATGGAACTGACCGCCGACATCGGGAAGGGCTATGTTCCGGCGTCAGCCAACCGCCCGGCCGACGCGCCGATCGGGCTGATCCCGGTGGACGCGCTGTACAGCCCGGTGCGCCAGGTCGCCTACAAGGTGGAGAACACCCGCGTTGGCCAGGAGCTGGACTATGACAAGCTGACGCTGACGGTGGAAACCGACGGCACGGTGCTGCCGGAGGAAGCGGTCGGCTATGCCGCGCGCATCCTCCAGGACCAGCTGGCGCTGTTTGTCGGCTTCGACGACGGCCAGGTGCGCGAGCGTTCGCCGATGATTGGCCAGGCGGTCAGCGCGGCTGCGCCGATCGAGACCCAGACCGACACCAACCAGCTCAACCGTTACCTGCTCAAGAAGGTGGACGAGCTGGAACTGTCGGTGCGGTCGGCCAACTGTCTGAAGAACGACAACATCATCTACATCGGCGACCTCGTTCAGAAGACGGAAGCCGAGATGCTTCGCACGCCCAACTTCGGCCGCAAGTCCTTGAACGAAATCAAGGAAGTGCTGGCATCGATGGGGCTGAGGCTTGGAATGGACATTCCGGGCTGGCCGCCTGAGAATATCGAAGAAATGGCGAAAAAGCTTGAGCAGGAGATGCTTGGCTGACGTCCATCAACTTCCGCTTAACAAAAGGCCGTCCAGTTTGGGCGGCCTTTTTGTTTGAACTGCTCGCTCGTCAGCCAACCATGGATCAACTCGACTGTTGTTCAACTGCCACAGTCTTGGCCAAACGGGTCCTACAGGCCTGTTGCGGTGCAACCCTCGCCCCTATTCTATGTTGGGCATGTCACTGCAGCGCGAAGGAGAATACATATGCGCAAGACTTTACTGGCAACCGCGATCGCGGTTGTTGCCGTCGCCAGCCCGGCGGCCGCCCGCGACGGCTCGCCGTACATCGGCATCGAAGGCGGCGTTCTGTTCCCCAAGGATCAGGATGCCAACGTCGATGTCGACTTCACCACCACTCAGACGCCGGCTACCCCCGCGGGTCCGGCCGGTCCGGTCGACGTCACTTTCGACAACGCTTATGGCCTAGACTATAAGCGCGGTCGTGATCTGGACGTGATCGCGGGCTATGATTTCGGCGCGTTCCGCCTGGAAGGCGAAGTAGCCTTCAAGCGTGCCCGTTTGAACGACTTCGAAGTCGATGGGGACTTCATCACCGCCCTCAACACGGCGCTGAACCGTCCGTCTGTCGCCCCGGATACCGGCGCTCCCGGCCTTGGCGCGCTGTCGGCTAACGATGTCGACCTCAACGGCCGTGTTAAGGTTCGTACCCTGATGCTGAACGGTTTGCTCGACTTCGGTAACGAAGACGGCCTGTCGTTCTACGCCGGTGCCGGTATCGGCCGCGCCCGCGTCCGCTTCGCCGGCGCTCGGGACTCGAGCTGGGCTGGCCAGCTGATCGCTGGTGCCCGTTACGCAGTGACGCCGAACATCGACCTGGGTCTCAAGTACCGTCACCTCCGCACCCGCAAGCTCGGCCTGACCGATGATGTTGGTGCTGGCCTCGCGGGCAACCCGAACACCGTAAACGTCGGCACGGTGACTGCTCCGGTGCTCGTCGATCAGACGACCAACGCGACGCTGTTCAGCGATTTCGAGCAGCGCTTCCGCAGCCACTCGCTGCTGGCGAGCTTGATCTTCAACTTCGCTGCTCCGGAGGCTGCACTGCCGCCCCCGCCGCCGCCGGTTGAAGCTGCGCCGCCGCCGCCGCCGCCGCAGACCCAGACCTGCCCGGACGGTTCGGTGATCCTGGCGACCGACGTCTGCCCGGCGCCGCCGCCGCCGCCGCCGCCGCCGCCGCCGGCTCCGGAGCGCGGCTAACCATTCGGTCCAGCAAGAGGCTGCTTCGTGCAGCCTCAAGCTGGGCAGAAGATGGCTCGGCCAAGCGTGAATAGTGAAGGGCGGGGTGCCTAAGCGCTCCGCCCTTTTCTTTGTCGCAGCAACGGAGGAAGATGAGCGTGCGCACTGAGCGGCACCTGCAGCCGTGGACTTCAGAGGAGCTCGGCAAGCTGCCCAGCCTGGCGGCCAAGAGCATGCCGCTGAAGGCGCTGGCCAAGGCACTCACCCGCAGCGAGGAGTCGATCAAGGCAGGGGCAAAGCAGGACGAACTGAACTTCGCCAAGCTACGTTAGCGGGTCAGCCGGCGCCCATGTTCAACCTGGGCCGATCCCCGGCCCCAGGCAAGCCGTGCACGGAAGCGTCTGGCCGGGAAGCCACTGCTGGACTTCCCGGCGACGTTCAAGGGTCTCAGCGCTGTGTCGGTTTGGCCGAAGCAGGAGCAGGAGGAGGGGCCGCAGCAGCGGGTGGCACCGGAGCTGCCTTGGTAATCTCCGCGATGGCCTTATTGGCGGCCTCGCCGGCGCCGTCGCAACTGCTGGCCATTACCGCGCGCTCCACTTCGCCTAGGCGCTGGTAGGGCTGGCGCAAACGTTCGGCCTGCTGCTGTTCAATCGACGCCACATAGTTCCGCCATTGCGTCTGCACCGGCGCGGGCAAGGTCTCGATGCCGACAAGACGGGGCAGGACTACCTCCCCCTTGAAGGTGGCGGTTGCGCCCGCAAGCTTGCATTCCTTGCCCGTGGTCGCCTTTCTTACATTCACTCCGATCGACCAGTTCGACGAGGACGCCGCCGGATTGCCGGTCACGGGGTCCTTGGGTCGCTGAGCGGCGATCGACGCGCGGATGGTCTCGATGGTGTTGCCCGTCACGTCATAGTGACGGACAGTCACACCCGGGATCTGGGCCAGCGGATTGGGTGCGGGCACCGCGACGGTCGTTTGCGGCGCCGGGGCGGCCCCGGTGGGCGGCGCAGCTTGGGCGAAGGCCACCGCCGGAACCGACCCGATGGCTACAGCCATGCAACTCCGCGCCAGCAGCCTGGCTCCCCTGGTTGTCGAAAACTGCATTACCCGCTTCTCCTCCATTTCGAGAAATGTCTGATGTGAACGTCCGCATCGGCAAACAAGCGCCCACTGTAAGAACCGGGCTGAACCGCAGGTTTCTGTGGCGGCCCGATTGTAGCTCCCCGGCAGGTCTGCGGCTGAGCGCTCGGGGGGGGGGGGGCGCAACTTGACTTTGCATAACCGTTTCGCCATCGGCGTGCGGCACGAAACGACGGGCTTTGGCTCGTCCTTTCGTATTGGGACCGGCGGTCCCCGAGCAAGCACCGCCTGGCTGGGACTACCTGAGGGTTCCCTATCGGAGTGTCACTTCGATAAAACCCTGCGCGGGTCCCCGACGAACGAAAGGAATACCGCATGCGCCATCGTGTCGGCCACCGTAAGCTTCAGCGCACCTCCAGCCACCGGACGGCCTTGTTCCGCAACATGGCGGCTGCGCTCATCAAGCATGAGCAGATCACCACCACGCTGGCCAAAGCCAAGGAGCTGCGGCCGTATGTCGAGAAGCTAGTGACGCTGGCCAAGAAGGGCGGGCTGTCGAACCGCCGCCTGGCCCATGCCCGGCTGCTGGATGACGCGCAGCTGCAGAAGCTGTTCGACGTGTTGGCGCCGCGCTATGCCGCGCGCAACGGCGGCTACACCCGCGTGGTCAAGGCCGGCATCCGCCTGTCGGACGCCGCGCCGATCGCGATCATCGAGTTCGTCGACCGCGACGTTTCGGCCAAGGGCCAGGATTCCGGGCCGGTCATGACCGACGAGGAGCTGGAGGCGGCGTAAGCCCCCGGGCCTTCAAAGACTTGAACGGAAGGGCGTCGCTGCTAGGCAGTTGGCGCCCTTCTTCTTTTTCGCGGGACCACCCATGCGCAAGAGCCTGATCCTGATGACCCTTCCGACGATCGCCGCCTGTACCGCCGCTACTACTCAGACGGGCGAGGTTGCGACGCCCGGCAATCTGGTCACGAGGCAAGAGGTTGCGAGCACCGCGCCGGCCGCTCCCCGCATGACCTATCCGCAGACCCGCCGCCAGGACCTCACCGAAACCCAGTTCGGGGTAGCGGTTGCGGACCCTTTCCGCTGGCTGGAGAACGACGTCCGCAACGACACGGAGGTGCGCAGCTGGGTAACGGCGCAGAATCAGGTCACCGACGCGTTCCTGGATCAGCTGCCGGGGCGCGAGGCGCTCAAGGCGCGCATGACGGAGCTCTATAACTACGAGCGCTTCGGCATCCCTCAGCAGAAAGGCGGCCGCTACTTTTACCAGCGCAACAGCGGCTTGCAGAATCAGTCGCCGCTCTACGTTCGCGAGAGCGTCAACGGCGAGCCGCGGCTGCTGGTCGATCCCAACCAATGGTCGCAGGACGGCGCCACGGCGCTGGCCGAGTGGGTGCCGAGCGAGGATGGCAAGCACCTGCTCTACTCGGTCCAGGACGGCGGCACCGACTGGCGCACCGTCAAGGTGCTGGACGTCGCCACGGGCAAGCCGACCCCGGACGAGATCAAGTGGGTGAAGTTCTCCAACCTCAGCTGGGCCAAGGACGGTTCGGGCTTCCTCTACAGCCGGTTCGACGAGCCGGCCGCCGGGCAGACTTTTCAGGGCCTCAACCAGAACCAGAAGGTCTACTTTCACAAGCTCGGCACCTCGCAGACCGCCGACCGGCTGGTCTTCGCCACGTCGGCCAAGCCGGAGCTCAACCACACCGCCGAGGTCAGCGACGATGGCCGCTGGGCGATCGTGACCTCCTCGAGCGGCACCGACGAGCGCTACGAAGTGACCTTGGTCGACCTCCAGCGTCGCTCCGCCAAGCCGCGGGTGATCGTGCCCGGGTACCAGTACAATTACAGCTACGTCGGCAATCGCGGGCAGACCTTTTTCTTCATCGCGAACGAGGGCGCACCCAAGCTGAAGGTGGTCTCCCTCGACATCCGCGACGCCGCGCCCAAGCCGAAGACGGTGATCGCCGAGCAGGAGGCGACGCTGGACGGCGCCAGCCTGGTCGGGGGTAAGCTTATCGCCTCCTACCTGGTCGATGCCAAGACGGAGGTGCGGGTCCACGACCTGGATGGCAAGCTCGCCCGCAAGATCGACTTGCCGGGGATCGGCACAGCCGGCGGTTTCAGCGGCGACTTCGACGATCCGGAGACCTTTTTCGCCTTCACGAGCTTCAACCGGCCGACCACCATCTACCGCTACGACGTACGCGCGGGTCAGGCGAGCGAGTGGGCCGCCCCGAAGGTGGCGTTCAATCCGGAAGACTATAGCGTCGAGCAGCGCTTCTTCGCATCCAAGGACGGCACCCGTGTGCCGATGTTCATCGTCCGCAGGAAGGGGCTGACGGGGCCTTCGCCGACGCTGCTCTATGGCTATGGCGGGTTCAACGCGTCCATGACCCCTAGCTTCTCCGCCACCCGCATGGCCTGGCTGGAGAATGGCGGGACCTGGGTGCTCGCCAACATCCGCGGCGGCGGCGAGTACGGCAAGGCGTGGCACGACGCCGGGCGGCTCGCCAACAAGCAAAATGTGTTCGACGACTTCATTGGCGCGGGCGAGCATCTCGTCGCCAACGGGATCACGCCGAAGGGCGGACTGGCGATCCAGGGCGGATCTAACGGCGGCCTGCTGGTCGGCGCGGTGGTCAACCAGCGGCCGGACCTGTTCGCGGCGGCCAACGCGGCCGTGGGCGTGATGGACATGCTGCGCTTCGACAAGTTCACCGCCGGGCGCTACTGGGTCGACGACTATGGCTATCCCAACAGGCAAGCCGACTTCCGGACGCTCTACGCCTACTCGCCCTATCACAACCTCAAGCCGGGCGTGCGCTACCCGGCGCTGCTGGTGACCACCGCCGACACCGACGACCGCGTGGTGCCGGGGCACAGCTTCAAGTATATCTCGGCGCTGCAGCAGGCGAACCCCGAGGGCCAGCCGCACCTCATCCGGATCGAGACCCGTGCCGGCCACGGCTCGGGCAAGCCGACCGACAAGATCATCGAGGAAGCCGCCGACGTGTACGCCTTCCTAGCGCGGTTCACCGGGCTGGAGGTTAAGCCGGCCAGCTGAATTCGTTGCGCCACCTGAACGACGGCCAACGATCCTATTCAGGCACAATGCAGCCCGCTCGTGAGACAAGCGTTCTCATCGGCGGGTGGGCCCGTTGGCTTGTAAGGAGAGAGCCATGAAGGCTGTTCACAAATTCCTCATCGGCGGTGCCGCGGTAGCGGTCGCAGCCGGTGGCTTTGCGGCTCCTGCCGCAGCGCAATACTACCCTGGCGGCGGCTACGGCGGCGGCAACGTCCTTGTGGGCGCGATCCTCGACTCGATCCTGCGCGGTGGCGCGGGGGGTTACGGTGGCGGCTATGGCGGCGGTTATGGCCAACCCGGCTACGGGAACTACGGCTACGCCAACGAGCGGGTCGCGGTTGACCAGTGCGCCCGGGCTGCCGAAGGCCGATTGAACGGCGCCTATGGCGGCTACAACAACGGCTACTACCGTAACTACGGGTACAACAGCGCGGTTCGCGTGAACCAGATCGAGCGCGTCGAGCGCACCCGCAACGGCAACTTCCGCGTCGTAGGCTGGGCTGGCCAGGCCGGATGGCAGGGCAACTACGGCGCTTACGGCGGCTACAATGCACCGTACGGCGGTTACGCCCAAGCTCAGGCGCCGCAGGTCCGGTTCAGCTGCAAGTTCGACAGTCGGAGCGGCCGCATTTCCGACCTCGACTTCAAGCGTCAGCGTTACGCCCGATACGGCTACGGCTACTAAGCCGCCGCTTCGGTAGACAGAGGAGTGCGCGGGCCCTAGTGGCTCGCGCACTTTCTTTTTGTAGGCGACCTCCATGACCGTCCAGCCGGCGGAAACCCTTCTGATCGTCGACTTTGGCAGCCAGGTCACCCAGCTGATCGCGCGCCGCATTCGCGAGACCGGCGTATATTGCGAGATTGCGCCGTTCAGCGCCGCGGAGGAAGCGTTTCGGCGACTGAACCCCAAGGGCATCATCTTCTCGGGCGGGCCGTCCTCCGTAACCTGGGAGGACAGTCCCCGTGCGCCGCAGGTCCTGTTCGACAGCGGCCTGCCCCTGCTCGGCATCTGCTACGGTCAGCAGACCCTGCACCAGCAGCTCGGTGGCAAGGTGGTCACTTCCGACAGCAAGGAATTCGGTCGCGCGTACATCGAGGTGGTCGCGCCTTCCGCCTTGTTCGACGGGCTATGGCAGGTCGGCGAGCGGCACCAGGTGTGGATGAGTCACGGCGACCGCGTCGAGAGCCTCGCGTCCGACTTTGAGGTCGTCGCCCGCTCGGAAGGCGCGCCCTTAGCCATTGCCACCAACGAAGATCTCAAGCGCTACAGCCTGATGTTCCACCCGGAAGTGGTCCACACGCCCGACGGCGGCAAGCTGCTCGCCAACTTCGCCCGCCATATCTGCGGCTGCTCGGGCAGCTGGAGCATGGAAGCGTTCCGCGCCGCCAAGATCGCCGAGATCCGCGCGCAGGTGGGCTCGGGCCGGGTGATCTGCGGACTGTCGGGCGGGGTGGACAGCGCGGTTGCTGCCGTGCTGATCCACGAGGCGATCGGCGAGCAGCTGACCTGCGTGTTCGTGGACCATGGCTTGATGCGCGCCGGCGAGGCCGAACAGGTCGTCGGCCTGTTCCGCGGCAGCTACAACATCCCGCTGGTGCATGTCGACGCGAGCGCGGACTTCCTCGGCGGGCTGGCCGGCGTCACCGACCCGGAAGCCAAGCGCAAGTTCATCGGCGCCGAGTTCATCAACGTGTTCGAGGCCGAGGCCAAGAAGATCGGCGGGGCCGACTTCCTTGCCCAGGGCACCCTCTACCCGGACGTGATCGAGAGTGTCAGCTTCACCGGCGGACCGTCGGTCACGATCAAGAGCCATCACAATGTCGGCGGGCTGCCTGAGCGCATGAACATGCAGCTGGTGGAACCCTTGCGCGAGCTGTTCAAGGACGAGGTGCGCGAACTCGGGCGGGAGCTCGGGCTGCCGGATGCGTTCGTCGGGCGGCACCCGTTCCCCGGCCCAGGCCTCGCCATCCGCATTCCCGGCGAGGTGACGGAGGAGCGCTGCGATATCCTGCGCAAGGCCGACGCCATCTACCTCGAGGAGATCCGCAACGCCGGGCTGTACGACGCCATCTGGCAGGCATTTGCGGTGCTGCTGCCGGTGCGCACCGTGGGCGTGATGGGCGACGCGCGCACCTACGACAGCGTCTGCGGCCTGCGCGCGGTCACCAGCGTCGATGGAATGACCGCGGACGTCTATCCCTTCTCGAGCGAGTTCCTGAGCCGCGTCGCCACCCGGATCGTCAACGAGGTCGCCGGCATCAACCGGGTGGTCTACGATTATACGTCCAAGCCCCCGGGTACGATCGAGTGGGAGTGAGGCGCGGGGAGGGACGTTAGGACGTGCTGACCCGCTTCGTGGAGTACAAGCGCTTCGGGCGCTTCAAGCGATTGTTCGATCGCCCGGTCCCGGCGCCGCGGCCAGCTTTCCCGAAGCTCATCCATCTCTACTGGGACAGTGGCTTCGATCAGGCGCCGGAGATCACCCGTTCGTCCGTGGCGAGCTGGCGGACGATGAACCCCGGCTGGGAGGTGCGGCTCTGGAGCGGTCGGCCGTTCGCCGACTTTCCGGTGCCCGCGGACATCCGCATTCAGCACTACTCCGACCTCCTGCGCATGAAGCTGCTGCGCGAGCATGGCGGCGTTTGGGCGGATGCCACGACCCAGTGCCGGGTACCGCTCGATCACTGGCTGCCGCTGGTCATGTCCCATGCTGACTTCTTCGCCTTCAGCGTGCCGGGTGCGGACCGGCCCATCGCCAACTGGTTCCTGGCAGCGCGACGCGACAGCCGGATCCTGGAGCAACTCTGGTGGGAGTCGCGCCGCTTCTGGGAGCCGCGGAACACCGCCACCAGGGTCTATCACTGGCAGCAATATGTGTTCGACTACCTGCTGCGAAGCTCCTCGTCGTTCCGCCGTGAGTGGGCGCGAACGCCACAGATCAGCGCGGCGCCGTCATTGCCCGGGTGGACGGGCGAGCCGATCGCCACCGTGTTGAAGTTCAGCCACAAGCGCCCGCAGGCCGATACGCCGTCATCGGGCGCCAACGTTTGAGCGGTATCAGGGTCGATCAAAGCATTGACTTGTGGCCGATTTACCGCTGTTTCATGCCGCTGGGGAGCTAAACAAATGCGCACATCGAAGGGCTTGGGCTTGGCGGCGGCGGGAGCCATGCTGCTTGCAGGTTGCGCCACGCCGCCGCCCAAGGTTGCCGTGCCGGTGACTGCTCCCATAGCGCGGGAGCTGCCGTATCGCTGGACCCAAGGCAACGCGCCTAGGGCGCACAAGGACTCGTTGGCGCTCTGGGGCCCGGTGGCGATGCGGCCGGGCGACTCATACTGGGCGGCGAGCATCCCGAAGGATGGCGAGTCCAAGGTCGTGATCGACCTGATGACCCAGCGCTTCTATGTCTACCGCGGCGAGCAGCTGGTCGGCATGTCGACAATCTCCAGCGGCAAGAAGGGCAAGGAAACCCCGCTCGGCTTCTGGAAGATCTTCCGCAAGCAGGTGAAGGGCTTCAGCCGCAAGTACGACAACGCGCCCATGCCCTACATGCAGATGTACGACGAGAAGGGCATCGCCTTTCATGCCGGCGCGCTGCCCGGCTACCCCGCCAGCCACGGCTGCGTACGGCTGCCGCTCGGCTTCGCGAAGAAGCTCTACGGCCTGACCAAGCTCGGGACCGAGGTCATCATCGAGGGTTAAATTTCCGTTGCCTCGTCAGGCAACGAAAAAGGGCGGCCGACCGAGCACGTCTTCGCCAGCCAACAGGCGAAGCCGCTCCATGTGCAGCGAACTGAGCCTCAGGTGCGAGCGTGCAGCTGGAATGGAAGTACTGGTCAGTCCCAGGTTCAGCTCGTGACTGGCGCGAGCCCGATGATATGCGATGTCGTCCTGCATGGGCGCGGTATGATCCTTGATTATGACCTTCCCAAGTAAGCTGCATGACAAAGGACGTTCGCGCGCTAAACTAGGTTATGCTTCAGCCAAAAGGAAAGAATAGGCGCGAGGTGCGATTGCGCCTCGGGCTAGCCATGTCGTCGACCCGACCAGCCTTGGACCGCATGAGCGTTCCCACAGCCAAGCGGACGCGCTATGATAGCGAAGAACCATTGGGGAGCGGCAAGCTGGACGTTGACGATCGCTTTGCCCCGCAGCCGGTGGCGAGATGGTTCAAGCCCGCGGCCATTGCGGCGGTGGTGTTCATGGCGCTGGGCGCCGTCACCTACATCAGCCATGTTGCCACCGATCCCGCCGGCCTTCCGCTGGATCAGCGCCAGCTGTTCAACGCGGAGCCGTGGTGGATGACTGGCGCTTACGGCCTGGCCGTGTGGCCGGGCCTGGTTGGCGCGGTGCTGCTGCTGCTCAGGCGCAAGCTCGCGGAGCCCGCACTGCTGGTGTCGCTGCTGGGCACGGTCATCTGGTTCGCGGGTTTCCTAATCGTACCGGCATTGCGTGAGGGCATGTCGTCCGACGCGTTGCTGATCCCTCTCATCATCCTGGCGCTGACCTGGACGATCTTCTGGTTCGCCCGGCACAGCCGCACGCGCGGCTGGCTGCGCTAGGGGTATGTCGACCTTCACCCTGGACACGGCGACCAGCCGGGCGACGCCCTCGCCGGTTCCGGGCAAGCGGATGACGGTCCCGTCGCTCAAAGGCCGCAAGCAGGACGGCCGGACCGAGCAGCCGATCGTGATGCTGACCGCCTACACCATGCGGATGGCGCAGCTGCTCGACCCGCACTGCGACCTCCTGCTGGTCGGGGACAGCCTGGGGCAGGTGATCTACGGCCTGCCCTCGACCGTGCCGGTGACGCTCGAGATGATGTGCGCGCATGGTGCCGCGGTGGTGCGCGGCAGCTGGCATGCGCTGGTTGCGGTAGACATGCCGTTCGGCAGTTACGAGGGCTCGCCCGAACAGGCGTTCGCCAGCGCCGCCCGGCTGATGAAGGAAACCGGTTGCGCGGCGGTGAAGCTGGAAGGTGGGGAGGCCATGGTGCCGACCGTCCGTTTCCTGGCCGATCGCGGAATCCCGGTGATCGGCCACGTGGGTCTCACCCCGCAGGCGGTGAACACGCTGGGCGGCTACGGCGCGCGTGGGCGGAGCGAAGCGGAAGCGGCCAAGATCCTCGCCGACGCGCGCGCGGTGGCGGACGCGGGCGCCTTTGCCATTGTCGCCGAAGGCGTGCTGGAGGGCATCGCGACCGAAATCACCCGCGCAGTGCCAGTGCCGGTCATCGGCATCGGCGCGTCGGCCGAGTGCGACGGGCAGGTGCTGGTGACCGAGGACATGCTGGGCCTGTTCGAGCGCACGCCCAGGTTCGTGAAGCGTTACGACGATCTTGCCGCCCGGATCGGGCAAGCCGTCGAGGCCTATGCCGCGGAAGTGCGGGAGCGCCGCTTCCCCACCACCGACCAGACGTATCGTCCCAAACCCGCGTGAGTCTTTGCGCAGGCAAGAAAGCCCTGTAGAGGCTCCCCGCCAAGCTCCGGTTCATGTCGCAGCCGACATGACGGGCCAGCGCGGCACTTGATAATTCATTCTACGAGGCGCGATCCTTGGCACTGGCTCCCGGCGAAACCAACGAAAGCTTCATCCGCGAAGTCGACGAGAACCTGCGGCGCAGCCAGGCGGAGGAGTTCTTCCGCCGCTACGGCCTTTGGGTCATCGGCGCGGCGCTGCTGCTGCTCGTGGCGTTCGCGGGCCTGCTGTACTGGCGCGGCCAGCAGCGGGCAGCCGCGGCGGAGCAGAGCGAAGTGCTGGCGGCGGTGATCACAGATATAGGCGCGGGCAACACCCGTACCGTTGAGCAGCGGCTGGCCGGCATCCAGCGGCAGGGCTCGGACGAATATGCAGGGCTGGCGCAGCTGACCGGCGCTGCCTTTGCGCTGCAGAAGGGTAATCGGGCGGCTGCCATTGCGGCCTACCGCGAGGTTGCGGCCGACGGCGACCAGCCGCAGGCGGTGCGCGACGCGGCGCTGCTGCGCGGCACGGCGCTGGAGTTCGACAGCCTCAAGCCGGAAGAGGTGATCGCCCGGCTGCAGCCCATGACCACGGCCGAGAGTGCCTGGTTCGGCAGCGCGGCCGAGCTGACCGCCATGGCGATGATCAAGGGCGGTCGCCGCAGCGAAGCGGGACGGCTGTTCGGGCAAATCGCTTCGCGCCAGGACCTGCCGCCGTCCCTGCGCTCTCGCGCGGTGCAGATCGCGGGGACCCTTGGCGTGGACGCCACCGCTCAGATGCCTGCCGGCTCATAGCAGACTCAGAGGATCGAAAGACGGACATGAACTACAAGCTTGCCGGGGTATTGATCGCTGCTGCGCTGGTCAGCGGATGCAACCCGTTCAACCGGGCGCGACCCAAGACGCCGGTGCTGGGCGACCGGGTGGCGGTGCTTGCGGCCGACGCGGATATCGCCGTCGATCCGGCAACGGCCGCTGTGCCATTCTCGCTGTCGCCGGCGCAGGCCAACGCCGAATGGTCGCAGCCCGGCGGCAACGCCGCCAAGTCGATGGGCCATCTGGCGCTCGGCGACGCGCTCGGGACCGCCTTCAGCGTCAGCATCGGGCAGGGCAGCAGCGTCCAAGCCAAGCTCGGCGGGGGTCCGGTCGTCGCGGACAACAAGGTCTTCACGGTCGACACGGCGGCCACCGTTCGCGCCTTTGATGCGGCCACCGGGCGGCAGGTCTGGGCGACGCAGTTCGGGACGGAGCGGGGCAACAGCGCGTCGCTGTACGGCGGCGGCGTGGCCTACGCCAACGGCCGGGTGTTCGCGACCAACGGCCTGGGCTTTGTGGCGGCGCTGGACGGCACCAACGGCGGCATCGCCTGGCAGGTGCGACTGGGTGCCCCGTTGCGCGGTGCTCCGGCAATCGCCGGCGACAGCCTGTATGCGATGAGCCAGGACAATCAGATCTTTTCGCTGAAGCAGGCGAACGGCTCCAGCAACTGGTCCAAGCCGGCGGCCCTGGAGATCGCGGGCGTGTTCGGCACCGGTGCTCCGGCCATTGCCCAGAGCACGGTGGTGGCGGGCTTTTCGAGCGGCGAGCTCAATGCCTACCGCGCGGAGAACGGACGCCTGGTCTGGCAGGACGCCCTGTCGCGGACATCGGTGTCGACCAGCGTTGCGACCCTGTCGGACATCGACGCCAGCCCCGTGATCGACAGCAGCCAGGTGTTCGCCGTCGGGCAGGGTGGACGGATGGTCGCGCTGGACCTCACCAGCGGCCAGCGCATCTGGGAGCTCAACATCGCCGGCATCGAAACGCCGTGGGTTGCCGGGGACTGGGTCTATGTGGTGACCGACGACGCCAAGCTGATCGCAATCGCGCGCAACACGGGCAAGATCCGCTGGATCAACCAGCTGCCGGCTTTTCTCAACCAAAAGGCGAAGCGTGGCCCCATCAGCTACGTAGGCCCCGTGCTGGCCGGCGACCGCCTGATGGTGGCGGGCTCCAACGGCGTGCTGATCAACGTCGATCCCGCGAACGGCAGCTTCCAAAGCCAGACCAATGTCGGTGCTCCTGTCAGCGTGCCGATGGCGGTGGCGAACAGCGCCCTCTACGTCCTCGACGAGCGCGGCCGCCTGCACGGGTTCCGCTAGGGGCTGTACCCCGGCTTGCGTCGGGGTAGAGGGAGGCCATGCCCCACCCCTCCGTCGCCATCGTCGGCCGCCCCAACGTGGGCAAGTCGACCCTGTTCAACCGTCTGGTCGGCAAGCGTGTCGCGCTGGTCGACGATCGCCCGGGGGTGACCCGCGACCGGCGCGAGGGCGAGGGCAAGCTGCTCGGCCTCGAGTTCCGGGTGATGGATACCGCCGGGTTCGAGGACGAGGACCCCGCGAGCCTGCCCGGCCGCATGCGCCGCCAGACCGAAGCGGCGGTGCGCGAAGCGGACGTTGCCTTGTTCCTGATCGACGCCCGCGAAGGCGTCACGCCGATGGACGAGGAGATCGCCCGTTGGCTCCGCGCCGAGGACACGCCGGTGGTGGTCGCCGCCAACAAGGCGGAAGGCCGCGGCGGCGAGGCCGGGCGGATGGAGGCGTTCGCGTTCGGCTTCGGCGAGCCGATCGCCATCTCGGCGGAACATGGCGAGGGGGTGGTCGACCTGTTCGAGAGCCTGCGCCCGTTCGTCGAGCGGGAGGACGGAGAGGACGAGGAGGAGGAAGCGGCCGAAGGCGGTCCGCTCAAGCTGGCGATCGTGGGGCGACCGAACGCCGGCAAGTCCACGCTGGTCAACCGGATGCTCGGCGAAGAGCGCATGATCACCGGGCCCGAGGCGGGCATCACCCGCGATAGCATCAGCCTGGATTGGGAATGGCAGGCCAAGGACGGGACCAAGCGGCCGGTGCGGCTGGTCGACACCGCGGGCCTGCGGCGCCGCTCCAAGGTCGACGACAAGCTCGAATGGCTATCGGCGCAGGACACCCGCCGCTCGATCGACATGGCGGAGGTGGTGGTGCTCCTGCTCGACGCCACCCGCGGGCTTGAGGCGCAGGACCTGCGCATCGCCGACCAAGTCGTCGAGGAAGGCCGCGCGCTGCTGATCGCGCTCAACAAATGGGACGTGGCGGAGAACGCGTCGAGCCTGTTCAACGGGGTGAAGGCGGCGCTGGAAGAAGGCTTGTCGCAGCTCAAGGGCGTGCCGGTGCTCACCGTCTCGGCGGTGACCGGCAAGGGCATCGACACGCTGTTGCAGGTCGCCTTTGACCTGCGCGACAGCTGGAGCAGGCGCGTGGGCACGGGCGAGCTCAACCGCTGGTTCGAGCGCGCGGTGGAGGCCAACCCGCCGCCGGCGCCCGGGGGCAAGCGGATCAAGCTGCGCTACATCACCCAGGTGAAGAGCCGTCCGCCGAGCTTCGTGGTGTTCGGGACGCGGGTCGACCAGCTGCCGGAGAGCTACCGCCGCTACCTGCTTAACTCGATGCGCCGCGACCTCGGGCTGGGCCCGGTGCCGCTGCGGATGACCATGCGCGCGCCCAAGAACCCGTTCCACGACCCCGACCAGCGCTAACCGCCCCTTTACCCTTTCCGCGCTACGGCGAGGCGTGAACCGCCAGGAACAAGCCAAGTGAGCGACGAGGGCGCCGAGATCGTCGACTGGGCGCACTTCGAGCGCTCGCGGGCGGAGCTGGGTCCGAGCTTCATCAAGATCCTCGGCTATTTCCGCGAGGACGGGACCAAGTCGGTGGCGGCAATCGAGCAGGCCATGCGCGAGGGCAACACGGTCGCGCTGGTCATCCCGGCGCACACCATCAAGGGCGAAGCGCGGCAGTTCGGGGCCGAACCGTTGGCAGGCCTGGCCGAACTGATCGAGACGACCGCGCGGTTGTGCGTGGAAACCCGGCGCTTTCCCGACGAGCTCGTGCCGCAAGTGGTGGAGCTCCGCCGCCTGCTGAGCTCCACGCTGGAGCTGTTCGACCGGGCGACCAACCCGCTGCTCAGCCGCCAGCGCGCCGGAGGGTTCGGGCGCCGGGCAGGCAACACCAGCTTCGGGCGGGGTTAGGCGGCCGCTCGCCGCATCGGCTGCAGGCTGCCGCGCGCCAGGCTGCGCCACAGCCATTCGAGCGGGCCGTAGCGAAAGCGGTCGAGCCATGGCTTGGACCACAGCAGCATCAGGATCCAGACGCCGAAGATGAACAGATAGACCTCGGCGCGGCCGACATGGCCGTAGAGGCCGAGCCCGTAGCCGTAGAAGAGCGTGGTCATGAGCAGGCTGGTGCCGAGATAGTTGGTGAAGGCGGCGCGGCCGACCGCGGCGATGCGGGCTGCCAAGGCGGTACCGGCGAAGCGGCGGAAGACGAGCACCGCGAAGGCCGCATGGGCGAGGATGATCGCGTAGCGGAACGGCTCGGCCCAGGCGATGAAGCTCGTGAATACCGGCAGGGCGGAAAAGTCGAGCGACCACTGCCACACGGCGAGTGCGATCGAGGGCGGAATGCCGAGGAGATAACCCCATCGCGCCACAGGCCGGAGGCGGTCGTCCGGCCATTTGCCGGTCAGGAAACCATTTCGGAGCAGCAGAATCCCCAGGATCATCAGGCCGAGCGTCTCAGGGCCAAGAAAGACGAGGAAGAAGACGATCTCCGACCGTACGTCGTCCGATCGTTCCTTCACGATGGTCCGGTAATTGCTGCGGTAGGTCTTGAGGTGGTCGGCGATCCCAGGGGTGCCCGGGCCCTCGCTGCTCCTCAACACCTGCTCGGCCGCTTGCCGTTGCGCGGTCGTGGCCGCTGGCGCCGTACCTTGCGCGACGGTGGCATGCATCCCGGCCGCCATCAGGAAATGAAGCGCGATGCTGGCCACGAGGAGGCCTACCGCCCAGCGACGTAACACCTGATTGGACAATCTCAGGAACAGGTAAGCCACTGCGCCGATCACGGCGTAGTGGAACAGAATGTCGTTCGCCCAGATGAGGATGTGGTGGGCGAGCCCGAACAGCAGGAGCCAGAACATGCGGCGGTAGTGCACGGACGCGCCCTCCTCTCCGTTCGCGCGGGCGCCGTCGACCACCAGCGCCATGCTCGCTCCGAACAGCAAGGAGAACAGCCCGCGCATCTTGCCTTCGAACAGGACGAAGTTGACCGCCCACAGCGCGTCGTCGATTGGCCGGCCGCCCCCGTAGGCACGCGGGTTGATGTAGCCGGCGTCGGGCATGGCCATGCCGAAAGCGTTCAAGAGCAGGATGCCCATCACCGCCACGCCGCGGATGGCGTCCAGGGTCAGGTAACGGTTATGGGGGAGCGGCGCATCCGAGCTTCCCCCCGCTTCCCCCGGGTCCGACCGCTGGCGCGTCCCGCGCGGCGCCGGGTCAGGCCACCGGATGCTCGCCGCCCATCAGCTTGGGGAAGAAGCCTTCATGTGCGGCGCGGAGGTCCGCGAGGCTGACGCTGGACTTGCCGATTCGGATGGCATCGCCGCCCACCGACCCGATCCGTGCGTGAGGGATGCGCGCGGCTGCCAGCGCGCGGGCGAGGGGGTCGGAATTGGATGCCGTTACGAGGTAGCGGCCCTGGTCCTCCCCGAACAGCAATGGGGTATGCGCAGGGTTCTCGCGCAGGAACAGCCAATCGAGCTCCGCGCCCAGGCCGCTGGCGAGCGCCATCTCCGCCAGCGCGACGAGCATTCCACCGTCGCTGATGTCGTGCACGGCCGTGACGAGGCCGCGTTCGATCATGCCGCGCACGAACTCGGCATGGGCGCGCTCGGCGGTCAGGTCGACGGCAGGCGGCGCTCCGTCCTTGCGGCCCGCGATCTCGGCCAGCCACAGCGACTGGCCAAGATGGCTGGGCGGAGCGCCGATCAGCCAAACATCGTCCATGTCGTTGGCGCTGCCCACCGCCGCGCTCTTGCGCCAGTCGGGGAGCAGCCCCACGCCGCCGATCGCCGGAGTCGGCAAGATCGCGCTTCCGCCGCCCGTCGCCTTGCTCTCGTTGTAAAGGCTGACGTTGCCACTCACGATTGGGAAGTCGAGCGCGCGGCAGGCGTCGGCCATGCCCTCGAGACAGCCGACGATCTGGGCCATGATCTCGGGGCGCTGCGGGTTGCCGAAGTTGAGGCAGTTGGTGATCGCCAGCGGCCTTGCACCGACCGCGGACAGATTGCGGTAGGTTTCGGCGACCGCGTGCTTTCCGCCCTCGTATGGATCGGCGTAGCAATAGCGTGGGGTGCAGTCGGTGGTGATCGCCAGCGCCTTGCCGGTGCCGTGCACCCGCACCACCGCCGCATCGCCGCCGGGCCGCTGGACGGTGTCGCCGCCGACCTGCTGGTCGTACTGCTCGTAAATCCAGCGGCGGCTGGCGAGGGCGGGGGAGCCGATCAGTTTGAGCAGGTCCGCGGCGATGTCCTTACTCTCTGGCAGTTCCTCCAGCGGCTTGACCTGCGCCCAGCGCTTGTACTCCTCGCGGCTCAGGTGCGGGCGGTCGTAGAGCGGTGCTTCGTCCGCCAGCGGACCGAGCGGGATGTCGGCAACGGTCTCGCCCTGCCACTCCAGCACCATGCGGCCAGTGTCCGTCACCTCGCCGATCACCGCGAAGTCGAGCTCCCACTTACGGAAGATCGCTTCGGCCTCGGGCTCGCGGCCGGGCTTCAGGACCATCAGCATGCGCTCCTGCGATTCGGAGAGCATCATCTCGTAAGGCGTCATGCCCTCTTCGCGGCAGGGCACCTGGTCCATGACCAGCCGGATGCCGACACCGCCCTTGCTGGCCATCTCGACCGACGAGGAGGTGAGGCCGGCCGCGCCCATGTCCTGGATGGCGACGATCGCGTCGGAGGCCATCAGTTCGAGGCAGGCCTCGATCAAGAGCTTCTCGGTGAAGGGATCGCCGACCTGGACGGTAGGCCGCTTCTCTTCGCTGTCCTCGCCGAAGTCGGCCGACGCCATGGTTGCCCCATGAATGCCGTCGCGGCCGGTTTTGGAGCCGACGTAGACGACTGAATTCCCAATGCCGGCGGCGGCCGAGTAGAAGATCTTGTCCTGCCGGGCGACACCGACCGTCATGGCGTTGACCAGAATGTTGCCGTTGTAGGCAGGATCGAAGTTGACCTCCCCGCCGACCGTCGGAACGCCTACGCAGTTGCCGTAACCGCCGATCCCCGCGACCACGCCGGAGATGAGATGCCGCATCTTAGGATGGTCGGGCTCGCCGAAGCGCAGCGCGTTCAGGTTGGCGACCGGCCGCGCGCCCATGGTGAAGACGTCGCGCAGGATGCCCCCGACGCCCGTTGCCGCGCCCTGATAGGGTTCGATGTAGGAGGGATGGTTGTGGCTCTCCATCTTGAAGATGGCGGCGTCGCCGTCGCCGATGTCGATCACGCCGGCGTTCTCGCCCGGACCCTGGATGACCCAGGGCGCTGCGGTCGGCAGCTTCTTCAGGTGCAGGCGCGACGACTTGTAGGAGCAATGCTCCGACCACATCACCGAGAAGATGCCGAGTTCGACCAGGTTCGGCTCGCGACCGAGCGCGTGAAGGAGGCGCTGGTACTCGTCAGGGGAAAGGCCGTGCTCGGAAACGGTCTCGGCGGTGATCTGCGGCATGGCGGCGCGTTAGCGGGGCGCGCCGCAAAGAAAAACCCCCGGGGAATGAGCCCGGGGGTTGGAGAAGGTGCAACGAAACGGGGGCCTAGCCGCGGCGGCAGGACTGGCTGGGCTTGCCCGGCAAGGCGATGGTGACGCTGGCGTCCTCGGCGGTACCCGAAACGCTGTATCCGCCGGCCGCGGTAAAGGGCGGTTGGCCCTCGGCGCCGGGCTTGGTCGGCGTGGAAGCGCTGGTCGGGTCGGTGCGGACGTTGGCGCCCGAGTTCTCTGCCAGCCAATCGACGTAGACCAGGCTGTTGTCCGCGCAGCGATAGGAGTGAGAAGCAACGATCGCCTTGGGCAATTCGACCGGAGGGGCCGCGGCGAGTTCATTGGCCATCGGGTCGGGCGGACCGTTCGCGACGATGGTCTGTCCGCCGCCGTCGCAACCGGCTAAGGCGGCGGCTGCAAGGAGCGTGATGAGCAGGGGAGTTCGGGTCATAGGCCGCGGCCTTTCGCGGGTGGGTGATGTCCCGTCAATGAATAGTTGAGTTGAACCGTTTGCATTGGCGGCCAAGGAAGTTAGGCTGGCCGCTCCATGGGGGTGGGATCTAGACGCTTGAACTCCATGCAGCGCATTCGCATCGGGCTGACCGGCCTGGCGGTCGTGTTCCTGCTGGTCCTGCTCGGCGCAGCGATCAGTCGCAGCGGCGACGACGGCACGAGCAACGTGGCGGCCGTCAACACGGGCGAGCCCAACGAGCCCCTGGCCGAACTCGGCGTGGCCCCGAGCACGAACGAACAGGACGTCGAGCGGAACGGCGCTCCGTGAAGGCGCGGCCCTGGGCGGTGCTGTTGCTCGCGCTGGTTCTCGGCGGCTGTCGCGAGGAAGCGGCTCCAGCCCGTTCGGCTCCGTCCCGCGACCTGGCGCTCCTGACCAGCTTGCCACTCGCATTGGGCGAAGGCTTCACGCTGGACGCACCGAGTCACCCGTTGATGGACGAGCTGGAGCGAGTTTTCTCCGTGCGGCTGGTCGACGGACCGGAACAGTTACGCGCGGGCGGGCTGCTGCTGGCGGTGCAGCCGCAAGCGCTGACGGCCGAGCGGCTGGTGGCGCTCGACCGTTGGGTGCGCCGCGGCGGTCGGTTGCTGCTGCTCGCCGATCCCCGGTTCGTGTGGGAAAGCAGCCGGCCGCTCGGCGACAAGGCCCGGCCGCCCTTTGCCTACCAGGATACCGGCTTGCTGGGCCACTGGGGACTGACGCTGGCACGGGGCGAGGACGGCCCCGTGCTGCGGCAGCTCGGCGGTATGGAGGTCGTGACTGGCTCTCCCGGTTCGCTTGAGGCGGCGGAAGGCTCGCGCTGCGAGGTGGAGAGCGCCGGCCTTGTTGCCCGTTGTGCGATCGGACGTGGCATGGCCGTGGTGGTGGCTGATGCCGATCTCGTGCAGATGGGCGTACCCGGCGGACTGGATGGGCCAACCGAAGGCAATTACCAGGCTGTTGCCGTCGAACTAGGGCGACTCGCCGCCCGGTAGGCCCGGCTGCAGACTCGCCAGCTGCCCGCCCGCGGAGTCGGCGCGGGAAGAGCTGTCACACAGACTTATCCACAGGTTAATAAAGGGTTCGCAGCTGCGGAGCCTGCTGTCGCTTGTGTTCGGAAAGCCGCAGAAAACCGCCCTTGTCCAACAAATCCCATGAAGTGGCATTAAATCCCGTTGTGTCCCACCCCCACCCGAGTTACACACATCGAACAGCGCGGGGCTGACCCATTCTCTAGGTCAAAGCGCCGGATCGCACGGTAGACCCGCGCATCCGGTGAACGGGGAAGCTTTGCCTGCGCGGCGGGAGTGCATGGCGAAGTGGCATTGGAGCATCTGTTTCAGGGCTCTGCGCTCAACGCGGTGGACGCGAAGGGCCGCGTCTCCGTACCCGCCTTTCTGCGCTCGGTGATCGAGCGCCGCGGCGACGCCCGCACCATCGTACTTGCCAAGCACGGCCAGTTCGCCTGCCTCGACGCCTATGATCCCGCTTACGCCGCGCTGAAGCATGCCAAGCTCGAGCGGCTGCTGGAGAAGGGCGAAACCGAGCCCGACGCCGAACTGGCCTACCAGCAGCGCAACCTGATGGCCTTCGCCGCCACCGAAGAGACGCCATACGACAGCTCGGGCCGGATCGTCCTGCCGCCGATGATGCGCCGCAAGGGCGGCATCGAGGATTTGGCGCTCTTCCTCGGCACTGGCGAGACTTTTCAGATCTGGAACCCGCAGACACTCCTCGGCGACAAGAACATCCCTGAGGATCTCAAGGACATCGCCCGGTACCGGCTCGAAGAGCGGGGGGTGACGCCATGAGCGTCTCACCCACCTCCGTTCAGGCCCACGAGCCGGTACTGGTCGATGAAGTCGTCGCGGCGCTCGCCATTGTTCCAGGCGAGATGCTGGTCGACGGCACGTTCGGGGCTGGCGGCTACACGCGCGCCATGCTCGGGGCGGGGGCGGGACGAGTGATCGCCTTTGACCGTGATCCCCAAGCGATCGCGGCCGGGCGGTCACTCGTTCCGGAAGACAAGGTCACGCTGATCGAGGACCGGTTCAGCCGCATGGACCAGGTGCTGGCTGGCCGCGGGCTCGCGCCGGTCGACGGGGTGGCGCTGGATATCGGAGTGTCGTCCATGCAGCTCGACCAGGCGGAGCGCGGCTTCTCCTTCCGCGAGGACGGCCCGCTGGACATGCGGATGAGCCAGGCGGGGGAGACCGCCGCCGACTTCGTCAACAACGCCGACGAATCCGAGATCGCGCGCGTGCTCCGGGATTACGGGGAGGAGCCACGCGCGCGAACCGTTGCCCGGGCGATCGTCGCCGCCCGGCCGCTGACCCGCACGGCGGAGCTGGCGGCGGTGGTTCGCAAGGCGCTGGGCCACCACCCGGGGATGAAGACCGATCCGGCGACCCGCACCTTTCAGGCGATCCGCATCCACCTCAACGCCGAGCTCGATGAACTGGAGCAGGGGCTGCGCGCCGCCGAGCGCGTGCTGCGTGCCGGCGGGCGGCTGGCGGTAGTGACCTTTCATTCGCTCGAGGACCGGATCGTGAAGCGCTTCCTACGAGACCGCAGCGGGGCGGCGCCGGCCGGTTCGCGGCATCGTCCCGATGCCGCAGCCGGCCCGGCAGCCACGTTCATGGCGGTCGCCAAGCCGGTTGCGCCGGCCGAAGCCGAGGTGGTCCGCAATCCCCGTTCCCGTTCCGCCAAGCTGCGGAGCGCCGTTCGTACCGATGCTCCGGCCTGGAGCCAGTTGGAGTTTGTGCAATGAGCGCGCGTAGTTTTCGCTCGGTCGGCTGGGTTGCGGGCGTCGCCGCCACTGCGCTCGGCTGCTACATGGTCAATCTCAAGGTCGCGTCCGAACGCGCGGCGCTGGAGGACGTGGAAACGCGCATCGTCCTGGCCGAGCGCGACATCCGCCTGCTGCAGACGGAGATCGGCACCCGCGGCCGACTGGCGCAGCTCGAGAAGTGGAACGTCAAGGTGCTGGCCCTGTCGGCGCCTGCGGCCAATCAGTTCATGGACGGCAGCTTCCAGCTGGCGACCCTGATGGCTCCCCAGAAGGTGCCGGACCCCGCCGCGCCGGTGGTGTTGGCCTCGGCCGCCGTGCCGGAGCGCCAGCCGGTGCTCGCCAGCGACGGCCCATCCGTAGCGCCGCAAGGAACGGCAACCGCGGCAAGCTTGCTGCACACGGCCAGCTTGAAGCGCGAAACCGTGCCCGCACCTGTCGCCGCGGCTCCGCAGCTAGTCGCCAAGAAGGCCGGCAAGCCTCGATCGTCCGTCCAGCCGGAGAAGGCAGTCGCGGCCCCGGCCAAGCCGGTGAAAGTCGCGGCCAAGCCTGCGATCAAGCCGGCGTCTGATCTCCCGACCAAGGCCGGGAGCAAGCCGGCGAAGACCGCGGTCAAGGCCAAGCCGCCATCTCCCAAGCCTGTCAAAACTGCAGCGGCGCCCGCCAAGCCCGTCGCCAAGGCGAAAGCGAAGACCCAAGAAGCTCAAGCCAAACAATGAACGCGCCGACGCCCGCCCTCGTCGCTGCTCGGCCAGATCGCCTGAGGCTGGTCGGCCAGCGCCGGCAGACCCTGGCGATCATGCACCAGCGGCTGATGTTCGGCATGCTGGTCTATGCCGGGATCATCGCGGTAGTCGTGCTTCGGCTGCTGTGGCTGGCGGCGTTCGGCGATCACGCCGGGCGTAAGACAACGGTTACGACCTCGGCACCCGAGCGCGGCGACATCGTCGACCGCAACGGCCAGCCGCTCGCCCGGACCATCGACGCCTGGACCATCGCCGTCCATCCGCCCAAGATCATCGGCAACAAGCTGGACCTCGCCCGCAAGCTGGCAGTGCTGATGCCCGAGCGCGACGAGGCGGGCTGGCTGCAGCTGCTCCGGTCCAACAAGAACTTCGTCTTCCTGCGCCGCCGCGCCGCCCCCTCGCTGGTCGAGACAGTCAACGCGCTGGGCGAGCCCGGCATGGCGCTCAGCCGCGAGCCGGATCGGCTCTACCCGCAGACCGACCTCGGCGCCCATGTGCTGGGTTTCACCGACATCGACGGCCACGGCGCTGCCGGAATGGAGCGAGCCTTCGACAAGCGCCTGACCGACCCCGCGACCCGCGGCCAGCCGCTGGTCCTGTCCATCTCCGCGCCCGTGCAGCAGGCGCTGGAGCATGAGCTGCTGCAGGCCAAGACGACCTTCTCCGCCATCGGCGCGGCCGGCATCGTCATGGACATCCATACCGGCGAGATCCTGGCGATGACCTCGCTGCCGCAGCTCAACCCCAACATCGCCGGCAA
Organism: uncultured Sphingomonas sp.; assembly: GCF_902806265.1. Classification (GTDB taxonomy): domain Bacteria; phylum Pseudomonadota; class Alphaproteobacteria; order Sphingomonadales; family Sphingomonadaceae; genus Sphingomicrobium. The sequence goes on along the minus strand of NZ_CADCVZ010000044.1, from coordinate 1,886 downwards.
CATGGACCCGGAGGCCCGCTTCAACCGCGCTACCCTCGGCGTGTGGGAGCTGGGATCGACCTTCAAGCCGTTCACCGTCGCCATGGCGATGGACGAGGGCAAGGTGAAGTCGATGGGGCAGATCTACAACTGCCCGCGGCAACTGCATGCGTTCGGGCGCACCATCAACGACACCCACCCGTTCGGCCGCGCCTGCACGGTCGCCGAGATCATGCAGGAAAGCTCCAACATCGGCACCGCACAGATTGCCGCGCAGACCGGGGCGGAAGCGCAGAAGAGGTTTCTCCGGGGCATGGGCTTTCTCGATCCGATTGCGATCGAGCTGAAGGAAAAGGGCCGCACCCTGACGCCGGGGAACGACTGGAGCGGTCTGGCGACCATGACGGTTGGATACGGCCATGGCATCGCGGTCACCCCGCTGCACCTCGCGACGGGCTATGCTACCCTGTTCAACGGCGGCATCTACCGGCCCGCGACCCTGCTCAAGGTCGGCCGCGAGCATGCCGTGCCGCAGGGGCGCCGCGTGTTCAGTGATGCTACCAGCTACAAGATGCGGGCGCTGCTCCGGCTGGTAGTGACGGAGGGCACGGGCGGCAAGGCCGATGCGCCCGGCTACCGCGTCGGCGGCAAGACGGGCACCGCCGAGAAGCTGATCGGCGGGCGCTATTCGAAGAATGTGGTGGTCACGAGCTTCGCGGGCGTTTTCCCGATGGACGAGCCCCGCTATGCGATGGTCGTCATGCTGGACGAACCCAAGGCCACCGCCGAAACTCATGGCTGGCGCACCGCCGGCTGGAACGCCGCGCCGACCTTCGGTCGGGTGGTCAGCCGAATCGCGCCGATGCTGGGGGTACGGCCCGACCTCAAGCGCGAGCCCAACATGGCCGAGGTGCTGCCCTTCATCCGCAAGGAAGACTGAACCCGTGCGCCTCAGCGAACTTGCCGGAGTCCCGGACGAGGTGGAGGTGAACGGTTTCGCCATTGACCACCGCAAGGTCGCGCCGGGCACGGTTTTCGGCGCCTTCCCAGGCAGCCGCTTCAATGGCGAGGATTTCATCCCGGAAGCGGTGACTCGCGGTGCCGTGGCGGTGGTCGCCCGGCCAGCGGCGCCGGTCGCGGGCGCGGTCCACCTCACCCACCCCGAACCGCGCCGGCGCTTCGCCGAACTCGCCGCCAAGTTCTTCGCGCCCTACCCGGAGGTGGTCGTCGCGGTCACTGGGACCAACGGCAAGACGTCCACCGTCGAGATGACCCGTCAATTGTGGCGCATGGCCGGGCACCGCTCGGCCTCGGTCGGGACGCTGGGAGTGACCACCGCCGACGACCAGGTGAAGACCGGCCTGACCACGCCCGACATCGTCACCTTCCTCCACAACATGGCCGGCATGAAGCGCATGGGGATCAGCCATGTCGCCTTTGAAGCCTCAAGCCATGGGCTCGACCAATACCGCTCCGAAGGGCTGCCGGTGCGGACGGCGGCCTTCACCAATTTCTCGCGCGACCACCTCGACTACCATCCGGACATGGACGCCTACTTCGCGGCCAAGATGCGGCTGTTCGACGAAGTGGTCGAGGAGGGTGGAACAGCCGTCGTCTGGACGGGCGACCCGAAGAGCGCCGAGGTCATCGAGCATGTGCGGCGGCGCGCGCTCAAGCTGCTGACCGTCGGCCCTGGCGGCGAGACGATCGACCTCCGCAGCCGGGTGCCAAGCCCGCTCGGGCAGACGCTGGTGCTTGGTTACGGCGGCAAGGAGTGGAGGCTCAACCTGCCGCTGATTGGCGCCTACCAGGCCGCGAACGTGCTGGTCGCCGCGGGGCTGGTGCTGGCGACCGGCGGGAACTGGGAGCAGACCTTTGCCGGCATGGGCCGTCTGAGTCCGGTACGC
>NZ_CADCVZ010000043.1 GCF_902806265.1 uncultured Sphingomonas sp. | reverse complement strand
GAGAGGTGCAGTGCGCAGCATGCAACGTTGGAGTGCAGTTGGTCCTAGCGCGAAGCTAACCATAAGAAGCAACTGCGCGTTCACGACGCACGGTTGATCAGGCGCTTCAGCGACTTGCTCCGGAGTTTATCGTGTTTGAGCGTACACTGGCCGACGAAGCCAACGAGTGCCGCACCTGGGCCGAAGAGTTCCAAGGCACTCCGGAGCAGCCGTTTTTCCAACGCTTAGCGGATGAGTTCGACAGGCTGGCTTTCATCCGGCTTGAGCCCGGCTCCTATTCAGCCGACGATGCCTCCTATTACGCTCGAAGGGCGGCCCAAGAGATGCTCGCCGGGCGCAAGGCTCACCATCCGAAAGCTCGTGCGGCCCACTTGGCTATCGCCGCACATTACCGCCGGGTCTCGCTGTCCATCTCCGGGAATCTTGAGTGCGGCTCCAACACCCACCTGGCTGCCGCGTCCTACTCGTAAATCGATGCTCCCCGCAGTCAGTGAAATCACGATCCTACGGTAGACACAGAGCAGAGCAGCGGTATTCGCGATAGGATACGTTACACGCGAAAGATCCGCGACAATCCGAAGCACCGCGTCGCCACGCAACTACGGACCAATAAGCTCCGTAATTGATAGCTACTCAGGTGATGACGATGTCGCGGAGCTCATAACAGGCTTTCTGGCGGCCGACGCAACCGGATACTTGCCACTATCGCGGCGGCGGTACCTACAAAGAGCTGCTCAATCGTGAGCTTCAGTCGGCGTCTCCAGTTCGGCCGCTCTACTGTAGTTCCCGGCACGTTCACGGCGCGCTCCTCAAGAGCGAGTTCCTCCGCCTGAACCATAACTAGCGCGCTGTTGCCGGCTGCCAGCGCCGAATGCACTTCGACGGTAATTGTTGCAAGATCGTCGGCTTGCCCATCGTTGTGAGCAGTTGTTGCGAGCAGCGCCTCCTTCTCGCTCGCCCGGACGGAGTCGGCGGCCGCACGGTCTCTGAGCAGGCCCAGGTCTTCCCGCTCCCGGATGTCGGCGCCGCTCCACCACCCTGCGAACGTCGGAAGATCGTGGCTCGTCAGACAGGCAAGTGACAGTCGCGGGTAGTCGAACGGGCTGACAAAGGCGGCATCGCCCTTCTTCTCGAGCAGCATGACCCGGTAAGTCAGGATGTCGGCCGCGATCAGCGCGTCACCGAAACCCTCCGGAACGGTGCCGAGCGCCTCGGCGACGACCATGCACCGAGCCCGAACGCTTGCCAGCAAGGTTTCGCCGAGCATGTCTCTGAACGGGTAGGAGACGTAAGCGCCGTCCTTCCCTTCCGCGCCTTGCGGAACCCAGAACAGGCGGGACATCGCCATCGCATGGTCGATCCGCAGCGCGCCGGCATGCTTCATGTTGGCGGTTAGCAGCTCGACGTAGGGATCGTAGCCCGCCGTCCTCAGCGCATGCGGATCAAAGGGAGGAAGGTTCCAGACCTGTCCCTCGGGACCAATCGGATCGGGGGGCGCGCCGATCGAGACATCGGAGGCGAGCAGCGACTGCCAGGCCCATGCTTCCGCGCCGTCGGGTGCCGCGCCAACCGCCTGGTCCCGGTATAGCCCGACGTCCATGTCCGCCATCAATCCGGCAGCCCCGGCGAGCTGTTCGTCGCAGAGCTGCTGCAGGTAGGCGTGGAAGCGGACTTCGCTCTCATGCTCCACGGCGAAGCCGCGCACCGCGGCATTGGCAGGGTCGCGGAACTCGGCCGGCCATTGCTGCCAGGGCGCTCCCCCGAAGTGACGGCTCAGCGCGCAGAAGGTTGCATAGGTCAGGCAGGCGGGGGATATTTCTGGCCCCGGGTTCTCGCGGGCGAACCGTTGCAGCAGCGCGGCTTGCTTGACGCGCCATACCTCGGGATAATTGAGCAGCTCTCCCTCCGACGAGACTGCGGAGGAGCCGACGTCGAGATAGATCGGATCGACGAAGCGGCGGTCGGAGGGGGAATAAGGGCTGCATCGTTCCCGCCCTTCCCCGAACAGAGCGTGAAGGGGATTGATCCCGACCGCGTGGGCGCCGGCCGCAGCGCTTTCCTTCGCCAGCTCGGCCAGCGTGGTGAAGTCGCCGATGCCCCCGTCCCCGTCGCGGCTCAGCGAGTAGAGCTGAGCGGCGATGCCGAACAGGCGTTGGCCGGACCGAATGCTTTGCGGCAGCCAGGCGCGATGGGGAGCGATGGTCAGGCGGCACGGCGCATCCGGCGCATCCTCGCGTAGGAGCCGGTACCGGCCTGGAACCAGCTGGTCGCCGGCAACCCGCTCGCCGTCGTCCGCCTCGATGCGGAGCGGCCCTGACACGGGCAGCAGCTCTCCCTCGCGCAGGACGAGCACGGGGGGCAACGGGCGGCGCTCGTAGAGCTCGGACAGGCGATCGAGCGAGTTCCGGGCTTCCCCTTCCGACTCGGCCGTAAGGTGCATGGCACGGAGAAGGTGGCGGGTGGTGTCCTCGCCGACTTCGTGCCGGATGCCATCGACGCTCCACCATACGGGCTGCACGCCCGCCTTGTCTGCGAGGCGGCGGAGCGTCGATGAACTGACCGGTCGGTTCGGGCCGGTCTGCACATCTTCGGCAAGCAGAAGAACGCAGCGCGCGGGAACGTCCACCGTGGCCGCGACGGTTCGGCCGGCATCGTCCGATGCGCTTTCCACAAGGATCCGCCACTTGCCCTTCGGCAGCTGAAACCGGCGGGGCTCGAGGCCGCGATGGACGAGCAGCGCAAGACGACCGCTCTCGCCTTCGAACACCATCGCCAGCGAGCCACCTTCCGGCGCTTCCCAATCGGCGGCCGTCATGGGCTCGGCCGCCGGTGTCAGCCAGGACACGTCTCCGTCCTGGAGCACGCGATCTTCGCGGAGCAGCGGATGAGTGCGTCGGATGGCCATCAGCCGCGACGTGAAATCCAGCAGCGTACCGTCCGCTCGATCCCAGTTGAGCCAGCTCAGGTCATTGTCCTGCGCGTAGCAATTGTTGTTGCCGCGCTGGCTGTGACCGAGCTCCGCACCCATTGAGAGCATCGGCGTGCCGCGCGACAGCAGCAGGGTGGCAAGCAATGCGCGTTGGTCCCGAGCTCGATCCGCCCGGATCGTTGGCTCGTCGGTGTCCCCTTCACGCCCGCAGTTCCAGCTGAAGTTCTCGGCGCTGCCGTCGCGATTCTCCTCGCCGTTGGCCTCGTTGCGGCGCTGCTCATGACCGACCAGGTCGGCAAGCGAGAAACCGTCGTGCGCTGTGATGAAGTTGACACTACGAGAGGGCGGGCGGCAGCGTCCAAAAAGGTCGGCCGAGCCGGCGAGCCGCGATGCGAGTGCCCCGAGCCGGTGCGGATCGCCGCGCCAGAACCGGCGGACATCATCGCGGGACCGGTCATTCCATTCGCCCCACAGCGATGGAAACCTGCCGAGCTGATACCCTCCGGGGCCGATGTCCCACGGCTCGGCAATCAGCTTGAGCGCGCGGAGCTCGGGATCCTGGTCGATCGCGGCGATGAGCGGCGCGGACTGATCGAAGCCGTTGTCGCGCCGCCCCAGGCAAGTCGCCAGGTCGAAGCGAAAGCCGTGCACCCCCGCTTCGCGCACCCAAGTGCGGAGGGCATCCATTGCCAGCCGGACCACCGGCGGCCGGTCAAGCGCAAGCGTGTTCCCGCAGCCGCTGTCGTCGATGTACCGGCGGGGGTCGTTCGGCCGCAGCCGGTAGTAGGAGGCGTTGTCGAGCCCGCGTAGCGACAAGGTCGGCCCGAGCGCGTCGCCCTCCCCGCTGTGGTTGAGGACCACGTCGACGATCGTCTCGATACCAGCCTCGGCCAGCGCGGCGACCGTGCTCCGGATTTCCGCCCACCCGCCGGGCGCAAGCCGCGGCTCCGGGGCGATCAAAGCGACAGGGTTGTAGCCCCAATAGTTGGACAGGCCGAGGCCGGCGAGATGCCGCTCCTCGATCCAGGCCGCTGGGGGGAGGACTTCGACGCTGGTCACGCCCAGCTTCGTCAGATGCTCGATCGCGGCCGGTTGGCCCAAGCCCGCAAAGGTGCCGCGAACCGCCTCGGGCACGGCGGGGTGAAGCTTGGTGAAGCCTTTGACGTGCAGTTCGTAGAGGATCGTCTCGCCCCAGGGCACAAGGCTCCGGTGCGTCGCGGTGCCGGCCGGTGCGATCACGATCGCCTTGGGCATGACCGGCGCGCTGTCGGTAGCGTCGAAGCCGAGGTCGTCTCCTCCCGGCGGGTAGCCGAACATGGCTTCGTGCAGCCGGAACGGGCGGTCTAGGAGCCTAGCAAGGGGGTCGAGGAGCAGCTTGGCCGAGTTGAACCGGTGCCCCTCGCCCGGCGCGAACGGGCCATGGGCGCGCAGACCGTAACGCGCCCCCTCCCCGATCCCGTCGATCCAGCCGTGGAACACGTCCCCGGTCCGCTCCGGCAGGCGTACTCGCTCCAGCTCCCGATCGCCGCGCTCGTCGAACAGACACAGGTCGACCGCCGTGGCATGCGCGGAAAAGACCGCAACATTGACGCCGCTGCCCACCACGGCGACGCCGAGCGGCTCGGGCGAGCCTTGACCGACGCGGCGGCTCACAGCAGCTCCCGGTAGAGCGCCGCATAGGCTTGCGCCGGGCCGCGCCAGGACACGTCCGTGGCCATGCCGTTCAACTGGAGCTGCCGCCAGACAGCTTGGTCCTGGTAGAGCGACACCGCGCGGCGTATCGAGGCTTCTAGCAGCGCTTCGTTCACGGGGGAGAAGAGAAGGCCCGTTGCAACTCCGCCCGACAGCGCGACCGGGCTTGCATCGATAATCGTGTCGGCAAGCCCGCCGACGCGCGCGGCCACCGGAATCGCGCCGTAGCGCAATGCGCAAAGTTGAGTCAGGCCGCACGGCTCAAAGCGCGATGGCACCAGCAGCGCGTCGCAGCCACCCTGGATCAAGTGGGCCAGCGCTTCGTCGAAGCCGATCATGCACCCGATCCGTCCGGGATGCTCGGCTGCCGCGCGGCGGAATGCTTCCTCTAATTCGGGATCGCCAGCCCCGAGCAAGGCCAGTTGGGCACCCCCTTCTAGCAACACCGGCAGGGCGGCAAGCAGCAGATCGAGACCCTTCTGCCATCCCAGACGGGAAATGACCCCGAACAACGGCGCCCGCGGCTCCTCGGCGAGCCCCAGCCGCACCTGCAGCGCGGCCTTGTTGCCGGAGCGCGCGTCGAGGCTCGCGGCGTCGTATCGCGCGGGCAGCAGGCTGTCCGTGGCGGGGTTCCAGACCGAAGTATCGATGCCATTGAGGATGCCGCGAAGCACGTCAGCGCGGCCACGCAGCAGCCCATCGAAGCCCATACCGAACTCGCCCGTGCAGATTTCCGCGGCATAGGTCGGGGATACGGTGGTGATCCGGTCCGCGAGCCGGAGGCCGGCCTTCAGATAGCCGATCTGACCGTGATACTCGATCCCGTCCACCGTCAAGGCGCTCGCCGGTAGGCCGAGGCGGGTCAACAGCCTGGCCGGAAAGTTGCCTTGGAACGCGAGGTTGTGGACCGTGAAGACGGTTCGGGGACTCCGCCCCTCCATGTGCGCGAGATAGGCTGGAACCAGGCCCGCCTGCCAATCGTGGCAATGGAGCACGGATGGGTGAAAGCTAGGGAGGAGTCCGCGTCCAAGCTCAGCCCCCACCTGCCCAAGCGCGGCGAAGCGCAGGGCATTGTCGGGCCAATCGTTTCCTTCGGCATTCAGATACGGATTGCCGGGGCGGCCATAGAGGTGCGGCGCATCGAGGACGAACAGGTCGAGATTCTTCGCCCGGGCAGCAACAAGCCGCGCTTGGCCGCCGAACAGGTCATCGAAAACGTGCAACACCTCGGCCGGCTTCGCCGCCGCGGTCACCGCCGGGTAGCCGGGGACAAGGGTGCGCACCGCAAAGCCTTCCTTGGCGAGCGCACCGGGCAGCGCGCCGGCGACGTCCGCCAGGCCGCCGGTCTTAATGAGCGGATAGACTTCAGACGCGATCGACAGGACCGTCGAGCGCTTCATGCCTCCAGCCGGTCGATCATCGGTTTGGTGATGAGGCAGACACCCTCTTCCGTGCGGCGGAAGCGGGCGGCATCCCCTTCTGGGTCCTCGCCCACGACCAATCCTTCGGGGATGCGAACTCCGCGATCCACGATAGTATTGGTGAGGCGAGCATGGCGGCCGATCTCGACCCGCGGCAGGATCACCGCCCGGTTCACCTCGGCAAAGGAGTTCACCCGCACGCCGGTGAAGAGCAGGCTGTTGGCAAGGCGCCCGCCCGAGACGATGCAGTCGCCGGACACCAGGGATGTCACCGCTTCGCCCCGGCGCCCACCGCTATCGTGGACGAACTTCGCCGGCGCGGTCATCTCGCTGTAAGTCCAGATCGGCCAATCATGATCGTATAAATCGAGGTCGGGCGTAATGGTCGTAAGGTCGATATTGGCCTGAAAATAGGCATCCAGGGTGCCGACATCGCGCCAGTAGCAGGGCGCTTCGCCGCGGGAACGCAGGCATGACCGGCTGAACTGGTGCGCGTAGGCCTTGCCGCCCTTCACCAGCTTGGGGATGATGTCCTTGCCGAAGTCGTGGCTGGACGCGGGGATGGCAGCGTCCTCGCGAAGCACATCGTACATGAACTTTGCCTTGAACACGTAGATGCCCATGCTGGCCAGCGCCACGTCCGGCTTTCCTGGCACGGCAGGCGGATCCGCCGGTTTCTCGATGAAATCGATGATCCGGTCGTTCTCGTCGATGTGCATGACGCCGAACTCGGCCGCCTCCGCCCGCGGCACTTCGATGCAGCCGACCGAAACGTCAGCGCCGTGATCGACATGCTCGGCGAGCATGATCTCGTAATCCATTTTGTAGATATGGTCGCCGGCCAGGATGACCATGTACTCTGGCGCGTAACTCTTGATGATATCGATGTTCTGGTAAACCGCGTCAGCGGTTCCAAGATACCAGAGATCTTCAGCCACGCGCTGGCTTGCGGGCAGAATATCGAAGCTCTCGTTGCGCTCGGTACGGAAAAAGGACCAGCCGCGCTGCAAGTGCCGTATGAGGCTATGCGCCTTGTACTGAGTGGCAACGGCGATGCGGCGAATGCCGGAATTGAGCGCATTAGAGAGTGCGAAATCTACGATACGGGTCTTGCCACCGAAGAAGACCGCGGGCTTGGCGCGAGTATCGGTTAACTC
>NZ_CADCVZ010000042.1 GCF_902806265.1 uncultured Sphingomonas sp. | reverse complement strand
AGACATGCCAGCCGGACTAGGCCTGCATCCTTACTTCATTCGGCGCCAGGCAGATACACTCGAGTTGAGGGCACTTCGCATGCTCATCAGCCGCCCTGACGGCATCCCGACTGCCGAGGTGCCGATCCTCTCCGGCGAGAAGCAGCTCTCTGAAGCTGAGGGCATGGACAACTTCTTGCTGGACGAGAGTGGCAATGCCAGTTTGCGCCTAGGTCGCGTGCGCTGCGAAATCGACGCACGTGGGGCTGAGGGCTTCCACGTGTACGTTCCTGCGGGCGAGAACTTCTTCTGCGTTGAGCCGGTGTCCCATCCGCCCAATGCCTTTGCCAGAGATCCCGAACGGTATGCACTCGCACCCAGCGCCACCCGACGCTTGCACATGCGATTGAGCGTGATCTCGGATGTTGAAGAGACAAGAGGTTGACGAGCCCAGGGGGGCACTTGGAGCTACAGGCGTCCTGAACCTTGATGCTTCGCGGTACGCTGATGGGTCCGGAGGAGGTCACTTCAGCCGCCGGCACTGGACCAAAGCATCTTCCGTAGGCAAAGTGCCGGAACGCGCCACTCGCTGCCTTTGGGTCGTGCTTGGGTCAGCCGCCGATACCGATACCTGAGGACAGTTAAGCTGTTGTGGTGCAACGCTTTTTCTCGAGCCTACCCTTGCCTTCGTAATGATGGGGTCGTGGGTTCGAGTCCCCCAAGCGGCACCACCGTCGTCAACTTCGCCGCAGCCGCCGGGCACCGCGGTGCGTAGAAGGAGGAGCAGACGTGGCCGAGGCAAGCAAGAAAGGTTTGTGGGGGCGGCGGCTGTCGTGGCTGGCGCTGGCGCTGAGCCTGGGCGGGATCGCTGCGGCGCTGGTGGCCGCGCTCGGCACGGGTGCAGGGTGGTGGACGTACCGCGCCGGCCTGGGCGTGCTGCGCTACGCCCTGTACGCCGCGGTGGCCGGGGGCGTGCTGGCGATCGTCGCCTGGATCGTTTCGCGGCGGAGCGGCGCTCGCACCGGATGGATCAACGCGCTGGCGCTGGTCGCGGCCGTGCTGTTCACCGGCTACCTTGGCAACCAGATCATGACCGCGCGCAGCGTGCCGGCGATCCATGATGCGGCAACCGACCTCGACGACCTGCCGCAGTTCAGCCGGCTGACGGCCCGCGCCGACAACCTGGAGAACATACCCGACGAGGACGATCCCAAGCTGGCGGCGCTGGATCCCGAGAGCCGCTGGAAGGCGCTTCACCGACGCGCCTATTCCGACCTTCGCCCGCTCCGCCTCGCCCTGCCCACGGCCGAGGTCGTGAGCCGGGCCGAGCAGCTGGCCCGCGAGCGCGGGTGGGAAGTCGCGAACGTCGATGGGCGCGCCGGGATCGTCGAAGCGACTGCGACCACCCTGTTCTTCCGCTTCAAGGACGATGTGGTGATCCGCGTCCGGCCCGACCCGGCACAGCCCGGTGGATCGATCGTGGACATGCGCTCAATCAGCAGGGTGGGCGGCAGCGACGTGGGGGTCAACGCGGCGCGAATCCGCGACTTCCTGCGCGATCTGCAAGCAAGCGCTGCATGAGCGGCTGGACGATCGGGGTCATCGGCGGGTCGGGGCTGTACGCGATCGACGAACTTACCGACGCACAATGGATCGAGGTCGAGACGCCTTGGGGCGCGCCGTCGGACCAGCTGCTGACCGGCCGCATCGGGCATGTGCGGTTCGTCTTCCTGCCTCGCCACGGCCGGGGCCATCGCCTGCCACCAAGCGAGGTCAACGCCCGCGCCAACATCGACGCCTTGAAGCGCGCCGGGTGCACGGACGTGGTCGCGATCTCGGCGGTGGGATCGCTGCGCGAGGAGCTGCCGCCCGGCCGCTTCGTGGTGGTAGACCAATTCGTCGATCGCACCGTCGCGCGGCCCAACAGCTTCTTCGGCCCCGGCATGGTCGCGCATGTGTCGATGGCCGACCCGACCTGCCCGCGGCTGTCGGCCCTGTGCGCCGACGCGGCGGAGGCCGCCGGCGCACCCGTGACCCGCGGCGGCACCTACTTGGCGATGGAGGGGCCGCAGTTCTCGTCACGCGCCGAAAGCCTGATGTACCGGCAGTGGGGCTGCGACGTGATCGGCATGACCGCCATGCCCGAGGCCAAGCTCGCGCGGGAAGCGGAGCTGCCCTACGCGTTGGTCGGCATGGTCACCGACTACGACTGCTGGCGCGGCAATGAGGAGTCGGTGGAGGTCGCGGCGGTGATCGCCCAGCTGATGGCCAACGCGGATTTGGGCCGGCGGCTGGTGGTGGAGCTGGCCCGCACCCTGCCGGTGGAACGCCCGCCGTCGCCGTTCGACACGGTGCTCGACTTCGCGCTGATCACCGCGCCCGAAGCGCGCGATCCGGCAATGCTGGGCAAGCTTGACGCGATCTGCGCGCGGGTGCTGGCGCGTCAGCCGTAGAGCCTTGCGATCCGCTCCGGCGAGACGCCAAGGGTATAAAGAGCCAAGCAGGCGAAGTTGCGCGCCGACCGCCGCAGCCAACCATCGCGCCGCCAGCGCTCCGCCGAGGTCGCCGCCGCCATGTCCAGCATTTGCAGCCGCCTCCGGCCAACGCGACGGACAAGGTCCACGTCCTCCATCAGCGGCAGCGCACGATAGCCACCTACCGCCTCGTACAGGGCGCGCGAGATGAGCAGCCCCTGGTCGCCGTAGGGCAGCCCGAGCACACGCACCCGCAGCGCCACGGCGCGCTCCAGCAGGCGGGCCTGCCAGGCGCCGTCGTTTAGCTGAAAGCGGAAGCAAGCTGCCATGTGGCTGCGCGCCGCGATATGCTGTGCGACCGCTTCGTGCCAGCCGCGGCCAAGCTTCGTGTCCGCGTGGAGGAAGAGCAGCCAATCGCCTGTGGCGGCCGCTGCTCCGGCCTGCAATTGCACGCCGCGGCCGCGCGGCGCCTGGACGACCCTTGCCCTGGCTCGCTCTGCTACTAGGATCGTGTCGTCAGTAGAGCCGCCGTCCGTCACGATGATCTCGTCAGCGCCGCTCAACTCCGCCAGGCATGACTCGAGTTCCGGCCCCGCGTTCAGCGCCGGGATGACTACCGACAGCACCGCTCAGGCCCTGCGGCTCAGGCCGAACAGCTGGCGCCCCCCAGCACGCAGAAGCGCGAGCAATGCGGGTGGTTGAGCATCACCGGGCGGCTCGCCTTGGCCAGGGTCTCGCCCATGGTGAATTCATCGTCATAGGGGATGAGGGTGCAGGCGGCGACCACGGGCCGCGCGGCGCCCTTGCGCTTCACCACCATGCGGCTGGACGCGCACATGATCGACGCTGGCGACACGCCGACGATGTCCCAGCATGCCTCGGTGATCTCCGGCGTGTCGGCGGTCGAGTCCATCTCGGGGAACAGGACCAAGGACGCGGGGTCCGCGGCATCGACCTTCAGCCCCTGAGTTGCGAACAGCCGCGCGTAGCCGGCGCGGGCGTCCTCCTCGTTCTCGCTCGCCAGCCGCCGGCCGGCGATCGCCAGCCGGAAGCCGTGATCGGACAGCCACCGGCAACCGGCGATCGCCTTGTCCCAGCTATTCGGACCACGTTCGGCCTCGTGCAGCGCCTGGCTGTAATGGTCCAGGCTGACCCGCATGGTCAGCCGCGCGCCCTTGGCCGCATACAGCGCCAGCAGCTGCTCCTCGAACCGCCGCATCGGACGCATGGCGTTGGTCAGGACCAGCACCTCAAACCCGCGCGTCAGCGCCGCAGCCATCATGCCGAGCATGTCCGGGTTCATGAACGGCTCGCCGCCCGTGAAACCGATCTCGCGCGTACCCAGAGCTAGCGCTTCGTCGAGATAGGCCTCGACCTCGGCCAGCGTGGGATAGACCAGCGCGTCGTTCCGCGGCGAGCTTTCGATATAGCAGGTCTTGCACGCGAGATTGCAGAGCGTTCCGGTATTAACCCACAGCGTCCGAAGGCCCTGCATGGCGACGTGCGCGCGCGGTTCGCCCTTGGCGGTCAGCAGCGGGTCGCGGAACTTGGCCGAGTCCAAAGGCCGCGCACCCGACACGGCGAACGGCGAGGGCGCAGGTTCGGCAGCGTTCGCCTGAAGTCGTTCAGACCGGATCGCAAGCGTCACTTGCCGCCCCATAGCTCAGCCAGCCGCGCATCCCGACCGCAATTACCGCGGTAGAAGCGATAGCGGACCGGGTTCTTCTTGTAATAGTCTTGGTGGTAGCCCTCGGCCGGGTAGAAGGTCGCGGCCGGCAGGACCAGCGTCGCCGCCGGCTTCTTCAGCACCGCGGCGGCGCGCGCCTTGACCGCTTCGGCCGTGCGGCGCTGCTCGGGATTGGCGACGAAGAAGGCGGAGCGATAGCCGTAGCCGCGGTCGCAGAAGCTGCCGCCGGCGTCGAGCGGATCGATCGTTCGCATGAATCGTGCGGCAAGGACTGTGTAGTTGGTCCTGGCCGGATCGTAGACCACGCGCACCGCCTCGATATGCCCGGTGCCGCCGGCGGACACCTGCTCGTAGGTCGGGTTGCGCAGCTTGCCGCCGGTGTAGCCGGAGGTAGTCGAGAGCACCCCCGGCATCTTGTCGAAATCGGCCTCCGTGCACCAGAAGCACCCGCCCGCGAACACCGCCGCCGCTCTCTGAGTTGACGCTTGCGCAGACCCAGGCGCCGCGGTCTCCGCGGTCGCGTCGCAGCCCAGCAGCAGGGCGGCGCCAAGCAGCGGCGCGATGCGGATGGGGCTTGTCCTCACGCGACGTTGAAGACCAGCGCCGCGCCGTTCATGCAATAACGCTTGCCGGTCGGCGCCGGGCCATCGTCGAACACATGGCCGAGATGGCCGCCGCAGCGCCTGCAATGCACCTCGGTGCGGGCGAACATCGCAAAGCCGTCGGGGCGGGTGCGAATGGCACCGGAAATCGGTGCGGTGAAGCTCGGCCAGCCGGTGCCGCTCTCAAACTTGGCCTCCGAACGGTAGACCGGCAGGCGGCAGCCCGCGCAGGCGTAGGTCCCGCGCCGGTGCTCGGCGTTGAGGTGGCTCGACCGCGGCCGCTCGGTCTTCTCCTCGCGCAGCACGGCGTATCGCTCGGGTGGCAGGATCTTGCGCCATTCCGCCGGGGTCTTGGTAACCTCGAAGGTCTCGGCCGGGCGCTTGGCCGAAGCTTGGCCGCACCCGGTCAGCAGCGTGCCGATCGCCGCCGTCGCGCTGCCGAGAAAGAACCGCTTCGTCATATCCTGTTTCATGCTTCCACGACCTTATCGACCTGTCACTGTTTCGGTCATCCATGCTTTCAGGTTACATCGCCGCTCGCCTGGAGGTTGGTCTGGCAAAGCATGGGAACCCGCCGCCGGATCTCAAGGCGGCCGACGGCGGCGATTGGGGCGCCTTGTTGGCTGCCGCCCAGGCCGGCGACGCCGACGCGTATCGCCGTTTTCTAAGTGCGGCGCTGCCGTTCATACGTGCGCTCGCTCGCCGGCGCTGCGGCTCCGAGGAGGAAGCGGAGGACGTCGTACAAGACGTACTCCTGACCGTCCATCGCATCCGGCACACCTATGAACCCGGGCGCCCGGTCAAGCCGTGGCTGACCGCGATCACCGTCCGCCGGGCGATCGACGCCACCCGCAAGCGCAGCCGTATTCGGACGCGGGAAACATTCGACGAGCACGCTTATGAAACCTTCGCCGACCCACAGGCGAACCGGGAGGTGGGCAGTGACGCGCCGCGCGTACTGGCCGGGATGACGGCGGACCTTTCGCGCGGGCAGAAGGAAGCGATCGATTTGGTCAAGGTTCAAGAGATGTCGTTGGCCGAAGCCTCCGCAGTGTCCGGGCAGACGATCGCCTCGCTCAAGGTCAACATCCATCGCGCGATCAAGAAGATGCGGCTCAACCTTTCGAGAAAGCCGTCCGAATGACCCGCTTGCCGGACGCCATGCTGATCGACGCGCTGGCGGCGGACACGCGGCCCGTCAGACCGCTCGCTCCACCGTTGAAGCGCGCGGCTGCGACGCTTGCGGCCGTCGCTCTGGTCGGGGCGGCGGCGGTTCTGGCGGCAGCGAACCTGCGCGAGTTCCGCAGCCTGCATGCCGGGCGGGAGGTCTTGCTCGCGCTTGAGATGGCGGCGGCGCTCGCTACCGGAGTTCTCGCGATTACCGCCGCGTTCTTCGCTTCGGTACCTGGTCGGTCGCGCCGCTGTTCCCTCGCGCCCTTGCCGTTCTTGGCGGCTTGGCTGCTGCTAAGCGGTGTCGGCTGCTACCGCGAACTGGTTGCCGGTGGCGCTGGGACTGGCTCGTTCTCCGGGCATCCCGAAGGCAACAGCCAGCATTGCGTCCTGTTCATCCTGGGGGTGAGCGCGCTACTCGCCCCACCGATCATATGGCGTCTCGGGCGCGCGGCACCGCTCGAACCGCTGTCAGTGGCGCTCCTTGGCGGCCTGGGCATAGCGGCGCTCAGCGCATTCCTGTTGCAATTCTTCCATCCCTTCACCGTGACGTTCCTCGACCTTGGCATGCACCTCATCGCCGTCCTGCTGGTGATCGGGGTCGCGGGGGTGTTGAACCGGCGCACGCTCGTGGGCAGCCAGAAAGCTCCCAAGTGACGAAAGGTCTTGCTGGCCGGATCGGCCTCCTCGCGCTGGTGCTCGCCGGTGTGGCCGCGTTCTTTCTTCTGGACCTCGGCTCCTACCTCACGCTCGATAGCTTGAAGGCGCGCCAAGCCGACCTTGCCGCCTCGCTGGACGCGCGGCCGCTGCTGGTGATCGGCGGCTTCTTCCTCATCTATGTCGCGACCACCGCCCTGTCGCTGCCTGGCGCGACGATCCTGACGCTCGCCGCGGGTGCGATCTTCGGATTGTGGCTGGGTACGCTGATCGTTTCCTTCGCATCGGCGATCGGCGCCAGCCTGGCCTTTCTGTCCGCCCGCTACCTGCTGCGCGACTGGGTCGAAGCACGGTTTGGGCGGCGCTCGGCGGCGATCGACCGCGGTATCGAGGCGGACGGCGCCTTCTACCTGCTGACCCTGCGCCTGATCCCCGCCTTTCCCTTCTTCCTCGTCAACTTGGCCATGGGGCTGACCGCGATGCGGCTGCCCACCTTCTACTTCGTCAGCCAGATCGGCATGCTCCTAGGCACGCTGGTGTTCGTCAACGCGGGCACGCAGCTCGCCCGGATCGAGAGCACGAGCGACATCCTGTCCCCCGCGCTGATCGGCTCGTTCATCCTGCTGGGACTGTTCCCGCTGCTGACCAAGTGGGTGCTGGGGCTGGTCAAGCGCCGCCGGATCTATCACGGGTGGAAGCGGCCGCAGCGGTTCGAGCGCAACCTCCTGGTGATCGGCGCCGGAGCGGGCGGCCTGGTCACCGCCTACATCGCTGCCACGGTGCGGGCCAAGGTCACGCTGGTGGAAGCCGACAAGATGGGCGGCGACTGCCTCAACCGCGGCTGCGTGCCCTCCAAAGCGCTGATCCGCAGCGCCCGGGCAGCGCACGACATGCGGAGCGCGGGCGACTTCGGGATCGCTTCGGCCGAGC
>NZ_CADCVZ010000041.1 GCF_902806265.1 uncultured Sphingomonas sp. | reverse complement strand
AAGGATTCGGTCTACCGGTCGTGGAGGCTATGGCGAGCGGAGTTCCCTGCTTGATCTCGCCAAGGTCGTGCCTCACCGAGGTGACACAAGGAGCGGCGCTAGCCGTCGATCCAGACGACATTCCCGATTTTGCCACAAACATCGAAAAAGCGCTCACCGACGAGGGTTGGCGCTCTTCCGTCATCGCCGACGGATTGAGGGTGGCGGCGAGCTACTCGTGGGAACGCTGCGTTTCGGAGACGCTCGCCGTTTACCGTACGGCCCTGTATTCGTCTTCTGCTTCCCGCGGAAGCTCCGACCCGATGGGAAGTGCCGCGCGGGATTGATCGAATCAAGCCAAGCCGAACACCCGCAGCAAACGATGCAGTTGGGGGATCACTAGCCGCTTACAGGCAAGCAAAGACCCGACTCTGACCAGTTTATGCTAGATTAAGCTTCTCGCCTGGGGGTAAGATGGGAGGCCGATCGGGGATCATCCTATGAGCGGGGAAGAATAATGTCGGCGTTTGCACCTCCTGTCGTCCATGCCGACGGCGAAGCTGCTCGCGCGTTATCGAACGGACGCGAGGTCATCGAGACGGAGGCTCGAGCCCTGCTGCAATTGGCCGACCATCTCGACGAGAGCTTCGCAAAGGCCGTAGACCTGCTGGTCTCAACCAAGCAGCGCGTCATCGTCAGCGGCATGGGCAAGTCGGGTCATGTCGGCCGCAAGGTCGCCGCAACCCTGGCATCCACCGGCACCCCCGCCCTGTTCGTCCACCCGGCGGAAGCGGCGCATGGCGACCTCGGGATGATCACGCCGGGGGACACGCTGATCATCCTCTCCAACTCGGGTTCAACGCCCGAGCTGCGTTCGGTCCTGCGGCACGCCAAGCTGTTCGGCTGCCCGATCATCGCGGTCGCTTCGCAACATGCCTCTCCGCTGATGCAAGCCGCCAACGTCCGGCTCCTGCTGCCGGCCGTGCGCGAGGCCTGCCCCGTAAACATCGCCCCGACGACCTCGACGACGCTGATGCTCGCTCTTGGCGATGCATTGGCGGTGGCGGCGATGCGAGTCCGGGGGCTCACGCGCGAGCGGCTGCAGCTGCTGCATCCCGGAGGTGCGATCGGCGACCGGCTCCAACCCATAGATCGGCTGATGCATATGGGCGGCAGCCTTCCGCTGGTCGATCAGGACACGTCCATGGCCGACGTGGTCATTGAGATGACCCGCAAGAGCTACGGCATCGCCGGGGTCATGAACGATGGTGAGCTGGTCGGCGTGATCACGGACGGAGACCTGCGCCGCCACAGCCAGCATCTCTTCAGCTGCAGGGCGTCTGACGTGATGACGCCCGATCCGAAGCTCGTGCCCGAGGGAGCGCTGTGCGAGGACGTCCTCGCCGTGCTGCAGGAGCATCGGATCACTGCTCTTTTCGTCTGCGCGCATGATGCGCCGAGACGGCCGGTAGGATTGGTGCACATCCACGACTTCGCCCGCCTCCGGAATGACTGACACCCGTCGGCAGGACAGCCAGCCGTCCTGCTGCATCATCATCCCAGCCCGGTTCGCCTCCACGCGGTATCCGGGAAAGCCGCTGGCGCGTTTGCGGGGGGCTGAAGGGGTTGAGCGCACGCTCGTCGAATGGACCTGGCGCGCCGCGCAGGCCGTCACCGGGGTAAGCTCCATTCTTGTAGCGACCGATGACGAGCGAATCGCCGAGGAAGTGGAGCGGTTCGGCGGCCAAGTGGTGATGACCCCCGCCGATTGCGCCAATGGAACGGAGCGCTGCGCAGCTGCCCTCAGCCTCCTGCCATTCCCGCCGGAAATCGTGATCAACCTGCAGGGCGATGCGCTGCTGACACCGCCGAACATTGTCACCGCACTCGTCCGGCGGATGACGCAGGAGCCGGGCTTTGCGGTGGCGACGCCGGCGATCGCCTGCACTCCGGTGATGGCCGGGCACCTGTTGAACGATCGCGCTGCCGGCCGCGTGGGCGGAACAACGGTCGTGTTCAACGCTCGCGGTGACGCGCTCTATTTTTCCAAAAACGTCATCCCCTACGTGCCGGAAGGCGTTTCCTTCCCCGTGCACCTGCACCTTGGCGTCTACGCCTACCGACCCGAAGCGCTCGTCGCCTATGTCGCAACGCCTCCGAGCATGCTGGAGCAAGTCGAAGGCCTCGAGCAGCTGCGCTTCCTTGACGCGGGCGTTCGCATGGGCATCGTTCTATGCAACAAACCCGACGGGCCGATCGTCGAGCTGAACAATCCGGCGGACGTGCCGCTCATCGAGGAAGAGCTGCGTCGGCGACTAGCGAATTAGAAGACTGGCATGAAGCTTCTCGGGCACCACCTCAGCAACGCACGACCGTTCCTTATCTCCGGGCCTTGCGTTGTCGAGAGCGAGGCCTTGTGCCTGGAGATCGCCGGTCGGCTCCGAACCATCGGGGACCGGCTTGGCATCCTCGTCATCTTCAAGGCCAGCTTCGATAAGGCCAATCGCACTTCAGGCCAGTCGTTCCGCGGCCCCGGCATGGAGGAAGGCTTGCGGGCCCTCCAGAAAGTGCGAGCCGAGACTGGGCTGCCGGTGCTGACCGACGTTCATTCGCCAGATCAGGTGAGGCCCGTGGCTGAAGTGGCGGACGTGCTCCAGACTCCGGCGTTTCTCGCTCGCCAGACCGATCTCATCGAAGCGGTGGCTGCAAGCGGCCGGCCGGTGAACATCAAGAAGGCGCAGTTCATGGCGCCAGCTGAAATGAAGGCTGTTGTTTCAAAGGCGCGCTCGGCAGCGACGCGCGCCGGCGTGGGCAGCGACAAGATCATGGTCTGTGAGCGTGGGACCAGCTTCGGCTACAACAACCTTGTGGTGGACATGCGCAGCTTGGTGGAAATGCGCGAAACCGGCTGTCCCATTGTGTTCGACGCGACCCACAGCGTTCAGCAGCCCGGCGCGCTCGGCAACCGATCCGGCGGGCAGCGCGAGTTTGTCGAACCGCTGGCACGGGCCGCAGTGGCGGTTGGCGTGGAAGGTCTGTTCATGGAATGCCACCCGCGGCCGGACGAAGCTCTGTCCGATGGCCCCAACGCCGTTCCTCTGGACCGGGTAGAGCCGTTGGTGCGGACCCTGCTCGCGCTCGCCTCTTGCGGTCGCAGGGTGGACGGTGATGCTTCAATCAGCTGAAGGCGGGCAGCCTCGGGCGCTGTTGCGGATCCCGCCCTTTCCGGGTGCCAAGGTAGGCGCCTTCCACGAACCGCCCGGCTCAATTCCGGCTGCAGCGGATGAGGTGCAGCGCTGTATCGACCTGATGAGGCAACACCGGGTCGGCGGGAGCTTCTGGGCCGAACAGCCCAACCTCCCGGTGAGGTATTTGCTGGTGCGGCCGGTGAGTGCCCTCCGGTCCTCGCGGGCACTCGCTACAGGTTCAAGTGAGCCGCTGTTGTGGTCGGAACCCGCTGGGAAGGCGGACGAGCACGCCGGGATCACAGGCGAATGCGATCCGTGGCACATGCTGTCCGGTGCTACCGCCTTGGTCGCCGAAGCGGAGGACGAGGTCGCCGCTATCGCCGCCATGCTCGGGGTGCCAATCCAGCTATTCGATCCAGTGGCCGGCACTCTGTCGCCCGCACCGAAAGGCAAGCTCGGGTTGCGGCTACCGTCCAGTACGGTGGTTGATCCTTTCTCCGGAAAACCGATCAGCCTCGGCCAAGCAATCGAACTGTGCGGTTTCTGGCGTCGGCTGATCGATGCAAATCGGGATCTTGCCGGTGGGATCGGCTTCGCTTTTTGGAAGCGGCGAACCGTCGCGCCCTTGCTCTGGAGCGGTGTGGACGAGTTTCCATTTTACCGGGAGCTACCGGCGGAACTCCGTAGGCAGGCGATCGCCGTCTGGCGGTCGAAAGCGCCTCCCAGAGTCATCCGTGATGTTGAGCGCCGCAACCTAGTGATGGTCGAGGTAGAAGACGGGTTCCTTCGGTCCAGCGGGCTCGGTTCTGACTGCGTACCTCCCCTGTCGATCACTGTGGACCGGCGCGGGGCGCACTTCGACCCCGGGCAGCCGAGCGATCTGGAGTGCTTGCTGCAAAGCGGCGACTTCAACAACGCTTTGGTTGAGCGCGCGAGGCAGTTGCGCGCGACGATCGTGGCAGCTGGTCTTGGCAAGTACGAGCGCGGCACGGTCCAACTGCCACGGCCGGGGCGCGCGAGGCGGCACATCCTGGTGCCAGGACAGGTCGAGGACGACCGATCGGTGATGACCGGCGGCTGCGGCCTCCGTTCGAACCTCGAACTGCTGAGACGGGTTCGCGCGCTCGAAATGGATGCCTTCATCCTCTACAAGCCGCATCCGGATGTCTTAGCCGGTCATCGTAGTGGCGACGTCCCTCCGCAGGCCGCCCTGCAATACGCCGATATGATAGCCGCGGAGCAGCCAATTTCTGCACTTCTTGATATGGTCGACGCCGTTCATGTGAACACATCGCTTACTGGCTTCGAAGCGTTGATGCGCGGTAAGGCGGTGACCACCCATGGCGTTCCCTTCTACGCCGGCTGGGGGCTGACATCCGATCTCGGCCCTGTGCCCCCGCGCCGCACAGCGCGCCGGACGGTGGACGAACTTGTCGCCGCCACCCTGCTCCTGTACCCACGGTATTTCGACCCGGTGAGCGGCTTGCCTTGTCCGGCGGAGACAATGGTTCAGCGCCTCTGCGCCACCGTTGAATCCACGGCCGGCGTGTTGCCCGCGATCCGGCGTCTGCAAGGTCGGTTGAAAAGCAGCTTACGGGCCTTCGTGCGATGACAAAGATGAGCCCTGTTCCGCAGCGCCGGTCGTTCGTCTTCCTTCAGGGACCGCCCGGGCCGCTATTGCAGCGCCTGGCGGTCGTCCTGCGCAGCCGCGGCATAACCGTTCACCGGATCAACATTTGCGCCGGCGATCGGGTTAACTGGCAGGAGCCCGCCACCGACTTCCAGGGCAGGTCTTCGGACTGGCCTATGTTCTTTGACGCCTTTCTCCGCCGCCACCAGATCACGGACGTCCTGTTGTTCGGTGACTGCCGCCCCTACCATGTGACCGCCCGCGGCATTGCTACGCTTCGGGGCATCCGCACCCATGTGCTGGAGGAAGGTTATCTCCGGCCGCACTGGATGACGCTCGAGCTGGAAGGGGTGAACGCCCATTCGCGGCTGCGGCGGGACAAAGAATGGTTCCTGGAGCAGGCCCGGCAACTGCCGGAGGAGCCGGAGCTTCCGCCGGTCACTGCCCATTTCCGCCGCCGCGTCCGGGACTCCGCCTGGTACTATACTGCCCTTTACCTCGGATCCCCTTGGACGTTTCCGCACTACCGCACCCACCGGACCGCCTCAGCCCTGTCCGAAGCGGTCGGCTGGAGCTGGAAATATCTGGTTCGGGGCTGGCGGGAAGGTCAGACCAGACGCACGCTCGAGCGGATGGGTGGCAAGCGCTTCTTCCTTCTGCCGCTGCAATTGTCGGGCGACTACCAGATCCGGTCGCATTCGCCCTTCCCCGACGTGCCCGTGGCCACCGCCTTTGTGCTCGACAGTTTCGCCAGCCACGCGCCGAGCGGCACGCACCTCCTGATCAAGGCGCATCCCTTGGATTGTTCCTTTTTTCCCTGGTCGCGGTTCATCAGCCGCCGGGCCTGGAAGCTCGGCATTGCCGACCGCGTGCACTACATCGACGGCGGCAACCTCGAAGATCTTGCCGCCGCGGCCACCGGCATGGTCTGCGTAAACAGCACGTCGGCGACACTTGCGCTTCAGGCGAACCGGCCGGTCTGCGTGCTCGGAGAAGCCATCTACAAGATCGCCGGACTGACTTTTGAAGGTCACCTTGATGACTTCTGGATCGATCCGTCACCCCCGGAGCCGGGGCTCTATGCCGCTTTCCGTCGTGTGCTCGTCGACCGCTGTCTAGTGCGCGGCGGCTTAGCCAGCGAGTCGGCGGTGACAACGTTGGTGGAGAACATGGCCAACAAATTGTGCGGTGCCGTGCCCTTCTATTGCTGCAGCAGCCAATCGCTCACGATGGCGAAATGATCATTCCAGCTAGGCGGTCGGTAGTTCGCCAGTCGGACTAGCTGCTCCTGGCGAACCACACTCCCTTCCTCGGCATACGCTAGCACGGCCCGCTGCCATGCCGGACCGTCGAGAGGATCGAGATAGGTCGGGATCGTGGGGCTGATCTCACGAAACACCGGCAGGTTGCTGGCGATCACCGGAGTGCCAACGCCAAGTGCCTCGATCAGCGGAAGGCCGAAGCCTTCCACCAAGCTAGGGAAGAGTAAGGCCCTTGCGGTGCGGAGATAGTGCTCGAGCTCGCCGTCGCTGCACCGGTCCACCTCGAACACATGTCCTTTGAGCGGCTGGCATCGTTCAAGTAGATCAACCACCTGCTCACATTCCCAGCCGCGCTGGCCGATGATCAGCAAGGTCGGCGTGCGTGAGCCTAGCTGTCGCGCCATCCGCGTCCATATCTGGAGCAGCATAAGGTGGTTCTTGCGCGCTTCGATAGTGCCGAGCATGACGAAGGTCGGGCGCTCGGCATGTGCCTCCGCTTCGCGGGGCGGGCCTCGCCAGAGCTCGACACCCAGCAAGGCCGCCACCGCCGGCGGCATCGGTAAGCGCTCGCGCGCTGCGAACTCGACAAGGCTCTCCAGGGTAGCGCAACTGTTAGCGATGATCCCGGTGGCGCTAAGCAGGATGTTCCGGACGCGCTCGGCATGCCGCGACGCTTCTCCTGCCCGGCAATATTCCGGATGGGTGATAGGGATAAGGTCATGGATCAGATAGATCGGTCGAACGACCGCCGCTCGGGTCCAGTCAATCAAACCCTGTTCCTGCAGACCGGTGTGCCCGACGTTCAGGTACAACCGCCCGCGGCCAGCCCCAAACGTCGGCGAGGGCCGGAGCAGCTTCGGCAGGAGCCGAACGAAGTCTTTGCGAAACCCTTCCCCTGTTCCGGCAAGCGCGTCAAACAGGCGGTCGGAAGCGGACTCGCCAAGGATCCGGCGCACGCCGCGTCCGTGCACCACGGCCTGTGCCTCGGCGCGGTATCGCGCGAGATAGGCGAGGCAGACCCGATCGATGCCGGTCGGCAGCCGACCGGCCCACCGCCGCCAAATCAGACGGCTGACGTCGAGCAGCAACGGCCTGTCGTTCGCCGACAAACGGCTGCCTAGTACGCGCGCACGGAATTAGAGACGGAGACTGCCGGAAGGACGGAGGACGCCAGGACATTCACGAACCGTTGGAAATCAGCAGTTGGCGAGTTCGAGATGAACATGACGTCGCCATCACGCATCGGGAACTGTTGTGCGGCGAAGTAGGTTTGTGGCTGCTTAAGATCGACCTGGTAGATGACGGGAACCCGGTTCTCGGGAAGGCCCGCCTGAGCTGGCATAAGACCTCGCACTCGTTGCGGATCCTCCCAGCGGAATAGGAAGACGCCCTTGGGGTCGGCGCGCATATCTTGCAGGCCGCCGATACGGCCCAGCGCCTGCGAGAGTGACAGGCCCACTCCCTCGAATCGGACCTCCTCGTTCTTGCCCGCAGCGCCCAACACCGTGAAAGTAAAAGGCTGGTAGAGCGCGGTCACCACATCGTCACGCTGCAGTATGATGTTCTGTCGCGAGTCACGCACTACCGCCTGGAGCGGCATAGTTACGGTCCGGTC
>NZ_CADCVZ010000040.1 GCF_902806265.1 uncultured Sphingomonas sp. | reverse complement strand
CGGATTGGGCTCGGCAACACAGCCCAGTTCCTTCTCGACAAGGAGGGTGCGAACGTTAAGCGGCTCAGTTTGGCGATGGCGCGGGGATGCGGATTGCCGTCGTTTGCGGCGTACCGGCGCTACTATGGCCTGTCGCCGATTCGAAGTTTCGAGGAATTAACGGGCGAAACGGAGATGGCTGCACGGCTGCGTGCGTTGTATGGGCACGTCGACAAGCTCGAATGGTTCGTCGGTCTTTTCGCGGAGAACTACGGACCCTCCAGCATGATGGGCGAACTGCTTGTAACCATGGTCGCCAACGATGCATTCACCCAGGCGCTGACCAATCCGCTGCTCGCTGCGAACGTCTACAACGAGGATACGTTCGGAGAAGAAGGTATGGAGGTAGTGCGGCGCACGACGACCCTCGCCGACGTTATAGTACGGAACACCGGCATCCGCGAACCCGGGAAGGTCAAGTTTAAGGTCACGGCCTAATTGCGGCGTCCAATATAGGGTCGTTGGGCCGGCATCATCACGATCATTGCGTCGATCGTGCGAGGCGGTCACCATGGCGATCCTGTCGCCGGACTGCAGCAACGCGTTGATCCGTTCAGCCGCGCCCGGTGACAGAAGCTCGCCGTTCCAGTCGAACTCGAGCCAATCGAACTCGGAAACCCCCGACCCTCGCCATGGTCCGCTCCTGTCACTCGCTCGCCCCAACAAGCACATAGACTATAAGGTGATCGAGTCCGCGTAGACCAGGCGCCATTCCATCCGCGGCGCACTGCCATACGTGAAGGGCTGCGGATCGGCTTCGAGCCCTTCATATTCCTCGACCTGGATCCGCCACTTACTGTTTGTTCCAGGTAGGCGTGGCGGAAGAGCCTCGGTGAGCGGGACCGTCGCGTTCCAGCCGATGCGGCCGTCATCGCCGATTCCGCTGGGCGCAAGTTCCGTGACGCTGACATCATTCCAGCCGAGATCCGTGTCGATCGCTTCGTTTCGCCGTTGCAGCCGGGCGAGCAGGCGGTGGTTCCTCCGAATGAGCGTGGCAAGGTCCGCGAGCTCACGGCGGGAGCCGGGGCGAATCCCGGTCGGGCCGGTGACGATTACGCGCGCCGTGGAGTCGCTCGGGCGCGAGACGATCGCCGTGCGCTCGGGCGCGAGCTGGGCGAAGTCGCAGAGGACCACGGGCGATAAAGCGAGGCCGGGCAGCGATTGCGGCTGGTACCGGGCGATCGCAAGCCGCACGAACGACCACACCGAAGCGCCCGGTGCGATCGACACGTCGACAAACCAAAGTCGGCGGCTCGGCTGATACTCAGGGCGGTAGCCCAGCGCCGTCACCGATCGCTTGCCGCCGAGTTCGTCCAGCGGCAGCGTGACCGGCCGTTGGACACGCGGGTTGGGACCAGCGGTGTCGTCGTAGCCCAGGGCGGACCAGAAGTCCTCCAGTTCGACGCCGATCGCCCGCTGCCTGGGGCCCGCCTGGAGCCAGATAGGGTCGGCTCCCCATTGGCTGGTGAAGCCGGCGGTGGCGAGTTCCCCGCCGAGCAGCACGCCAAGGAGTTCGCCCTCACCCGAGCTGAACCAGGGCCGCTCGAGGTAGATGCGCAATCCCGCCTGGCGGCTCCGGCGGAAGGCGAAGGGCTGAGCCGGCTCCGTCCCTTCCTCCCACCGGAACAGCGGCAGGACCGACTGCACGACGGGTGCGACGGGCTTGGCGGAGCTCGGCACTGACAGCCGCACCACCGGTCCCGCCGCGCTGCGCGCATCGGGATCGGCGAGCATCGGAGTCGGGAAGTACTCGCGGAACCGGGTGGTCGCTCGGAAGCTGTAGTCGATCATGCGGTGACGGGTGTCGGGAAGATCGTGACGAGCCGGATGCACGCGCACGCTGCCAAGGCCCGGCACCTGCACCGTGACTGGAGTTCCGCTGCTCTCGGCGCCGGGCTCCCGGCCCCCCAGGATCACCGCTTCCTCGGACTCCTCGATCGCAACGCTGAAAGCGGTGCCGAATCTTTTTTCCTGCCGTGCTTCCGGCTGCGTCACGTCATCGACCATCTCAGTCCACTGGGCCTCGCAGTCCAGCCGCTCGGTACTCGGTGCATGGCAGTTGACGATTCCCGCAAGACGCACCGCAACGTCAGCTGGATCGCGGGCCGGCAACAGCACGGTCGCGACCGGCCGCTGCAGCGGGCGCGGCACGGCGTGCACCAAAACGATCTCTTCCCCCGGTGTGAGCGCATAGAGCCATCCGTCGCGTGCGGCGTCGCGCACCAGCGAAATGTGCCGCGCCGGCTCCGGAAGAGCGTTCCATTGCGCGAGCACCGCCAATCCAGCATCATCAAGCGCGCTCGATACCCGCATTCGCAGCTTGTACCCTGGTGGCATCGCAATGGTAATGCGCCGCCCTTCGACGGCGGCCGCGAGAGTGTCGCCGGAGCTCAAAACAAGACGGTACGGCTCCAGCTCGGGCCAGTCACCGCCATAGTCCGCACGCATGCCGTCGACCGCGAGCAGGCCGGCGAGCGGGACATCCCTGCCTGCGTCCGGGAAGATCAGGGCCACGCCCCTCGCGAGCGGATCGGGAAGATAGGGCAGGCGCAGCTCGTCGGCGTCGTGCACGACATACTCGCCCTTCTTGAGAGCGTTCCCCCGCGGGAGCTTCTCCAAGTCGGTGAGCGGGCGGGCGACTTCCGGACCGGCGTCGATCCGGACCCCGGTTTGCGCGATCTGCTTGGCCGGGTCGGCAATGTCCACGACGTCGAGGTCGAGAAGCGTGCCGTCGTCGCGCAAAGCCACGGCGAGCAGCTTGCTACGGGCCGGTCCGTCCGCGCCGATCGCCCCGTCGAAGCGGCCGTGCAGTTCGGCCAGCATCTGCGAGCCTTTGGGCGGCGCCAGGTGGCGTTCGCTGGTCGCCCGAAAGGCGAGCTCAAGCTCGGGGAAGCCGGACTTGGCGCTGGCGGCATAAGCGTCGGGCGCAACGACGGCGAGTGCGCCGTCTTCGCCCGGTTCGACACCGCTCCGGATCACGAGATGATGAATCGACTCGGCCTCGCTGAAGCGGTGCCGTGCTACCGCGACCGGCGGCAGCACGGGTTCCCAGCGCAGGAAAGTCGTAAGCGGCGTAACGGTGTCGGCCACGACGTCGAGGGTGGCGCCAGCGCCGGACGTTGCCTCCGCCAATCGAGCGAGCTCTTCGGCTGTCCAACGGGGGCGCTGTTCCAGCTCGAACCGCTCCCTGAAGGGCCGCAGTGCCTGTTGAACTTGGCTCGCGCGCGGGATCGGTGGCGCCGCCCGGCGGAGGCGGGTGCCGAGCCTCGCGCCGACCATCCGGTCCACCGCGGCTACGCCGGTAACCCGCACGTCGGCGTTGACGACGGGCGAGGTGTTGCGCAGCTGCACCGGAGCTTGGGTCGGCGCCGCCGGCGCCAACTCCCGAAGCGCCGCAAGTGCCGCGGATTTCGCCGGGGCCCGGAGCTTCGGTGCCAGCGCCTGCGCGCTCTTGAACAGCTGATTGCCAGCGGGGCTCGGATTAGAGGCGGCGAGCGTCTTCTGGTCCGGCGAGTTCCCGGCCAGGTCGACTGACCAGGCACGGAAAGCATAAGAGCGGCCGAAGCGCAGACGGGGCAAGGTCCCGAGCGCAACCCGCGATTGGCTGATCACTCCGCTGGCGGGCGCGGGAAAAGGTTCGCTTGGCTCGACAACCTCCTTGTTGCCGGCATTGCGGACGCGTGGTCCCGGCCGCGGTGCGGCAAGGCTCCAACCGGACCAGCCGAACAGCCCCTCGTGAAGCTTCACCGGCGCACCCTCCACGCCCGGCGTCTCGACGAGGTTGCTGACCCCAATGGCACCGGTCGATGGAACAGCGTCAAGCACCGGCGCTTCCACGCCCTTCACCCTGACATCGAGCAGCCGCTCATGGAGGGAGAACCAGCGCGCCTCCGTTGCATCATAGACTTCCACGCGGAAGCCGCGAGTGACGTCTTCCGTGCTCACCCGCGATGGCCGGCCGGCCGATCGGTCGGTCAGCATCTCGCGCGTCCGGGCGAGCTGCGCACCGACCTCCTCGAGCTTGGCCGTGCGCGCCACGGTAAAGCCTTCCGCCCGAAGCGCGGGTAGGGCGGCGGAGATCGGATCGCCGTTCGCCTCGATCCGCATCATTCGCGGAAGCGACCAGAGAAACCGATCCAGCTTCAGCGCGCTTCCGTCACTATCCAAGATCAAGGTCGCGAAGCGATCCCGGTCGCCAAGGCGCAGCCGGCCGGCCAGCCAGTCCTTTCCGCGCGGGCGGGTGAGGAGCGCTTCACCCCGCCGTTCCAGCGGAGTGATGAGCGGCTCGGCCGCGCCAAGCGCATCCGGCAGCTCGATAAAGCCTTCAACCGTTCGCGCCTTTCGCAGCCGCGCCAGATCATGCACCCGAAGGTCGATGACCAGCCCGACTTTGCGCAGCAGTTCCGGCAGGTCCGCGAAGTGAGCCAGCCGCTCGTGGAAGTCCGGCTCGGGGGATGGCGGCTGCCAAGCGGGCTTTGCACTTGACGATGGACGTTCGATCCCGGGCTCGTCCAGGTCGGGGCGCTCGTAGAAGCGCCGCGTCTGATGGAGTTGGACCAGCAAATCGCCGAAAGTGGGCTTGGGCGTGCGGTAAGCACCTCCGTTCGTTCGCGCGAGCAGCCGGTCCAGGGCCGGGTGGAAAGCGCGCTCGTCGTATCCGCTAGCTTCGACGTATCTTCCGCGGACGCCGCCCTCGAGCAGGGCGGCGACTTCCTCGAGCGGCATGTCGGCCAGGTCGGGCGAGAGATGCTCCAGCATCGCCCGGCCAAGCACGGAGCCGAACGGACGCGGCGGGTCCACCGGGCTTTCAAACATGCTCAGCACTGCGACAGTCCGGGCAGTGTCGTGCACCTCGCGCACCGGGAAGCTCTGCCACTTGCGGTTTTCGAACGTGTCGGTGCCCGGCGCCCGCACCGGCAGGTCCGGAGGGAACAGCTTGGGCCATAGCTCCGAATCCGCCTGGCTCAGCAGCGGCTCCGCGGAAATTGGGCTCCTGGTCTCGTCCAACAGGACGATCTCGGCTCCGAGCAGGCGCTGCGTGAAACTGGCGAACAGTGGGCAGTCGCCGAGAAGCAGCCCAGGCTCCGGATCGTCGACCCGCGGAGCGATGTGCAGCGAAACGTGGAAGGGGCGGTCCTCCGCCGAGGTCAGCGGAAGGGCGGTCAGGGTGAAGCGCTCGATCATGCCGTGCCTCCCGCGAAGGCAGTCCAATACTCATCCCACACGGCGGAGCCGCCGCTCGCGTCGACTTCCAGCATCTGAGCGACGGTCGGATCGCCGTTGGATCCGGCGAAACGCCGTTCCGTGTGGATCCGGACCGACGTGGAGAAGAACAGCACCTCGACCGACACTGTGATCGAGGCTTGGCCGACCATCTTCCCGGTGTGGAACTCGTAGGCGAGCGCCATGTACAGCTCGATGGAAGCAGAGATGAGTGACAGCACGTCCACTTCACCGCGGATGCGGAGGTAACCGGTCAGCGATCCCTGCTCGCCTTCGAGGCGCAGGTAGATGCCGCCCATCGCCGACACGGAGCCTGACGCAACGCCGAAATCGAGCGCGAGAACGGCGCCGAATTCCAGCGCCAGTTCGAGCAGCTCCAGCCGCTTGGGGCCGGCCCGAAGTCCGAAGAATCCGCCGCCGCCCATGAAGGCAACGGCAATGGTGAATGGCCGTTCGCGCGTGCAGAAATTGAAGCCGACATTGACCGGACTGTCGCCTAGGAACGGAATGCGCGCGTCCGCGCCGAGCGAGAGGTTGGTGAGCGAGAACACGCCGACGGCAAGATTGGGAAGGCCGATGCTGAAACCCGCCGTAACACCCTCGGCAGAGACATCGAGGTGGGGTGGGTCGCTGAAGCCGTCGTTCGGGATCAGCTCGCGTAACACGTTGATGAAGGAAAGGACGCCGAGGAACTCAATGTCCCCGAACACGACATCGACGTCCGGTTTGCGGTTCGATCCGCCACGGAAGGCGATTCGATCGAAGTGGAAGCGCATCAGCGGCGCTCCCGGAAAGAGGTCCAGCTTAAACTTGTCGAGCTGAGCGATAAGGTCAACGCTCGGCACCGCGGTCCCACTGGCGCGCACGTCCAGCGAGATCACGAAGCTGCTTGCGTGGTCCACGACAAAGGTCGGATTGTCGGCCGGCCAGCTTTTCAGCTTCGGGCGCCATTCCATGTGCGCCCGAAGCTCCAATGCGATCGGATTCAGCATCTGCAGCAGTGCCGAGATGTCGTCCAGCAGCTCAGTCGGCTTGTTCAGGAACGCGCCGAGCGCGGTCGTCAGCCGCTCGATCTCGGCTCGTGGCGCCGGCCCCAGTTTCGCGGCCTCAGCCGCCGCCTTTGCACCAATTGCGGCGATCCGGCTCTTCAATCCTTCCAGCTTGCTCTTGGCGTCTGCGAGCAGCGCCGCGACCTCCGAAGGCTTGGGAAAATTCGCCACGAGCTTGCCGAGATCCTCGAAGCCGTGCCTGACCTCTTCCGCGTCGGCCGCGACGGCAGGCCCGAGCGCCTTGATGGCGAGGTGAAACTGCTCGAGGTCGGCAAGGAGGCGAGATACGCGGTCTAGCGTCTCAGTCAGAAACTTGGGCGCCGCGGCGAGCTTCTCGCCTTTCTCCAAGATCTCGGTCAGGGGAACCATGCCGAACAACTTAGGCAGCGCACCTTGCAGGAACTTTTCGGGATCGAACTCCTCCTTGCGGACGCTTTCGATATCGCCAACGATGCCGGTCAGTCGCGACAGGCCCTCGAAACCAAGGTTCGGCCTAACGATGCCGCCCGAGCGCTCGCTGCTGGCGAATTCGACCACCTGCTTGGTCGTCAGTTCCAGGAACACCTCACCTGGGTTGGAGCCATCGAAGCCGGCAGCGGCGAAGAAATCGGGATAGCGCACCGCGACCGGCGAGGCGGCTCCAGTCAAGTGGCGGACTGCCGGGACGATCAGCTCTGCCTCGCGCAGATGCGGAACGGGGGCTCCGCCTCCTGGGGGGAAGTCGGCGCGGAAGCGCAGCGCCGCCGTTTCGTTCAGCGTGTCGCCAGGACGGCTCGGCCGCGCATAGGCGAGTTGCTGCCCACGGCCGTCGATGCGGTCGAAGCCGAGCGTATAAAGCGGCTGATCTCCCTTCGCCGTATAGGCGGCCTCGATCGTGGCGGGGGACGGTGACTGACTGGAAACAAACAGCAGGGGCGCTTCGAAGCTGACCGGGTTCTCGTCGCGGTCGCGTGCGTGGAGGATCCAGCGCATGAGGCCCGAGGGCAAGGTCGGCCAGAAAAGTTTGTCGGCGACCGGCGCGCCGGGCACCGGAACCTTGGCTGGGTCGAGAATGTCAGGCGAAACCAGCGGGTCGATGCGCACTTCCGAGAAGGGAAGGTCGTGCTGGGCGTAGTGCTTGATAGGCTCCGCGACGACGATGAACTTGCGCTGGTAGAGGCGGGCCTGGGGTTGCTTGGCCTCCTTGATCTTGCGCTCGGTCACCTTGATCAGCAATGCGCGATGCCCGAACGGGTAGAGGAAGCCTGGGTAGGCAACCCGGACATATTGGTCGCGCCCCATCGGCGCGACATGCTGCCAGTCCTCGATGAGCGGGAGCTCGGGCTTCAGCTTCTCGTAGGGCCTGGTGTCCCAGCGGCCGTCAAGGTCCAGCCAGGCGCCAAGCG
>NZ_CADCVZ010000039.1 GCF_902806265.1 uncultured Sphingomonas sp. | reverse complement strand
TGTCGGTGCCCGGCACATAGCTCATCGGCACCGCCGGCGAGGGTCCGGAACCATCGGGATCGACCATCACCGTCCGGAAGCTCGGCGTTACCAGCGGCAGGAAGGGCTGGTCGGCCGCGCCCCATTTCTCCTGCCCGGGTAGGAGGTGATTGAAGCTTCCGTCGACCGTCCGGACGCCCCAAGCGAGGTCGGGGGCAGGGATCAGCCCGCCTTCGCCGAATAGTGGTTGTCCCGCGGCATGGGCTTCCGAGAGCTTGATCTGTTGAAGGATGAACTCCAAGTCGCTCTTGATGTACGTGACCATTGCTATTCCCCCTCTCGTTTGGGCAGGGTACGACGGTCACAAGTCCCCGACCGGCAAAGCTTATTGGTAAAGCCTGCCGCCTCTACTTGCGTTAACCCAGCGAACCCCGTTTCATACTTTACGCGGCGTACGACTATTCTACCTGACGCGCAGTGGCCTGCAGGGGCGGCTCTGCTGAATTACTTGTAATCAAGAAGAAGTTGTCTGTCGTGTTTACCAAACGTTTAATCGCAGCGCGATTAACCAGATGGTCTAGAACGAAGGTTGGAGGGTCTGCGGGAGGTGTCGCGCGCAAGCTGGCGCGCCATGTCAACCGTGCAACAAGCTGGCTGCGCTGACGCGGTTGTGCACGCCGAGCGTCCGGAACGCCGCATTGAGGTGGGCCTTAACGGTAGCCTCGGAGATGCCGAGCGCGCGGCCGATCTCCTTGTTCGACTTGCCCGCAGCAAGCTGGGTAAGCACGGCCCGCTGACGACTGGTCAGGCCGTCGATGTTGGGGAGAGCGGGCTTGACGTCCGGCCGGACCGCGACCGCGCTCAGCCCGGCCGGAACGTAGATGCGTCCTGCATTCACGGCGCGAAATGCAGCGCACATGTCGGCTGGAGGAAGCGTCTTGGGTACATACGCGCGAGCGCCTGCTGCCAGCATCTTCAGTATGTCTCCGCAGTCGGGATCGGCGCCCATCACGACAACTCGGATCGCGGGATGGCGCGCGGCAATCTCGCGAACGCCTTTGGCAGCACTGAAGCCAGGCAGGTCATCTGCAATCGTCACGATCCGCGGCGCTGGCGGCCGCGACAACTGCGCCGCGAGTTCATCGGAGTCGCAGGCCACCCTCACCTGCGCGGAGCCGAAGGTTCGGCCAACAAGCAGCTCGATCCCCAGCCTCACCAAAGGCTGTGCGTCTGCAACCAGGACCTGCGTCGCCGTCCGAGTCACGGAAGCGTCCTTTTTGCCTGCGGCAAGCACGCTGCAACGCTACTCGGCGGCTGCGCAGGATATTAGCACAGGAACGCTCAATCGGCCATGTTCCGCAGACGATCGTCATCGAACAGCGCGGCGCGGCTCGGCTGACCTACTGTGCATTTCGCCCGGCGGCACTCGTGCGCGTGGTTTATATGAGGGGACTACGGCATTCGTTCGGGCCGTTCCCGGTACGCACACGAAGCAGGTGGTCGCTGACTGTCCCGAGGGAATGCGTCACCTGACGACGATGGGCTCGCCTCCGAGCGCCTGCCACAGCGTTATGCGAGCCCGCTGGGCGCGGCCGCGGGCTGCCGCCGCCCGTTCGCCGGCGGCAATCGCCAGGCGCCGCGCTTCGAGCACATTGAGGAAGCTGCTGAGACCCGCCCGGAAGCGGGTTTCGGCGAGGCGGGCGGCGCGGTCGGTTGCGGCGGCCTCGGCAAGCGCGGCGGCAAGCTCCCGGTCGGCCGCGGCGATCAGGGCGTAACCGCCTTCCGCATCGCCGAGGGCGGTAAAGACCGCGTCCCGGTAGTCGGCGAAAGCTTGGCGGGTTTCTGCTTCAGCTTGGTCGATGTCGGCGCCGACCCGACCGAAGTCGAGCAGGGGACCGGCGACATCCCCGCCGAGCGAGCCGGTCAGGGCATCGCTGTCGAACAGCCCGCCGACGCTGAGCGCGAGCAGGCCGAGCGCGCTCGACAAGGTGAGCCGCGGGAAGCGCTCGGAGGCAGCAGCGGCGACCTCCGCGTTCGCGGCCCGCAGCCGCGCGCCGGCGGCGAGGACGTCGGGGCGGTTGCTGAGCAGGGTCGCGGGGAGTGCGGGCGGCGGCGGGGCGAGGGCCGGCGCGGGTGCGGGCAGGAGCAACAGGCGTTCGACCTCGCCGGCCGGCCGGGCCGTAAGGGTGACCAGCCGGCCGACGAGGCGCGCGCGTTCGGACGCGAGGGCTTCAAGGCGCGTGCGGCTGCTCGCCGCGACGCTTTCGGCCTGTACCCGGTCGATCCCGGCCGCGATCCCGGCACGCTCCCGGACCCTGGCGAGGCCGGTCAGTCGCTCGGCAGCGGCGAGGTCCTGCCGCAGCCGGTCCTCACGCGCGCTCAGCGTCCGCCAGTCGCTGACGTTGCCGGCGATCTCCGCAAACAGGGCAAGGCGCACCGCCACCGCATCGGCATCGGCGGCATCGATGCGGGCAAGGGCGCTGCGTTGCCGGGCGCGCAGCCCGCCGAATAGGTCCGCATCCCACCTTGCGGTGAGGTTCGCCCCGTAGCTCGTCCGGGTGCGGTCGATCTCGATGCCGGGCAGCGGAGGGATGGAGGTCTGTCCCGCGCTCGTACGCGAGCGGTCGGCCGACAGCGCACCGTCCAGTGCGGGCAGGCGTTCGGCGCGGGCGCGATCGGCCTGGGCTCGCGCGACATCGATCCGGGCGACCGCCGCGGCAACTTGCGGCGCGTTGAGAAAGGCCGCCGCCGCAAGTCCACGGTAGGCGGGATCGTCGGCCGGGATGAGCGTGGCCAAGCTGCTCCGCGCCGCCGCGTCCGGGGCGAAGCGGAAGGCCGGGGGCAGGGCGACCTCGGCCGCGCTCGGCAGCTTGCCCGGGCCGGCCGTGCAGGAAGCCAGCATGAGCGCGCCCGTGGTCGCCAGTAGCAAACGCATCATCGCGCCGCCGCCTGCCGCTGTTGCCCTTGAGCGGGACGGGCGGCGATAAAGGCATCGACCTGCTGGCCGACCCGGAACAGCCCATCGGTTTGCGGCAGCTGGTAGATCAACTGCAGCACGCGAACATCGACCCGCTCGGCCGCGCTGTTGGTCAGCGAGCGCTTGGGCACCACCTGCGGCTCGGCCCGGACGAACGTCGCGCGGACCTGGCGATTGGCGGCGCCGCGGGGGCTGATCACGGCGGCCGCGCCGATCGCCACGCGCGCGGCTTCGTCCTCGTCGATGTCGATGCGCACATGCAGCGGACGGGTCTCGCCCATCTGGATGTAGGGCGTGGTGCTGGCGCCGCCCTGAACGCCGGCCTGCACATATTCGCCAGGCCGGACGTCGACCCGGAGGATCTCGCCGGAAATGGGTGCGGCGACGGTCAGCCGGTTGAGTTCGACGCCCGTGCTGTTGCGGCTGGCGCGAGCGGCGGCGAGCCTGGCCTCGGCGAGGCGGCGGCGCTCGCGGGCGGCGGACACCTCGCCTTCGGCGCCGATGACCTCCGACCGGGACACCGCAGCGGGATCCCCGACCTTACGATAAAGCGCCAGCTGCCGGGCAGCCGTGCTCTCGGCCGCACGGGCTTCGCTGATCGAGGCGCCGGCTTCGCGGATGGCGGCCTCGGCCTCGCCCAGGCGAGCACGGACCGCGCGCTCATCGACCCGGAACAGCGGCTGGCCGCGCGTGACGTAATCGCCCGGGCGGACCAGCACGGCCGTGACCAGGCCCGATAGTGCCGTGCCGATGTCGATCACCTCGCTCGAGGGCTCGACCACCCCCGCGCCGGCGACCCGCGGCGCGTTCGCCAGGGCGCCGGTCGCGCGAGCCGGTGTCTCCGCAGGCGTTTCCAGCTGGCGGTCGGGCAGGCCGCGCCAGATCAGGAATGCGGCAACGATCACGCCGACTACCGCGACGATCGGCAGGATGTTGCGCGAAAAGCTCGGGCGGGAGCGAAGGGAGGCCATGCGTTATCTCTCGTTGGCGGGCACGTCGGTGCCGTCGTGGGTGATGCGGCCGTCCTCCATGATGAGGATGCGGTCGGCGAGATCGAAGATGCGGTTGTCGTGGGTGACGATGATCACCGAGCGGTCGCTGGCCACCGCCACCTCGCGCAGCAAGTCCATGACCCGCCGCCCGGACTTGGCGTCGAGCGCGGCGGTGGGCTCGTCGCACACCACCAGCTTGGGCTCGTGGACCAGCGCCCGGGCGATGGCGACGCGCTGCTGCTGCCCACCGGACATCTGGCTCGGCAGCTTGCCGGCCTGGTCGCCGATGCCCAGCCGCTCCAGCATGGTCCGGCCGCGCTCGGTCGCCTCCTCCCGATTCATGCCCTGCGCGATCAGCGGCACCGCCGCGTTGGAGGCGGCGTCGATGGTCGGGATGAGGTTATACTGCTGGAAGATGAAGCCGATCGTGTTCAGCCGGAACTCGACCAGCGCTCGGTCAGACAGCGAATAGATGTCCGTCCCGAACACCCGCACGCAGCCCTCGGTCGGGTAGAGGATGCCGGCAACGATGGAGATGAGCGTAGTCTTGCCCGACCCTGACTCCCCGACGAGATAGGTGAGCTGGCCGGCCTGCACGTCGAGGTCGATGCCGTGCAGCACGCGCAACGTCTGACCGCCCGCCTCGAAGTCGCGGGCGATGCCGGTGACGCTGATCGCCGCGCCATTGTCGGTCACGTCGGCGCAGCCGCTCACCGGAACACCGCCGCCGGCTCGGTCTTCAGCACCCGGCGAAGCGCCACCCAGCCGGTGCCCAGGATGATCAGCGCCACCGCCAGCAGGGTCAGCAGCGGGATCTGCCAGGGCGTATAGAAGCCCTTGAAGTCAACGCTGGTCGCCCCGCCGATGCTGATGAACAGGGTCGCCATCAGCACGCCCAGGCCATAGCCGATCAGCCCGACCAACCCGGCCTGCGCCGCCACCATCGCGCGGATTTTGCCGTTGTGGACGCCGATCGCTTTCAGGGCGCCGAACTGCTTGATGTTGTCGCGGATGAACAGGCTGAAGGTCAGTCCGACGATGGCGATGCCGACAATAAAGCCCAGGGCGACCGTGATGCCGAAGTTGATGGGAATGCCGGTGTTCTCGATGATGAAGGTGACGCCGTCTTGGGCGAAGTCCTCGCGGGTGCGGGCCTTGAGCCCGGTCTGTGTCTCGATCCGGCGAACCAGCTCCTCCGGAGCAACTCCCGGCGCGGCGCGGGCGAGCACGAAGCTCAGCCGGTTGCGGGTACCCGGGACGTAGTTGAGCGCGTTCGAGTAGCGGGTGTAGAGCACCACCTGGCTGGTGAAGCTGGGATCGACGTCGACGATGCCGCGGACCACCGCGCGTTGGTCGTTGAGCTCCAGCCGGGCGCCGATCGGGTCGACATCTTCCGGGAACAGGCGGGTGCGTCCCACATCGTCCACGAACACGCTGCTGGGCACCGACAAGTCGTCGCGCGTGCCTGCGATCAGATTGCGGGGCAGCCCGATCAGCGTGGTGTCGTCCACGCCCACCACCGTGACGCCTTCAAGGTCGCCGTCGGGCGTGCGAACGGCCGCACCGGCCCGCAGGTGCGGCACCGCCCAGGCGACACCCGGCACCGAGCGCACCTGGTCGAGCGCGGTTGAGGGCAGGGGGAAGACCACGTCCTGCGTCCGGCTGACGGGGTCCATGACCCAGACATCGACGGTGGCGATGTTGTGGACGGCGGTGGCGCCGCGGTTCAGCAGATTGACGAAGATCGTCAGCTGCTGAGTGATCAGAAGCGTCGAGAAAGCAATGCCGAACACCAGCCCGTAAAACTTCTGCCGGTCGCCGGTCAGCATTCGGATTGCGATCCAGATCATGACGCGCCTTCGCCAGGGTTGCCGACGCTCTTGCCAGCTGAGCGGCTGGAGTTCATAATGAACGCCTTCGTTCACATGAACTGGACCGTTCAGATTGTCAAGCGCGCAAGCCCGAAGCAGACGCGGAAGAAGCACGGACCTGGCTAAGCGCGAGGCGATCGTGATCGCGGCCAAGAAGGCCTTCTTCGACGTCGGCTACGCGGCCGCGAGCATCGAGGCCATTGCGGCCGAGGCCGGTGTGTCGAAGGTTACGGTCTACAACCACTTTCAGGACAAGCGCGGCTTGTTCGCCGCTGCGGTCGAACACGAATGCGAGAATATTCGCGGGCAGCTGTTGTTCGATCAAAACCAGGGTCCGCTTCGCGAACGCCTGCTGGCCTTCGGCAAGTCGATGGTGGCTTTCCTGTCCCGCCCTGAGATGATCCGCTTCGAGCAGCGCATCGCCGCCGAGATCGAGCGGGAACCGGAGCTTGGACAATGTTTTCTCGAAGCAGGCCCGCGCCGCATGCACCGCGCTCTGGCCGACCTCCTGGCGCGGGAGCGGGACCGTGGAACCCTTGCCATCGAGGACCCGATGCAAGCGGCCGAACATCTCGCGGCCATGTGCAAGGGCCTGGCCGACATGGAACGGCGCTTCACGGGCAAGTCGGACGCGAACGCCGCTGAGCGCCGGGTGCGGTCGGCGGTCGATCTGTTCCTGCGCGGCTACGGCTCGGGAAACTGCAAAGAGGATTGAACTGCCGAAGGAGCCGAGGCGTCCGGTTCGGCTCGCTTCGCCCAAACAACGGACCGGCTGTTTGCGACCACATGCCACCATTCGAACTCTATGCCGAAGGTGCGGTGCCTACGAAACGCTGGACGCAGCAGCGGAGGGTTTCGCCGCGATCTCGGAAGCGGTGACCAGGCCGCTCGCCAAGCTGCCGCCGAACTTCGTCTTCGCCGCGACCGGACCGGCGCTCGGCCACCATGAGAGCGGACGGCTGCGTTGGCAGGCCGGACCGCCAGACGGCCCCGTTGCCGTGAATGGCATAGACATCGCCCAAGTTCAGACTGGGCATCCAGTCTCTCCACGTCTTCATCGAACCGACCGGCTGACCATCGCTCAGCGTTCAATCAAAGGAGCTTCGACGGCCGTGCTTCGGCCCCTACCTTGGTCGCGAGAGCGTCCGTTTTCGTTTGTCCGGGGTGCTGCTCGGGTTAGCCTGACTGAGGGACTCGGCGTTCTGGAGCCTACCCGTTTGGGCGAAATTGCGACTTGGGCGAGCCCAGCATGGCATCGCTGACGGCGGCAGCAGTCTGCCTCTCCTTCACGTATCCTCAACCATTTGTCGCGACTGTCGCGACGATAAGGATGGTGACTGACGCGACAGTCACGACAGCGGCACGGGGAGGGCGCCTTGTATCAACCACTTACGACGCTGACGAAGGCCGTTGCTGTAGCGCTTGATATTGCCGGCAGGCCCGACACGGACGACGCCTATGCGCTCAACTCCGTTCGCAAGGCGTACAGCTTGTTGAACGGTAGTACGTTCCAGGACCTCGTCGGACGGTCTGAGAGCACGCCTCACTCGATCGATTACGGGATCGATTGGGCGGGGGTCTATCGTCTGGAGGCGGAAAAGACGCAAGTTCTCACGAGGCAGCTTGAAGAGCTGCGTGCCGAACTTCTCGCATCGCAGACAAGCACGCAGCTGCCGGGGGCTCAACCATGGGGCGCACACATCCGCGAAGCTGAGATCGAGCGGCAGCCATCGCAGAGAATCGAACGCTCACACGCGCAGATCCTAGCCGCCTTGAGCGATGCTGAGCGGACTGTTCATGAGCTCAGCCTGCTCACGAACATTCACTCCAGGACGGTTCAGCGGCGTCTCAAGGAGTTGATGGCTGCGGGCATGGTCAAGCAGAGCACTCACGGGGTTACGCCAGTATACACGCTGATCAGCGAAGGCACGTAAGCGCGCCGCTACTGCCCACCTGCTAGCCGTCCAAGCTCGC
>NZ_CADCVZ010000038.1:306-7872 GCF_902806265.1 uncultured Sphingomonas sp. | reverse complement strand
CCGCGGCGACCGACGCCGGGGCGGTGGCGGCGACCGTGACCGCGGCCCGCGCCGTGACGGTGGCGGACGCGACGGCGGCGACCGCGGCCCGCGAGGCGATCGTGGCGGCGACCGCGGCCCGCGCCGCGAGCGCGATGGCAACCGTGAGGACGGCCCGGCGCCCGAATTCGCCCCGGCGTTCCTAACGGGCGGGAACAACGACGACTAAGCTCCTTCCGGCTGCACCCAGCAGCGCTGACGAACACAAGATGGCCTCTTCGACGATGCTCGGAGAGGCCATTTTGCTGTTCAGCGAGCGTCTCAAGACAATTGGCTTGTGCTCCTGCTGCACTGTGGCAACATTGTTACAGGTTGCAATGAAACGGGTGATGGCCGCCCCCGGCCTATAGCGCAGCCATCTGCTCGCATTAGTGTGGCCGCTCGCACTGCGCGCCGACTCTGGCCTTTCGTAGCCCTGTCCATCGACCGGACTGGCGGCAAAAGGGGCGGCGACGACGATTAGAGATTTAGGGCAAGAAGGGGAGATTACAGTGGGACACAATAAGGCATTCATCCAGGGACGCCTGTGTGCGAGCACGGCTCTGTCCGCGCTGTTTCTTCTTAATGCAAGCCTTGTGGCGACGCCGGCGCTGGCACAGGATGTCGCGACGCCAACCCAGCCGCAGACCGACGGTCCGCCGACCGATATCACTACGCCGACTGGGCCAGTAGAAGCGCAGCCGACACCTTCGACCTCGTCCGAAGGCGAACCGGTCGAACAAGGGCAGGACATCATCGTCACGGGTTCGCGCATTCCGCAACCCAATCTAACGTCGGCATCTCCCGTCACCGTGGTTTCGGACCAGGACGTGAAGCTGTCGGGCGTGACCCGCATCGAAGACTTGCTGAATCAGCTCCCGTCGGTTGGCGCATCTCAGTCGTCAAGCTTGGCCAACGGCGCGACCGGTACCGCCGAAGTCGACCTTCGCGCGCTCGGCTCCCAGCGCACCCTAGTTTTGGTGAATGGGCGCCGGCTCGTCCCGGGCGACCCGAACAGCACTACCCAAGCTTCGGACATCAACTTTATCCCGTCCGCGCTGATCAAGCGGGTGGACGTGCTGACCGGCGGCGCTTCGTCGGTCTACGGTGCCGATGCGGTCGCCGGCGTCGTCAACTTCATCATGGATACCACCTTCGAAGGGATCCGCTTCGACGGCACCATCAGCGCCTACCACCACAAGCAGGACAACCCGAGCATCGGCGGCGGGCGCAACGTTCGCGACGCGCTCAACGACCGGATCGACGCCGGGCTCGCAGGTTACGAGTACCCGACGGGCAGCGATTTCGATGGACGGCAGATCGACGCCACGGTGTCGATTGGCGCCGGTTTCGACGATGGCCGCGGCCACGTCGTTGCCTATGCCGGTTACCGCAAGGTCAACCCCATCCTGCAGGCCGCTCGTGACTTCAGCTCCTGCGGCCTGAGCGGCGCAGGGGAGACACTCGCCTGCGGCGGTTCGGGAACGTCGGCAGAGGGGCGCTTCTTCACCTCGACCTTCACAAGCGGCGATCCCTCGGGCGCCTTCACCTTCGGCCCGGACCGGACCATCGTTCCGGGTTCGCCGCTGTTTAACTTCAATCCCACCAACTACTTCCAGCGGCCTGACAAGCGGTTCGTCGGCGGTGCTTTCGCGAACTACGAGATCAACGACCAGATCAAGCCGTACCTCGAGTTCATGTTCATGGACGACCGGACGCTGGCGCAGATCGCTCCGTCCGGGAACTTCGGCAACACGTTCACGCTGAACTGCGATAATCCGTTCGCGTCGGCGCAGGCTGTGTCAATTATCTGCGCTCCCGGCAACCAGATCGCCGGCTTCCTCGGTACCTACCCGTTGACCGCCGACTCGCCGGCCGGGCAGACCGTGGGTGGGCCGCTGGTGTTTACCGACGCATTCGGAACGCAGTACAACCAGGGCTTCTTCCAGCTGTTCCGGCGTAACGTGGAAGGCGGTCCGCGCGTGTCGGATCTCAAGCACACCGCCTTCCGCGGCGTTGTCGGGTCCCGCGGTGATCTGACCAACGTGTTCTCGTACGATGCTTACTTCCAGTATGGCCGGACGAACTACGACCAGATCTATCGCAACGAGTTCTCGATCCAACGCCTGAACCGCGCGCTGAACGTCGTGGACGATCCACGTACGCCGGGCGTGGTGGACCCGATCTGCCGGTCGGTGCTCGACCAATCGGACCCGAACTGCATTCCGTACGACATCTTCGGAACGCCGTCGCAGGCTTCGATTGATTACCTCAACGTGTTCGGCGTGATCAGTGGCTTCACGACCGAGCAGATCGCCAACGTCAACTTCACCGGCCTGCTCGGCAATGCGGGCATCCGCACCCCTTGGGCGGAAGATGGCTTCGGCATCAACGTCGGTGCCGAGTATCGCAAGGAGAAGCTGTCCCTAAGCCCCGACCAGTCGTTCCAGACCGGCGACTTGACCGGCCAGGGCGCCCCCACGCTTCCCGTCGACGGCAGCTTCAGGGTCCTTGAAGGCTTCGTGGAAGCGCAGCTGCCGATTATCCAGAGTTCCTTCATCGAAGACCTCACGCTGGGGCTCGGCTATCGGAAATCCTATTACAAGCTGGGGAACGGCGGGAAGTTCGATACTAACACCTACAAAGCAACAGCTGAACTTGCGCCCATCCGTGATGTCCGGTTCCGCGGCGCCTACAACCGTGCAGTGCGTGCCCCCAACATCCAGGAACTGTTCTCACCGCAGTTCGTCGGTCTTTCGGGTTCAAGCGACCCGTGCGCTGGATTTGTGATCACCGCATCCGACTTCGGCTGCCTCGCACAAGGTTTGGCGGTAGGGCAGATCACACCGACGAACCCGGCGGAGCAGTACAACTCGCTGCTTGGCGGTAATCCTAACCTCAGGCCGGAGAAAGCAACGACCAAGACGGTTGGCGTGGTTCTCCAGCCAAGTTTCCTGCCGCGATTTGCCCTCACAGTTGATTACTTCAACATCAACCTCAAGCGGGCGATCCAAGGCTTCGGAGCCGACGCCGTCCTGGCGGACTGCGTTGCCAATGCCACGGCAACATTCACTCCCGCGTCCTGCGCTCTGGTCAACCGCGACCCGGCGGGTTCGATCTTCCTGACCTCGGGCGGGTTCGTCGCGGACACCCCGGTCAACGTCGGTGGGATCAAGACGGACGGCTTTGACGTCAACAGCTCGTACAGCCAGCGCTTGGGCGGGCTTGGCAATCTGTCCCTGAGCTTCGTCGGCACGCGTCTGC
The DNA here is from genome assembly GCF_902806265.1 of uncultured Sphingomonas sp. Lineage (GTDB taxonomy): Bacteria > Pseudomonadota > Alphaproteobacteria > Sphingomonadales > Sphingomonadaceae > Sphingomicrobium. The sequence goes on along the minus strand of NZ_CADCVZ010000038.1, from coordinate 4,590 downwards.
GCCGTTACATCACCAACAACGGGCTGACCGATCCCTACGACTGCGCCGGCTACTACGGTGCCGTTTGTAGCGGAGGTACCGTGTCCAGCTCGGCGCCTCTGCCCCGCTGGCGACACAAGGCCCGTGCCACTCTGCAGCTGCCGTTCGGTCTTGGCGTGTCCGCGCAGTGGCGGATGATGGGCAAGGTGCGGCACGAGCGGACCAGCGACGATGAGACGCTGGCGGGCGCTCCGCCGATCGTCAGCCGCAACATCAAGGCGCAGCATTACCTGGATCTCGCCACGACCTACACTCTGTTCGACCGGGTCAACCTGCGTGCCGGCGTCAACAATGTGTTCGACAACGATCCGCCGCTGATCACCAGCTCGTCTGGCTCCTGCCCGACCGGGCCGTGCAGCGGCAACACCTACCCGGGCACCTGGGACGCGCTCGGCCGGCTGCTCTATGTCGGCGCTACCATCGATTTCGCGCCGCCCCGTCGGGCACCGGTGGAGTCGGAACCAGTGGTCGCGCCGCCGCCGCCGCCCCCCGCGCCTGCGACGCAGACCTGCGCCGACGGGTCGGTGATCCTGGCGACCGACACTTGCCCGCTACCTCCGCCGCCGCCGCCGCCGCCGCCTGCGGCGCCCGAGCGCGGATAAGCCGGGTCAACTCTGAACTCTTGGGCGGTGGGTCATACGACCCGCCGCCCTTTTTCTTGCAAACCGCGGGTGGAAGACGCTGCTCCAGCCGATAAGATCGTCACTCTGCTGGAGTAGGCTGATGGACTCGACACTGATCGCTCAAGCCGACCGAGCTGCGGCCAACGGGGATCTCCAGCGTGCGGAGCAGTGCCTGATCGAAGCCACAGCGCATGATGCAGACGATCCGCTGCTGTTTCTGAAGCTTGCCGGCCTCCAACGCGCTGGGGGCCAGCCGCACAAGGCCCTGGCGAGCGTACACAAGGCCCTGGCGCTCGCGCCGCGGGATTTCACCGCACTGTTGCTGCGAGCAAGCCTGCTCGACCGACTGCGAGATTCTTCCGCAGGCGAAGCATGGACGCACGCACTTGCCCAGCGTCCAAGTGCAAGCGTGCCTCCCCACCTCGCGAGGGTCGTCGTCGAGGCCGAGCGCCGAAGCGCGGAGTGGCTAGGGCAACGCGAAAGCCGACTGGAGCGCGAGATGGCGGCTGCCGAAAGTCGCGCCAACGGCGAAGAGCGTGAGCGCATGAAGCGCTTCCGCTCCAACACGCTGCGTCGCACGCGCCCTTACCATAGCGAGCCGACCCACTTTCACTTCCCCGGCCTTGTCGAGCGGGAGTTCCATCCCCGGCGCGCCTTCCCTTGGCTTGGAGAACTCGAGGCTTCGACCGACACCATCGTGTCCGAGCTGAAGGCCGTCATGAGCGCCGAGCGGGCCGAGCTGGTCCCCTATGTTCAATACGACGACCACCTGCCGATGGATCAATGGCGGCCGCTAAACCGCAATCCCGACTGGACGGCGATTCATCTGCTTCAAAACGGCGTCGAGAACCACGCCAACAGTCGGCACTGCCCGCGAACGATGGAGTTGTTGCAACAGGTACCGCAGCCGGTAATCCGCGGCGCCTCCCCGAATGCGATGTTCTCGCTGCTGGCGCCGCACACCGCCATCCCCGCGCATGTGGGGGTCAGCAACGCCCGGCTCGTTTGCCACCTGCCGCTGATCGTGCCCGAAGGCTGCTGGTTTCGAGTCGGGGCAGAGGTCCGCCACTGGCAGAAGGGAGACGCGTTCGTGTTCGATGATACGATCGAGCATGAAGCGCTGAACCCGACCGACGAGCTGCGCGTCGTCTTTATCTTCGATCTATGGCACCCCGGGCTTACTGCGGTCGAGCAGGAAGCCGTGGCGGCGCTGATCGGCGCGGAAGCCGGTGAAAACGGTTTATAGGTTGGCGGGTGTTCGCCTGATATCCCTCGCCATAGGCCGACCCGACATACCGATGCCTGCGGGCGCGCACGGCTCGGGAAGCCGCTACCGACCGTACGGGGCTGAGCTTGCGTGAACAGCCTTAGTTGGCGTCGAGCCCCGGCCAGCGTTAACAACGGGCTTCGGGCAGGTCAGTCCCGGCTGATCACCGCGCCCACCGCGGCGATGCGCTCGACGGCGGCTTCGGCGTAGGCGGGTTGGTCGAGCTCCTCGCCGAAGATGTCGGGGTCGAGCTCTTCGTAGCGCAGGGTGCAGCCGGCCTCGTCCATCGCCTCGACCAGCCGGCCGAGCAAGCGGTCCTCGCCGCCGACGATCGGGCTGCCGGTATAGAGCAGCATGCGGCCGCCGGGGTTGAGGAGCGCAGCGCCTTCGGCCGCCCATTGCAGCGACAGGTCGGTGCCGAGCCCATCGCCGCCGTCGCGGTAGGAGCGGCCCTTGGGGTCGGCGATGAAGGGCGGGTTGCTGATGATGAGATCGGCTGGCGCGATGCCGCTCAGCGAGCCGGCTTCGACCGTCTCGACCGCCAAACCCGCAGCGGCGGCGTTGGCTTCCGCTAGCAGGAGCGCGCGGGAGTTCACGTCGATGAGGGTCACGTCCGCGGCCTCGAGCAGGCCGCCGGCGAGGATGCCGCCGGGCCCGCTGCCGGCGCCCATGTCGACGATCCGGCCGCCGGGCTCCAGCTCGCGGACCTCGGCCTCGATGAAGCGGGCAAAGCGATAGGTGTCGGGGCCGAAGAAGACCGACTCCTCCTCCTCCGTCGGCCAGGCGGAATGGAGAAACAGGCGGCCGGCCAGGGAGGACACCCGCACCAGGCTGTGCAGGCGTCCGTCGGGGCGGCGCTCGAGCGCGCGGGCGTCCTCCAGCAGGCGGAGGACCTCGGGCTCGAGCAGGTCCGGTGCGAAGGGCATGCTCCAGCCAAACACGTCCCGCAGGTCGCGGGCCGGCTCCCCGCCGCGGCGCTCGACCACGCGGCGGTGGGTCTCGGGCGTCACGGTGATGAAATGGTAGCCGGCTTCGTCGGCCAAGCGCAGCAAGCCGGCGAGCGGCTCGACCTCTTCCCCCCGCATGCGCCTAGCGGAGTTCGCGCCGGTAGCGTTCGAAGCAGCGCTTGCCGCAGGTCAGCCGCATCAGCGCGCCTTCGGCGATGGCGGTGGCGCGGCGGGGATCCTCGGCGACCAGCGGCACGATCGCCTCCTTGTTCCACTCCTCGCTGTGCTTGATGTCGAGCACCGCGTGGAGGTCGAAGTAGCGGCGGGTCTTGGCGTCGAGGCCGAGGCGGCGCATGCCCCTGGCGGTGGCGGCCGAGCGCGCGGGAGCGGTGAGTTCGATCGCGCCCAGGGCCCCGACCGAGTGCCAGGCGTAGTTGCGGTTCGCAGCCATGGCGGTCATGGCGTTGGCGAGCGCAAGGCTCTCCCACACAGTAGCTTCGATTTCCGGCTTGAGCCCGAGTGTTTCGACCACGAAGTGCAGCATCGGGCCGTGCATGCCCTTGGGATTGCCGCGGCCCATCTCGTCCCAGTAGTTGCGCGCGAGCTCCAGCTTGGCGCGGTCGGGGACGCGGACCTGGGTCAGGGCGACCAGGTCGTCGAACCCGGCCTCGCCCGCGGCCTCCTGGGTCAGGTACCATTTCAGCTGGTCGAGCGTGGCTTCCGCCTCCAGCCAGTCGAACAGCTCATGGTGCTGGCCGGGCCCGCTGCGCTCCAATTCTTCGAACCAGGCGATAAAGCTGGCGGGGTCGGTCGGCGCGGCAGCGGCGGCCTCGCGGATCTCGGCGCGGAGCTCCTGGAGGAAGCCGAGTTCCAGCCGCGCCATGCGCGCGTTGTGCTCAATGGTGCCAACCGCGTCGTCGTCGGGATAGGCGGGCGCCAGCCGGTCGCGGTTCCAGTGCGCCAGCGCCTGCTGGAATTGGTTGTTGAGGAATTGCGAGCCGTCTGTCGCGCGGGTGTCCAGCCTGGTGGCCATATTCGGTACCTGTTTGCAATCGATCTTGGACCAGAAGCGGACGGTGGCGCGGATTGTTCCCAGAGCGTGCCGGCTATCCCTTGGGCGCCTACGCCGATACCTTCCGCGGGAGAGTCCCCGGACAGTCCTGAGCTGCTGCGCAGCTTACGGAAGGCATGGTGGAGCTGAGGGGAATCGAACCCCTGACCTCTGCAGTGCGATTGCAGCGCTCTCCCATCTGAGCTACAGCCCCGCGCCTTGGCAGCGCTCCCTTAGCGGCGCTTTGGCGGGGGCGCAACGGCGCTTCGCACGCCCGTGTCGACCTTCCGCTTTCTGCCGTCTCCGCCCGGCGTTCCCTGCCCTCCAATGACCTTGCGCAGCCGGAACAAGGCCCTC
>NZ_CADCVZ010000038.1:0-296 GCF_902806265.1 uncultured Sphingomonas sp. | reverse complement strand
ACAGTCCTGAGCTGCTGCGCAGCTTACGGAAGGCATGGTGGAGCTGAGGGGAATCGAACCCCTGACCTCTGCAGTGCGATTGCGGAGAAAGGACGTTCCGTAAGGTCCCACTACGGAGGGAAGAGCATCAGTCAGCAATCCGCTACGTTCCACGATTTCCCACTAGGTTTTCCGTATCTTTCCCGTACAATGACCTCTGCAGTCGGAGGTGGCTCAAGCAGCCATTGGCCGCTCGTACGAATAAGTACGGAACGGAGGGAAGAGCATGCCAGACCTCAGCCGGATCAAGGATCGGG
>NZ_CADCVZ010000037.1 GCF_902806265.1 uncultured Sphingomonas sp. | reverse complement strand
CCAGCTCGCCCCCCTGCCCTCCGGTGAGAAAGTCGCGATCGGCGTCCGACTTACCTACCAGCACGACGACCGTTCCCGGACCATCGAGATCGTCGGCCACGACGAGAGCGACCCCGCCACCGGACGCGTCGGCTTCACCGCCCCGCTGGTCCGGGCGATGCTCGGCGGCGAGGTCGGTGACGAGATCGACCTGCCGGACGGTCGAACGCTAACCATCCTCGCTGTTGCTCCAGCCTGACCGGCCCGCTCGATTGCGCGGCGGGCCGTGCTCGCTTATAGCCCCTTCAACCGCCCCGGCCCCTAGCGTCGAGTCATCGACCCGAGTGGCCGGGGCGCCTTTTTTCCAGCGAGGACGCGACTATCCATGGCTCGCCGCCGGCAGATCTACGAAGGCAAGGCCAAGATCCTCTACGAGGGTCCCGAGCCCGGCACGCTGATCCAATATTTCAAGGACGACGCCACCGCCTTCAACGCGCAGAAGCGCGGGACTATCAGCGGCAAGGGCGTGCTCAACAACCGCATCAGCGAGCATATCTTCACGTCGCTTGCGACGATCGGCGTGCCGACCCACTTCATCCGCCGCCTGAACATGCGCGAGCAGCTGATTCGGCAGGTGGAGATCGTGCCGCTGGAGGTGATCGTCCGCAACGTCGCGGCCGGCTCGCTCAGCAAGCGGCTGGGCATCGAGGAAGGCACCCAGCTGCCGCGCACGATCATCGAATATTGCTACAAGGACGACGCGCTGGGCGACCCGATGGTCGCGGACGAGCATATCGCCTGCTTCGGCTGGGCCAGCCAGGAAGAGATGAACGACATCGCCGACATGGCGATCCGCGTGAACGACTTCATGTGCGGCCTGTTTGCGGCGATCGGAATCCGCCTGATCGACTTCAAGCTGGAGTTCGGGCGAGTGTATGAGAACGACTATCCGCGGATCATCCTGGCCGACGAGATCAGCCCGGACGGCTGCCGCCTGTGGGACATGAAGACCAACGAGAAACTGGACAAGGACCGCTTCCGGCAGAGCCTGGGCGGCGAGGCCGAGGCCTACCAGGAGGTAGCGCGCCGGCTGGGACTGCTGCAGGGCGAGGAGTTCGCGGTGCTGGACCTGGACAGCCATCGGAAGAAGCGGGGCAAGTAAGTGGACCTGTCCGGGCGCCTGGGTCACGCGTTGGAGCGGATCCATGCGGCCGGCCTGAAGCGCACCGCGGCGGGTGTCGCGGACCTGGTCTACCGCGACCGCTCCTTCGCGATCGATGCCGACGGCGACTGGGTCAACCGCCAGGCGGCATGCACCTTCGTCAGCCCGACGCCGTTCGCCCAGCGCTACGGCTATGTTCGCGACAAGATCGTCGACGAGTGGCTGTTCGACTACCGGCTGCGACCCGAAGACGTGGTGTTCGACGTCGGCGCGGGGCTGGGCGAGGAAGCGGTGGTGTTCGCCGACATGGCGGCGCGGGTCTACTCGGTCGAGGCGCATCCGGACACCTTCCGCTGCCTCCGCAAGACGGTGGCGCAGTCCGGGCGGAGCAACGTCGTGCCGCTGCAACTGGCGCTGGCCGACCGCGACGGCGAACTGCGCATCTCGAGCGGGGATAGCCACCTGGCGAACTCGGTTATCGAGGGCGGCTCGGGCAGGGTAACGGTACCGGCGAAGTCGCTGGAGTCACTCTGCCGGGAGCTTGGTGTCGGGCGTATCGACTTCCTCAAGATGAACATCGAAGGCGCGGAGCGGCTGGCGATCCGAGGCTTCGGCGCCGTCGAGATCCGGCATCTCGCCATTTCGTGCCACGACTTCATCCCCGGCCCCGAAACCCGCACGCGGGCTGAGGTGGAGGCGTTTCTGCGGGAGGCGGGCTACGAAGTGCGCGGCCGGCCGGACCATCCGCGGCCCTGGACCCGGCACACGCTCTACGCCCGCCGGGCGTGAACGGGCGCTTGTGGGCGGGGAGTCCCGGCGGCTAGAGCCGACCGGTGCCCCTCCCCCGCGTTCGTGTCGTCACTCTCAACGCCGCGCTCGGCCCGCTGGACTATCGCGTGCCGGAGGGGGCCGCGGTCGAGCCCGGCAGCATCGTCGTCGCGCCGCTCGGGCCGCGGCAGCTGGTCGGGGTGGCGTGGGAAGCGGAGCGGCTGCCGACTGAGGAAGTCGGGGACAACCGGCTGCGACCGCTGGCGGGAGTGCTGCCGAGCCCCCGGGTGCCGGCGCCGCTCAGGCGCTTGGTCGAGTGGGTGGCGGATTACTATCTTGCGCCGCTCCCGGCCGTGCTGCGGATGGTGCTGCCGTCATCGAGCGCGCTGGAGGGGCCGCGGCAGCTGACGGAGTATCGGCCGACGGGGCTGGTGCCCGACCGGCTGACCCCGCAGCGGCGGCAGGCGCTGGAGAAGCTCGAAGGTCGGCAGGGCACGGTGCGCGAGTTGGCGGATCATGCGAAAGTCTCGGACACGGTGTTGCGCGGACTGGTGAACGCGGGGGCGCTGGAGGCGGTGCAGGTGGATGCGGACCGGCCGCTCGACTGCCCGGACCCGGACTTCGCGCCGCCGGAGCTCAACCCTGAGCAGCGCGCAGCCGCGAAGAGCCTGGCGGGGGCGATCGGCGGGGACTTTGACCCGGTGCTGCTCGACGGGGTGACGGGATCGGGCAAGACCGAGGTCTATTTCGAGGCGATCGCCGAGTGCGTTCGGCAGCGCCGCCAGGCGCTGGTGCTGCTGCCGGAGATCGCGCTTACGGAGCCGTTCCTCAAGCGCTTCGAGGCGCGGTTCGGCTGCGCGCCGACGGCGTGGCATTCGGGGCTGCGCTCGTCCGAACGGCGGCGGGCGTTCCGCGGGATCGTCTCGGGCGAGGCCAAGGTGACGGTGGGCGCGCGCTCGGCGTTGTTCCTGCCTTACGCCAAGCTTGGACTGATCGTGGTCGACGAGGCGCACGAGCCGAGCTTCAAGCAGGAGGACGGCGTCCAGTACCACGCCCGCGACGTGGCGGTGATGCGGGGCAAGCTCGAGGAGGTGCCGGTGGTGCTGTCCTCGGCGACGCCGGCGATCGAGACCCGGCATATGGTGGAGATCGGCCGCTACCGCGAGCTCAAGCTGCCGAGCCGCTTCGCCGATGCGCAGCTGCCGGAGATGCGGGCGATCAACCTGACGCGGGACCCGCCGCCGCGCGGGCGCTGGCTGGCGCCGAGCCTGGTGGCGGAGCTGGAAGCGAACCTCCAAGCGGGCGAGCAGAGCCTGCTGTTCCTCAACCGCCGCGGCTTCGCGCCGCTGACCCTGTGCCGCAGCTGCGGGCACCGTTTCCAGTGCCCGAACTGCACCGCGTGGATGGTCGAGCACCGGCTGATGCACCGGCTGGCCTGCCACCATTGCGGGCACGTCATGCCGCCGCCGCGGCTGTGCCCCGAGTGCGGCGAGGAGGACAGCCTGGTCGCCTGCGGGCCGGGAGTGGAGCGGATCGCCGACGAGGTGGCCGCGCTGTTCCCCGAAGCGCGCACGGCGATCGTCACCAGCGACACCATCTGGGCGCCGGCCAAGGCCGCGGAGTTCGTCGCGCAGATGGAAGGGGGCGCGATCGACATCGTGGTCGGCACCCAGCTGGTGACCAAGGGCTATCACTTCCCCAATCTGACGCTGGTCGGGGTGGTCGATGCGGACCTCGGGCTGCAGGGCGGCGACCTTCGCGCGGCGGAGCGCAGCTTCCAGCAGATCGCGCAGGTGGCCGGGCGCGCCGGGCGCGGCGAGAAGCCCGGGCGCGTGCTGGTCCAGACGCACGATCCCGAGGCGCGGGTGATCGCGGCGCTGATCGAGGGCGATGCGGCGAGCTTCTACGAAGCGGAGACCGAGGCGCGGCGGGAGGCGGCGATGCCGCCATTCGGGCGGCTGGCGGCAATTGTGGTCAGTTCGGAGGATGCGGAGGAAGCTGCGGCGGTGGCGCGCAGGATCGGCAACAGCGCGCCGACGGTCGAGGACATGGCGGTATTCGGCCCCGCCCCTGCCCCACTCGCCATGCTGCGCGGGCGGCACCGGCAGCGGCTGCTGGTCCATGCGGCGCGCAGCCTGGACGTGCAGGACGTGATCCGCGACTGGCTGGCCGGCATCGAGTGGAACGCCAAGACGCGGGTCGGCGTGGACGTGGATCCGTACAGCTTCGTGTGAAGAAACTTCCGACTCGACTGTAAAGAAACAGCTTCTAAGCTGCTTGCGATCGGACCGGGGGACCTGTTTATGGCGTGGAGACATCTCGGACTGGCGGTGGCCCTGGCTACCGCGAGCCAGTCGGCTTGGGCGGGCTGGACCGAAGCCCGCTCCAAGCACTTCATAATCTATTCGGAACAGCATCCCAAGCAGCTCCGGCGATATGCCGACGACCTTGAGCGCTTCGACCAGGCGGTCCGCCTGTTACGCAGCATGGAGGATCCGGAGCTCACGGACGCCGGCCGGTTGACGATATACGTGCTGCCATCCCAAGGCGCCGTGGCATCGCTGGCCGGAGTGCCGGGAAGCGGGATCGCAGGCATGTACATCGGCCGCGCTTCGGGCGCGCGAGCCTTTGTACACCGGCAGCGCGACAGCGAAAACTTCAACGACCTGCGGGCGCAGACGGTCTTCTTCCACGAGTATCTGCATCACCTCATGCTGCAGGAACTCGACGTGGCCGTGCCGGCGTGGGTCGTGGAGGGTGCGGCGGAGCTCTACGCCACCGCATCGATCAACAAGGACGGCTCGGTGACCGTCGGCCGCGCTGCGCAGCATCGCGCCCATGGCCTGTTCGGGGCGAACAACCTTTCCGTCCAGGACATGGTTGGAGCGACGCTTCAGAAGTTGTCGGACGCGCAGATGGAGCAGCTTTATGGCCGCGGCTGGCTGCTCACCCACATGCTGACCTTTCAGCCGTCCCGAAAAGGACAGCTCAGCCGCTACGTGATGGGCATCCAGAACGGGATGACCGCGCTCGAGGCCGCCAAGAGCGCGTTCGGCGACCTTAAGCTGTTGAGCAGGGACCTGAACCGCTACCTCGAACAGCGGAAGATCCTCGGACTGACGCTTCCGGCGAACAAGTTGAAGGTCGCGCCGGTCGAGCTTCGTTCCCTAAGTCCCGCGGAGAGCGCCGTCCTGCCGGTGGTGATGCGGTCGGAACGGGGTGTCGGCAGGAAAACCGCACCGAGGGTCCTTGCCGACGCCCGCAAGGTCGCGGCGCGGTTCCCGGGCGACCCGGCGGTGCTAGCGGCCCTTGCCGAAGCGGAAACGGACGCGGGCAACCATGCCGCCGCCGTCGCCGCGGCCGACCGGGCGCTGGCGCTGCGGCCAAGCTATGCCAAGCCGATGATCATGAAGGCGCGAGCGCTGCTCGCCAGTGCTGAGGCCGAGCCGCCGAAAGCCGACTGGAAGGCGATCCGCGCCCTGATCGGCAGAGCCAACCGCCTCGACCCGGAGGATGCGGAGCCGCTGATGCTGTTCTATCGAAGCTATCTCGAGCAAGGCATCGAGCCGACCCGCAATGCGGTCAAAGGGCTGCTGTATGCGCAGCGCATCGTTCCGCAGGATGGCGGTGTGCGCATGCTCGCGGTGCGTCAGCTGATCAAGGACAAGCAGTTGGCGGAGGCGCGGGCGTTGTTCGGCCCGATTGCCAACAACCCGCACGCGGGCAAGTCCCGCGCGCGGCTTCAGCAGGTCCAGCAGGCGCTCGCTCAGGGGAACGCGGCACAGGCGACAGCTCTGCTCGACGCCCAGGAGGCGGAGGCGAGCGGCCAAGGCGCGGGCGGTAGCTGAGGGCGCGCGCAAACCCTCGTAGAATGGTCGTGGACCCGTATAGCTTCCTTTAGGGTTTCTGCGGGCGTGCCCACGCTCGTTCCCATCCTCGGCGATCAATGCTCGCATAATCTTGCCTCGCTGAAGGCCAGCGATCCCGCGGACTCGGTCGTGCTGATGATGGAGGTCGGCAACGAATGCAGCTACGTGCTGCACCACAAGCAGAAGATCGTTCTGATCCTCTCCGCCATGCGCCACTTCGCGGCCGAGCTGCGGACACGCGGGTGGACGGTCGATTATATGACCCTGGACGATCCGGCGAACAGCGGCAGCTTCTCGGGCGAGGTGGAGCGGGCGGTCGCCCGACACCGGCCGGACGCCATCCGCATCGTCGAGGCGGGCGAGTGGCGGGTGCAGAAGGCGATGGAGGGCTGGAGCGCGCGGCTGGGCGTGCCGGTCGAGATCCTCGGCGACGACCGCTTCGTATGTTCGCTGCCCGACTTTTTCACCTGGGCCGCGGCGGCGGACCGGCCGATGGAGTTCTTCTACCGCGAGATGCGGGCCAGGACCGGGCTGCTGATGGAGCCGGACGGGAAGCCGGCAGGCGGGCAGTGGAACTACGACAAGGACAACCGGGCGGGACCGCCGCACGAAGGTGACTTCCCGCGCCGCCGCCCGAACGAACCCGACGCGATCACGCGCGAGGTGATGGTGCTGGTCGAGCAGCGCTTCGGCAACCACTTCGGGCGGCTCGACGATTTCGCGCTGCCGGTCACCGCGGCCGACGCCGAGGCGGCGCTGGACGAGTTCATCAGCAGCCGCCTGCCGAACTTCGGCACCTACCAGGACGCGATGGTGATCGGCGAGGACCTGCTGTTCCACGCGGCGATCTCGACTTCGATGAACTGCGGGCTGCTCGATCCGCTCGATGCCTGCCGCAGGGTGGAGGCGGCGTGGCGCGCGGGTGCGGTGCCGCTCAATAGCGCGGAAGGCTTCATCCGCCAGATCATCGGCTGGCGCGAGTATATGCGGGGCATGTACTGGCGGGAGATGCCGGAACTGCACGAGGCGAACGCGCTCGGTGCGACGCGGCCCCTGCCCGACTTCTACTGGACGGGCGAGACCGACATGCGCTGCATGGCCGAATGCGTGCGCAACACGCGCGACAATGCGTACGCGCACCACATCCAGCGGCTGATGGTGCTGGGCAACTTCGCGCTGATCGCGGGCGTCGATCCGCGCCAGATCAGCGACTGGTTCCTGGTGGTCTATGCCGACGCCTACGAATGGGTCGAGCACGCCAACGTGATCGGCATGAGCCAATATGCCGACGGGGGGCGGATCGGGACCAAGCCCTATGCGGCATCGGGCGCGTATATCGATCGCATGTCGGACTATTGCCGGGGCTGCGTGTACGACGTGACCAAGAAGGTGGGCCCAAGGGCGTGCCCTTATAACTCGCTCTACTGGGACTTCCTGGCGCGCAACGAGGACAAGCTCGCCGGCAATCCGCGGCTCAGGAACCAATATCGGACTTGGGGGCGGATGGGTCCGGAGAAGAAGGCCGCCTACCGCGAGTGGGCAGCTCGGGTGCTCGACGAGCTCGTCCCGGCCGGGCCGAGTTGGGCGCGTCCGGACGACGCGAGCGGATCAGGCGCCTAGACGACCGGGCGGCCGAATACGTTGCCGGACGGGTAGTAGCGGCACACCAGATACTCGTGAGCGCGCGAGGACCGGACCGCGCAGCCGACCCGCGTGGTCTGGCGCGAGACCATCTGGGTGTAATGGCCGACGTCCGACCAGCGGCCGGTGCGGCTCACCGCCGGGAACACGGCCGGGCGGAACCAGCGGCGTTCCGACAGCCAGCCGCCGACCATTGCGTGCAGCTTGTATGCGCCGCGGGTGCCCATCCACAGGTTCTCGCCCTGCCCGACCCTCATGCCCGCGGGGGAGTGACCCCAGCGCCCGGTCGCCGCCATCTGCCCAGCGTAGCGGTCGGCGGCCGCGGCCAGCGCCGGATCCCAGGCCAGCGGCGCGACGTTGAGGCGCCCGCGCTCCGCATTGTGCATCGTAAGGACCTGCCCGGCGAAGCCGTAGTTCGCACCCGCAGGACTCGCCAGCAGCGCCAGCGCAAGACAAGCAACAGCCCCCCGCATCACCAATCCCCTTCCCCGATGAGAAGGCTGCGATGATGAAGGATCGAGTACTACTGTCCGGTAAATGCTTTCCCGTGGTGCGAATATAAAGCGCGACGAGCCGATGGAACAAACTCGTCAACCGTTAAGAGTAGATGTCGATTGCTCCTACGCATCGCGGAGCGGAAAGCTGGTTCGATCAGAAAGGCTTGCCGAGCCGCTCGTTCTCGGCTCACGCGCTGCCAGGCGGTCGCCGCGAGTTAACGAGGTTGAACCTCGGCTTCTCGGAAAGCCTCGCGCACCCCTGCCTCGGACAGGTCGAAATCCTCCAGCCGATAATGATGCCCTTGATGACGGGGCGGCCGCGCCATCAGCCCGCGCATTCGGCGGAGCACGGGATCGGTCAGCGGCATGTCGAGGAAGGCGTAGATGCGGCGCACGGCCGCTTCCCATTCGGCGCCGACCTCGTCGAAGTCGACCGGCAGCTGCGGCACGTGCCGATGGTCGCGTAGTACCGCGGTGAGCTTGCGCTCGCGCCACAGCGTCTTGTCCAGCCACTCGGCGCCGATCGCCTGGGAGTCGGCGCAGTCGCTGTGGATGCGCCGCTGATGCCACACCAGGGACGCGGAGGAGCCGACCACGGCGGCGGGGTCGCGGTTGAGGCGGAGCAGCCGCGCGTCCGGAAACTGGCGCAGCAGCGGCTGGAGCTCGCCGGTGAATTGGGGAGACTTGAGCAGCCAGGGCTTGGCAGGGTCGTCGCCGCGGCACCGGCCCATGATCCGCAGCAGAGTGGCGAACTCGCCGTAGGGCACGGCGCCGTCGCGCTCGCGGGCGAAGGCGGCGAAGCCGGGGACGTGCCACTGCGCCTCGAACTGCGCGCCATGGAATGAGAAGCTGTGCAGGCCGAACTCCTCTTCCGGCTCGAGTGGGTGGGTGGGATGGACCGCGGCCAGGGCAGGGTTGGCGAGTTCCAGGAAGCGCTGCACAACAGCTGCCCGCGCCCGGCGGCCGCGGCGGGGCACGGGCTCCAGGCTTTCGAACAAGCGGGTATGCGCGAAGCGGCGATCCTGGGCGAGCAGCCGGTGCAGGCGGGTGGTGCCCGAGCGCATGTGGCCGAGGATGATGACGGGGCGGGCGAGCGGCCGTTCGATGATCTCGCGGTGCTCGCGGAGCAGCGTCTCGGCGCGGATTCGCAGCCGCAACAGGGTAACCAGCTGCCCGTTGGCGACCTGCCGTCCCAGCGGGTTCAGCCGGGCATGCTCGCGCAAGTCATCGAGCAGGAGCTCGAACGGTTCCTGCCAGTGGCGCCCGGGAATGGCGGCCACCCTTTCCCGCCGGCAAGCCTCGGCCACCAGCGCGGAACTGTCGAGCACCGGCTCGGGCCACCATCCCTTGGCCCAGGCCTTGGTCAGGAAGCGATTGGTCGCGGCAACGAAGGAAAGCGGGTGAGGCAAGTCAGCCGAACAACGAGCCTGGCTTGCCGTCGGTTTCCGCGCGCAGCAGCCGGCGCTTGCGGTCAAGCCCGCCGGCGTAGCCGCCGAGCGAGCCGTCGGAGCGGATCACGCGGTGGCAGGGAACCAGCACCGTGATCGGGTTGCTGCCGTTGGCGGTGCCGACGGCGCGCACTGCGCCGGGCTGGCCGACCGCGGCGGCAATCTCCGCATAGCTGCGGGTCTCGCCGGGCGGGATCTTGCGGAGCTCGGCCCAGACCGCCTGCTGAAAGGCGGTGCCGGCGACGTCCAGCGGCAGGTCGGGCATGGCGCAAGGCGTGGCGACCGCCTGCAGCACCCCGCCGACCAGCTCGGCCATGGCGCCGTCGTCGGCGAGGATCGTGGCATGGGGGAAGCGGCGGCGCAGCGCATCCTCGTCCTCGTCGAAGGTCAGCCGGCAGATGCCGCGGTCGGTGGCCGCCATGAGCAAGGGGCCGAGCGGACTGTCGACCACCGTGAAGCGGATGGTCGCCCCGCGGCCGCCGTCGCGCCACACGGACGGGGTCATGCCCAAGCGCTCTCCGGCGTCCTGGTAGAAGCGGCTGGGGGCGCTGTAGCCCGCATCGTAGATGGCGTCGGTCACGGATGCGCTCTCCTCCAGGGTGCGTTCGGCGCGGCGGCTGCGCAGCGCGCGGGCATAGGCGGCGGGCGATACGCCGAGGTCGCGGGTGAACAGCCGCTGGAAATGGTGCGGCGCGTAGCCCACCGCCTCGGCCAGTTCCTCCAGCCGCGGCGGCGTTTCCGCCCCTTCGATCAGCTGCACGGCCTTTGCCACCGCGGCCCGGTCGCGCGCGACTTGATCGGGCTTGCAGCGCAGGCAGGGACGATAGCCCGCGGCGCGCACGGCGGCCTCGTCGTGGAAGATGGCGGCGTTCTCCCGCCGCGGCCGGCGCGCGGGGCAGGACGGGCGGCAGTAGATGCGGGTGGTGCTGACGGCCACGAAGAAGCGTCCGTCGAAGGCACGGTCGCGGGTCTCGAAGGCGGTCCAGGCCTGATCTTCAGGGAGGCGCGTGTTCATCATGCACCGGTTCTTAGCGCCTCGCCGCGCCCGCCGCATCCCGGAGCTTGCGCTCAAAGCGGGGTGAGCACTTCACCTCGCTAACATCGCTTGCATTGGATTATCGACGCGGCATGGCACCAACGTTCCATGAGGGTGAGCTGGACCGCGAAGACGTGCAGGCCCTCCTCTCCCTGCACTTCGCGGCAATGCGCAGCCATTCGCCGCCCGACGCTTGCCATGTCCTGCCGGCGGCAGCGCTGCGCCAACCGTCCATCACCTTCTTCAGCGGGCGAGGCGCGGGCGAGCTGTTGGGAATCGGGGCGCTGAAGGAGCTTGATCCGTTCAATGGCGAAATCAAGTCGATGCGAACCGCGCCGACGGCACTCGGTCAGGGCGTCGGCCGGCTGCTGCTTGGCAGGATCGTCGAGGAAGCCCGGCGGCGCGGGTACCGCCATCTGAGCCTGGAGACGGGCAGCGGCCCCGAGTTCACGGCCGCGCTGCGCTTGTACGAGGGCGCGGGTTTTCGGCCCTGCGCTCCCTTCGGCGGCTATCTGGACACGCCGTTCACGCGCGTCCTCAGCCTCGACCTGTGACCGGCCGCCTTGCATCGCCCGAGCCCCCCTGCTAGTGGCGCGGCGACCCGGCTGGGGCGAGCGGTTTTGCGGCCGCTTCCGCCCCGCTTTGCATATCTTTGACGGAGCTTTGGGCGCGTGGAGACATCCGGCGGCATTAGGGCCAGCCTAGCGGGGCGTTACGCGTCCGCGCTGTTCGACCTGGCCCGCGACGAGCGCCAGATCGAAGCGGTTGCGCGCAGCCTGGTGGAAATCCGCTCGACGCTGGAGACCTCACCGGAGTTCGCGTCGCTGACCAACTCGCCGCTGATCGGCCGCGCGGAGGCGGGCAAGGCGGTGGCGGCCACCGCGGCCGCGCTGCAGCTGGACCCGATCACCACCAATTTCCTGCTGGTGCTCGCCCGCAACGGCCGGCTGCGGCACCTGCCCGAGATCATCCGGCTGGTCGGGCGGCTCGCCGCCGAGCATCGGGGCGAGACAACGGCGGAGGTCACCTCCGCGCGCCCGCTCGACGACGACCAGCTGGATGCGCTTCGGCAGCAGCTGCGCGGGCGTGTCGGTACCGACGTGCGCCTCGACGCGCGGGTCGATCCTTCCATTCTCGGCGGCATCGTCGTCCGGCTCGGCAGCCAGATGATCGACGCTTCCATCCGCACCAAACTGAACACTCTCGCGACTGCGATGAAAGGCTAACAATGGACATCCGCGCCGCTGAAATCTCCCGCGTCATCCGCGACCAGATCGCGAACTTCGATGCCGACGCGCAGGTCTCGGAAGTCGGGCAGGTGCTGTCGGTCGGCGACGGCATCGCCCGCATCTACGGCCTCGACAACGTCCAGGCCGGCGAGCTGGTCGAGTTCGAGAGCGGCGTCAGCGGCATGGCCCTGAACCTGGAAGCCGACAACGTCGGCGTGGTGGTGTTCGGCTCGGACTCCGAGATCACCGAAGGCTCCACCGCGCGGCGTACCGGCACCATTGTCGACGTGCCGATCGGCAAGGGCCTGCTCGGCCGCGTGGTCGACGCGCTCGGCAACCCGATCGACGGCAAGGGCCCGATCGTCGCCGAGGGCCGCAGCCGGGTCGAGGTCAAGGCGCCCGGCATCATCCCGCGCAAGTCGGTGCACGAGCCGGTGCAGACCGGCCTCAAGGCGCTGGACGCGCTGGTGCCCGTCGGCCGCGGACAGCGCGAGCTGATCATCGGCGACCGCCAAACCGGCAAGACCGCCGTCGCGCTGGACACCTTCATCAACCAGAAGCAGGCCAACGCCGGCACCGACGAAAGCCAGAAGCTCTACTGCATCTACGTCGCGGTGGGGCAGAAGCGCTCCACGGTGGCGCAGATCGTCCGCGCGCTCGAAGAGAATGGCGCGATGGAATATTCGATCGTCGTCGCCGCGACGGCTTCGGAGCCGGCCCCGCTGCAGTTCCTGGCGCCCTATACCGGCTGCGCGATGGGCGAGTATTTCCGCGACAACGGCATGCACGCCGTGATCGTCTATGACGACCTGTCGAAGCAGGCGGTGGCCTATCGCCAGATGTCGCTGCTGCTGCGCCGTCCGCCGGGCCGCGAGGCCTATCCGGGCGACGTGTTCTACCTCCACAGCCGGCTGCTCGAGCGCGCCGCCAAGATGAACGACGCCAACGGCAACGGCTCGCTGACCGCGCTGCCGGTCATCGAGACGCAGGCGGGCGACGTGTCGGCCTACATCCCGACCAACGTCATCTCGATCACCGACGGCCAGATCTTCCTGGAAACGGACCTGTTCTATCAGGGCATCCGTCCGGCCATCAACGTCGGCCTGTCGGTCAGCCGGGTAGGCTCGGCCGCGCAGACCAAGGCGATGAAGAAGGTCGCGGGCTCGATCAAGCTGGAGCTGGCGCAGTACCGCGAGATGGCGGCGTTCGCGCAGTTCGGCTCGGACCTCGATGCGTCCACGCAGAAGCTGCTGGCCCGCGGCGCGCGGCTGACCGAGCTGCTCAAGCAGCCGCAATTCCAGCCGATGCCGGTGGAGGAGCAGGTCGCGTCCATCTACGCCGGTACGCAAGGCTTCATCGACACCGTCGAGACCCGTGACGTGACGCGCTACGAAGCGGCGATGCTGAGCTACCTGCGGGCGGAGAAGCCCGAGGTGCTGGCGCGCATCCGCGACACCAAGGCGCTGGACGACGAGACGGCGGCGGCGCTCAAGGACGCGCTCACGGCGTTCGGCAAGCAGTTCGCGTAGATGACCGCTGGGGTCCTTGCGCTGGCTTTGGCAGCGGTGCAGGCCGGATCGCCGCTAGATGGCGCGTGGGTCGTCGACCTCACGAGCAAGCCGGGGGACAAGGCTTATACCCAACCCATGCAGCTGACGCTCTCCACCAACGGGACGGTAAGTGGCAGCTTCTACCAGAGCCCGATCGTAGCGGGGCGGTGGAAGACCGATCGTGGCCGCACCTGCGTAAGCTTCCGCACCAGCGATGGAGTTGGTCCGTACCATACGTCGGCCTGCCTGGTCGGCGGCAGGGTCCAGGGGCAAACCTGGGCGGAACAACGCAACTTTCTCTTCAACTGGAATGCAGAGCGCGCGAAGTAGATGGCATCGCTTAAAGCCCTCAAGATCCGCATCGGCTCGGTGAAGTCGACGCAGAAGATCACCAAGGCGATGAAAATGGTCGCCGCGGCCAAGCTGCGCCGGGCGCAGAGCAATGCGGAAAGTGGCCGGCCCTACTCCGCTCGCTTGTCGGACGTGGTCTCGAGCCTCGCCAGCCGCATCACCGTGGGTCCGCAGAGCCCGCGGCTCATCGCCGGCACGGGGGCCGAGCAGCGCCACCTGATCGTGCTGGCGAGCGGCGACCGGGGCCTCGCCGGCGCGTTCAACACCAACATCGTCCGCGCCGCCCGCCGCGCCGCCGACGAGCTGATCGCGCAAGGGCGGCAGGTCAGCTTCTACCTGGTCGGGCGCAAGGCGCGGCCGGTGATCGGGCGCTTCTATCCCGGCCAGATCGTTGGCCAGTTCGACACGTCGGAGATGAAGAACCCGAGCTACGCCGAAGCGCAGGCGATCGCCGCCGAGATCATCGAGCGGTTCGAGAGCGGCCAGTTCGACGTGGCGCACCTCGCCTACTCCAACTTCCGCTCGGTACTGGCGCAGGAGCCGACGGTCGACCAGATCATCCCGGTCCGTCCCGCCGCCGCCAACGACAGCGCGGCCTCGGGTGCGTCGGCCGCGGTGGAGTATGAGCCGGACGAGGAGGACATCCTTGCCGCGCTGCTGCCGCGCAACGTCGCGGTCCAGATCTACCGCGCGCTGCTGGAGAACCAGGCGGGCTTCTACGGATCGCAGATGACGGCGATGGACAATGCGACCCGCAACGCGGGCGACATGATCAACCGCCTCAGCATCCAGTACAATCGCCAGCGCCAGGCGGCGATCACCACCGAACTCGTCGAGATCATCTCGGGCGCCGAAGCGCTTTAAAGAACCACGAAGGCAAGGAAGCAGACCATGGCCACCGCCGCCGACACCATCGCTCGCGAGAGCACCACCAGCAACCTGACCGGCCGCGTGGCGCAGGTCATCGGCGCCGTCGTCGACGTCGCGTTCGACGGCGAGCTGCCGCAGATCCTGTCCGCGCTGGAAACCGAGAACAATGGCGGGCGCCTGGTCCTGGAGGTGGCGCAGCACCTCGGCGAGAACCTGGTCCGCACCATCGCCATGGACTCGACCGACGGCCTGACCCGCGGCCAGACGGTGCGCTCCACCGGCTCGCAGATTCGCGTGCCCGTTGGTCCCAAGACGCTCGGCCGCATCATGAACGTGATCGGCGAGCCGATCGACGAGCGCGGCCCGATCGGCCACACCGAGACCGCTCCGATCCACCGCGAGGCGCCGCTGTTCGTGGACCAGTCGACCGAGACCTCGATCCTGGTCACCGGCATCAAGGTCATCGACCTGCTCGCCCCCTACGCCAAGGGCGGCAAGATTGGCCTGTTCGGCGGCGCCGGCGTCGGCAAGACCGTGCTCATCCAAGAGCTGATCAACAACATCGCCAAGGGCCACGGCGGCACCAGCGTGTTCGCCGGCGTCGGCGAGCGGACCCGCGAGGGCAACGACCTTTATCACGAGTTCCTCGACGCGGGCGTGATCGCCAAGGACGCGGACGGCAATGCCACGTCCGAAGGCTCCAAGGTCGCCTTGGTATTCGGCCAAATGAACGAGCCGCCGGGAGCGCGCGCCCGCGTCGCCCTGTCCGGCCTGACCCAGGCCGAGTACTTCCGCGACGTCGAAGGCCAGGACGTGCTGTTCTTCGTAGACAACATCTTCCGCTTCACTCAGGCGGGTTCGGAAGTGTCGGCGCTGCTCGGCCGCATCCCCTCGGCCGTAGGCTACCAGCCGACCCTGTCGACCGACATGGGCGCGCTGCAGGAGCGGATCACCTCGACCAACAAGGGCTCGATCACCTCGGTGCAGGCGATCTACGTGCCCGCGGACGACCTGACCGACCCGGCGCCGGCGACTTCGTTCGCCCACCTCGACGCCACCACCGTGCTGTCGCGCGCCATCTCCGAGCTCGGCATCTACCCGGCGGTGGACCCGCTGGACTCGACCAGCCGCGTGCTCTCGCCGGCGGTCGTCGGCCAGGAGCATTACGAGACCGCGCGTGCGGTCCAGGAAACGCTGCAGCGTTACAAGTCGCTGCAGGACATCATCGCCATCCTGGGCATGGACGAGCTGTCCGAAGAGGATAAGCTGACGGTTGCCCGCGCCCGCAAGATCCAGCGCTTCCTCAGCCAGCCGTTCCACGTCGCCGAAGTATTCACCGGCATCCCGGGCAAGTTCGTCCCTATCGAGGAAACGGTGCGCAGCTTCCGCGCGGTGGTCAGCGGCGAGTACGACCACCTGCCCGAGAGCGCCTTCTACATGGTCGGCGGCATCGAGGAAGCGGTGGCGAAGGCCGAGAAGCTGGCAGCGGCGGCCTGACATGCCCGACCTTCGCTTCGAACTCGTCACCCCCGAACGCCAGGTGCTCGCCGCAGACGTCCACATGGTGGTCGTGCCCGGCAGCGAGGGCGAGTTCGGGGTGATGGCGGGCCACGCGCCCTATATGACCACGCTGCGCGACGGTGAGCTGGCGGTGTACCGCACCGCGGGCGCCACGCCCGAGCGGGTGCGGGTCAGCGGCGGCTTTGCCGAGGTCGGCGCGAACGGGCTGACCGTGCTGGCGGAGAGCGCGGAAGCGTAAGCCGCGTGTCGGCGCGGCCCCGAGCGCCGTCCGGCTACTCGCAAACGCCCCCTTATCCTTTCGGTAAAGTTTGACCCCTATTCACCATCCCGAGTTAATCGGGGTTGGGGCATGAACGCATTCGGCAAGCGCGGCGGTGGGGGCGGCGGGCAGCGCCCCAGCTTCGGCGTGGCGCGTCCGATGAAAGGCGGCCCGGGGGGCGCCGTCGCCGGGTCTGATCCCGAGCCTTTCCCGCTCGCCGAGGAGCCTGCCACTCCCTTCGATCCGGCCGCACCGGTCGGTGCGATGGACCGCCTCAACAGCCGCATGAACGCCAGCGCCGACGCCGGCAGCAGCAAGGCGGAAGGCTTTGAGGCGAGCGTTCACCGGATCAAGGAGCAAGTGCTTCCGCGGCTATTGGAGCGGGTCGATCCGGAAGCCGCCGCGACGCTCGGCAAGGAGGAGTTGGCCGAGGAGTTCCGCCCGATCATCGGCGAGGTGCTGGCCGAGCTCAAGATCACGCTGAACCGGCGCGAGCAGTTCGCGCTGGAAAAGGTGCTGGTCGACGAGCTGCTCGGCCTGGGGCCGCTGGAGGAGCTGCTGGCCGACCCGGCGATCAGCGACATCATGGTCAATGGCCCCGAACAGACCTTTATCGAGCGCAAGGGCAAGCTGGAGCTGGCGCAGATCCAATTCCGCGACGAGGAGCATCTGTTTCAGATCGCCCAGCGCATCGTCAACAAGGTCGGCCGCCGCGTCGACCAGACCACGCCGCTGGCCGACGCGCGCCTTCAGGACGGCAGCCGCGTCAACGTGATCATACCGCCGCTGTCGCTGCGCGGCACCGCCATCTCCATCCGCAAGTTCTCGGAAAAGCCGATCACGCTCGACATGATGCGCGGCTTCGGATCGATGTCCGAGAAGATGGCGACCGTGCTCAAGATTGCCGGGGCCAGCCGGATGAACGTGGTCATCTCGGGCGGCACGGGCTCAGGCAAGACGACCATGCTCAACGCCCTGTCCAAGATGATCGACCCGGGCGAGCGCGTGATCACCATCGAAGACGCGGCCGAGCTCCGGCTGCAGCAGCCGCACTGGCTGCCGCTCGAGACCCGCCCGCCAAACCTGGAAGGCCAGGGCGCGATCACCATCCGTGATCTCGTCATCAACGCGCTGCGTATGCGTCCCGACCGGATCATCCTGGGCGAAATCCGCGGCCAGGAGTGCTTCGACCTGCTGGCCGCGATGAACACGGGTCACGACGGGTCGATGGCGACGCTCCACTCCAACTCCCCGCGCGAATGCCTGGCGCGTATGGAGAACATGGTGATGATGGGCGACATCAAGATTCCCAAAGAGGCGATCAGCCGTCAGATCGCCGACTCTGTCGACCTCATCGTCCAGGTCAAGCGCCTCCGCGACGGCTCGCGCCGGACCACCAACGTCACCGAGGTGATCGGCATGGAGGGCGAGGTCATCGTCACCCAGGAGTTGTTCAAGTTCGAGTATCTGGACGAGAGCGCCGACGGCAAGATCATCGGCGAATACCGGAGCATGGGCCTCAGGCCGTATACGCTGGAGAAAGCGAAGCAGTTCGGGTTCGACCAGCCTTACCTCGAGGCGTGCCTATAAGCGGGCTTGCGGACCGCCCCGGCTGCGTTCATCCGGAGAGCCTGTTACAAACAGGAGTTCTCAATGTTCCGCCGCGCCGCCATCCTTGCCGCCGCCTTCACACTGGCCGCCCCGGCTACCGCTCAATTGTCCGCGCCGCACCGGGCGCAGCTCGCACAAGCGTTGAAGGCGCCCACCCGCACGCCCGCCAACGTCGCTCGCGACAAGTACCGCAACCCGGCGGGCACCCTCGCCTTTTTCGGCGTGAAGCCCAGCGACACGGTGGTCGAGATCTCTCCCGGCCGTGGCTGGTACAGCGAGATCCTGGTTCCCTATCTCACGCGCGGCGGGGGGAGTTATCATGCGGCGACGTCCGCCCAGGGAGTCCAGGGCTTCCGTACCTTCGTCGGCACCAATCCGCAGCTTTATGGCGCCGCGAAGACCGCAGTGTTTCCGGTGCGGGCAGCTGGCGAGCAGGGCGTGCCGGCGGCCAGCGCGGACGTGGTGCTGACCTTCCGCAACGTGCACAACTGGGCGATGGGCGACGAGCCCTATGCCGAGCTGGCGTTCAAGCAGATGTACGACATGCTGAAGCCCGGCGGCACGCTGGGCGTGGTCGATCACCGGCTGCCCGAGCGGGCGGACGCCGCGCGGGAGAAGAACACCGGCTATCTCAAGACTTCGACCGTGCGGCGGCTGGCCGAGGGGGCTGGCTTCCGCTTCGCCGGGGCGAGCGAGGTCAACGCCAACCCGCGCGACACCGCCGACCATGTCGAGGGCGTGTGGACCTTGCCGCCGACACTGCGCCTGGGCGACAAGGACCGCGCCAAATATCTGGCGATCGGTGAAAGCGACCGGATGACTCTGAAGTTCGTCAAGCCGCGCTGAGGCCAGCTCCGTTGCCGGCCATCGGAAAGCTTCTGCCCGCGCTTAGATGAACGGGAAGCGCCAGCGGCGCGAGGCGAGCTTGACGGGCGGGAGCTTGGCCCGCTCCTCGAGCAGCGCCTGGCGGATCGGCTGCACCGGCGTGGCGAGATTGGCGCGGTCGGTCGTGAACGCCTCGGGCCGGGTGGTCGGAAAGGCGCCGGACTGGATCGCGTAGGCGATCATGCGCGTGCCGTGTTGCACGACCAGCGGACCGCCCGACGATCCCGGCTGGGCGGCGCAGTCATTGAGCCAGCCGTAGGCGCCGACGGCGTGGATGCGGCAGTCGGGATCGACCGTCAGCCGCTGCAGGTCGCTGGGATAGCCGATGGCGGTCATCTTGCGGCCGGATTCGGGGATCGCGTCGGGCGCGGCGACCGTGCCGCCCGCCAGCTCCACCACCGGCGCGTTTGGCCGGCAGCGGTCGAGCTTCAAGAGGAGCCAGTCGTGGTTGTAGCCCAGCACGCCACGCTCGACGTGACCGGCGCGGACCGCGCGGGCGTTTAGCCGCTCTGCCCCAAGCACCAGTTCGACCTGCTGCCCCAGCGGGTTGCGGTCGATGCTTACCAGATGCTGCGAAGTCACTGCGAAGCAGGCGTCCACCAGAAAGGCGGTCGCCTGCCGGTCGGCGTGCAGGGCGAGGCCGACGGCGCGCGACACGCTGGCCCGCTCATGCACGGCGACGCGGTCGTCGGTGCCGAACACGGCCGCGCCGCCCAGCGAGGATTGCACGAGAGCCAAGGCGAAGAGAAATTGGCGCAAAAGACCCACTCCCGGTTGCTGGGAGCAGGTCTAGGGGAAACTCCTTACCAGCCGGTTTAGCTCGGTCCGTTTTGGAGCAAACCGCGGCCGCGGCGGCTAGCGGCCTGGTGCCCCCTGCCCGCCCGAGCGGCGGAAGAAGCCCGGCGGGGGCAGGAACAGCTTGCGCAGCGACAGGCTCAGCGTGCGGCCCTGCGGGTCGAGCAGGTCGGGCTGGTAGCTGCCCGGCAGTAGTCCGCCAGCGGCATCGCGGACGCGTTGGCGTGCAGCGAGGATGTTCTGCACGCCCAGGCGCACCTGGGTACCGCGGAGCCAGGGATATTTCTCGACCAGCTCGAACCGCTCGCCGAGGTTGGCGAACAGGTTCAGGTTGACCCTGGCCAGCGAGTTGAAGCGGAGCTCGCTTGTCCCGCTTCCGATCTCGCCGCCGCTCTGCCAGTTGCCCGACAGCCGCGCGCCCAGGCCGTTGTTGAAGTAGCCGGCCTCCGCTTCCAGCCGGTGCCGAGGGCGGAGACCGCCCTCGATCACGTCGCCGCGGAGATAGTCGAGCGTGGGCAGGCCTTCGGCGACCCGCACCTCGTCGCGCATGGCCCAGGTATGGAACAGGGAGAACTGCAGCCGCCCGCCCTGCCGGCCGCCCCTTCCGAACCCGCCGCCGCCGCCGCCGCCGCGCCGACCGCCGCCGCCGGCGCGGGGTGGGCCGTCGCCCGGGCCGGCACCCTGCCCGCCTTCGCCGCGTGCCTGCTGCCGGGCCGCGCGAAGGCGGTCGATAAAGCTCTGCGGCGGGCGGGCCGAGCGCAGCGGCTTGGTGTAGTTGAAGCCCCAACGCAGCTCGTCACGCGCCGAGCGGTCGAAGTTGACCGGGCGGAGGTCGACGCGGAGGAGGTTGCCGGCCGGGTCACGTTCGAACCGGGTGGGGAAGGCCGCCTCGATCGCTTGGGTCAGGCCGGGGAAGCTGCTGATGGGATTGCTGATGCGGGTGCGGACATAGTCTGCGCGCAGGTTGAGGTCGGTCTCCTCGAGCGGCTGCCAGGTGCCCCCAAGCTTCCATACGTCGCGGCGGTCGGCATCGAGCGTGCGGTTGCCGCCGGTGGTCACCTCGGCCAGCACCGTCTCACCCCTGCGAAAGTCGAAGATCCGGGTGTCGGGCGTGATCAGCTCCGGATCGCCGAGCTGCTGCAGGGTGGGCGGACCTTCCTCGCGGGTCCAAGAGGTGAGAAGGTTGAGTCGCTCGACCGGCGACCAGAAGAAGCCCGCGCCGACGGTGGTCAGCGTGCCGAAGTCGCTCAGCCGCTCGACCTCTGCGTTGGCGTTGAGCGTGAGGTTTCCGAGCGCGGACAGGACCGAGCCCCGCCGCGCGATCGGCAGGTCGAGGTTGAGCGAAGCGCTGCCGCGGTCGCGGCCGAGATCGTTCTCGCTTTCAATCCCGGCGCGACGGGCGCGGCTGTCCAGGTCGCGGGTGTCCGCGCCCAGGCGCACGGTAGCGCTCGCCTGGCCCGCGGGGAGCGTCAACAGCGGACCGTTCAGCACCAGGTCGAGGTTGCCGCTGCTGGTCTGGGTGCGGGCGCGATCGGTAAAGGCGGTCGGAACCGCGCTCTCGCGGTCAGTCTTATTGACCGAGCGGGCGATGTCGTAGGCGCCGGTAAGCGACCAGCGCCAGCGGTCCTTCTGCCCATTGAACGCGACCCCGACATGGCCGGACAGCGTATCCGTGTCGCGCGCCAGCGGATCGCCCAGGTCGAGCAGCGACGGGCCGAGCAGCGACCGTCCGTCCAACCGCTCGACC
Organism: uncultured Sphingomonas sp.; assembly: GCF_902806265.1. GTDB lineage: Bacteria > Pseudomonadota > Alphaproteobacteria > Sphingomonadales > Sphingomonadaceae > Sphingomicrobium. Next base: position 10,368 of record NZ_CADCVZ010000037.1, on the reverse strand, counting down.
TGTGCGTCGAAGGTGGAGGACACGTCGCCGAACAGGGTGCGATTGTGGGTCGCCCCGACGCGGGCCAGGCGGCGCTCGCCGACCAGTGTGCGGAACGGGCGCGGGTCAATCGCGTCGGGGGTCGCGGGGTCGAAGCGGATGTCGCGCTCGGCCTCGGTCAGCGCGCTGTCGCCCTCGATCCGGGCGTTGAGGGTGGTGCGGCTGCCTTCGCCGATCAGCAGCCGGGTGAGATCGCCTTCCCCGCCCAGGCTGCCGCCGCCGGTCGGCACACTTGTCTCGACCCGCGCGGTGGTCGAGCGGAAGCGCGGGCGCAGCACGATGTTCACCACGCGCTGGTCGGCGCGGTAGCCGTATTCCAGCGCGACCTCTTCGGGCAGGATGTCGAGCCGGAGGATCGCTTCGGGCGGCAGGTCGCGGACCTCGCGGAAGCCGGAGGTGCGGCGGCCGTTGAGGAGCACGACCGGCTGGCCCCCGCCCCGCCCGCGGCTGCTGCCCAGCTGCGGTGCCAGGGCGTCGAGCAGCTCGGACACCGAGGTGGCGCCATAGGCGCGGATATCGCGCGAATTAAGCCGGGTCTCCGGCGGGATGTCGCCGATCACCGCGTTGGGATCGCGGCGGCCGACGACGACGATCTCCTCGGCTTCGTCCGCTTCACCGTCGGTCTCGGCAGGGTCGGCGGCTTCTCCGGCCGGGGGAGCTGGGTCGGCAGGCTGGTCCTGGGCCAGAGCGACGGACGGAATGGAGGAAAGCGCCAGGGCGCCGGATAACAGGATGTTACGCTTCATCTTGCCGGCGCTGACGCCGAGCGCCTGAACAGCCAGTGACAGGACCTTCAGCTTCGACGAATGCGCGTTACTCGCCGACCAACGGCTGATCGTTGCCGGCCGGGCGGTCCAGCACCTGGCGAACCTTGCCGGCGAGCTGGGCGATGGTGAACGGCTTGGAGATCAGGTCCACTTCTCCGTCCAGCCGCCCGTCGCGGCTCACCGCATTGCGTGCGTAGCCGGTGGTGAACAGCAGACGCACCTCCGGATATTCCTCGCGGATGGCGGCGGCGAGCTCGATCCCGTCCATCTCGGGCATGACCAGATCGGTGAACACCAGGCGGACGCCCGGGTGGCTTGCCAGCATCTGCAGCGCGACTGCACCGTCCGGCGCGTGGATCACCGTGTAGCCTAGCTCCCGCAGCGCGCCCACGCTCATCAGCCGCACGTCCTCCTCGTCCTCGACCGCCAGGATCAGCTCGTCGGCCCGCCCGCGTGGAAGCCGCTCAAGCTGGGTAGCGGGAACGCCGTCCGCATCCGGAGCGGTGCCGTGGTGACGCGGCAGGTAGATCTTGACGGTCGTGCCCCGGCCGACCTCCGAGTAGATGTTGAGGTGCCCACCCGACTGCTTCACGAAACCGAACACCTGCGACAGGCCGAGCCCGGTGCCGCGGCCGACCTCCTTGGTGGTGAAGAAGGGTTCCAGGACCCGCGCCTGCACTTCGGGCGGCATGCCTTCGCCCGTGTCGCTGACGGCGATCAGAACATACTGGCCCGGCACAACGTCGGGGTGGGTGGCGGCGTAACGCTCGTCGAGGTGGCAGTTGGCGGTTTCAATGGTGAGCTGGCCGTTGTCCGGCATGGCGTCGCGGGCGTTGACCGCCAGGTTGACGATCGCGCTTTCGAGCTGCGACGGATCGGCGAACACCCGCCACAGGCCGCCGGCGAGCACGGTTTCGAGCCGGGTCGATCCGCCCAGGGTGCGGCGCAGCAGCTCGGACATCTCGGCCATCAGCTTGTTGGCGTCTACCACGGCCGGGATGAGCGTCTGCCGGCGTGAAAAGGCGAGCAGCCGCTGCGTCAGCTCGGCGGCCTTGGTGGCCCCCTTCAAAGCCTGCTCGTTGAGCCGCTTGAGCCTGCCGACGTCGTCCGTATGCCGGGCGAAATCCAGGCTGCCGATCACCACCGCGAGCATGTTGTTGAAGTCGTGGGCGATGCCGCCGGTCAGCTGGCCGACCGCCTCCATCTTCTGCGCTTGGAACAGCTGTGCCTCGGCCTGGCCGCGGGCCGCGATCTCCTCACGCAGCCGGGCGTTGCTGTTGTTCAGCTGCGCGGTCCGCCGCACCACCTGCGCCCGCACCCGCCGGACCAGCCGCTCGGCCTGCCAGGCGAGTGCGGCGAGCAGCGCGGAGATGGCGAGACCGGCCAGCAGCACGACAAGCCACAAGCGGATCGGTGAGCGGCGCTCGAACGCCGGGCTGGAGCCAAACTGCAGCGTCAGGGTCCGGCCACCGAGCTGCAGGCGGCGCGAGGCCGTATGCTCCCCCCCGCTCCCTTTCGCGGCGTTCGCGAACAGGAGGTTGGCCGGGCTCGGCGCACCGTCGTAGATCGCGACGTGCACGTTCTCGAACTCGGCGCCCTGGAACAGCGGCGCGAACAGGTCCTTGCCGCGCAAGGGACTGTAGACCCAGCCCGGGAACTCTCCCGCTTCGATGCTACCGCCCGGCTTCAGCGGAACGTAGATGAGGAAGCCCGGCTGCCTTCGGCGATCCATGTCCTGGACCAGCAGCACGCGTCCGCTCATCCGGCTGTGCTGGCTGCGTCGGGCCGCGATCATGGCCTCGCGGCGGACCGCCTCGCTCAGCATGTCGAACCCGAGCGCCGTGCGGTTCCCGCGGTGCAGCGGCTCCAGGTAGCGGATGGCCGAGTAACCGTTGCGGGTGCCCGCCGGCCAGGCGGCGACCGGTCTGGCGTCGGGAGAGCCCGCCTCCGCGACCTGCCGCTCAAGCTCGTCACGGGTGGCCGCATAGGCGGCGAAGCCGATGCCGAGGACGTTGGGGTAGTTCTGCGGCAGGTTCAGCCGTTCCACATAAGCGCGGAACTCCTGCCGGGTAACGGCGCCGCTGGCGTTGAACAGCCCAGCCGCGCCCCGCAGCAGTGCAAGCTGGATGTCGTAGGTAGCTTCAACGCCGCCAACCGCCCTCTCGACCACTGCGTTGAACCGCGCTTCCGACCGCTGCCGGTCGGTCTGCTGCAGCTGCCAAGTGGTCAACGCGGTGACCAGCAGGCCGATGAGCAGGATCAGGAAGGGGAGAAAGCGACGCGGCACGGTTTCAATGGACGCGGAGCAAGCGGGCAGGTGATTTCGGTTCCACGGAGAAACCGCCCTCGCGCGGACGCATTTGCCGCGCTATGGCCACCCGCTTGAAGATCGGCGTTCTCACCTTTCACCGTTGCATCAACTACGGCTCTTTCTGGCAAGCGCGGGCGCTTGTCGAGGGTTTGCGCGCTCGTGGACATGATGCCGTGCTGCTGGATCACCACAGCCGCGAGGTGACCTGGGCCGAGTGGCGCTGCGCCTTTCAGCCGACCCTGCCGCACCCCACCGCGCCGAGCGACTTCCGCCATTACGCGGCCAAGGCGCGGCGATTCCTGGAAGCGTTCCACCTGCTGCCGCAGAGCCAGCCGTTCGCGTTGAACGACCCGCAGGGGCTGGACCGGTTCGACCTGGTCGTGATCGGCAGCGACGAGGTGTGGAACCTCCACCATCCCTGGTACGGCGGCAAGGGCATCTTCTACGGCGAGGGTCTCAACGCCGAGCGGGTGGTCTCCTTTGCCGCGAGCTTCGGCAACTATTCCTGCCACTGGGGGATCGACGAGCGCTGGGCGGAGCGGCTGAAGCGGTTCGACCGGTTGTCGGTTCGCGACGAGAACAGCTATTGGCTGGTCAAGGGCTGCACGGGCGTGGAGCCGGAGCTGGTGCTCGACCCGGTGCTGCAGTTCCCGGATGTGGGGCGGCAGGAGCCACTGTCGCGGTCGGAGCCCTACCTGCTGCTGTACGGTCACGGCTTCCCCGATTGGTACGCGCGTGAGGTCCGGGCGGCGGCCGACCGGCAGCGCTTGCGGCTGGTCAGCATCGGCTACAGGAACAGCTTCGCCGACGAGCAGTGGATCGACGCCGGGCCGCTGGAGTTCGCGCGGGCGGTGGCCGGGGCGAGCGCGGTGGCGACCAACTTCTTCCACGGCTGCGTGTTCGCACTGCTGGCGGGCAAGCCGTTCGCGGCGGTGTCCATGCCATACCGACACAACAAGCTGCGCGACCTCACCGCCGCGCTCGCCGCCCAGCACCATCTGGTGAGCGAGGAGAGCGGGGCGGACCAAGTGCGCGACCTGCTGCGCGCGCCGCTGGTCGATCCGATTCACGAGAGCATCGCCCGGCTGCGGAGCCGCTCGACCGCCTACCTCGATGCCGCCATCGCCGCCTGAGCCGGCGGTCAGCCCGCGCGACATGGTTGCGTCCGGGCTGTGCATCGGCTGCGGCAGCTGCGTGGCGGCCGAGCCCCGCGCGGCGATGGAGTGGAACCGCTACGGCCAGCTCGAGCCCACGGGTCCGCGCGACTGGTATCGCGGGCGCAGCACGGACCTGGCGCAACGCTGTCCCTTCTCGCCGAGCGCCGCCAACGAGGACGTGATCGCCGCCGAGCGCTTCCCGGGGTCGGCGGCTGACCCGCGGCTCGGACGCGTCGAGGCCTGCTACGTCGGCCATGCCGCCGAGCCCGGCTACCGCGAGAACGGCAGCTCGGGCGGGCTGGTCAACTGGGTCGCGGCCGAGCTGCTGCGCACGGGGAAGGTCGATGCGGTGGCGCACGTGGTGCCCGCCGACCCGCACGGCGAGGGCCGCTTCTTCCGCTTCCGCCTGTCGCGCAGCGTCGGCGAGCTGTTCGAGGGCGGCAAGTCGCGCTACTATCCGGTGGAGCTGTCGGCCGTGCTGCGCGAGATCCGGAGCACGCCCGGGCGCTACGCGATCGTCGGCATTCCCTGCTTCATCAAGGCGGTGCACCTCGCCCGCCGCGCCGAGCCGGTGCTGGCGGAGCGGATCACCCACACGCTGGGCCTGTTCTGCGGCCATATGAAGAGCGCACGGTTCGTGGAGAGCTTCGCCTGGCAGCTCGGTGCGCCGATGGACCGGGTGCGCTCGGTCGACTACCGGATCAAGGACGCGGGCCGCCCGGCCAACTGGTATCGCGCGCATCTGACGCTCGACGACGCGAGCACCCGGTCGGAGGACTGGTGGCACCTGGCCGACGGCGACTGGGGCGCGGGCTTCTTCCAGAGCGCGGCGTGCAACTGGTGCGACGACGTGGTGGCCGAAACGGCAGACATCAGCTTCGGCGACGCCTGGGTCGAGCCCTACAGCTCGGACGGGCGCGGCACCAACGTGGTGGTGACCCGCTCCCCGGCCCTTGCCGCCATGCTCCGGGACGGAATCGCTGACGGGCGGCTGGCGTTGGAGCCGGTGGATGCGGACTTCGTCGCGAACACTCAGGCGGCGGGCTTCCGCCATCGTCGCGAGGGCTTGGCCTGGCGGCTGTCACGGCGGCGCGGCGGGCCCGTCCGGCCGGTCAAGCGCGTGGCCCCGAGCAGCGCGGGCATCCCGCTCCGCCGCCGGCTGGTCTATCGCATGCGCGCATGGATCGCGCGCTGGAGCCACCGGCTGGCGTGGCTGGCGCACGCCTTCGATGCCCCGGTGCTTTATACCGGCTGGGCTCGCCGCAGCTTGGCAATCTACCAGGGGCTGACCTGGTCCAACGGCAAGTGGGGCGGCTTGTTCGACCGGCTGTTCGGGCCGCCGGTGAAGCACTGAGCGCGGCCGTCGCGGTCACAAGATTGTGCGTTCTTGGCGGGCGCTGCAGGTGTCGCCATCTTCCCTCCTGAAAGGCGCTTCGGGAGCGCCGGGGAGAGCAACATGATCGACCTTCGACCCTTCGCCTCGCTGGGCGGCGCGGACCATGGCTGGCTCCAGGCCAAACATCATTTCTCGTTCGCGAACTACCACGATCCCGCGCGGATGAACTGGGGCAAGATCCGTGTGTGGAACGACGACGTGATCGCTCCGCATAGCGGCTTCCCGCCGCACCCGCATGCCGACATGGAGATCATCACCTATGTCCGGACGGGCGCAATCACGCACCAGGACAGTCTGGGCAACAAGGGCCGCACGGAGGCGGGCGACGTCCAGGTGATGTCGGCCGGGACCGGGATCACCCATTCCGAGTGTAATATGGAGGACGAGCCGACCACGCTGTTCCAGATCTGGATCCAGCCCAACCAGCGCGGCGAGCGCCCGTCCTGGGGCAGCCGGCCGTTCCCCAAGGACGGTCGCGCGGGGCAGTTCGTCACGCTGGCGTCGGGCCTCGACGGGGATGAGGACGCGCTGCGGATCCGCACCGACGCGCGGGTGGCGGGCGCGACCATCGGGGCGGGCGAGACGGTTGACTATCCGCTGGGCCGCGAGCGCCGAGCCTATCTGGTGCCCGCGACCGGCGCGCTGGAGATCGAGGGCGTGCGGGTGAACGCCCGCGACGGGGCGGCGATCAGCGACGTCGACATGCTGCGCATCACCGCGCTGGAGGACAGCGAGGTGGTGCTGGTGGACGCGGCTTAGGCAACGGCGGTCAGGCGAGCGTCCTCGCGGTCGATCGCGAGGAGCGAGCTGCCCTTGGTTTCACGCATAACCAGCGCCGCCGCGAGGCTGACCACCGCCGCGCCGGCGATGTACAAGGCAATCGGCAGCCAGTCGTCATACTGACGCAGCAACGCGGTGCCGATCAGTGGTGCCCACGAGCCGGCGACGATCGCGGTGACCTGGTAGCCCAATGACACGCCCGAGTAGCGCATGCGCGTCGGGAACATCTCGGTCATGATCGCCGGCTGCGCGGCGTACATCAGCGAGTGTACGGCGAGCCCGAGCATGATCGCGAGGAGGATGGCCGCGGTCTGCCCGGTGTCGAACAGCGGAAAGGCGAGGAACGGCCACGCCACGGTGAGCGCCGCGCCCGCGATGTAGACCGGCCTGCGTCCGAGCCGGTCGGCGGCGGCGCCTACCGCCGGGATCGCCAGCACATGCAGGACATGCGCCGCGAACAGCAGGGTCAGGATGCGGGTGGTGTCGACCCCGCGGTGGTTGAGGTAGGTGATCGAGAAGGTGACCACCATGTAGTAGAGGATGTTCTCGCCGAGGCGCAGGGCCATGGCGGTGAACACGCCGCGCGGATAGCGGCGGAATACCTCGGTCAGGCCGTAGCCCTGATCTGCCCTGTGCTCGGCTTCCTCCCGCGCCGCCTTGAAGATCGGGGAGTCCGAGACTTGGGTGCGGATGTAGTAGCCGATGCCGACGATCACGACCGACAGCCAGAAGCCGATGCGCCAGCCCCAGGCGAGGAAGTCTTCCTCCGGCAAGGTGGCGGACAGCACCAGCAGGACCAGCGTCGCCAACAGGTTGCCGAGCGGCACGCCCGCCTGCGGCCAGCTGCCCCAGAAGGCGCGGCTCCGGTTGGGGCTGTGCTCGGTCACCAGCAGCACCGCCCCGCCCCACTCGCCGCCGAGCGCAAAGCCCTGGAGAAAGCGCAGGAACACTAGCAGCGCGGGCGCCCAATAGCCGATGCTGGCGTAGGTCGGCAGGCAGCCCATCAGGAAGGTCGACAGGCCGATCAACACCAGGCTGAACTGGAGGAGCGACTTGCGCCCGATCCGGTCGCCGACATGGCCGAACACGATGCCGCCGAGCGGCCGCGCGACAAAGCCGACCGCGTAGGTGGCGAAGGCGGCGATGATGCCGTCGAGCTCGTTGCCGGTGTTCGGAAAGAACAGCTTGCCGAACACCAGCGTCGCCGCGGTGCCGTAGAGGAAGAACTCGTACCATTCGACGACCGTGCCGGCCATCGACGCGCCGACCACCTTGCGGAGGTACGGCAGGTCGGCTTCTTCCTCGTGCCGCATCAGTGGCGATGTCCGTGCGTCGTGGTCGTCGCCCGGCCCGCCGCGGCGTTGCCGCTGCCTTCCCACCAATAGGGCTGCCGCTGCCGGTTGCCGGTGACCTCCTCGTTGAGGGTCCGGGCGTCGTACAGACGCCCGCCCAGCATCACCTTGGCGACCTTGTCCGTGTTGCGGATGTTCTCCAGCGGGTTGGCGTCGAGCACGACCAGATCGGCGAGCTTGCCCGGCTCGAGCGATCCCAGGTCGCGGTCCATGCCGAGCGTTTTGGCCGGCATCACCGTCGCAGCCTGCAGCGCCTGGAGCGGGGTCCAGCCGCCCTTGACGAAGCTCCACATCTCCCAGTGGGCGGCGATGCCGTCCTGCTGGCCGTGGGCGCCGATGTTCACCTGGATACCGCGGTCGGCGAGCTTGCGGGCCTCGCGCGCCGCCCAGGTGTCGGCATAGTCCTCTTCCGGAGCGATAGTGCGGCGGGCGCTGGCCGCGGCGAGCGTCGCCGGCGGAGTGTGGGCCGTCAGCAGCGGATGCTCCCACAGGTTCATGCGCGCGCGCCAGTACGGATCGGCGCCCGGCCCGCCGTAGGAGACCACGAGGGTCGGCGTGTAGTTGGTCCGGGTCTGCGACCAGAACTGCAGCACGTCGTCGTAGAACACCTCGCCCGGCACGTTGTGCTCGACCGTGGAGTTGCCGTCCTGAATGAGGCTCATGTCCATGTTGAACAAGGAGCCGCCCTCAGGGACGACCAGCATGTTCTCGGCCTGGGCCGCGGCGACCACCATCTGCCGCTGCTCGCGCCGGGGCTGGTTGTAGTTCTTGACGCTCCACGCGCCCTGCGACTTCAGCCGCCGGACGTGCGCCAGCGCATCGTCGAAGTTGCCGATCTCGGCGAAGGCGCCGGCCGCCTTGGCGCCGTAGATGATCTCGCCGGTGGAGAAGATGCGCGGCGCCAGGATCAGCCCGGCCTGCTGCATCTCGGCCGCGGCGAACACTTCCGACGCGCGGTTCGACGGGTCGTGGACCGTGGTGGTGCCGAGCGCAAGATTGGCCTGGGCCGACCAATTCTGCTGCGGCGTCATCCCGTTCTCGCCCTGCGGGCCGTGCGCGTGGGCGTCGATGAAGCCCGGAACGATGGTCTTGCCGGTGACGTCCACGCTTGGCGTACCTGCGGGCACCGCGACGCTGCCGCGCGGGCCGACCGCAGCGATGCGGTCACCCTGGATCAGCACAGTGCCGTCCTCGATCACGCCGCCGTCGGCCCCGCGCATGGTGACGATGCGGGCGCCGGTCAGGGCCACGCTCCCGCGCGGCTTGGCGGCGGCGAGGGTGCGGGACAGGTTGGTGCCGCTGGTCACCGGCTTGTAGCCGTTCGAGTAGATGGTCCGGGCATCGGCGCTGTAAAGCGTCGGGCCGATGTTCCAGTGGACGCGCGCGCCGCCGCCGGAGAAGTGGATGAAGTCGCCGCCGCCCTGGCTCAACCGGACCGACGGCAGCGCGCCCTTCTCCGTGGCGGCCGCAACGTCCTGGCCGCCGGGAAGCAGCGGCATGAGAAAGGCTTCATAGTTCTGGCGAAAGGCGACCGACTGGCCATCGGGCGCGACCACGAAGTCGCTGGTGAGGTCGCCCGAGGCGTGGACGCGCCGGGCCTCGCCGTTGAGATCCGTGCTGACCAGCTGCAGCTTGTCGTCTTCGGTCTGCACGGTCATGAACAATCGGTCGGCGGCAGCAGCATATTGCGGGTTGGTGACGCCGCGCTCGATCAGCTTGGGCGAGCCGCCTCTCGCGGGAACGGAGTAGACGCCCGCGTCGCGGTTCCACCGGTCGGACGTCAGCCCGCCGCCCGAGGTCGCCTCGAGCACGATCGTCCGGCCGTCTGGCGAGAAGCGTGGAAAGGCGTAGTGGCCGGGCTCGCGGGTGACCGTTCGGGGGCTCCCGCCGCGTGCGCCGACGGTCTGCACCTGGCCGAGCCGCCCGTCGTTCCAGCTGACAAAGGCGATCGAGCGGCCGTCGCGCGACCAGCTGGGATAGGCTTCGAAGCTGTCGTCGCCGCTCCGGGTCAGTCGCCGCGGCTCGCCGCCCGCTGCGGGGCGCAGCCACAGCTTGCCGAGGGACTCGAACAGGATCTGCCGCCCGTCCGGCGACATCTGCGCCCAGCGGACCATGCGGGTGGTGAAGCTGGCGGGGGCGACCTGCACCTGCGGGTGGAGCGAATTGGCGACCACGCGGTCGTCAGCCACCCGAAAGGCGATCTCGCGCGCGGCGCCGCCGTTCACCGGCACCCGGCGGAGCTTGCCGCCGGCCCAGAACACGACCTCGCGGCTGTCGCCGGTCCAGTCCATGTTGGGGTAGACGCCGGTGACTGCCCAGGTCTCCTGCATGTCCTGGTCGAGGTCGTCGTAGATCTTGCGCTCGTTGCCGCTGGCCAGATCGCGGATGTAGAGCTTGGACTTGGCGCGCTCGCGGCGGACGAACGCCAGATACTTGCCGTCGGGCGAAGGCGTCGGCCGCACCGCGCCGCCGTTGCCGGCGGTCACCCGGTGGGTCTCGCCCGTGTCCAGCTCGTAGCGGTCGATCGCGAACAGCGCGCCGTTCGAGTCCTGCGCATATTCGAAGC
>NZ_CADCVZ010000036.1 GCF_902806265.1 uncultured Sphingomonas sp. | reverse complement strand
CAAGGGGATGGGCGAGCTCCACCTCGAGATCCTCGTCGACCGCATGAAGCGCGAGTTCAAGGTGGAGGCCAACGTCGGCGCACCGCAGGTCGCGTATCGCGAGTATCTCGCGAAGCCGGTGGAGCTCACCTACACCCACAAGAAGCAGTCGGGCGGCTCCGGCCAGTTCGCCGAGATTCGCATCGGCGTGACGCCTGGCGAGCGTGGATCAGGCTTTGTCTTCAACGACCAGATCAAGGGCGGCAACGTCCCCAAGGAGTATATCCCCTCGGTCGAGAAGGGCATGCGGGAAACCGCCGAGACGGGTTCGCTGATCGGCTTTCCGATCATCGACTTCTCGGTGGAACTGACCGACGGCAAGTACCACGACGTGGACTCCTCGGCGCTGGCCTTTGAGATTTGCGCCCGCGGTGCGATGCGCGAAGCGGCGCAGAAGGCCGGGATCAAGCTCTTGGAGCCGATCATGCGGGTCGAGGTCGTGACTCCGGAGGATTACCTCGGCGACGTGATCGGCGACCTGAACAGCCGCCGCGGCCAGATCCAGGGCACCGACACGCGCGGCAATGCCCAGGCGGTAGAGGCTATGGTCCCGCTGGCGAACATGTTCGGCTATGTGAACCAGCTGCGTTCGTTCACCCAAGGACGCGCGCAGTACACCATGCAGTTCTCGCACTATGACGAGGTTCCGCAGAACGTCGCGGACGAGGTCAAGGCGAAGCTGGCGTAATCGGTTTTTTGACGCTAAGGGCGCGCTCGCATCGGGCGGGCCGCCCACATCCAAACACCTAGAAGAGGCGTACAATGGCGAAGGCGAAATTCGAGCGGAACAAGCCGCACTGCAACATCGGCACCATCGGTCACGTCGACCATGGCAAGACGTCGCTGACCGCGGCGATCACCAAGGTGCTGGCGAAGACTGGCGGCGGCGTCGCCGTTGACTTCGCGAACATCGACAAGGCGCCCGAGGAGCGTGAGCGCGGCATCACTATTTCGACCGCGCACGTCGAGTATGAGACTGCCGCCCGCCACTATGCGCACGTCGACTGCCCGGGCCACGCCGATTATGTGAAGAACATGATCACCGGCGCCGCTCAGATGGACGGCGCGATCCTGGTGGTTTCCGCGGCGGACGGCCCCATGCCGCAGACCAAGGAGCACATTCTGCTGGCGGCCCAGGTGGGTGTGCCAACCATGGTCGTGTTTTTGAACAAAGTTGATCAGGTCGACGATCCCGAACTGCTCGAGCTGGTCGAGCTGGAGATCCGCGAGGAGCTCGGCAAGCGCGGGTTCGACGGCGACAACATCCCGATCGTTGCCGGTTCGGCGCTGGCCGTTCTGGAAGACCGTGACGAGAACATCGGCGAGCAGGCGATCCTGAAGCTGATGGAAGCGGTCGACGAGTGGATCCCGCAGCCGGAGCGTCCGCTGGACAAGCCGTTCCTGATGCCGATCGAGGACGTGTTCTCGATCTCGGGCCGCGGAACTGTCGTTACCGGCCGCGTTGAAACGGGCATCATCAAGGTCGGCGAGGAAGTCGAGATCGTCGGTATCAAGGATACCAAGAAGACGGTGGTCACCGGTGTTGAGATGTTCCGCAAGCTGCTCGATCAGGGCCAGGCCGGCGACAACATCGGCGCGCTGATCCGCGGCGTCGGCCGTGAGGAAGTCGAGCGTGGCCAGGTGCTCTGCAAGCCGGGATCGATTACCCCGCACACCGACTTCTCGGCCGAGGTGTACGTCCTGTCGAAGGACGAGGGCGGCCGTCACACGCCGTTCTTCGCCAACTACCGTCCGCAGTTCTATTTCCGCACGACCGACGTGACGGGCGAGGTGCAGCTGCCGGAGGGCACCGAGATGGTGATGCCGGGCGACAACGTGTCGCTGGGTGTCAAGCTGATCGCTCCGATCGCCATGGACCAGGGCCTGCGCTTCGCGATCCGCGAAGGCGGCCGGACGGTCGGCGCGGGGGTTGTCGGCACCATCACGAAGTAATATAGGGCGGGCCGCGGATCGCTTCGGGGATTCGCGGCTCGCTTCAGTTTCGTCCAAGCGCGGCGTGATCGGCCGAACGGCCGCCGTCGCGCTTGGCATTTAGTGGAGGGCTCCTGCCCCTTGAGGGTGTGGGGTCAGGCTCTTTCGCATCGGTAGTTGGACATGGAAACGCAGAACATCCGGATTCGCCTGAAAGCCTTCGATCACCGCGTGCTCGATCAGGCCACTGGCGACATCGCCGACACGGCTCGCCGTACCGGCGCCCTGATCCGCGGTCCCATTCCGCTGCCGACGCGGATCGAGAAGTTCACGGTGAACCGCTCGCCGCACGTTGACAAGAAGTCGCGCGAGCAGTTCGAGGTCCGCACCTACAAGCGGCTGCTGGACATCGTTCAGCCCACGCCGCAGACGGTCGACGCGCTGATGAAGCTCGACTTGGCCGCGGGTGTAGACGTGGAGATCAAACTGGCCTAAGGGCCTGCGCACAGCGGTTGAACGGCTCCCGAGCGGTCCTGCTGAGCAACGAACAAGGGATACCGCGGGCGCTCTTCGGAGCACCCGGTCTGCGTCCCCCGCTTCCTGCTTACGGGCAGGAATAGCCCAGCGGGGGCTCGCATCATTCATGGGCTGCACGCCCGTCGTCAGAAAGATGGCGGGCCTCTGTAAGGAGTATGGATCATGCGCAGTGGCGTGATCGCGAAGAAAGTGGGAATGACCCGCCTGTTCCAGCCGGACGGCCGCCACGTGCCGGTGACGGTGCTGCAGCTGGACGGCGTGCAGGTCGTCAGCCGCCGCGAGGCTGACCGGGACGGGTACACCGCCGTTCAGCTTGGTGCTGGCACGGCCAAGGCCAAGAACATCGCCAAGCCGCAGCGCGGCGCCTTTGGCAAGGCCGAGGTCGAGCCCAAGGCCAAGCTGGTCGAGTTCCGGGTCGCCGAGGACGCGCTCCTCGACGTCGGCGCGGAGATCTCGGCGGACCACTTTGTCGCCGGCCAGCTGGTCGACATTGCGGGCGTGACGCAGGGCAAGGGCTTCGCCGGAGCCATGAAGCGCTGGGGCTTCGGCGGTCTGCGCGCGACCCACGGCGTTTCCGTATCCCACCGCTCGCACGGTTCGACCGGGCAGCGCCAGGATCCGGGCAAGGTCTTCAAGAACAAGAAGATGGCCGGCCATATGGGCGCCCGCAACCGCACCCAGCAGAACCTCGAGATTGTCCGCACCGATGCCGACCGCGGGCTCCTGTTCGTCAAGGGTTCGGTGCCCGGGCACAAGGGCAGCTGGCTGACCGTTCAGGACGCGGTCAAGGTCGCGCGCAACGACACTGCGCCGTATCCGGCGGGCATCCGCCAGGCGGCGGCGCAGAACAATGGGACTTCCGGTGAGCCTCAGGTTGCGGACAACGCGCCGGCCACCGAGAGCACGGAAGGTTAAGCGATGAAGGTCTCCGTTCAGACCCTCGACGCGCAAGCGGGTGGCGACTTAGAGCTCAACGATGCCGTGTTCGGCGTCGAGCCCCGCGCCGACATCCTGCACCGCGTCGTCACTTGGCAGCTGGTGAACCGCCGCGCCTCGGCGCGCGCCACCCGCGAGCGCTCGGACGTCAACCGTACCGGCAAGAAGTTTGGCCGGCAGAAGGGTGGCGGCACCGCTCGTCACGGCGATCGCCGCGCCCCAATTTTCATCGGCGGCGGCAAGGCCCACGGCGCCCGCGCCCGCGAGTTCAGCGCGTCGCTGAACAAGAAGGTGCGCGCGCTCGGCTTGAAGATGGCGCTGTCGTCGAAGGTCCAATCGGGCAACCTCGTGATCCTCGACAATCTCGATGTGGCCGAGGGCAAGACCAAGGTGCTGCGAGAGAAGCTGGGTCAGCTCGGCTTCGGCAAGACGGCGCTGGTGATCGACGGCGACGCGCTGAACGTCTCCTTCGCACGCGCCTCGTCGAACCTCGGCAGCATCAACCTGCTGCCGGCGGTCGGCGCCAATGTGTACGACATCATGCGCCACGAGACGCTGGTTCTGACCCGCGCCGCGGTCGAAAAGCTGGAGGCCCGGTTCAATGGCTAAGCAGCCGCAAGGGGCGGTGGACAACCGCCACTACGACGTCGTCCTAGCGCCGCACATCACAGAGAAGTCGACCATGCTGTCCGACCACAATGCGGTGGTGTTTAAGGTCGCTTCTGGCGCGTCTAAGCCCGAGATTAAGGCGGCTGTCGAAGCGCTGTTCGGCGTGACGGTCACCGGCGTCAACACGATCGTTCAAAAAGGCAAGTCCAAGCGCTGGAAGGGCAAGCCCTATCAGCGGTCGGACGCCAAGAAGGCGATCGTGACGCTGGCCGAGGGCCAGTCGATCGACATCACGAGCGGGATCTAGTTCGATGGCACTCAAGCAATACAAGCCTACGAGTCCGGCCCGCCGCGGCCTGATCCTCGTCGACAAGTCGGCGCTCTGGAAGGGCAAGCCGGTCAAGACGCTGACCGAAGGCAAGCGCAAGACGGGCGGCCGCAACAACAAGGGTCATGTGACCAGCCGCGGCATCGCGGGCGGCCACAAGCAGAAGTACCGGATCGTCGACTTCAAGCGGCGCACCTGGGACGTGCCGGCGACGGTCGAGCGGCTCGAGTATGACCCGAACCGGTCGGCCTTCATCGCGCTCGTGACCTACGAGGGTGGGGAGCAGGCGTACATCCTGGCGCCGCAGCGGCTCGCTCCGGGCGACCAGGTGATCGCCGGGCGTAAGGTCGACGTGAAGCCTGGCAACGCGATGGAAGTGGGCCAGATGCCGGTCGGCACGATCGTGCACAACGTCGAGCTGAAGCCCGGCAAGGGCGGCCAGATCGCTCGCGCCGCTGGCACCTACGTCCAGGTCGTAGGCCGCGACCGCGGCATGGTCATCGTTCGCCTGAACTCGGGCGAGCAGCGCTATGTCCGTTCGGATTGCATGGCGACTGTCGGCGCGGTGTCCAACCCGGACAATGGCAACCAGACGCTGGCCAAGGCGGGCCGCACCCGCTGGCTCGGCCGCCGCCCGCTGACCCGCGGTGTCGCCAAGAACCCGGTCGACCACCCGCACGGCGGCGGCGAAGGCCGGACCTCAGGCGGCCGCCATCCGGTTACGCCGTGGGGCAAGCCGACCAAGGGTGCTCGCACCCGTCACAACAAGGCGACCGACAAGTTCATCATCCGGTCGCGCCACGCGAAGAAGAAGGGCTAAGCGACCATGGCTCGCTCCATCTGGAAAGGTCCGTTCGTCGAGCTGTCGCTCCTGAAGAAGGCGCAGGCTGCCAAGGACGCCGGAGCTCGTGCGCCAATCAAGACTTGGTCGCGCCGCTCGACCATCTTGCCCGATTTCGTGGGCCTGACTTTCAACGTCTACAATGGCCGCAAGTTCGTACCGGTCAGCGTGAACGAGGACATGGTCGGCATGAAGCTTGGTGAGTTCGCGCCGACGCGCTTCTTCCCGGGTCACGCCGCCGACAAGAAGGGCAAGCGCTGATGGGCAAGGTAGCTGCACCCCGCCGTGTGGGCGACAAAGAGGCGCTCGCGGTCGGCAACACCATCCGTGGTTCGGCGCGCAAGCTGAACCTGGTGGCTCAGCTCATCCGCGGCCGCAAGGTCGAGCAGGCGCTGAACATCCTCAAGTTCTCCCCCAAGGGAATGGCGGATGACGTCTACAAGGTGCTCGCGTCGGCTGTCGCGAACGCCGAGAACAACCACAACCTCGACGTGGACGCGCTGGTTGTCGCCGAGGCGAGCGTCGGCAAGTCGATTTCGATGAAGCGCTTCGCCACTCGTGCGCGGGGCCGATCGAGCCGCATCGTCAAGCCGTTCAGCCGCATCCGCGTCGTCGTGCGCGAGCAGGAAGAAGCCTAATGGGTCAAAAGTCGAACCCCGTCGGTCTGCGGCTGCAGATCAACCGGACCTGGGACAGCCGGTGGTATGCGGAAGGCCAGGACTACGGCCGGCTGCTGCTGGAGGACCTCAAGATCCGCCAGTATATCGTCAAGACGCTGCCTCAGGCCGCCATCTCCAAGGTGGTCATCGAGCGTCCGGCGAAGCTGTGCCGCATCTCCGTCTATGCCGCACGCCCGGGCGTGATCATCGGCAAGAAGGGCGCGGACATCGAGAAGCTGAAGCGTACCCTGTCCAAGATGACGGGTTCGGAAGTCAGCCTCAACATCGTCGAGATCCGCAAGCCGGAGGTCGACGCCCGTCTGGTCGCGCAGGGCGTCGCCGATCAGCTCGAGCGCCGCATCGCCTTTCGCCGCGCCATGAAGCGCGCCGTGCAGTCGGCGCTGCGCCTCGGCGCGGAGGGCATCCGGATCACCTGCTCGGGCCGGCTCGGCGGGGCGGAGATCGCCCGGACCGAATGGTATCGCGAGGGCCGGGTGCCGCTGCACACGCTGCGCGGCAACGTCGACTATGCCGAGGCCCAGGCCCACACCGCCTATGGCGTGTGCGGGGTCAAGTGCTGGGTGTTCAAGGGTGAGATCTTGGGTCACGACCCGCTCGCCCAAGACCGGCTGATGATGGAAGCGCAGACTTCGGGCGTTCGCCCGGCGCGCGAAGACCGGCGCTAAGGAACACAGGACATGCTGCAACCCAAGCGCACTAAATTCCGCAAGGCCTTCAAGGGCCGTATCCATGGCGACGCTAAGGGCGGAACGGAACTTAACTTCGGCGCCTTCGGCCTCAAGGCGATGGAGCCGGAGCGGATCACCGCGCGTCAGATCGAGGCTGCGCGCCGTGCGATCACCCGCCACATCAAGCGGCAGGGCCGTCTCTGGATCCGCATCTTTCCGGACGTGCCCGTGTCGAGCAAGCCGGCCGAGGTCCGCATGGGATCGGGCAAGGGCAGCCCTGAGTTCTGGGTAGCGCGGGTGAAGCCCGGTCGCATCCTGTTCGAACTGGACGGTGTTCCCGGCCCGATCGCCAAGACCGCGTTCGAGCGTGCGGCGGAGAAGCTCCCCATCAAGGTCAAGGTGGTGGCGCGCCTTGGCGAAACCCTGGTTGAGGCTGAATGATCATGGCCAAGCGAGAAGACCTGTCGGTGCAGACCGACGATCAGCTGGCGACCAAGCTGTCCGAGCTGAAGCGCGAGCAATTCAACCTGCGTTTCCAGGCGGCAACCAACCAGCTGGAGAAGCCGTCGCGGGTGCGTGAGGTGCGCCGCACCATCGCCCGCATTAAGACGCTGCAGAACCAGCGCACCGCCAAGACCGGCGCCGACGCGTCGGTTCAGGCGTAAGGAGTTAACGAGATGCCCAAGCGCGTCCTCACCGGCACCGTGGTGTCCGACAAGGGTGACAAGACCGTGGTGGTCCGCGTCGAGCGGCGGGTCAAACACCCGCTGTACGGCAAGATCATCAAGCTGTCGAAGAAGTATCATGCTCATGATGAGGCGAACGCCTATTCGGTGGGCGAGCAGGTGCGCATCGAGGAGTGCGCGCCGGTGTCGAAACTCAAGAGCTGGGCCGTGGTCGAGCGGGTGAATGCGGCCAAGGCTGCTGATCTCGCCGAAGCGGCGAACGCTTGAACCGCGAGGGATAGGGTAGACCCATGATCCAGATGCAGTCCAACCTGGACGTCGCGGACAACAGCGGGGCCAAGCGCGTCCAGTGCATCAAGGTGCTGGGCGGGTCCAAGCGCCGCGTTGCCGGCGTCGGCGACATCATCGTTGTGTCCGTCAAGGAAGCCGCGCCGCGCGGCCGCGTGAAGAAGGGCGACGTTCACCGTGCGGTGATCGTGCGCACCGCCAAGGACATCCGCCGTCCCGACGGTTCGGTGATCCGCTTCGACGGTAACGCCGCGGTGCTGGTCAACAAGAACGAGGAGCCGATCGGCACCCGCATCTTCGGGCCGGTGGTGCGTGAGCTGCGCGCCAAGAAGCACATGAAGATCATCAGCCTTGCGCCGGAGGTGCTGTGATGGCCACCGCCCAGAACACGGCCTCCAGGCCGAAGATGCGTATCAAGAAGGGCGACCGGGTGGTCGTCCTGTCCGGCAAGGACAAGGGCAAGACCGGTGAGGTCACCCAGTCCATGCCGAAGGAGCAAAAGGTCGTGGTGAGCGGCGTCAACGTCGCCGTACGTCACCGCAAAGCGGACCAGGCCAACCCCCAGGGTGGGCTGGAGCGCAGGGAAGCGCCGCTGCACGTGTCAAAGGTCGCGATCGCCGATCCGTCGACCGGCAAGCCGACCCGCGTCCGCTTCGAGGAGCGCGACGGCAAGAAGGTCCGCGTTGCGGCCAAGTCCGGGGAGCTGATCAATGGCTGATGCCCAGAATGACCAGACGGCGTACACTCCGCGTCTCCGCAAGGATTATGACGAGCGCATCGCCCAGGCGATGACCGAGAAGTTCGGCTACAAGAACAAGCTTGAGGTGCCGAGGCTCGAGAAGATCGTCGTCAACATGGGCGTTGGCGAGGCGACCCAGGACAAGAAGAAGGTCGAGGCCGCCGCCGCCGAGATGCAGGCGATCGCCGGGCAGAAGCCGGTGATCACCAAGGCCAAGAAGTCGATCGCCCAATTCAAGCTGCGCGAAGGCATGCCGATCGGCTGCAAGGTAACCTTGCGGCGCGAGCGCATGTACGAGTTCCTGGACCGGCTGGTGACGGTGGCCCTGCCGCGGGTCCGCGACTTCCGCGGGCTCAACCCCAAGTCGTTCGATGGTCGCGGCAATTATGCCATGGGTCTCAAGGAGCAGATCGTGTTCCCGGAGATCAATTACGACCAGATCGACAAGGTCCGGGGCATGGACATCATCGTTACCACCACGGCGAAGACCGACGAGGAAGCGCGCGAGCTGCTGCGCCTCTTCAACTTCCCGTTCCCGGCGCCTGCCGCCGAAACCGAGACCCGGCAGGCCGCGTAAGCGGTTCCGCCCCAAGGAGAAGAACTTAAGTCATGGCGAAACTGAGTTCGATCAACAAGAACGAGCGTCGCAGGAAGCTGGCCCTGAAGACCCAGCCCAAGATCGAGAAGCTCAAGGCGCAGGCCAACGACAAGTCGCTCGATGAGACCGAGCGGCTGATCGCGCGGCTGAAGATGGCGGAGCTGCCGCGCAACGGCAACAAGACCCGCATCCGCAACCGGTGCGAGCTGACAGGCCGTCCGCGCGCCTATTATCGCAAGTTCCGCCTGTCGCGGATCATGCTTCGGGAACTGGGCAACAAGGGCCTGATCCCGGGCCTCACCAAGTCGAGCTGGTAAGGGTACGCTCATGCCGATGACTGATCCCCTGGGTGATATGCTCACCCGCATCCGCAACGGCCAGCAGGCGCGCAAGGACTCGATCCTGACGCCCGCGTCCAAGCTGCGTGCCCACGTCCTCGACGTGCTGCAGCGCGAGGGCTATATCCGCGGCTATTCCGAAGAGCAGGTCGCGGGCCAGAACGGCCTGCGGATCGAGCTGAAATATTTCGAAGGCCAGCCGGCGATCCAGCATGTTGCGCGCGTCTCGAAGCCCGGCCGTCGGGTTTATTCGGGCGCAAGCGAGCTGCCGCGGATCCGCAACGGCCTGGGCATGACCATCGTCTCGACGCCACGCGGCGTTCTGTCCGACGCGGAAGCGCGCGACCAGAACGTCGGCGGCGAGGTGCTGGCGGAGGTGTTCTAAGATGTCCCGTATTGGCAAACGACCCGTTCCGGTCCCCGCTGGTGTTACCGCCAACCTGGAGGGCTCGACCCTGTCGGTGAAGGGACCCAAGGGCACCCTGTCCATGTCGATGCTCGACGAGCTTGTTCGGACCGCGGTGGAGGACGGCCAGATCACCGTGCAGCCGGTGAACGACAGCCAGCGGTCGCGGGCGGCCTGGGGCATGCAGCGGACCAACGTGCTGAACCTCGTCACCGGCGTCACCGAAGGCTTCACCAAGGTGCTGGAGATCACCGGCGTCGGCTATCGCGCCGCGGCCCAGGGCAAGAACCTGCGCCTGCAGCTCGGCTACAGCCACGACGTGAACTACCCCGTGCCGGAAGGCATCGACGTCAAGACGCCCGACCCCAACACGGTCGAGATCAGCGGCATTGACAAGCAGAAGGTGGGGCAGGTCGCGGCCGAGATTCGCCGCTGGCGCAAGCCGGAGCCCTACAAGGGCAAGGGCATCAAATATCGCGGCGAGTTCATCTTCCGCAAAGAAGGCAAGAAGAAGTAGGCCATGGCGAAGCTCTCCCTTTTCGATCGCCGCCGCCGGCGGGTTCGCACCGCGCTTCGGGCGCGCGCTTCCGGCAAGCCGCGGCTCAGCGTTCACCGCTCGGGCAAGCACATCTATGCCCAAGTCATTGACGATGCGGCGGGCAAGACTCTTGCGGCTGCCTCGACCCTCGACAAGGACCTGCGCGGCAGTGGCGGTGCCAACACCGACGCGGCGACCAAGGTCGGTCAGACGCTGGCCGAGCGCGCCAAGGCCGCGGGCGTGGACCGCGTCGTGTTCGACCGTGGCGGTTTTCTTTTCCATGGCCGGGTCAAGGCCCTGGCCGATGCCGCCCGTGAGGGCGGGCTGGAGTTCTAAGTGATGGCAGACGAAGTCGAAACCCAGACCCAGGGCGGCAATCCGGACGCGGGCGCTGCTGCGGTCGCCGCGGACGCCGGGGCTCCCGCTCCCGAGGGCCGTGGTCCGCGTGGCGGACGCGGTGGCGGTGGCGGTCGCGGCCGGGACAACCGCGGTGGCGGCAACCGGGGGCGCCGCGACGATCGTCGGGGCGGTCAGAACCGCGACGACGATGGCGAGGAGCTGATCGAGAAGCTCGTCCACATTAACCGCGTGTCCAAGACGGTGAAGGGCGGCAAGCGCTTCGGTTTCGCGGCGCTGGTGGTGGTCGGCGACGGCAAGGGTCGCGCAGGCTTCGGCCACGGCAAGGCGCGCGAAGTGCCGGAAGCGATCAGCAAGGCGACCGCGGCCGCCAAGAAGGCGATGATCCGCGTTCCGCTGCGCGACGGCCGCACCCTGCACCACGACGGCCTCGGTCACTTCGGTGCCGGCCGCGTGACCGTGCGGACGGCTCCGGCGGGGACCGGCATCATCGCGGGCGGCCCGATGCGCGCCATCTTCGAGAGCCTGGGCGTCGCCGACGTGGTCACCAAGTCGGTCGGGACCTCCAACCCGTACAACATGATCCGGGCGACCTTCGAGGCGCTCAAGGAGCAGACCAGCCCCCGTTCGGTGGCGCAGCGTCGCGGCAAGAAGGTCGCGGACCTGCTCGGCCGTGGCGGCATGGGCGGCGCGGAGGCTGAAGCTGCCGCCGAAGCGATCGCGGAGTAAGCGTCATGGCGACCATCAAGATCACCCAGACCGGATCGCCGATCCGCCGTCACAAGACCCAGCGCGCGACCCTGGTCGGGCTGGGGCTCAACAAGCTGCACCGCACGGTCGAAGTGGAGGAAACCCCCGAGGTCCTCGGCCAAGTCCGCAAAGTGCAGCACTTGGTGTCAGTCGAGCGCTAGTCGTTTGACCGTCATCCCGGCGAAAGCCGGGATCCCGTTTGCCAAGCGCGACGCAAACGTGGGCTCCAGCGGAACGAGACCCCGGCCTGCGCTGGGGCTGCGGAGTGAAGGCCAGAAGTCCTTTACTCCTTGAAGCGAGTGCAAAGACATGAAACTCAACGAGATCAAGGACAATCCCGGTGCCCGCAAGAGCCGCGTTCGCGTCGGCCGCGGGATCGGCTCGGGGCTGGGCAAGACCGCCGGGCGCGGGCAGAAGGGCCAGAAGGCGCGCTCGGGCGTGTCGATCTTCGGCTTCGAGGGCGGCCAGATGCCGCTCCACATGCGGCTGCCGAAGCGCGGCTTCAACAACATCTTCGCCCGCGATCACGCCGAGGTGAACCTGGGCGCGATCCAGAAGGTGATCGACGCGGGCAAGCTGTCGGCCGAGGGTACCATCGACCATGACGCGCTCAAGGCGGCCGGTCTGGCCCGCGGCGGCAAGGACGGAGTGCGCCTGCTCGGCAAGGGCGAGCTGACGGCCAAGGTCAGCTTCCGCGTCGCCGGTGCCTCCAAGGGCGCGCGCGAGGCGGTGGAGCGGGCCGGCGGCTCGATCGAGATCATCGAGCGCAAGGATCCGGCCGAACTCGCCGCTGCCAAGAAGGGCAAGGCGCGTGGGGCCCGGCTGGCCGACAAGGCCGCCAAGCAGGGCAAGTAAGCGCCGCGGCGCCGCCTTCGCTTTCAAAGCGGATGCGGCCGATTATATGGGGCGGCGGGGGCAACATGCCTTTCGCCGCCTTTGTTTCTTTAAGGACGTTCCATGGCATCCGCAGCCGAACAGATGGCCGCCAACATCAGCCTTGCCAATTTCGGCAAGGCGACGGAGCTCAAGAAGCGCATCTGGTTCACCTTGGGTGCGCTGATCGTCTTCCGGCTGCTCAGCCATGTGCCGATGCCTGGCATCGACCCGCGGGCTATGGCGGCGCTGTTCGACACGCAGCGCGGCGGCGTGCTCGACTTCTTCAATACCTTCTCGGGCGGCAGCCTGGAGCGGATGAGCATCATCGCATTGGGCGTAATGCCCTACATCACCGCGTCCATCGTGGTGCAGCTCGGCGCGACCATGTATGGGCCGTGGCAGGCGCTCAAGAAAGAGGGTGAGGCGGGGCGCAAGAAGCTCAACCAGTACACCCGCTATCTCACTGTGCTGCTGACCGCGGTGCAGGGCTATTTCATTGCGGTCGGCCTGGAGGGGCTCGGCGCGACCCAGGGCATCAGCGCGGTCGTCGAGCCCGGGCTTCCGTTCCGCGTTGCGGCAACGGTCAGCCTGGTCGGCGGCACCCTGTTCCTGATGTGGATCGGCGAGCAGATCACCAGCCGCGGGATCGGCAACGGCGTGTCGCTGATCATCATGGCGGGCATCGTCGCCAGCCTGCCGCAAGGGCTGGCGCAGCTGTTCGAGGGTAGCCGCAGCGGCACCATGAACCCGCTACTGATCGTCTTCATCATCGCGCTGGTGGTCGGCCTGATCCTGTTCATCTGCTTCATGGAGCGGGCACAGCGGCGAGTGCTGATCCAGTATCCTAAGCGCCAGACCGCGCGCGGAATGATGCAGCAAGAGCGCAGCCACCTGCCGATCAAGATCAACACCGCGGGCGTGATCCCGCCGATCTTCGCCTCGTCCCTGCTGCTGATGCCGTTGACGGTGATCCAGATGGCTGGCGCGCAGCCGCAATCCGAAGGGGGCAGCGACTGGCTGATCACGCTCAGCACCTATCTGCAGCACGGATCGCCCGTGTTCATGACGCTCTACGGCCTGGGCATCATCTTCTTCTGCTTCTTCTATACGGCCGTGCAGTTCAATTCGGAGGAGACCGCCGAGAACCTGAAGCGGCACGGGGGCTTCATTCCCGGGGTCCGGCCAGGCAAGGCGACCGAGACCTACTTCGACTATCTGCTGAACCGGATCACCGTGCTGGGCGCGGCCTATCTCACGCTGATCTGCCTGGCGCCGGAGATCCTGTTCAGCCAGGCGGGCATCCCCTTCTACCTGGGCGGAACCAGCCTGCTCATCGTCGTCAACGTGACCATGGACACGGTCAGCCAGATTCAGAGCCACCTGATCGCGCACCAATATGGCGACCTCATCAAGAAGGCGAAGCTGAAGGGCGCGCGGCGGCGTTAAGCGTCGTGGCTTTGGGTTGAACAGGAAATCGCGTGGACATCATCCTTCTAGGGCCGCCGGGCGCGGGCAAGGGCACCCAGGCGCAGCGCCTGGAGCGAACCCGCGGCATGGTCCAGATGTCCACCGGCGACATGCTGCGCCAGGCTGTCAAGGTGGGCACCCCGGTGGGCCTCAAGGCCAAGGCGGTGATGGAAGCGGGCGAGCTGGTCAGCGACTCGATCGTCTCGGCGTTGATCGGCGAGCGGCTGGACCAGGCCGATGGCACCGGCGCGATCTTCGACGGCTTCCCGCGCACCGGTCACCAGGCACAAGCGTTGGAAATCCTGCTGGGCGAGCGTGGTCGCAAGCTCGATCGGGTGATCGAGCTGGAGGTCGACGAGGAGGCGCTGGTCGAGCGGATCACCGGGCGGTTCGCCTGTGCGAACTGCGGTGCCAGCTACCATGACCGCTTTAAGCTGCCGCAGCAGGAAGGGACCTGCGACGTATGCGGCGCGCACGAGTTCAAGCGGCGGCCCGACGACAACGAGCAGACGGTGCGCACCCGCATGGCCGAGTATCGCGCCAAGACCGCGCCTATCCTGCCCTATTATGAGGAGCGGGGGCTGGTCCGACGGGTGGACGGCATGGCCAGCGTGGAGGAAGTCGCGGCGACGATCGACGGGATCCTCGATGACCCGGGCAGCCTGAGCCGCTGAGGTTGGCCGACGTCAGCCCCGATCCGTTCGCTGCAGGGTAACGAAGGCGAACGGCGGCCGACCGGACTCCGCGTCATGGGACTCGCGTGCCTCCTCGATCCATTCGCCCGATGCGCGGGGGTCCGGCATTAACGTGTCGCCGGGCACGTCGGCTTCGATCTCGGTTAGCTCGATCCGGTCGGCAAGCGGCAGGAACAGGTCGAGGATCTCGGCGCCGCCGATTACGCTCACGGCGCTGTTCCCCGCGGCAGCAAGCGCCTGCTCAGGCGTGTGCACGACTTCCGCCCCCGGCGCGGTCCAGGTAGGATCGCGGGTCAGCACCAGGTGACGCCGTCCGGGTAGCAGCCCTGGAAGACTGTCGAACGTCCTGCGGCCCATGATCATGACCGTGCCCATGGTCAGCGCCTTGAAGCGCTTGAGGTCGGCCGGCAGGTGCCAGGGGAGCGTGCCATTGCGCCCGATCACCCCGTTGCGGGCGCGCGCCACGACCAGGGTCACGAGCGCTCGCCGCTGGGATGGTTGCTCGGTCATGCCGTCCCTGTCGCGGGTCGCGCGGATGCGGACAAGACCCTATGTGACGGGGCATGGGCGGACAGGCGGAAATGATCGCGGCGGTGCGGGCGGAGCTCGGCGAGCGGGCGGTGGTGACCGACCCGCGCGACATCGAGCCCTGGCTGACGGATTGGCGCGGCCGCTGGCAGGGGCGGTCGCCTGCCCTGCTGCAGCCCGCCTCGGCGGAGGAGGTGGCGACGGTCGTCCGGCTCGCGGGCCGGTACGCAGTGCCGCTGGTCCCGCAAGGCGGCAACACTTCGATGGTTGGGGGAGCGACACCGCACGATGATGGCAATGCCATGCTGTTCTCGCTGCGGCGGCTCAATCGTATCCGCGCGCTGGCCGCCGATCATGCCGTGGCGGAAGCGGGCGTGATCCTGCAAACGCTGCATGCTGCGGCTGCTGAACGAGGGGCGCGCTTCCCGCTGACGCTGGGCTCGCGAGGCAGTGCCACCCTCGGCGGACTGGCGGCGACCAACGCTGGCGGCACGCAGGTGCTGCGGTTCGGGACCATGCGCCGGCTGATTCTGGGGGTGGAAGCGGTGCTTGCCAATGGGTCGGTGGTCGACGGCTTGTCGGGGTTGCGCAAGGACAATCGCGGCTACGACCTTGGCCAACTGCTGATCGGATCGGAAGGTACGTTGGGGATCATCACCGCGCTGAACCTGCAGCTGGTCCCTGCGGTCGCTGCGCGAGCCGTGGCATGGGCTGGGCTAGCCGATCCGCAGGCGGGCCTAGACCTGCTGCGCTCGCTGCAGTCCGCGACCGACCGGGTTGAAGCCTTTGAAGTGCTGCCTGAGGACAGTCTCGGTCGGGTGCTGGAGCACATCCCTGGCACGCGCCGACCGCTCGCCGGCAGCCATCGCTGGCATGCGCTGGTCGAGCTGACCGCCAGCGACGCGCGCGCGGAGCCGCCAGCCGCGCAGCTCGAACGGCTGCTCGGTGAGGCGCTCGCGGCCGGGCTGATCGAGGACGCCACCATCTCCGGCAGCGATGCGCAGGCCGAGGCCTTCTGGCGCATTCGCGAAAGCATCTCGGAGGCGGAGCGGGGCAGCGGGCCGGCGGCGCAGCACGACATCTCGGTTCCGGTCGACGCCATGCCGCGCTTCATGGTGGAGGCCGCCGCGGAGGTCGAGCGGGCCTTCCCCGGAACGCAGGCGTCGGGCTTCGGGCACCTGGGTGACGGCAACGTCCACTTCCATGTCCGCGCGCCGGCCGGTGCGGCAAGCGAGTGGCTCGAGCATGAGGCGCCTGCTGCCACGCGCATGGTGCACGACCTGGTGACCGCGGCGGGCGGCTCGATTTCGGCCGAACATGGCATCGGCCAGATGAAGCGCGACGAACTAGCCCGGCTGCTCCCGCCCGCACGGCTGGCCGCCATGAAGGCGATCAAGGCAGCGCTCGATCCGGCCGGCATCCTCAACCCGGGCAAGCTGCTGGACTGAGCTGCCTTATAGCCGCTCCGCCCGCCCGCCGTCAGTTTGTTCGCGCACCCGCAAGGTCGCCAGCGCCGCCAGCACCATGGTGCCCGCGGCGAACGCCATGGTGTAGATCGGCTGATCGGGGAAGAAGGCCTTGGTGATCGAGCCCATCACCGTCGCGACCAGCAACTGCGGCACGACAATGAAGATGTTGAACAGCCCCATGTAGATGCCGAGCTTGCGCTGGGGCAGGGCGGAGGCGAGGATCGCATAGGGCATCGCCAGGATCGACGCCCAGGCGATCCCAACGCCGATCTCCGCGATCAGCAGCTGCTGCGGGTCGGTGAACAGGAAGAAGCTGGCATAGCCGGCAGCGCCGCACAGCAGGCAGACGACATGCGTCCGGACCTTGCCGATGCGGCTCGCCAGTGCCGGCAGGAGCGCCAGCGCCGCCACCGCGGCCACTCCATTATAGACGGCGAATAGCACGCCCACCCAATTGCCTGCGTCCTGGTAGCCCGCGCTTGCCGGGTCAGGCGAGTTGAAGAAGCGCTGTGCCACGACGGGGGTGGTGTTGATCCACATGATGAACAGCGCCGACCAGCTGAAGAACTGCGCCAGCGCGAGCCGCTTCATGACGGTCGGCATGCCGGCAAAGTCGCCGACGATGCTGGACAGCATGTTGCTGCCGTGGCCGCGCCGCGCTGAGGCGATCGCGAGAGCGCTCAGCGCTCCATAGGCGACCAGCAGCGCGCCGAGCAGGTAGACCTCCTTTTCGAGGTCGAGTGCGGCGACCGCGGCCAGCACGGCCGCGCCTGCGGCAAACCACCCGAGGCTGCTGCCGAAGGTGCGTGAGGCCAGCGCCCGGACCATGTCCTCGCTGCCCGCGTGGCTCGCGTCCTCGCCATAGGCCGCGAGCTGGTCCGGCGCGTATTCCTCCGTCGTCAGCACCGTCCACAGCACCGCCAGGAACAAGGCGGCTCCGCCGAACCAGAAGCTCCAGCGCACCGTGTCCGGAACGCCGCCGCCAGCGGCCTCGTTGGCGACGCCCAGCTGCTCGAGCAGCCAGGGGAAGATCGACCCGACCACCGCCCCCGCGCCGATAAAGGCGGTCTGAACCGCATAGCCCGCGGTGTGCTGGTCCTTGCGCAGCATGTCGCCGACGAAGGCCCGGAACGGCTCCATGGAGATGTTGAGGCTCGCATCGAGCAGCCACAGCAGCACGGCCGCCATCAGCAGCGCTTCGGACAGCGGCATGATGAACAGCGACAAGGCCGCCAGGATCGCGCCGGCCAGGAAGTAGGGCCTGCGCCGCCCCAGCCGAACGAGCCACGTCCGGTCGCTGAGGAAGCCGACGATTGGCTGGACCAGCAGTCCCGTGAGCGGCGCCGCGATCCACAGGGCCGGCAGGTCGTCGAGGCTGGCACCGAGCGATTGAAAGACGCGGCTCATGTTGGCGTTTTGCAGCGCAAAGCCGATCTGGATGCCGAAAAAGCCGAAGGAGATGTTCCACAGTCCCGCCCAGCCTTGGCGAGGCTTGTCCCGCACGCCCGTCACCTGATCCATCCACCCTCCGATCGCGCCTCAGCGCCGAGCGAACGCTGGCAGGTTCAGCGAACGTTGCCAACGGCCCCGGCTATTGTGCAATGCAGCAGCATAGGTATTCACTGGGTGACGGCCCGTTACCGCGCGTCTAGCGTGACGGCCAACAGGGAGGGAACGGGCATGGTGGCAGTGACACCCGGGGTTCGGGACGAGGCAACGGTGACCACGGCCGAGGTCGAGGAGGGCGGCCATGTCGATGCGCCGGAACTGCGCTACTTCGTCATGGCGCTGTTCTTCATCTTCGGCGGCATCACCAGCCTCAACGATGTGATCCTGCCCAAGCTCAAGGAGCTGTTCACGCTCAACTACACCCAGGCGATGCTGGTGCAGTTCTGCTTCTTTACCGCCTATCTGGTGATCGGCATCCCGGGCGCGCAGCTGGTCAAGAAGGTCGGCTACATGCGCGGCGCGGTGGTCGGCCTGCTGACCATGATGGTCGGCTGCCTGCTATTCATTCCGGCATCAAGCACCGCGACCTACGGCCTGTTCCTGCTGGCCTTGTTCGTGCTCGGCAGCGGGATCGTCGTCGTGCAGGTGGTCGCGAATCCGCTCATCAGCCTGCTTGGGCCGGCCCGCACGGTCCACAGCCGCCTGACCTTCGCGCAGGCGTTCAACAGCCTGGGCACGACCGTCTTTCCGATCGTCGGTTCGGCGTTGATCCTCGGCGGCTTGGCGGGGCTCTCGGCGAGCCAGCTATCGGGCTCAGCGCTGGACGCCTATCGCTCGGCTGAGACCCGGGCGATCGTCAATACATACCTGGGGCTTGCGGCAGCGCTGGCGGTGATCGCAGCGGCCGTCTGGTTGTTCCGCAACCGGCTTCCTGCGGAGCAGCATGACAAGGGCTCCGCGCTGGCGGGCCTGCCGCTGCTCAAGCGGCCCCGCTTCGGGTTCGGCGCGCTGTGCATCTTCCTTTACGTGGGCGCCGAGGTCGCGATCGGCTCGCTGATCGTGAACTACCTGATGCAGCAAAACGTACTCGGCCTCAGCGAAGGCGACGCGGGCGACATGATCGCCTACTATTGGGGCGGCGCGATGGTCGGCCGGTTCATCGGCTCCTACTTCCTGCGCATCCTCAGCCCCGGCCTGATCCTGGCCGGCGTCGCGGTCGGCGCGATCACGCTGATCCTGATCTCCACCAACAGCACGGGTGCGCTGTCCGGCTATAGCCTGTTGGCGATCGGGCTGATGAACTCGATCATGTTCCCGACGATCTTCAGCCTGGCCTGCGAGAGGCTCGGGTCGCGCGCGGCGGACGGGTCGGGAATCATCAACATCGCGATCTTCGGTGGTGCAGTGGTGCCCTTGCTGACGGGCATGCTGGCCGACGCCAGCGGCAGCCTCGGCTTCGCCTTGCTGCTGCCGGCGCTGTGCTATGCGGTAATCGCGGGGTTCGGCATCTTCGCGCGGCGCCCGGCCCAGAGCTAGGGTCTGGACCCTAGGCCGAGCCGCGTACCTTAAGCTGGACGGGCAGCAGCCGGCAGGCGGTCTGCCCGTTCTCGATCCGCTCAATCAGCGCGTCGACCAGCGCGGCGCCCGCCGCCTTGGCGTCCTGCGCCACCGTGGTCAGCGGGGGGTTGGCGTAGCCGGCCGCGGCAAGGTCGTCGAAGCCGATCACCGACACGTCTTGGGGAACCTGAAGCCCAAGTTCCGCCAACGCGTGCATTGCCCCGATCGCCGCGAGGTCGGATGAGGCGAAAACGGCCTCGGGCAGCGGGCCGCGGCGGGCCAGCTCCGCAACGGCCGCACGTCCTTCGGCTTCGCTTGGGCCCGCGGGCACCGATAGACTCTCCTCGACCGGCAAGCCAGCTTCCTCCAGCGCGCGGCAATAGCCCTGCCGGCGATGGAGGAACTCCGGGTATGCTTCGGTGGCCGTGCCGAGAAAGGCGATCCGCCGCCGCCCGAGCCCAAGCAGGTGGCGGGTCGCGGCGTAACCACCCCCTTCGTTGTCCGACCCGACCACCGCGCCAAACTCCGCCGCCCGCGGATTGCCCCAGCAGATGAAGTGCGTGCCATGCGCGACCAGCTGTTCCAGCCGCGGCCGGTGCAGCAGATAGTCGCCGTAGCCGAGCAGAATGATCCCGTCGGCCTTGCGGCTGTCCTCATAGTCGACGTGCCAATCGTCGCTGAGCTGCTGGAAGCTGATCAGGAGGTCGTAGCCCCGCGCCGCGCAGGCGCGGACCATGGCGCCCAGCATCGACAGGTAGAAGGGGTTGATCAGCGTATCGTCGGGCGTGGGATCCTCAAAGAACAGGGCCGCCAGCGTCAGCGCCTGCCGGCGGCGGAGGCCCGAAGCGTTCTTGTCGACCTTGTAGTTAAGCTGCTCGGCGGCGGCGAAAACACGCGCCCGCGTTTCCGCACTGACCGCGGGATTGCCGCACAATGCCCGCGACACAGTGGGCTGCGACACGCCAGCCAGGGCCGCGATGTCGAAGGAAGTGGGACGCCGGTTCGGCACAAGCGAAGCCTAGGAGAGGTGAATACGTATGTATAGCCAAGCCCCCCATTTCGCTCCCGTAATTGGCTGGTAGTCTTGGGCTGTAACGTGGTTGCAACCACGGGATGGAGGGCTGCGGTCCGTTCGGCGCCGCAGGTACAGGAGAACAAACAATGACTGCGACGTTTATGCGGGCGCGCCTGGCCGGGGCGAGCAGCTTGGCTCTCGGGTGCGCGCTGATGCTTGGCGCAAGCCCCGCGGCGGCGCAGGATGCGGGCACCTCCGTCACCACCACGCAGGAGACGCAGACCTCGCCGGTCACGGGTGCCGACACGGTTGCCGAAGACCAGGCGCGGGACGACGCCGCTTCGCCGGCTCCGCCGACCGGTGAGGAAGAAGCAGCGAACCAGGAGATCGTGGTTACCGGCTTCCGCGCCGCTCTGCAGAGCGCGGTGAATACCAAGAAGCGCCAGGAGCAGATCGTCGAATCGGTGACCGCTGAAGACATCGGCAAGCTGCCGGACGCATCTATCGGTGAGTCGATCGCACGCCTGCCCGGCATTGCGTCGCAGCGTACCCAGGGTCGCGCGAACGTAATCTCCATCCGCGGGTTCGGCCCGGACTTCTCGCAGACACTGCTTAACGGCCGTGAGCAGACTTCGACCAACGACAATCGCGGCGTCGAATTCGACCAATACCCGTCGGAGATCATCAACCAGGTCGTGGTCTACAAGACCCCCGCGGCAAGCCTGGTCGGGCAGGGGCTGGTCGGCACGGTCGACCTTCGCACGATCCGGCCGATCGACTTCGGCAAGCGCGTCGTCGCGATCGGCGCGCGTGGCAGCTACACCGACCTCGGCAAGCTGAACGCCGGCTCAAGGGACAAGGGCTACCGGGTCAACGCGACCTACGTCGATCAGTTCGCCGACGACCGGCTGGGCGTGGCGGTCGCGGCGTCCTACCTGGACGAGCCCTACCAGACGCAGGAATATAACGCGTGGGGCTTCTTCACGCCGGATGACACGGGCAACCTGCTGCCGTCCGGCTTCAAGTCGTTCGTCACCTCGACCGACCTCAAGCGCTTCGGCGTCAATGCGACGGTGCAGGCGCGTCCCACCGACGCGATCAAGCTGACGGCCGACGGCTTCTACAGCCACTTCGATGACGACCAGTTCAAGCGTGGCATCGAGCTGCCGGTCAGCTTCTTCGGCACCACGGGGGATCCCACGACCTTCGAGGTCGAGGACGATCAATATGTCCGCGGAACGCTGGAGAACGTTCAAGGCGTGGTTCGCAACGACATCTTCAACCGCAAGGCCGATCTCTATTCCTTCGGCCTGAACGCCGCGTTCGACAATGGCGGAGCATGGAAAGGCTTCGTCGACTTCGGCTGGTCGCGCACCGACCGCGAGGAGCTGAGCATCGAAAGCTATTCGGGTACCGGCTACAATTGGGTATCGGGTCCGGCCGGCACTCCGCAGATCGATCCGACCGATACCCTCGGCTTCGAGTGCGGGCGGACAGGTTGCGAGTTCGACCCGACACTGGACTATAGCGACCCTAACCTCATCCGGCTGACTGACCCGCTGGGCTGGGGCGGTAGCCGCGTGCAGGCAGGCTATTACAACAACCGGATCATCAAGGACGACCTCAAGCAGTACCGCGCCGAACTGGAGCGGGAACTGCCCGAGATCGGTTTCCTGAGCGGCGTCAAGATCGGTGTGAACCTCACCGATCGCAACAAGCGGCTCACCCCCGACGAGTTCTTTGTCGGACTGCCGGGTGGGGCCACGATCGCGGACATACCGGAGCAGTATCTGCTGCGACCGACCAACCTCGGGTACCTCGGGCTCGGCCCGATCGTCAGCTACGACCCGCGGGAGCTGCTCGACGATGGCGTGTTGGTGCTTGATCCCAACGTTTCCAATGACATCCCGGCCAAGGCTTACAACATCAAGGAGAAGCTGCTCACCGGCTATGTCCAGGCCAACATCGATGCGGAGCTTGGCGCTGCGCAGTTGACTGGCAACATTGGTGTGCAGGTCGTGCGGACCGATCAGTCGTCAAGCGGCATCGCCTTCCTCAGCGGCACGCAGGTCGATGTCAGTGCCGGCGACAAGTACACCGATGTGCTGCCCGCGCTGAACCTGTCCGCGCGCTTCCCGAACGACTTTGTCGTCCGGTTCGCGGCGTCCAAGCAGATGCAGCGGCCGCGGTTGGACGACCTGCGCTCGGCGATCAGCTATGGCGCCATCTTCATCAACGGTGTGCCGACCTACGACGGCAGCGGCGGCAATCCGACGCTGCAGCCGTATCGCGCCCGCGCTGTCGACTTCAACATCGAAAAATACTTCGGCGGGTCCGGCTACATCGCCTTGCAGCTGTTCCACAAAAAGCTGAAGGACTTCATTCTTACTCGTCAGTTCGAGTTCGACTATGCGGCCTACCCGCCGCCGTCCAGCGGGCCGATCCCGCCGGATACCGTAGGTTTCCTCACGGCGCCGACCAACGTGGGCGGAGGCAAGCTGTACGGTGCCGAGCTCGCCGGGACCTTGCCCTTTGGGCTCGTCACGCCGATCCTGGAGGGCTTCGGCTTCACCGGCGGCGTGGGCTACACCAAGACCAGGGTGCGCAATCCGGACGGAGACGTCCAACAGATCCCCGGCTATTCCAAGTGGGTGGCCAACGGCACGCTGTTCTTCGAACGGTACGGCTTCAATGCCCGCGGCAGCGTGCGGCACCGGACCGGCTTCCTTGGGGACTTCGTCGCGTTCGGCGGCTCGACGCAGCGCCGCAACGCGCTCAAGGAGACGATCGTCGATGCGCAGGTCGGCTATGACTTCGGGGAGGGCTCGTCGTTCCAGGGGCTGTCGCTGTACCTTCAGGGGCAGAACCTGACGGATGAGCGCTTCGGCTCCTTGGCCGAACCCGATCGGCCGCTGACCGTCATCGACTATCAGAGCTACGGGCGGCGCTTCCTCGCGGGCTTCACCTACAAGTTCTGATCTGTCAGCCAAATGAGGGTCCGCCGCGCGACGCCGGCGGATCCCCGGGCCAGTAAGCGGCGGAGGCGATGAGCTCAGGGCCGGTCAGCAGGATCGTGATCGCGGGCGGCGGCAGCGCCGGGTGGATGGCCGCGGCCGCGCTCGGCCGGTTCCTCGACAGCCGCTACCAGGTCACGCTGGTGGAGTCGGAAGCCATCGGCACGGTAGGCGTCGGCGAAGCGACGATCCCGCAGATCCACCTGTTCAACCGCAGCCTCGGGATCGACGAGCGCCAGTTCGTCGCGGCCACGGAGGCGACCTACAAGCTGGGGATCGAGTTCGACGGCTGGACCCGCCGCAGCCACCGCTACATGCACGCCTTCGGGCCGGTCGGCCGCGGTCTGGGCCTCGTGCCGTTCCATCACCTGTGGCGCAAGGCGCGGGCGAGTGGGCTGGGCGAGGACTATGGCGCCTACTCGCTCAACGAAACGGCGGCGCGCGCCGGGCGGCTGGGACGAGCAGCAGGCGGAGGACGTGCTGGAGCGTTGCCCGACCTCGTTTATGCCTTTCACTTCGACGCCTTGCTCTACGCCGCCTTTCTGCGACGCTTCGCCGAGGCCAACGGCGTCACCCGGGTCGAGGGCACGATCGAACGGGTCGAGCGCGATCGCGAGACCGGGGACATCGCGGCGCTGCTGTTCGATGGCGAGCGGCGCATCGAGGGCGACCTGTTCATCGACTGCACGGGCTTCCGCGGAATGCTGATCGGTGAGGCGCTGGGCAGCAAGTACCTCGACTGGTCCAGCAGCCTGCCGTGCAACCGCGCACTGGCCGTGCCCTGCGCCCGCAGCGAGGCGTTCCGCCCATATACCCAGTCGCTTGCGCGGCCCGCGGGGTGGCAGTGGCGCATCCCGCTGCAGCATCGCACGGGCAACGGGCACGTCTACTGCGATGCCTACACCAGCGACGACGAGGCAGCGGCGGTGCTGCTCGCCAATCTCGACGGGGAGCCGCTCGACCAGCCGCGTCCGCTGCGCTTCACCACCGGCCGGCGAGCGGAGTTCTGGTCGGGGAACTGCGTTGCGCTGGGGCTTGCGGCAGGGTTCATGGAGCCGCTCGAGTCGACCAGCCTCCACCTGGTGCAATCGGGCATCGCGCGGCTGCTGACATACTTCCCCCGCAGCTGGGTTGAGCCCACCGACCGAGCCGAGTTCAATCGGCTGACCGCGCTCGAATGGGAGCGCATCCGCGACTTCATCGTGCTCCACTACAAGGCCAACGGCCGGGTGGGCGAGCCATTCTGGGATGCGTGCCGCAACATGGCGGTGCCCGACAGCCTGACGGAGAAGCTGGAGCCTTGGCGCGCGTCGGGCCGACTGCACCGCGAGCACGAGGAACTATTCACCGAGGAGGGCTGGGCGCAGGTGCTGATCGGGCAGGACGTGCTGCCGGCCGACTGGCATCCGCTGGCCGACCAGGTCGAGGGTGAGGAGCTTGCCGGCTACCTCAAGTCGCTGCGCGACGCTTACCTGCGCAGGGCCGCGGCGATGCCGACCCATGCGGAGGCGGTACGACAGGTGGTGGCGAGTTGAAGAAGGATCAGGAATGAAGCGCTTATTGCTTTCACTCGCAGCAAGCATCGCAGCCACCGCGGCGGCTCCCGCCCCGGCGCAGGACATTGGCGCCGTGCGCGCCCGCTTGCCGGAGGACGAGATCATCTACTTCCTGCTGCCCGACCGCTTCGAGAACGGCGACAAGCGCAACGACACGGGCGGCATCCGCGGTGGGCGGTTGGCCCATGGCTTCGACCCGACGCACAAGGGCTTCTATCATGGCGGTGATCTCCGCGGGCTGCTGAAGCGGCTCGATTACCTGCAAGGCATGGGCGTGACCGCCCTGTGGGTGGCACCCATCTTCAAGAACAAGCCGGTGCAGGGGCCGCCGGGCCGCGAGAGCTCAGGCTACCACGGCTATTGGGTAACCGACTTCACCCAGGTCGACCCGCACCTCGGCACCAACGCCGACTTCAAGGCGCTGGTCGACGCGGCTCACGCGCGGGGCATGAAGGTCTACATGGACATCATCGCCAACCACACGGCGGATGTCCTCTACTTTGCCGAATGCGAGGGCCGGGGTGAGTGCACTTACCGCAGCATCGCGGACTATCCCTACCAGACCCGCGGCGGGGTGACGGGCGCCCGGATCAATGGAGGCTTCCTCGGCCACCAGGTCGGCACCGCGGAGAACTTCGCGCGGCTGACCGATCCCAACTACGCCTACACGGTCAAGGTCGCGCCGGCTGAGCGCAGCGTGAAGGTGCCCGCCTGGCTCAATGACCCGATCTACTACCACAACCGCGGCGACACCGTGTTCCGCGGGGAGTCGAACGACCTGGGCGACTTCGTCGGCCTCGATGACCTGATGACGGAGAACCCGCGGGTGGTCGCCGGCATGATCGACGTCTTCGGCTCGTGGATCGACCGCTTCGGGATCGACGGCTTCCGCATCGATACCGCGCGGCACGTCAATCCGGAGTTCTGGCAAGCGTTCGCGCCGGCGATGCTGGAGCGGGCGAAGGCGCGCGGCATCCCCAACTTCCACATCTTCGGCGAGGTCGCGAGCGACGACTTCCAGCCTGGCGTCCTAGCCAAGCACACGATCCGCGACCGGCTGCCGAGCGTGCTCGACTTCGCCTTCAAGCAGGCGGTGCTGCGCAGCGTCGCCAGCAACCAGCCGACCGAGATCTGGCGCGAGTTCTTCAGCCAGGACGTGCTGTACGCCGGCGGCGAGGAGCGGGCCAAGCAGCTGCCGACCTTCCTCGGCAACCACGACCAGGGTCGCTTCGCCTTTTACGTCCGGCAGGCCAATCCCAACGCGAGCGCGGATGAGCTGCTCAAGCGGGTGATGCTTGGCCATGTGCTGATGATGACGGCGCGCGGCGTTCCCACCATCTACTCGGGGGACGAGCAGGGGTTCGTTGGCGACGGTGGTGACCAGGACTCGCGCGAGACGCTGTTCTCGTCACGGGTCGCAAGCTACAACGACAACGACCTGCTCGGGTCCGAGCGCACGACGGCCGGGGAGAACTTCGACCCCAATCACCCGCTGTACCGGTTGATCGCGGAGCTTGCGGCCGTCCGCAAGGCGCAGCCCGCCCTGCGCCGCGGAGCGACCCTCGTCCGGGCGACGGAGGACGCGCCCGGGCTGCTCGCCTTTTCGCGCCTGCTCGGCAACGAGGAGGTGGTGATGATGGTCAATACCAGTACCCAGCCGATTGCGCGCAATGTGCAGGTCGATGTCGGTTCGACAGCCTTCCGCGCGCTCGCAGGTCCGTGCCCGACGGCCGCGCAGGCGCCGGGCAGCCTCCGCATCAGCCTGCCCCCGCTTGGCTACGCCATCTGCCATGCCGCACGCTAACGCCGAGCCGCTGCAGCGCGTGCAAGCTGCGGCGGTCGAGCCGTGGTGGAAGGGCGCGGCGATCTACCAGATCTACCCGCGCAGCTTCGCGGACTCGGACGGTGACGGGGTCGGCGACCTGCGGGGCATCGCCACGCACCTCGACCATGTGGCGAGCTTGGGCGTCGACTGCATCTGGATCTCGCCTTTCTATACATCGCCGATGAAGGACTTCGGCTACGACGTGGCCGACTACCGCGGGGTCGATCCGATCTTCGGCAGCCTGGCCGACTTCGATGCGGTGGTCGCGCGGGCCCACGCGCTCGGCCTCAAGGTCCTGATCGACCAGGTTTATTCGCATACCAGCGACCAGCATCCCTGGTTCGTCGAGAGCCGCTCCGACCAGCGCAACGGCAAGGCGGACTGGTACGTCTGGGCCGACCCGAAGGCCGACGGGTCGCCGCCCAACAACTGGCAGTCGGTGTTCGGCGGTCCGTCGTGGACCTGGGATGCGCGGCGCGAGCAATATTTTCACCACAACTTCCTCCGCGAGCAGCCCCAGCTCGATTGCCGCCACCTCCAAGTGCAGGAAGCGCTGCTCGACATCACCCGCTTCTGGCTCGACCGTGGGGTCGACGGCTTCCGCTTCGACGCGATCAATTTCATGATGTGCGACCCGGCGCTGCGGGATAATCCGCCGGTCGCGAACCCCATCAAGCGCACGCGGCCGTTCGACTTCCAGCACCACATCCACAACCAGTCGCAGCCTGAGATCGCGCTGTTCCTGGAGCGGCTGCGCGAAGTGATCGACAGCTACGGCGACCGCTTCGCCCTGGCCGAAGTCGGCGGCGAGCAGGCGCTGACCGAGATGCATGAGTATACGGCCGGGCCCAGCCGGCTGCACAGCGCTTACGGCTTCGATTACCTCTACGCGGAGGCCCTGACTCCCGAGCTGGTCGCGCGCACGGTCGAGCATTGGCCGGACGCGCCGGACGTTGGCTGGCCGAGCTGGGCGTTCGAGAACCATGACGCACCGCGCGCCGTCTCGCGCTGGGTCGCGCCGGAGCACCGGGAGCAGTTCGCCCGGACCAAGATGCTGTTGCTGGCCTCGCTGCGGGGGTCGATCATCCTGTTCCAGGGCGAGGAGCTGGGGCTGACCCAGGTGGACGTGCCGTTCCACCAGCTGAAGGATCCCGAAGCGATCGCCAATTGGCCGCAGACGCTCAGCCGGGACGGCGTGCGCACGCCGATGCCGTGGCTGGGGAACGCACCGGGGCACGGCTTCACCAGCGGTGAGCCGTGGCTGCCGTTCGGCCTTGACCACGCGGTCCTTGCGGTGGACCGCCAGAGCGCCGACCCGCGGTCGCAACTAAGCTTCACCCGCGAGGTGCTGGCGCTTCGCCGACGCACGCCCGCGCTGCGCTGGGGCCGGCTGGAGGTCCGCGAGGCAAGCGCGCAGCTGCTCGTCTTCGAGCGGAGCTACGCCGGCCGGACGGTCCGCTGCACCTTCAACCTCAGCGATGTCGAGGCGCCACTCCGCCGCCACAACGGCGCGCTGATCGAAACAGGCCGGGTTCTCGCCGACGCGCTTGAACCCTATGCTGCCCTCATCGAGGAGATCCATTGATGCGTTTAGTTCGCTTGGCTGCCGCGGCTTGGCTCATGTTGGCGGCTGGCCCCGTCTTGGCGCAGACCACCGACGCTACGCAGCAGAGCGACGTCGCGCAGGCGGCCGGAATCAACGCGGTCGCCTCGGCCACATCACCCGATGGCCAGCTGGCGCTCAACCTGACGGTCAATGGCGAAGGGCGCGTCGGCTATGCCGTGTCGCGCGCCGGGCAGCCGGTGATCGGGGAAAGCCATCTCGGCTTCCTGTTCAGCGACAGCCGCCAGCTGCTGCGCAACATGGCGCTGCAGAGCGCCACCAAGAGCAGCAAGGACGAGAGCTGGACGCAGCCCTGGGGCGAGTGGCGCACTGTTCGCGACAACCATAACGAGCTGGTCGCGACCTTCGCGGAGAAGGACAAGCTACGCCGCACCATGCGGGTGCGCTTTCGCATTTTCGATAACGCGGTGGCCTTCCGCTACGAGCTGCCCGAGCAGCCGAACCTCAAGACCGCCAACATCGTCGAGGAGCTGACGCAGTTCCGCATCGTCGAGCAGGGGGAGGCCTGGTGGGCGCCGGCGTTCGAAAGCAACCGCGAGGAATATCTCTACAACCATTCCCCAGTCGCCGGGATCGGCATCGGCCAGACGCCGCTCACCATGCGCACCCGCAGCGGGCTGCACTTGTCGATCCATGAGGCCGCGCTGATCGACTATTCCGGCATGAACGTGGCGAGTGGGGGCGGCGGGCTGCTGAAGGCGGCGCTGACGCCCTCGTCGAGCGGTCCCAAGGTGGTGCGCGACACGCCGTTCGAGACGCCATGGCGGGTCATCCTGATCGCGCCGGACGCGCCCGCGCTCTACCATGCCAACACCGTGTTCCTGAACTTGAACGAGCCCAACAAGCTGGGCGACGTCAGCTGGGTGAAACCACGCAAGTACATGGGCATCTGGTGGGGCATGCACCTCGATACCCAGACCTGGAACTCCGGCCCGAAGCATGGCGCCACCACCGCCTACGCCAAGCGCATGATCGACTTCGCGGCCCGGCACGGCTTCAGCGGCCTGCTGGTGGAAGGCTGGAACAAGGGCTGGGACGGCGACTGGTTCGCCACCGGGGACGACTTCAGCTTCACCGAAGCCTATCCCGATTTCGACATCGCGGAGGTGACGCGCTACGGTCGGGGCAAGGGCGTTCGCCTGATCGGGCATCACGAGACCAGCGCCAACATCGTCAACTACGAGCGGCAGCTGCCCGCCGCACTGGACCTTTACCGGCGACTGGGCGTCGACAGCGTCAAGACCGGCTATGTCGCCGACGCGGGCGGGGTGCAGGCGTTGGGGCCGGACGGGCGCCGCGTGTTCGAGTGGCATGAAGGCCAGGCCATGAGCCGCCACCACCTCAAGGTCGTAACCGAAGCCGCCAAGCGCCGCATCGCGGTCAACCCGCACGAGCCGATCAAGGACACGGGCCTGCGCCGAACCTACCCCAATTGGATCAGCCGCGAAGGCCAGCGCGGCATGGAGTACAACGCCTGGGCCGAGCCCAAGAACCCGCCGCGGTACGACACGGAACTGCTGTTCACCCGCATGCTGTCGGGCCCGATGGACTTCACGCCCGGCATCCTCAGCCTCACCGGGCGCGGCAATACGCCGATCCCTTCGACGTTGGCGCGGCAGCTGGCCTATTATGTGACGATCTACTCGCCCATCCAGATGGCCGCCGACCTGCCCGAGAACTACGGAGCGAACATGGCGCCCTTCCAGTTCATCAAGGACGTCGCGGTGGATTGGGACGACACGCGCATGCTGGCCGGGTCGGTCGGCGACTATGCGGTGATCGCGCGTAAGGAGCGGGGCAAGGCGAACTGGTTCCTGGGCGGCATCACCGATGAGGAAGCGCGGACGATGACGGTGCCGCTGTCCTTCCTTCAAACGGGCCGCCGCTACCGCGCGGAGATCTACCGCGACGGCGACGACGCCGACTTCCGCACCAATCCGCGCAGCATCGTGATCGAGCGGCGCGTGGTCCGCAGTACCGACAGCCTGCCCGTGCGGCTGGCGGCGGGCGGCGGCATCGCGGTGCGGTTCGTGCCGCTCGGCCGGTGAGGGGCTGGCTTCTCGCCCTATTGCTGTGGCTGGCGCTGGCGGCTCCGGCGCACGCGCGGGACGAAGGCCACTTCATCAGCCATGAGGTGCCCTCCGCCTTCGTTCCCCAGGCGACGGTCACCGTCTGGCTGCCGCCCGGCTACGCCCGCGAGACCAGGCGGCGGTACCCGGTCGTCTACATGCACGATGGGCAGAACCTATTCTTCAAGGAGCGGTCCGGCTACAACAAGATCTGGGCGGCGGACCGGTCCGCACTCCGGCTGATCGCCGACCGCAAGACGCGGCCGTTCATTATCGTGGGCGTCGATCATCCCGGGAAGGAGCGGTACCAGCGATATTTCCCGGTCAAGGTGGCGGAGCCGTTGCTTCGGGCAGGCATCGAGAGCTCCGCGGGGCCGCTGAAAGGCGACGCCTACCTCCGCTTCCTGGCCGACGAGCTGAAGCCGCTGATGGACCGCATTTACCGAACCCGTCCGCAGGCAAGACACACGGCGGTCGCGGGCTCAAGCATGGGCGGGCTGATCAGCCTCTACGCGCTGACCGAGCGCCCGGACGTGTTCGGCAAGGCGGCAGCGGTCTCCACCCACTTCGCGCTGATCGGTCCGGACGACCTCGCCAAAGCGCCGGGGCTTGGCGAGACGATCAAGGGTGCGTGGCGGGTCTACCTGTACAATCAGCTGCGCGCACCCAGGGGCCGCAAGCTTTGGATGGATCACGGCACCGCGACACTTGACGCGCACTATGCTCCCTATCAGCAGGTAATCGACGCAGAGGCGAAGCGCCTCGGCTGGCGGCAGGGCAGGGATTTCGAGAGCCGCGTATACCAAGGGGCGGAGCATGACGAGAATGCCTGGGCCGCGCGGCTCGACGAGATCTTCGGCTGGCTGCTGAGCGATTGGAAGTGACCGCCCGCCCGCCGCCCCGCAGCGTGATCATCCTCGGTGGCGGAACCGCCGGATGGATGGCCGCCAACCTGCTGCAGCAGCGCTGGGGCGGGGCAGGCTGCGACGTCACCCTGATCGAGTCCAAGGACATCGGCATTATCGGCGTGGGCGAGGGCTCGACCCCCCAGCTCAAGGCCTTCTTCGACCAGCTCGGGATCGGCGAGGCTGAGTGGATGCCGCGCTGCAATGCCACCTACAAGGCAGGGATCGAGTTTGCGGGCTGGTCCGACCGGCCCGGGTTCGAGCGCTACTTCCATCCGTTCCCGACCGAGGTCGACAGGTTCACCGAAGGCAAGTTCTTCTATGCGACCCGCGCGCGACGAGCGGGCCGTGACGTACGCGTGCATCCAGACCCATTCTATCTCAGCACGCGCATCGCCCGCGGCGGGCTGGCGCCGCTTGCTCCCGACAACTTCCCGTTCCGTATCGGCTACGGCTACCACTTCGACGCCCATCTGGTCGGCGCCACGCTGCGGGACTTCGCTGTAGGGCGCGGTGTCAGGCATGAGACCGCCACGATCGCCGAGGTACAGCTGAACGAAGCCGACGACGTCGCCGCGCTGATCGCCGACGACGGGCGGCGGTTTGAGGCCGAGCTGTTCCTGGACGCCAGCGGCTTTCGTGCGGCCATCATCGAGGGTGCGCTGGGCGAGAAGCACCTGAGCTTCGCCGACAATCTGTTCAACGACCGGGCGGTGGTCGCC
Organism: uncultured Sphingomonas sp.; assembly: GCF_902806265.1. Lineage (GTDB taxonomy): Bacteria > Pseudomonadota > Alphaproteobacteria > Sphingomonadales > Sphingomonadaceae > Sphingomicrobium. The sequence goes on along the minus strand of NZ_CADCVZ010000036.1, from coordinate 65,385 downwards.
CCGACGCCGCTGCCGACAAGCGGGCCGCTCGCCTGCACAACGGCGACCGCCGCATCGGCCGGATGGATCTGGCACATTCCACTGACCGCGCGGGCGGGCAACGGCTACGTCTATTCATCGCGCTACCTCGACCCGGAAGACGCCGCGGCCGAGCTGCGCGCCCACCTCGGTCTGCCGGCCGATGCCGAAGTGCGGCACCTCAACATGCGCTGCGGCCGCGTCCAGCGGAGCTGGGTGAGGAACTGCCTGGCGATCGGCCTCGCGCAGGGCTTTCTGGAGCCATTGGAAGCGACCGCGCTCCACGTCGTACTGGAGACGGTGGAAAGCTTCCTGGACGCTTACGAGAAAGCCGAGCGCGACCAGTTCAACGCCGCCATTGCCCGCCGCTACGAAGGCATCCGCGACTACATCGTCGGCCACTATCGCACGGCCCAGCGGCGCGACACCTACTATTGGCGCGATGCGACGGGGCACGACCGGCTGTCGGACAGCCTCAAGGGCATCATCACCGCCTGGTTCACGGGTGCGGATTTGACGGACGAGATTCATCGCCAGGGCATCGCCGACATATACCCGCCGCTCAGCTGGCACTGCATGCTGGCGGGGTACGGCAACTTCCCCGACGAGAGCCGGCTGCGCGCACCCGGCCCGGACATCGCGCCCATCGACATGGCCGAGGTGGAACGCTTCATCGCCGGCTGCGCACGCAATTTCCCGACCCACCGCGCAGCCCTTGCCGCGCTCCAGCAGCGGGTGGCCGCATGAGCCGCGCCGTCGCTTCCACGCTGATCCTGTTCGGCGCCACCGGCGATCTGGCCGCGCGCATGCTGCTGCCGTCGCTCTACGGATTGGACGCAGACGGGCTGCTGCCCAAGGAGCTGGCGGTGGTCGCGACCGCGCGGACCCAGCAGAATGATGCGGGCTATCGCGAGCATGTGGTGGCGGCGCTGCGCGACCATGCGCCGGGCGGCCTGTTCGACGAGCGTACGGCCGAGCGGTTCGCCGAGCGGTTCCGCTACGTGCCGCTGGACGCGCAGGACGGCGACGGCTTCCAGCGGCTAGCGGAGGCGCTGGGCGACGAGGCGGGGGAAGTTGCGATCTTCCTGTCCACTGCGCCGAGCTTGTTCAAGCCGACCATCGACAATCTGGAGGCTGCCGGCCTGGCGGGCCCGAACGTGCGGCTGGCCCTGGAAAAACCGCTCGGCACCGATCTCGCTTCCAGCCGCGAGATCAACGACGCGGTCGCGGCAGCCTACACCGAGGAGCAGACCTTCCGCATCGACCATTACCTGGGCAAGGAGACCGTCCAGAACCTGCTGGCGCTGCGCTTCGCCAACATCCTGTTCGAGCCGCTGTGGAGCGCGCAGCACATCGAGCATGTGCAGATCACCATCGCCGAGACGGTCGGCCTGGAGAAACGCGGCGATTATTACGATGGCACGGGTGCGCTGCGCGACATGGTCCAGAACCACATGCTGCAGCTGCTCGCGCTGGTGGCGATGGAGCCGCCCGCGAGCTTCGATGCGACCGCGATCCGGGACGAGAAGGTCAAGGTGCTCCGCTCGCTGCGCCCGCTCACGCCCGAGCGGATCGAGCGGGAAGTGGTCACGGGGCAATATGCTCCGGGCGCGGTGGCGAGCCAGCCGGTGCCCGGCTACTCGGACGAGCTGAGCCGCCAGTCGGCCACGGAAACCTTTGTCGCGCTCCGGGCGCATGTCGACAACTGGCGCTGGGCGGGCGTGCCCTTCTACCTGCGCACAGGCAAGCGGATGCCTGAACGGCGGACGGAGATCGTCATCCAGTTCCGGCAGGTGCCGCACTCCATGTTCGCCAGCCGCGGCGCGCGGACCGTTCCCAACCGGCTGATCATCTCGATCCAGCCCGAAGAGAACATCGCGTTGGAGCTGATGGCCAAGTTGCCTGGGCTCGACCGAGGCGGCATCCGGCTGCGCGAGGTTGCGCTCGACATCGACCAACCGCATGCCTTCAGCGACGTGCGCCGGCGCATCGCCTATGAGCGCTTGCTGCTGGACTTGCTGGAGGGGGACCCCACCTTGTTCGTGCGTCGCGACGAGGTTGAAGCGCAATGGCAATGGATCGACGGGGTGCGCGCGGCCTGGACCGCCGCCGGCATGGCGCCGCGGCCTTACGCGGCGGGCAATTGGGGTCCGTCCGCGGCGATCGCGCTGGCCGAGCGCGACGGGGTGAGCTGGAATGACTAGGGCCGAGTGGCGCTGTCACGACGATCCGGGCGCTTTCGCCGAGGCGGTCGCCGGGGACGTGAGTGTGATCGTGCGACGTTCGGTTGGCGAGCGGGGAAGGAGCTTGCTGGCGCTGCCGGGCGGAAGCACGCCGCGGCCGATCTTTCGCCACCTCGCTGCGGCGGCGCTGCCGTGGGAAGCAGTGACGCTGATCCCGACGGACGAGCGGCTGGTCGAACTCGGCTTGGAACTGAGCAACGCGCGGCTACTTAAGGAGAGCTTCGCGGGCACGGACGCGAAGGTCGTTCCGATCGCGGATGGCGAGCCTGAGCCTGGGCGTGCTGGCGATGTTGCGGACGCGCGCTTGCAGGAACTGCCCTGGCCACCCGCGCTGGTCTGGCTCGGAATGGGCGAGGACGGCCATACCGCCTCCATCTTCGCGGGTCCCGACCTTCAGGCGGCGCTCGATGCTCCCGCGGTGCGTCGGGCGGTCGGCGTCCGGCCCGATCCGCTCCCGCCCGAAGCGCCGGTCGCCCGGGTGACGCTGACCAGGTCCGCGATCGCCTCGGCCGATGCGGTGCTCGTAAGTATAACCGGCGAGAAGAAGCGCGCGTTGCTCGAACAAGCGCTCACTGAGGGGAGCGACTCCGACCTGCCGATCGGGCGCGTCCTGGCCGACCTGCGGCAGCCTCCGACCATTCACTGGTGCTCCGCATGAACCTGGACCCGCGCATCGCCGCCGTCACCGAGCGCATCGTCGAGCGTTCCCGGCCGAGCCGGCGGCGCTACCTCGACCTCATGGCTGCGCAGGCCGAGCGCGGCATCAGCCGGCCGCGGATGAGTTGCGGCAATTTCGCCCACGGCTTCGCGGCGGCGGAAGGGGACAAGGACCGCATCCGTAACATCGCGGGGCCGAACATCGGCATCGTCACCGCCTACAACGACATGCTGTCCGCGCATCAGCCCTATGCGCGCTTCCCCGAGCAGATGAAGATCTTCGCGCGCGAGGTCGGGGCGACCGCGCAGGTCGCCGGCGGGGTGCCGGCGATGTGCGATGGGGTAACCCAGGGGCAGGACGGGATGGACCTGTCGCTGTTCAGCCGCGACACCATCGCTCTGTCGACCGCGGTGGCGCTGAGCCACGGCATGTTCGAGGGCGCGGCGCTGCTCGGCATCTGCGACAAGATCGTGCCCGGGCTGCTGATCGGGGCCCTGCGCTTCGGTCACCTGCCGGTGCTGCTGGTGCCGGGCGGGCCGATGCCGACCGGGATCGGCAACAAGGAAAAGGTTCGGGTGCGGCAGCTCTACGCCGAGGGCAAGGTCGGCCGCGAGGAACTGCTCGCCTCGGAAGCGGCGAGCTACCATGCGCCGGGCACCTGCACCTTCTACGGCACCGCCAACAGCAACCAGATGATGATGGAGCTGATGGGGCTGCACATCCCTAATGCGGCCTTCATCCAGCCGAACACGCCGCTGCGCCAGGCGCTGACCCAGGCGGCGGTGCACCGGCTGGCGGAGCTGGCCGCCACCAAGCAGCGGCCGCTCAGCCAGTGCGTCGACGAGCGCAGCATCGTCAACGCGACCGTCGGCCTGCTCGCGACCGGCGGGTCGACCAACCACGCGATCCACCTGCCCGCGATTGCGCGGGCCGCGGGCATCCTGATCGACTGGGAGGATTTCGATGCGCTGTCCGCCGCGGTGCCGATGATCGCGCGGGTCTACCCGAATGGTTCGGGCGACGTGAACGACTTCCATTATGCCGGCGGGATCGGCTTTGTGACGCGCGAGCTGCTCGGCGCCGGGCTGATCCACGGGGATGTCGTAACTGCCGGGGCGGACAGCCTCCAGGCGTGGACCGCCAACCCGGAGCTGGCCGGGGACGAACTCGTTTGGACCGAGGTGACCGAGAGCCGGAACGACACCATGCTGCGGCCCGTGCAGCAGCCGTTCCTGCCCGACGGGGGCATGCGGCTGGTGCAAGGCAATCTCGGTCGTGCGACCTTCAAGACCAGCGCGGTCGATCCTACCCGCTGGACGGTGGAGGCGCCTGCGCGCGTCTTCTCCGACCAGAACGACGTGCTGCGTGCCTTCTCGGCGGGCGAGCTCAACGGGGATGTGGTGGTGGTCGTTCGCTTTCAGGGTCCGCGTGCCAACGGTATGCCCGAACTGCACAAGCTGGTGCCGACCTTGGGCGTGCTGCAGGACCGAGGACAGCGCGTGGCGCTGGTCACCGACGGGCGCATGTCGGGGGCGAGCGGCAAGGTGCCCGCGGCCATTCACGTGTCGCCCGAAGCGCTGGGCGGCGGGCCGCTCAGCCGCCTCCGGGACGGCGACGTGGTGCGGCTTTCGGCCGAGGATGGCACCTTGGCGGCGGTCGGGGTGGACCTGGCCGCGCGCGATCCCGCACCGTCGCCCCCGCCCCCTGCCGGCACCGGCCGCGAGCTGTTCGCGTTGATGCGGTTTGGAGCCGACGATGCCGAGCGGGGCGCGTCGGCGATGCTGGCGATGATGGAGCAGGAGCAAGCGTGACACGGCGGATTGTCACTACGGACATCGGGGGCACCCACGCGCGCTTCGCGCTCGCGACGGTGGAGCGCGGCCGCGTGACCGACCTGTCCGAGCCGGTCACGCTCAAGACCGCCGAACATGCCAGTTTCCAGACCGCCTGGGAGGAGTTCGGACGCCGTTCGGGCAACATCTTGCCGCACGAGCTTGCCATCTCGTTCGCCGGTCCGGTCGGCGGCGAGCTGCTGAAGCTCACAAACAACCCCTGGGTGATCCGCCCGGCGCTGATCGGCGAGAAGCTCGGCGTGGAGCGATACGCCATCGTCAACGACTTTGGCGCGGTGGCCCATGCCGTGGCCGCGCTCGACGGTTCGGCCTACACCCACCTGTGCGGACCTGAGGTGCCGTTGCCGGAAGAAGGCATCGTCAGCATCGTCGGCCCCGGTACCGGCCTGGGGGTCGCAAGCCTGGTCCGCCATCCCTCGACCTATCAGGTGATCGAGACCGAGGGCGGCCACGTCGACTTCGCGCCGCTGGACAGCCTGGAGGACCGCATTCTTCAAGAACTGCGCCGCAGCTTCCGCCGCGTTTCGGTCGAGCGGCTGATTTCCGGCCGCGGGCTGTTCAATATCTACGAGGCACTGGGCGCGATCGAGAACCGGCCGCTGACCATCCGCGACGACAAGCAGCTGTGGGCCGCGGCGATGGACGGCAGCGACAGCCTGGCCGCGGCCGCCCTCGACCGGCTGTGCCTGACGCTCGGCGCGGTGGCAGGCGATCTTGCACTCGCGCAGGGGGCACGGGCGGTAGTGATCGGCGGCGGCCTCGGCTTGCGCCTGGCCGCCCACCTGCCGCGCTCGGGCTTTCGCGACCGGTTCATCGCCAAGGGCCGGTTCGAGCGGCGCATGGACGAGATGCCGGTCAAGCTCATCACCCATCCGCAGCCCGGGCTTTTCGGCGCCGCGGCTGCCTTCGCGAGGGCCCATCCATGACGACCATTGACGAGATCATGGGCGCGGCGCCGGTAATCCCCGTACTGATCCTCGACGGCAGCATCGACCCCGCGGCCCTCGCCGAAACGCTGGTGAGCAATGGCTTGCCGGTTATCGAGGTGACCCTCCGTACGTCCCATGCACTGGACGCAATCCACGCCATGGCGAGGGTGCCGGGCGCAATCGTCGGGGCCGGCACGGTGGTCAACCGCGAGCAGCTGGCCCAAGCGCAGGACGCCGGCGCCACCTTCATCGTCGCTCCGGGGCTGACTGAAGGGCTCAGCCGGGCGGTGCTGGAGTCCGGGCTGGCCTACCTTCCCGGAGTATCCAGCGCTGGTGACGTCATGCGCGGGCTGGACCTCGGGCTCGACCGCTTCAAGTTCTTCCCGGCGGTCGCTTCGGGCGGCTTGCCGGCCCTCAAGTCGCTGTCGGAGCCGTTCGCATCCGTCCGCTTCTGCCCCACCGGCGGGATCACCCCGGAAAACGCGCCCGACTGGCTGGCTCACCCGGCCGTGCGCTGCGTCGGCGGGACCTGGATCGTGCCCAAGGGCGCAGCAGACCTCACGCAGGTAGCGCAGCTGGCGCGGGCGGCAACCGTCCTTCGGGATCGACAGCAGTGGCGCACCCAAGAGGATTCGAACCTCTGGCCTTTGCCTTCGGAGGGCAACGCTCTATCCAGCTGAGCTATGGGTGCGTTGGCACGCGCTTAGCCGCCGCGCGGCTGTGCGGCAAGCCACTGCCGCAAGGGACGGTGCAGATGGAGTGGCGCGCTGCGGCCGGCCACCATGCCGACATGGCCCGCCGGACAGGCGATCGTGGCGCCCGGCGCGGCGGTCGCGGGCGGCACGATACGGTCGCTGCCAGCGGTGAAGTGAATGGTGTTGCAGCTCGGCAGGCCGTCCAGCCACTTGCCGGTCCCCGGAAGGTCGAGCCCAAACAATCCCTCGATCAGCTCATGTGCGGCAGGCAACGGCAGCGGCTGGCCGCTGTTGGCCCAATCTTCCAGCAGGACGAAGCGCCGCGCCCCGGCGCTATCCGGCGCCAGGTCCGCGAAACTCGCATATTTGGCTACCACCCGTTCGGGATCGAGCGACCAGAAGGCGGCTTGCAGCACCTCCATCGGCAGTGCGCCGAGCTGCTCGGCAACCGGGCGGGCCTGCTGCCACAATCTGGCGAGGCCCGACCGTGCGTCCGCGGGGTAGGCGGAGAAGTGCCAGGGGGCGGCAAGGGTGGCAACTCCCGCGACCTCGGTCAGGGCCGCCGCCGCAAGCGCCAGCGTTCCGCCAAGGCAGTAGCCGACCAGCAGTGGCGGTTCGGAAAGGCTCCGCGACAACAGCGGGACCAGCAGATCGCGGACGTGTCCCGATAGATCGAGATGCCTTCGCCCGGCCAGCGACCCCCAGTCCACCAGCGCTACCCGCCCGGCTTGGCCCAATGCCGCAGCCAGCGAGGTGCCAGGGTCGAGGTCGAGCACGTGCGGCGGATTGATGATGGAAGGGACAAGGACGATCGGCCGGCCGGTGCCCGCGCAATGGCGCAGATGAGCCTCGCCCCGCGCAGCCTGCGCGCTGTCCGCGACGGGAGGAGACCGCGGGGCCGCTTGGTAGGCCCGCAGGCCGCGTAACGCCTTGGCTGCCAGCTGCGGATCGCGCGTCGCGACTTCCCGCACCAGCCCCATAAACAGCGGCAGCGGCCGGGGCGCCGGCTCATGTTGCGGTGCGTCAAGCGGGGGTGCTAGTCTGCTCACGGCAAGAGGAGCGTAGCATGGCCGAGGGCACCGCCAAGGTGACGATCAAGAAATACGCCAACCGGCGGCTCTACGACACGGAAAGTTCGGCCTACGTCACGCTGGACCGGCTGGCGCAGATGATCCGCGACGGCCGCGACTTCCAGGTGGTGGACGCCAAGACGGGCGAGGACATCACCCACCAGGTGCTGACGCAGATCATCGTGGAGGAGGAGGCTCGCGGCACGACCATGCTGCCGGTGAACTTCCTCCGGCAGCTGATCGGCCTGTACGGCAACTCGATGCAGGGCATGGTGCCGCAATATCTGGAAGGGGCGATGGCGAGCTTCGCCAAGAACCAGACGGTATTCCGCGAAGCGTTCGGCACCAACATGTTCGCCGACATCGCCCAGCGCAACATGGCCTTGTTCGAGGAGTTCACCAAGGCGTCAGCCGGCAAGCGGCAGGAGCCGGCCGCGGGCAAGGCGGACAGCGGCGAAGTGGAGGCGCTGCGGGCCGAACTCGATGCACTAAGGGCCAAGGTCGACAAGCTGGGGCGGTGATGATCGGAACTATTGTGATTGCCGCGGCGCTGCAGGCCGCAACCCCCGCCGTTGCGCCTGTCGCGGACTGGCGGGCAGTGCCGGTCGCAGGCGGTAGCTGGATCTGGCGGGCGGTTCCAGGCGGGAGCGAGGCGGTGTTCACAGACGTCCGCGGAGCACAGTTCGCACTCCGCTGCACGGTAGCGAGCCGGCGCGTGAGCCTGACCCGGACAGGAGCCATCAGCGGCGCTCCCCTAGTCGTGCGGACAAGCAGCGGAGATCGCACGCTGCCTTGGATCGCCAACCTGCCGGCGACCGATCCCTTGCTGGATGCCATCGCCTTCAGCCGGGGCAAGTTCGCGGTGGAGGTCGCGGGCGCTCCGCGGCTGGTGGTTCCGGCCTGGCCGGAAGCGGCGCGAGCTGTCGAGGATTGCCGAAAGTAGAGTGCATTACAAGACTTGAACGTGCGGCGTTTGCTGCGCATTCTTGCCGAAGCTTCAACGCAGCGAAAGGAGGTGATCCGATGTCTCATGGTTCAGCAGAGGGGTCGGTGAGGTTCGTTCGGGGGATGCGGGCTTAACACCTTGATCGTTCCGGCGTGGCCGGAGGGTGAATCGAGGTGTCAGTGAAAGCCTGCCGTGGTCTCCCGGGCTGGAACACTCCGGCCGCTGACCATGTTCGAGGGGATCATCGCCGCGGCGGTGGTCCCCTTAAACTTGCCGGCTTTTGGAGCTCGGAACCGTTGCGCTCGTGGACCGTCTTTCCCGCGGACAAAGGGAGAAGCCGAGGTGGCGAAGGACAGGACGGGCAAGTCGAACAACCAGGGCGGCAACGCTTCTTTCACCAGCCAGAACAACGATGCCCTGAGCGACTTTCCCGTTCACGGCGGCAGCGACCAGCGGGATGGCGGTGCACAGAGCGGCACCGAACGCAAGCAGGACCAAAGAGCTGCCGGCCAGGGCTCGTCCTTTGCCGCGCTGACCAGCAAGGAAAATCTCGACAAGCTGGCCAAGGCGGCGATGAGCAAGGAGATGATCGCGGCAGGTCTGGCCGCGGCCGCCGCGGCGATCAGCGCCAGCCCAACCGCCCGCCGCAAGATCCGCGACGCTGGCATGGAGGCGGCCGACACCGCCAGCAACGCCGCCACTTCCGTCGCCAGCAGCGTTGCGCGGCTCGGATCGCTGATCGCGGATGCGGTGGCGGACGCGGCTAACCGCGTGCTGTCGGGCGATGCCGGCAGCGAGGACAACAAGACGAAGGAGAGCAGCCCGGCTAGCGGTGCGGCAAGCGGGCGCCGTGCAGCCGGGGGCCAGAGCCGGGCCACCTCGGGCAGCGGCAACGGCCGGAAACGCAAGACCACGGAGGCCGCGGAGGCAGGCAAGTCTCCAGCCCGCCGCACCGCCACTAAGCGCGCGGCATCGGGCGAAAGCAAGGCCCGCGGCAGTTCGCGCAAGGGGTCCGGCTCGTCCGAGGAAGCTAGCGGCGGCGAGGGCACCGACACCACTACCAGCCGCGGGCGGCCGCGCACGGCCTCGTCGCGTGCCTCAACGCGCAAGTCGCGGACCGGAAGCACTGCCGACCGCCGGGGATCCGCGGCGGGAACCCGTACCCGCCGCACGCCCAAGAAGGGCGACGACGCGGGCGGCGGCGGCGACAACTCCGGCGGCGACAACTCGGGCGGCGCCGGCAGTTGAGCGCTGGCGCGGGCGCCCACCCGGCGCTCGCATGTCCCATCTAGCGCCCGCCTGTTGGCCATGCCAATGGGCGCGCCATGAATCCGTTCTCCGTTATCATTTTGGCGGCCGGCCAGGGTACCCGCATGCGCTCGGACACGCACAAGGTGCTCCACCCAATCGCTGGGCGCCCGATGCTGGAACATCTGCTGGACACCGTTGACCGGCTCGGCGCCGAGCGCCGGGTCGTGGTTGTCGGCAAGGGCCGGGAGCAGGTCGAGGCCGCGCTCACCGGGCATGACGCCATGATCGCGGTGCAGGAGGAGCAGAAGGGCACCGGGCACGCCGTGCAGCAGGCGCAAGGCGCGCTCGGCGGCTTCGACGGAACGGTGATCATCCTTTACGGCGACACGCCGTTCGTTGCGGCCGAGACGCTCGACGCTATGCGCGAGCGGTTGGAGGCGCCTGATCAGCCGGGCGTGGTGGTGCTGGCAAGCTGCCCCGCCGATCCCGGCGCTTACGGTCGGGTGATCCTCGGCGAAAAGGACAGCATCGCACGCATGGTGGAGTATCGCGACGCCAACCCGGCGGAGAGGGCGGTACGGCTGTGCAACAGCGGCATGATGGCGGTGCGCGCCGGCGACCTGTTCCGCTGGCTCGGCCAGGTCGGCAACACCAATGCCGCGGGCGAATATTACCTCCCGGACATCGTGATGATCGCGACCGAAGAAGGGCGCGGGGCGGTCGCCATCGAGACCGACGCCTGGCAGACCGCCGGCGTCAACAGCCGCGCCGAGTTGGCCGCGCTGGAACATGACTGGCAGCAGCGCCGCCGCCAGCGCGCTTTGGAAGAGGGCGCGACCCTGATCGACCCGGACAGCGTCTGGTTCTCGTTCGACACTGAGCTGGGTCGCGACGTGACGATCGAGCCACATGTGGTGTTCGGCCCCGGGGTGGCGATCGCCTATCGGGCGACCATCCGCGCCTTCAGCCACATGGAGGGCGCAAAGGTCGGCGCGCAAGCGGAGGTCGGGCCGTTCGCCCGGCTCCGACCCGGCGCCGAGCTCGGCCGGGGCACACGGGTCGGCAACTTCGTGGAGGTCAAGAAGGCGCGGCTCGGGGACGGCGCCAAGGCCAATCACCTTAGCTACCTGGGCGACGCGGAAATCGGAGCAGGGGCCAACATCGGGGCGGGCACCATCACCTGCAACTATGATGGCTTCTTCAAGTACCGGACGCGGATAGGCGAGCGGGCATTCATCGGCTCGAACAGCGCGCTGGTGGCCCCGGTCAACATCGGCGACGGGGCGATCGTCGGGGCGGGATCGGTGGTCACCCGAGATGTCGCGGCCGATGCGCTGGGCGTGACCAGGGCCGAACAGAAGAGCTTGGGCGGATGGGCCGCGCGGTTTCGCGAGCGGCAGGGGGCAAAGGCGAAGTAGCATGTGCGGGATTGTGGCGATCGTCGGCAGGCAAGCGGTGGCGCAGCGCTTGTTCGACGGGCTGAAGCGGCTGGAGTATCGGGGCTATGACTCCGCGGGGATCTGCACGGTCGCCGAGGGCGCGTTCGAACGGCAGCGGGCCGAGGGCAAGCTCGACAACCTCAAGGGCAAGCTGGCGGAGGACCGGCCCGAAGGAACCATCGGCATCGCCCATACCCGCTGGGCGACGCACGGCGCCCCGACCGAAGGCAACGCGCACCCGCACATCGTCGGGCCGGTCGCCCTGGTCCACAACGGCATTATCGAGAACTTCAAGCCGCTCCGGGATGAGCTGATCGGCGAAGGCCGGCAGTTCACCAGCGAAACCGACACAGAGGTGGTGGCACATCTGGTCGCGCGCGAGGTCGAGGGCGGCGCCTCGCCCGAGAATGCGGTGGCGGCGGTGCTGCCGCGGCTGCACGGGGCCTTCGCCATCGCCTTTCTGTTTCGCCACCGACCGGATCTGGTGATCGGCGCACGCATGGGAGCGCCGCTGACCGTCGGCTACGGCGAGGGTGAGAACTACCTCGGCTCGGACGCGATCGCAGTTGCGCCATGGACCCGCCGGATCGCCTACCTCGACGAAGGCGATTGGGTCGTGGCAGGCCGCGACGGGGTGCAAATCTACGACCGCTCCAACCAGCCGGTCACGCGCGAGATCGTCGACAGCGGCGCCTCAGCCGAGCACGTCGACAAGGGCAACCACGCGCACTTCATGCGCAAGGAGATCTTCGAGCAGCCGCTGGTGGTCGCGCAAACGCTGCAAAGCTACGTCCGCGCATTCGAGGGCGAAGTAGCAATCCCCGCGTTCGGCTTCGACCTGGCCGGCATCGACCGAGTGACGGTGGTCGCCTGCGGGACCAGCTACTACGCGGGCATGGTCGCCAAATATTGGTTCGAGCGCTTCGCGCGGGTGCCGGTCGACCTCGATGTGGCGAGCGAGTTCCGGTATCGCGACCCCGTGCTGGAGCCGGGCGGGCTGGCGCTGTTCATCTCGCAATCGGGGGAGACCGCGGACACGCTGGCCGCGCTGCGTCACGCCAAGAGCCAAGGGCAGACCATCGCGGTGGTGGTGAACGTGCCGACCAGCTCCATGGCGCGGGAAGCCGACCTGCTGTTGCCGACGCGGGCCGGACCGGAGATCGGAGTCGCGTCGACCAAGGCCTTCACCTGCCAATTGGCGGTGCTCGCCGCGCTTGCCGCCAACCTCGCCCGCGCCAAGGGGCGCATGAGCGCGGAGGACGAGCGGGAAATCGTGGCGCATCTGCAGGAAGCGCCCGAAGCCTTGTCCCGCGCGCTCGACCATGACGAGGACATCGCGGCAATGGCACACCTGGTCGTGCCCGCCCGCGACGTGCTCTATCTGGGCCGCGGTCCGGATTATCCGATGGCGCTGGAAGGCGCGCTGAAGCTAAAGGAAATCAGTTACATCCACGCCGAAGGCTATGCCGCGGGCGAGATGAAGCATGGTCCGATCGCGCTGATCGACAAGGATGTGCCGGTGATCGTGCTGGCGCCGTCCGGCCCGCTGTTCGAGAAGACGGTCAGCAACATGCAGGAGGTCCGCGCCCGCGGCGGGCAGATCGTGCTGATCAGCGACGCCAAGGGCATCGCCGCGGCCGGCGAGGGCTGCCTGGCAACCATCGAGATGCCCGAGGTGCACCCGCTGATCGCGCCGCTGGTCTATGCCGTCCCGGTGCAGCTGCTCGCCTACCATGTGGCGGTGCTCAAGGGCACGGACGTCGACCAGCCGCGCAACCTCGCCAAGAGTGTCACGGTGGAGTGATGCGCCGGCTTTGAACCGAACTGCACGACGCTTCGTTTGCTCCCCCGACATGTGGCTTCGGGAGCTTTGACGATGATCCGACCCCTTCTTCTCATCACGGCCTGCGCGGCGACGCTGGCGGCTTGCCAGGCGCAGCAGGAAGAGGACGCGCGCGACGTCCTGAACATGGAGAATGATGCGCAGGCGGTGCCGGTCAACGGCGCGGCGGAAACGATGGGGACGAGCACGACCGGCACCGGCATGATGCAGGCCGCAGAGCTGCGCACTGCGGACGGGCGGCAGGTCGGAACTGTGTCGACCCGCGACGAAGGCGGAGTGACCGTGCTGACTGTCGCGGTGCAGGGCATGCCGCAGGGTACCTACGGGATGCACGTGCATGCGGTCGGCAAGTGCGAGAGTCCGAAGTTCGAGAGCGCCGGGGCGCACTGGAACCCGGAGAACCGTCAGCATGGCACCACCAATCCGCAGGGCGCGCACGCGGGCGACCTTGAGAACATCACCGTCGGCCAGGCCGGCTCGGGCGGCGTGACTGCAAACCTCCGCAACGTTGCCTTGCGCGGCGGCATGACCCCGATGCTCGACGAGGACGGAGCGGCGCTGATGATCCACGCCAAGGCTGACGACTACCGAACCGACCCCAGCGGCAACAGCGGCGATCGGATCGCCTGCGCGGTTCTTGGCGCGGGTGGGGCAGGCACGGAGAGCTGACCGTTCGCCGACCGATGCCGCGATCGGCCTCTGCGACGAAGCGAGCTTCCTCTTTCGCGATGCGGCATTGGGCTGGTGGTGAAGCGTTGCGCTTCACTACTGATCCAACAGGAGCCTGCCATGCCGCAACGTTTCACCGCAACTGAGAATGCCTTCGAGAAGGGCATCGAGAACACTTCGGCCAAGCAGGGTGCCAAGCTCACGGGGGAGTGGGTCGAGGAGCTCCGCAAGGCGGATTTCCCGGGCGCGAAGGGTCTGGCCAGCGAGCTGGAGAAGCTTGAGAAGCTGCTCGGCGCCGACCAGCCGGACGGGCAGAAGATCAAGGACCTGCTGGACAAGATCGGCGAAGGCACCGCCAAGGCCGTCGAGCGTGCCGAAGACGAGAAGATCGTGGAAAAGGTTCGCGGTTTGGCCCAAGCCATGGGCGCGAAGACCGCGGCCTAGTACAAGGCGGAGCGTGCCCACCGGTCCGAGGACAGGTGGGCACGCCTTTGCCGGTTAGCGCTTGCTCATGTCCGACTGCCCGTAAGTCAGCGGGAAAGCCTGCCCGGTCTCCTTGTCGAGGCCGCGTGCGGTCCAGGCGTCAAGCGCCGTCACTCCGCCCACAAAGGCCAGCGCGCCTGCGACCGCACCCGTCTTGCGCGATGAGCCGAGCGCCAGCAGCAGAGCGCCGGTATCGAGCGTGTCGCCGAACACCCGGTTCCAGACATTGAACGAGACTGCGGGTCCGCGCAGCAGCATCGCGCCCGCCGCCAGCTCGCGCAGCCCGAAGGCAAGTATCGTCTTCCTGGCGGGACCATCTTCATCGAGCCCCAGCGCACGCGCGATCCGGCCCGGCGCCGCGACCTCCAGCGCACCCACCGCGATGCTGAACACACCAAGGCCCAGACCCAGCTTCTTGTAGTCCATCCGATCCTCCATTGCGTGCCGCCTCAACGGCACGGGCATGGCCGCGTTCCCGTCAGCGGGTGGCCGCCGACACGCTTAGGGTGCCGGGCGGAAGCGGTCCGATCAGCTCGGCGGCGGGCGCGTCATGATCGAGCCACGCCTGCCACTTGGCGGCGGGCAGCACGGCGACCTGCCGACCGTGGTAAGGCGCAACGTCCGGACCGGGCGGACAGGTCAGCATGGTGAACGCCTCGCCACCCTCCGGCACGGCGCGGACCAGGCCGGCGATGCCCAGCGGCGCACCGGCGGGATCGGTGAACAGCCACCGGTTCTTGCGCTTGGCCCCAGGCTCCGTCGGCGCGGTGAACTCGTAAAACCCGTCGGTCAGGATCAGGCACCGGCCCGAGCCGAACTCGCGTCCGTCCGAGCGGAAGTTGTAGACTGGCTTGCCGCCCGAACCCGGCCAGCTCCAGCGGCGCACGACCAGCTCGTAACGCCCGCCAGCGCCCGCGGCCCGCACGATGGGACCTGGATCGGTGATGGCGACGTCCCGCGGCTGGAGGTTGGGGATACCTTCGGGAAAGCCGAGGGGCATGCCAAGCTGCTCGATCATTCGCCGGAGCCCCTCGGGCGCGCTGGTCTGGGTGTAAAGATTGCACACGCTCGAAGCTTAGCGCGGCCGCGGACATCCGGCACTCGCGGTTTTCCGCCGGACCCACTATCTCCGTTGTCATGGCATCCCAGGAGATCGAAGCACTGGCCGGCGCGCTTGCCAGGCTGCCGGGCCTCGGGCCACGCTCGGCCCGGCGGGCGGTGCTGCACCTGATGAAACGGCGGGAGAATGCGCTGCAGCCGCTGCTCGCGGCGCTGCAGAACGTTGCGGAGAAGCTGTCCACCTGCTCGACCTGCGGCAACGTCGACACGGCAGACCCCTGCAGCATCTGCCGCGACGCACGTCGCGACGAGCGCAGCCTGTGCGTGGTTGAGGAGGTGGCCGATCTTTGGGCGCTCGACCGGTCGCGGCTATTCCCTGGCCGTTACCATGTGCTGGGCGGTCGCCTGTCGGCGCTTGAGGGCGTGCGGCCCGATGACCTCAACATCGACGGCTTGCTGCGCCGAGTGTCGGCCGGGGGCATCGACGAGGTCGTATTGGCGATGAACGCGACGCTGGAAGGCCAGACCACCGCGCACTACCTTGCCGAGCGACTCGAGAAGCATCCGGTGCGGCTGACCCAGCTGGCGCACGGCCTGCCGGTCGGCGGCGAGCTCGACTATCTCGACGAGGGCACACTGGCGCAGGCGCTGAGGGCCCGCCGTCCGGTTGCTTGATCGCCTGACCGGCGGGAGCTAACCGGCGCTTATGCCATTGCTTTCGATCATCGAAGTTCCCGATCCGATTCTCCGCGCCCCTTCCGCGCCCGTGGAACGCGTCGACGACGAGCTGCAGCGGCTGATCGCGGACATGTTCGAGACGATGTACAAGGCGCCGGGCATCGGCCTTGCCGCCGTGCAGGTTGCGGTGCCGCGGCGGCTGCTGGTGATCGACCTGCAGGAGCCCGAGCCGGTTGGAGAGGGGGAGGAGCCGGGCGAGCCGGTCAAGCGGCCCCACGTCTTCATCAACCCGGAGGTCCTGCACCGCTCTGACGCGCGCAAGAGCTACAACGAAGGCTGCCTCTCGATCCCCGAGCAGTATGCCGAGATCGAGCGTCCCGACACGATCCGGCTCAGTTGGACCGATGCGGACGGCCGCGCCCAGGAAGGCGAGTTCGCCGGCCTCATGTCGGTGTGCCTGCAGCATGAGGTTGACCACCTCAACGGCGTGCTGTTCATCGACTATCTGTCCCGGCTGAAGCGCGACATGATCGTCAAGAAGGTGGTCAAGGCCCGCCGGGAGCGGGACGGGGCCGCGGTTCTTTAGCGCTCAGGCGATCGAAGCCGCGGCGTTGCGGCAGTCGGCGGCGCATTCCCGGCAGATCTGCGCGCACAGCTGGCAATGCTCATGGTCATGGCGCTCGCACTCGGCGGCGCAGGCGTCGCACATGCGGGCGCAGACATCGAGCAGTTCGCGCAAGGTCGGCTGGTCGTCGCCGGTCCGTCGCAGCCCGAGCCGGGAGGTCGCCTCGCAGATGTCGGAGCAGTCGAGGCACAGGCGGATGCATTGGGTCATGTCGTGGCCCTGCTCGGCCATGCAGGCATCGGCGCAGCTCAGGCACATCTTCGCGCAGTACATCAGGTGGTGCACGGCGTCGGCCAGCGCGTGGTTGTGGTGTTCGCGGCTGGCCGGATGCAGGCCGATCATCTTGCGAATGGACATGGGCTCTCCTGTTCACGGCGGCAGCAGAATGGGCGCAATGTTCCGCTTGAGCAAGGCCGCACATGGCCGTAAGTTCCCATTTCGTTCCGGTCGGGGGTGAGTCATGGACGCAGTGATGGTGGCGGTTCTGGCGGTCGGCGCACTGCTGGTCGGCCTGGCGCTCGGCTGGTTTCTGGGCGGACGCCCCGCCGCCGCGGCAAGGGCGGAGGCTGAGGTCCTGCGGGGCCGTTGCGGAACCGCGGAGCAGGAGCTGGCGGTCGCCGCCGAGCGTGCCCGTCGGCTGCCGCAAACGGAGGAGACGCTGCGGGTGGTAACGGACGAGCGCGATGCCGTTCGTCAGCAGCTCGCGGCGGCGACGGAGCGGGCCGGGCAGGTGGATCAGCTGAGCGATCGGCTGCGGGCAGTTACTGCCGAGCGGGACGAGGCGCTACGGGGCAAGGCGGCTCTCGAGGCGGACGTGCGCAACTTCGACGAACGCATGACCGACCTGCAGAAGTCGCGTGACGGGCTGATCGCGCAATTTCGCGAGGTCGGCGACAAGCTGCTGGAGAAGGCGCACCAGGATTTCCTGACCAAGGCCGACGATCGCCTGGCCAAAGCCGACAAGGAAAGCAGCGCCAAGCTGCAGAACCTCCTGCAACCGGTCGAGGCAACCCTGAAGCGATACGAGGAAGGGCTGCAGCGCGTGGAAAAGGAGCGGGTCGATCACTACGCCGGCCTGCGCGAAGCGGTCGAGCTGGTCCGCACGGGACAGGGCCAGGTCCGCGACGAAGCACGCCGGCTGGTCACCGCGCTGACCTCCTCGCCCAAGCAGCGCGGGCGTTGGGGCGAGAAGTCGCTTGAGAACGTTCTGACGCAGGCCGGGTTGGTCAAGAACATCGACTTCCACATGGAGGTCTCGGTCGACGCTGACGAAGGCCGGTTGCGGCCGGACGCGGTGGTCAACTTGCCCGATGGGCGCAAGCTGATCGTCGATGCCAAATGCTCGCTCAACGCCTACCTCGATGGGTGCGACGAGGTCGACGACGAGCGGCGCACCGCCTGCTTCCGGGCGCATCTCGCCTCCATCGTCCGTCACGCTCAGCAGCTCGGCAGCAAGAATTACTGGGCGCAGTTCGGCGACTCGGCGGACTATGTCGTCATGTACATCCCGGGCGAGCACTTCCTGTCGGCGGCGCTCGAGCAGGATCCCGACCTATGGGAAAAGGCACACAAGGACCGCGTTCTGCTCGCCACACCGACCAACCTGGTGGCGATCGCGCGCACGGTCGCCAGCATGTGGAAGCAGGAGAAGCTCGCCAAGGCGGCCGAGGAGATCGCCGGCCTGGGCAAGGAGCTCCACCTGCGGCTGGCGACCATGGCCGAGCATGTCGCGCGCATGGGCAAGAATCTCGCAACCGCCAACGCCGCCTACAACCAGATGGTCGGCAGCTTCGAGAGCCAAGTCTTCACACAGGCCCGGCGCTTCGAGACCCTGGGCGCAGGAAGCGCCAAGGAGATCGCGGTTCCGCCGATGGTCGAAGCGCTGCCGCGGCCGATGACCAAGCTCGCTCCGCCCGCCGACTCGGACTTGCCACCCATCGCGGCGGAATGAAGCCGCCTACGGCTGACCGGTCGGCTCTCCGCCGCAACCCTGGAAGGCGCGGCCGTCGACGCTGAGCTGCACTTTGTCCGGGTAGACGCGGCCGCTCATGCCGTCGCTGCATGATCCGTGGACGACGTTGAGGCTGATCCGCGGCGTCCGGTAGATTTCGCCGGCGACGCCGATGATCGGCGGCGGCGTCGGCTGGGCGATCTGCACCCCTGGCACGTTGGCTTCGGTGAAAACGATCTCCGCCGAATTCATGGTCAGGCGCCAGAACGGCTCGGTGCCGAGCGCCACATAGAGCTGTCCGGTCGGCGGCGGCGGTGGCGGGGGCGGCGGCGTTATGCAGCCGGCCAGCAGCACGGCGAGCAGCGGTGCAATCTTTTTCATGCCGTTGGTCCTTCCTCCTGGCGGGGCGCGAGGTCGATCGTGCCAGCTTCGCCGACCAGCCGGGTCCGGCCGTCCGCATGTTCGATCCGCGGGTTGGCGTTCAGCACCGCCTTGCCCTCGCGCTCGAAGCGGTCGGCAGGATCGCCGCACGCCATCTGTGTGCCAAGCAGACGGGTGACGGCAAGATGGTCGCCGTTCCGAGCCGCCTGGCCTTGCAGGCCGTTGCAGCCGAACGCCGCTTGGATTTCGCCGCCAATCAGGGTGAGCACGAAATTCTCACCCCCGCCGGTCGGAACGCCGTTGATCGCGGTTACCGTCCAATTGCCTTCCGCCGGGTCCGGCGCAGCGCCCGCCGGCCTGGCCGCGTCCACGGCGAGCAGGCCACCACCGCAGCCCCGCGCTGCCTGGCCGCTCGGCAGCGCCACGCTGACCTTGTCGCGCCAAGCGTGGTTGCTCATGCCGTCCCTGCATGGGCCGGGCGCAATGGTGATCGCCAACCGGCCGGACCGGTAGGTCCCGGACCTCGGGGCGAAGCCGGGCGGCGTGGCTTCGACGAGCCGGGTCGTGCCATCATTGCCCTGGAAGAGCATGGCATTCGCCCGCACGGTTAGTGCCCAGCCCGGCTCGGTGCCCAGTGCCTTATAGACGGTCTCGCCAGGCTCCGTGACCGCAGCGGCTACGGCGGCTGCAGATGCCTCGCTTCCGCCGGCAAGCACTTCGTTGCTGGCTGCAGCCTCCTGCATCGCCTGCTCGTCGGTCAGCCGGTCCTGAGCGCCGTTGCAGCCCGCGGTAACCAGCAGAAGCATCAGGGCAGCTCGTTTCATCCGCTTAACAAACGCAGCAAGGTCAGGCTTGTTGCGAGCTTAGCTGCGCCAGCTTGCCCGGACCTGAAAGGCCATTACTGCGGCCGCCACGGCGGCGTTCAGGCTGTCGGCGCGTCCGGCCATCGGGATTTTTACCAGCAGGTCGCACTCGTCCTCATAGTCTACCGGCAGTCCGGCCTGCTCGTTCCCGATCAGCAGGAAGCATGGCTGCTCGTAAGTGGCGGACAGGTAATCCGTGTCGGTCTTGAGGCTGGTCCCGACGAGCTGGCCAGGGCCGGCGCGCAGCCAGGGCAGGAACTCATCCCAACGCGCCTGCACGACGGTCTGGGTGAAGATCGCCCCCATGGAAGCGCGAACCGCCTCGACCGAATAGGGGTCGGCGCTATTGTCGATCAAGATGAGCCCGCCCGCGCCGACGGCGTCGCCCGTGCGCAGGATGGTGCCGATGTTGCCCGGATCGCGAAGCTTCTCGGCCACCATCCATAAGGGTGCGGCCGAGCGGTTGAGATCGGCCAAGCGGTTCTGCGGCTGGCAGTACGCGCCGAGCAGCACCTGCGGGTTCTCCTTGCCGCTCATTTTGGCCAAGATGTCGGGCGTTGTCTGGATCACATCGCCGCCCGCAGCTTCGGTCGCTGAGACGATCTCGGCGGCGAGCGGATGGAGCCCGCCCACGGCGGAAAAGGCGAGTACCTCCGGAAGCATCCCGCTGTCGCGCGCTTCGGCGACGATGCGCAGGCCTTCAGCCAGGAACAGCCCTTGTTCGCGCCTGGCCTTCTTGTCGCGAAGGGACCTCAGCTGCTTGACGGTGTCGTTCGAGAAAGAGGTGATCTGGCGGGGCATCACTCCTCGCCGAACCGGTCCTCGACCAGCGTGACCAGCCGGGCCAGCGCCTCCTCCGCGCCGTCTCCGCGCGCGCTGATCCGAATGGTATCGCCCCGCGCGGCGCCCAGCATCATCAGGCCCATGATGGAAGTGCCGCACACCGCATGCCCGTCCTTGGCGACCTCGATCTCGGCCGGGAGCTCGCTGGCGAGGCCGACGAACTTGGCACTCGCCCGGGCATGGAGCCCGCGGCGGTTCTCGATGCGGACTTCGCGGGTGACTTCGGTCAAGCGGCGGCCTCGCCCAGTATTTCGGACGCCACCGAGATGTATTTGCGGCCGGCCTCGCGCGCCGCGGCCACCGCTGCGCGCACGCCCAGCACCTTGCGCGCGCCTTCCAGCCGGATCAGCATCGGCAGGTTGACGCCCGCGATGACCTCGACGTTCTCGCTCTTCATCAGGCTGATCGCCAGGTTGGACGGGGTGCCGCCGAACAGGTCGGTGAGGATGATCACGCCCTGGCCGCCCTCGACCCGGCCGACCGCATCCGCGATGTCGGTGCGGCGTGCTTCCATGTCGTCGTCCGGCCCGATGCACACGGCTTCGATCGCCTTTTGCGGTCCGACGACATGTTCCATCGCAATGATGAACTCGGCCGCCAGCCGGCCATGAGTCACCAGTACTAGTCCAATCATTCAGTCACCCGATGTCGTTCTCGCGCTTGGGCTCAGCGCGGCAGGTTCCTCGATGGAATCGCTCGGGCTTGTTGCAAGATCGCGGTGCCGGATATTCGGCGAAAAGCCGCGAACACGCAACCGTTCGGCCATCTCGACCGCAGCGGCGACCGAGCGATGTCTCCCTCCGGTACAGCCGAAGGCCACCCCAACGTAGCTCTTTCCGCTGTTCCAGTAGCGCGGGATGAGGTCGGCAAGAAGCTCTTCCACCCGGTCCATCGTTTCGCGCCATCCCGGTTGCGCGGCGACATACTGCTGCACCGGCTGATCAAGGCCCGTCAGCGGCCGGAGTTCATCAACCCAGTGCGGGTTAGGCACGAAGCGCAGATCGAAGATCAGGTCGGCGGTTCGGCTGGCCCCGCGGGCGAAGCCGAAGCTGCCGATGGTGATCACCGGTTCATCGCGATCCTCTCCGTAGCGCCGGCGCAGCTCGTCCCGCAGGTCGGCGGGCTTGAGATCGGTCGTATCCAGGATCGAGTCGGCGGCGAGGCGGAGGGCGGAGGTGAGATTCCGCTCTTTGGCAATGCCGTCCTCTGCCGGGCGGTCAGGCGCCAGCGGGTGGCGCCGGCGCGTCTCATTGTAGCGGCGGATGAGTTCGTTGCCGGCAGCGTCGAGATAGAGGATCTCGGGTCGTACCCCAGCAATGGAGCGAATCAGGCGGGGCAACGCCGCCGCATCGAAGCCGCGGCTGCGCGCGTCCATGCCCACGGCGACGTGAGTATCGCGCCGCGCCCGATCGGCGCCGTGCACGAAATCGTGGAGGAGGGCCGATGGCAGGTTGTCGACGGTGTCCCAGCCCATGTCCTCCAGCGCGTCCAGTACCGTCGACTTACCCGCGCCCGACATGCCGGTGACCAGCAGCAGGCGCGGCAAGCGCTCGGAACGAGGCCGCGCTTCGTAGTTCACTTGAGCCGGCCGAACCTGTCCAGCGCCAGTGCGACCTTGGCCGCGGCGGAGGCGGTGGTCGCGTCCACGCTGATCAAGGGAAGGGGCGTGCCGAGCACGGAGCGTTCGCGGCTGTCGTCGGGCATGCGGCGGATGTCGCTGGTAAGGTCCACAATCAGGCAGATAGGAACGTCGCTAACGGTTTCCATGTCCACGATGCCGATGCCGCGAACCTCCAGCTTTCCCGCAATGGCGGCAGGGGCGGCGGCAAGCAGCCGCTCCCCGGACTTGCGCACAAGCGTCTGGTCGTCGCTGACCAGGGTAAAGCCGCGATCGATCAGGCGAAGCGCGAGGTCCGACTTGCCCGCGCCCGATGGGCCGCTGATCAGCACCGCCCGGCCGTCAACCGCTACGCAGGTGGCATGGATGGTTTCGGACGATAGGCGGATGGTCATGCTTGTGCTGCTCCCGCCGCCGGAAGGCAGATGGTGAAGCGCGCTCCGGAGGGCGCATCGTCGCGGTCGGCCACGTCTATCTCCCCGTCGTGGCCCTTCACGATCGCACGCGCGATCGCCAAGCCGAGGCCAGAATGGCGACCGAACTGGTCGCTATCGGGCCGTACTGAATGGAACCGGTTAAAGATCGCTTCACGCGCTTCAGCCGGCACGCCGGGCCCTTCATCGTCAATCCGCAGCCGCACCTTGTCGCCGACCCGCGCAACGGCGACCTCCACCAGCCCGCTGGGCGGAGAAAAGCTGATGGCATTGTCGACGAGGTTGTCGATGGCGCGGGCAAGGCGGCCGGGCTCCCCAAGCACGACCGTACTTCCAGCGCGCGGACGTGCAAAGGCCAGCCGTACGTCACCCTTGGTCCGCTGCTGCTCCCACCCGCTCGTCAACTGGCCGATCAAGGCGCCAAGATCGACCGGCTCGAAGCGGGCGCGGGCCAGCTCGGCATCGGTTCTTGCCGCCTCGCCGATGTCGCCGATTAGCCGGTCCAGACGCAGCACATCCTGACGAACCACATCGAGCAGCTGTGAACGGAGCCCCGGATCCTCGATCCGCTCAAGCCCGTCTACGGCGGAGCGGAGGCTGGCTAGCGGGTTCTTGAGCTCGTGGGTGACGTCCGCCGCGAACGCTTCGATGTTGTCGATGCGCTGGCGCAGTGCCTGGCTCATGTCACTGACCGAGCGGGCAAGCAGGCCGATCTCGTCGCGGCGGGAGGGCAGGCGGGGCACCTTGACCTCGCGGGCGCGGCCCTGACGCACGCGATGAGCGGCGAGCGCCAGGCGCCGCAACGGCCGAGCGATGGTGCGCGCCAGGAACAGGGACAGCAGCACGGAGAGAACTGTCGCGACCAGCAATCCCAGGCCGAGCTTGCGTCGCTCCGCCCGCACGGTGCGGGTGAAGTTGCGATCGTTGTAGGTGACGAGCACCACCGCTCCCGCGGTGGCCGGCACGGCCGTGGAGATCACGGGCGTGAGGTCGGGCGCGTTGCGCACTGCGGTAACGGCGCGGCGACCGCGGGCTGCCTGGACCGCCTCCGGCCACGCTCCGAGCCGATCCACGGGGGGTTCCTCATAGTCCGGCGGGGAGCGTTCGCCCACGACCGCGTTGAAGCCGCGGTCCAGGGTGCGGGCGATCGCCTTGGTCCAGGGCTGCTCGCTGGGATCGCGCAGCCGATAAGTCGGGCCGCTCGTCCGCCAGCTGTCGAGCAGCAGGTTGCCGCTGGGGGCATACAAGCGGTACCGGCTGTTGCTGGCCGCGCCGATGCGGCCGAAATATTCGGTCCAACTCCGGGTCGGAAGGCTGCCTAGCGCAGCCGCGGCGAGATGGGCTTCGCGCTGGACCTGGCGTTCCCGTTCGTCCTGCAGCTGGTTGCGGAAGCTGTCCAGGAACAGCACGGCCAGCGCCACCACCACCAGGGTGATGACATTCACCGCCAGGATCCGTCGCCTCAGCGACCAGCGGCGCGACCAGCCGAGCGCCAGATCGCGCTCGATCGTGTCGCCCGCGTCATTCTTCGCCGAAACGGTAGCCGACGCCATATAGGGTTTCGATCGCGTCGAACTCCGGATCGACGCTGCGGAACTTGCGCCGGACGCGCTTGATGTGGCTGTCGATCGTGCGGTCGTCGACGTAGACGTCGTCCTGGTAAGCGATGTCGAGCAGCTGATTGCGGCTCTTCACCACGCCCGGACGCTGGGCCAGGGCTTCCAGGATCAGGAACTCGGTAACGGTCAGGGTGACGGGCCTGCCGTCCCAGGTAACGCGGTGGCGCGCCGGGTCCATCAGCAGACGGCCACGCTCGATCGGCGGACTGCTCGGGTCGTCGGGTAGGGCGTCCGGGCCGCCGCGGGTCATCTCCGTACGGCGCAGGATCGCGCGGATGCGCGCAATAAGCAGGCGCTGGCTGAACGGCTTGGCGATATAGTCGTCGGCGCCCATCGCCAGCCCTAGCGCTTCGTCCAGCTCGTCGTCCTTGGAGGTGAGAAAGATCGCGGGCATCCTGGCCGCGGGCCCGTCGCTCTCCCGCAAGCGCCTGAGCAGCTCCATGCCGTCCATGCCGGGCATCTTGATGTCCAGCACCGCAAGCTCCGCCGGGTTGTCGGCCAGCGCCTTCAAGGCACTGGCGGCGTCGGTGTAGACGCGGGTGATGAAGCCCTCGTCCTGGAGCGCGATCGACACGGAGGTGAGAATATTGCGGTCGTCGTCGACCAGCGCGATCACCTGGCTCAATGACAACTCCTGCACGGCTCAGCGCCTTTAACCGGGCGTACCAGAGGGAGACAAGCCGTCCGCCCGTTTTGACGGTGCAACTTTTTTGAGGCTATAGGCACTTTACGTATACGTTTGCGGCGGCGGTTCCCGGCTCGGGGAGCCAGGCCGCCGTTTGTTTTTGAATGTCGGAGGAAAGTGCGTGTTGAACCGGGTTCCGCAGCAAGGCCTAGAAGCGCAGGGCATCAGGACGAACGCCGAACTGTTCTGGAACCTGACCATGGCACCGTTGGTGGAACAAGCGGTGAGCCGCGGCGAAGGCCTGCTCGCCAAGGATGGCCCCATCGTGGTGAAGACCGGCCGTCATACCGGGCGCAGCGCGCAGGATCGGTTCATCGTTCGCGACGCGGTGAGCGAAAACAGCGTCTGGTGGGGCAAGTCGAACAAGCCGATGGACGAGCGGGCGTTCGACCGGCTGCACGAGGATTTCCTGGAGGCGCTGGCCGACAAGCCGACCTTGTTCGTGGCGGATCTTCACGGCGGCTCGCAGCCCGAGCATCGGGTCAAGGTTCGGGTGATCAACGAGCTGGCCTGGCAAAATCTGTTCATCCGCACGATGCTGGTGCGCCCGGAGGCCGCGGAGCTGGCGAACTTCGTGCCCGACTATACCATCATCGACCTGCCGAGCTTCAAGGCCGATCCCGAGCGCCACGGCTGCCGGTCGGAGACAGTGATCGCCATCAATCTGAGCAAGAAGCTGATCCTGATCGGCGGCACCGAATATGGCGGCGAGATGAAGAAGAGCGTGTTCGGCCTGCTCAACTTCCTGCTGCCCGAGCAGGGCATCATGCCGATGCACTGTTCCGCCAACATCGGTCCGAACGGCGACACCGCGGTGTTCTTCGGCCTGTCCGGCACCGGCAAAACCACCCTGTCCGCCGATCCCAGCCGGACCCTGATCGGCGACGACGAGCATGGCTGGTCGGACACGGCGGTCTTCAACTTCGAGGGCGGCTGCTATGCCAAGATGATCCGCCTGTCGGCCGAGGCCGAGCCGGAGATCCACGCGACGACCCGGCGCTTCGGCACCGTGCTCGAGAACGTGGTCATGGATCCGGAGACGCGCGAGCTCGACCTCAACGACAACAGCCTGGCCGAGAACAGCCGCGGCGCCTACCCAATCGAGTTTATCCCGAACTCGTCGGAGCGGAACATGGGGCCGGTTCCGCAGAACATCGTCATGCTGACCGCGGACGCGTTCGGGGTGCTGCCGCCGATCGCCCGGCTGACTCCCGATCAGGCGATGTTCCACTTCCTGTCGGGCTACACCGCCAAGGTGGCCGGAACCGAGATCGGGGTCACCGAGCCGGAAGCGACCTTCTCCACCTGCTTCGGCGCGCCCTTCATGCCGCGACACCCTTCCGTGTACGGCAACCTGCTGAAGGAGCGGATCGCCCGGGGCGGAGTCAGTTGCTGGCTGGTCAACACCGGCTGGACGGGCGGCAAGTACGGCACGGGCAAGCGCATGCCGATCAAGGCGACCCGGGCATTGCTCAACGCCGCGCTCGATGGCTCGTTGAACGATGCCGAGTTCCGCAAGGACCCGTATTTCGGGTTCGAGGTGCCGGTGGCGGTGCCGGGCGTGGACAGCGCCATTCTCGACCCGCGTTCGACCTGGGCCGACAGGCAAGAGTTCGACACCACCGCGGCCAAACTGGTCGACCTGTTCTGCGACAATTTCGAACAATTTGCTGAACATGTCGACGAGGGCGTGCGGTCCTGCCGGCCGCAGGTCGGGCAACGGCAGGACGCGGCGGCAACGGTAGCCTGAGGCTGGCAGAAGCCCTCGGACCGGGATTAGCGTTGAGGGGCTGGCTACCGGATCTCTTGGTCTACCTGGCCGCGGGCGCGGTTCGCGCCGCCTTGCCGAACAACCAGGCGGAAGCGAGCCAGAGGCCGCAGAACCCTCCTCCAGCCAAGACGAATTCACGCGGCCAGACCGGTGAGCGCGCGCCCCAGCCGATCGCGAGGACGGTGCTGGTGACGAGCAGCTGGACGATGGCGGCCGCGAGCAAGGCCCGGGCCATCCCGGCCGGCCGGAAGGCGGCCAGCATCGCGCCGACCAGCGCGGTAAGCGGGACCAAGCCGAACAGCAGATTGGCCGGGTTGTCCTCGCTTCCGATCAACCCGACCGCGCCATTGGCCCAGACGAGCAAAAAGGTGGCGGCCAGCGCCACTCCCACGCCCGCCCGGTACGCCCGGTCTCGGGTCCTGCTCACCGCCAGCTCGTAGGTGAGGCCGACGGCGCCAATGAGCACTCCTGCGAAGATGAAGTCGGCACCGTTCCAGCGGACCTCGTCCGTGAGCTGCATGGCCGCCAGTGGCAGAAGCAGAACCAAGCCTGCTATCCCCCAGCAAATGATACGCCAGTTTACCCTGGCAGCCTGTCTGTTTACGTCGTTGGTCATGGTTGTCCCTCCGAAATAAGGAGAGTCCACCCTGCACGGCAATCGCGTGAGCGGCATGAGCACCGCCTGATCTTTTGCTGAGCAATGCGAGGTCGGGGTGAGAGACCGCTGACGCCCATACCGGGCGTCGAAAGCGACACGTCAGCCTGAAGCAACACGGGACACCCTGAGCACAGGCGCGAGTGCCTTATGCATCGGCCGGCCTGATCCGTCGCTACGGGCGACAGCGCCGAGAGCGCTTAGTGCTCTGCCGGCTGCCAGACCGCCAATTCGCTGCCCGAAGGATCAATGAAGTGAAACCGTCGTCCGCCTGGGAAAGCGTAGATCGGCCGGGCGACAATGCCCCCTGCCTCCACCACCGCGGCCAGCGCTGCTTCAAGATCCGCGACCCGAACCACCGGCAAAGGTGCGGAGATCGAGTCCTCGGGCGTGCCGTTCAGGCCGACGTCGACCACACCGTTGGTCGTTGCGGCGTAATCCGGGCCGTAGTCGGTGAAGTTCCAGCCGAAAGCCTTGGCGTAAAAGGCGCGGGTCAGCTCGTGCGCGGTAAGCGAAGGCAGCTCGACATAGTCGATCCGCGTACCTGCTCCACTATCGCCATCCATCTCAGTAACGCCGGATCAGCCCAGCGAGGCGACCCTGGATCTTGACCCGGTCCTCTGCATAGCGCTGCGGCTTGTAGGAGCGGTTGGCGGGATCGAGCCGAATCATGCTGCCTTCGCGGCGGAAGGTCTTCAGGGTCGCTTCTTCATCGTCGATCAGCGCGACCACGATCTCGCCGTCGCGCGCCGCATCGATCTTGCGGATCAGCGCATAGTCGCCGTCGAGGATGCCTTCTTCGACCATAGAATCCCCCGCGACTTCCAACGCGTAGTGCTCGCCGGGGCCGAGCAATGCCGCCGGCACCGAAAAGGCTTCAGTCCCCTGCAACGCCTCGATCGGCGTTCCCGCGGCGATGCGGCCATGGAGCGGAATGGCGATCGTATCATTGGCCGGAGTGCGCACAGTTCGCAGGGGCGCAGCCGCGGGCAACTTGCCTTCACCCACCGCACCGCCGGCATCGGGCATGCGCAAGACTTCCAACGCCCGCGCACGGTTGGGCAGCCGCCGGATGAACTGACGCTCCTCCAAAGCGGAGATCAAGCGGTGAACCCCCGACTTGCTCTTGAGGTCGAGCGCTTCCCGCATCTCGTCGAAGCTCGGCGACACGCCGCTCTTGCCCAGACGATCGTGAATGAATTGCAAGAGTTCGCGCTGCTTAGCCGTGAGCATGCCACTCTCCCTGGTGAACAGACGGAGAACGTGTAAAGAACATTGTAGCGGCTTGTCAACTGCACAGGTCGAGGAAGTTGCGGAGCAGCGCGTGGCCGTGTTGCGACGCCACGCTTTCCGGATGGAATTGCACCCCATGCACCGGCGCATGGGCGTGGCGAAAGCCTTGCACGGTGCCATCCGCAGCCCAGGCATTCGGACGCAGCGCGCTGGGGTAGGCCGTGACCGCCAGCGAGTGGTAGCGGGTGGCATTAAGCGGCGAAGGCAGACGTGCGAACAGCCCACTTTCGTCATGGGTGACCGCGCACGTCTTGCCGTGCACCGGAGGCACTTGCTCGACCTCCGCGCCGACTGCGAGCCCGATCGCCTGATGGCCGAGGCAAACTCCGAGTAGCGGACGCGCCTCAGCGATGCAGGCCGCGGAGAGTTCCACCGAGATGCCGGCGGCGTCGGGGCGACCAGGTCCGGGCGAGATCAGGAAGCCGTCGAAAGGGCTGTTCAGAACCTCCGCGAGGGTCACTTGGTCGCTTCGGACCACCCGCACCTTCGCGCTAAGCGTCGTGAGATAGTCGACCAGGGTGAAGGTGAAGCTGTCCTGATTGTCCAGGACCAGGATGGAGGGCATGCCCATGCCCGAGCCGCGCTCAACCGCCGCTGGTGAAACGCCGCTTGGCGGCGGCGATCGCCGTCTCGTTGCGGCGCACACCCAGTTCGCGCTGCGCCGCCGAGAGGAACTGTGCGACCAGCTCGCTTCCGGCCTGACGATTGAAATCGGCTTGGACCTGCGAGATCAGCCCGGGCTGGCTGAGGGCGTCGCCGGGAACGATCCGCTCCAAGCGGACCACGAAATAACCGCCGTTGTTCGGAGCCGCCACGATGCGGGTCTTCCCCGGCGCAAGGCTGAACAACATGCGGAGCGGTGCCGGTACTTGGCCTTGGAGCTCAGCCAGCTCAAGCCTCCGGACCTGCAGGGGGCGCGGCGCGGAGGACGCGGGTGCGCCCGCTTCGCTCCACGCGCGCGCCAGAGGCATACCCGAGCTAGCCTTGGCGACCACCTGGTTGGCAACGGCTCGGGCCCGGTCCAAGGCGCGCTTGGTCCGGAAGTCGGCTGCTACCCGTTCGCGGATGGAGGCGAGCGGCGCTGGCGCCCCCGGAGTGACATCGCCGGTCGCGACCAGCGCGTAGCCCGCTTCTCCCGGCAGCTCTTCCACTATCGGGTCGTCGTCGGGGGCAAGGTCGAAGGCGACGGTGGGAAGGGCGGCGTACTCGGCCGGCAAGCGGAAGTTTGGATCGCTGGGCGAGGTGCCGTTGGCGAGCACGGGTGGAGTGCTGAGGACCGGCAGCCGGTTGGCGGCGGCGACCTCCTGGAAGTTGCGGCCGTCGGCAAGCTGTTCCTCGACCCGGGCGACCAGGTCCGTGAGAGCGTTCTTGCGCTTATTCGCGGACAGCCTCCCGGAGATCTCGGTTCGCGCCTGCTCGAGCGTCTTGCCGGGAGTACGGTTGATCGACTCGACCTTGATGACGTCGAAGCCCGTGCTGGACTGGACCGGGCCGATCACGGTTCCCGCAGGTGCGGCGAACACCTGCGCGGCAACCTCGGCGCCCGCCAAGCCGGCAAGCTGCTCGCGGCTCTGGGCGCCGAGCGCGACATCGGCGGCGCTGAAGCCGGCGGGAGCGGCAGCCGCGGCGAAGGTCCCGGACCTCGCCCGTGCCGCAATCTGCGCGGCGGCGCTGCGGCCGGCCACCGAAGCCCGGCTCAGCACGCGCGTTTCGCCGCCCGCGTAGCTGGCGCGATTGGCATTGTAGTATGCGGCGATCTCTGCGTCAGTCGCGGCGATGTTTTCAAGTTGCTCCGGGCCGATCCGGGCAATGCGAACCACCCGCTGTTCGGGGACCAGATAAAGGTCACGATATTGGTTGTAGAAGGCCTGGAGTTCGGCATCGGTCGGCGCGGGGCCGGCTTGGTAAGCGGTGGTGGGCACCAGCGCGACCTGTCCCGAGCGCTGCTCGAGCAGCATGGAGGCATAGGGGCGGGCCACCCCGACCGGCACTCGGGTGTTCGCGGCCAACGGGGTCAGGACCAGCCGCTGCAGCAGCAGGGTGGTAAGCTCGGAGCGGACCTGCGCGTCCGTCAGGCGGTTCTGCGCTAGCCAGCCTTGATAGCTTGCCTCGCTGAACCGGCCGTCCAGACCGCGCACGCCCGGGATCTTCACGATCTCCGCATCGACCAGCTTTTTCGAGGGCAGCAGCCCATGCTCCTCCGCATAGGCCTTCAGGGCCCTCTCCTGAATGAGGCCATTGACGATGGCATCGAACTCGGGCGCGAGGTCGGCATAGGTCGCGTCGGGCTTCTGTTGGCGCAGCTGCTGAAGCTGCCGCTGCATGATGTCCGACAGTTCGGCTTCCGTCACCTGCTCGGAACCGACCCGGGCAAGCACGCCCTGAGAGAAGGACCCACCCGGCCGCAGACTGGTGATGTCGGCCAGCGCGAAGCTGGCCAGGATCGCCAGCAGGAACAGGACGACGATGACGGTGCCGACCTTGGACTTGGACAGGCGGCGAACGGACGAAAGCATGGAAGATGGTTCTCGCGGGGACGGGGTAGCGGGTGCTTTAGGGATGCCGCGGCTTCCCATCAAGGCGAGCGCCAGCTAGGCGCGTGGCGAACAAGGGATGGAAGACTGAACGGCAATGACGAGCGCGAAGCTGGTTGCGGGCAATTGGAAGATGCATGGCACCTCGGCAGACCTCCGGGAGGTCCAGGCGATCGCTGACGCGGCCCACGCTTTGGACGGCCGGGTTGAGGTCGCTCTGTGTTTGCCGGCAACGCTGATCCATCGCGCGGCCGAAGCCGTGCCCGGCTTCCCCGTGGGCGCGCAGGACATCCACATGGCTGATCAAGGCGCCCACACCGGCGACGTCTGCGCGGCCATGCTGCACGATGCGGGTGCGGCCTTGACCATCGTCGGGCACAGCGAGCGCCGCGACGCGCACCGGGAGGACAACAGCTGCGTCCGCGCCAAGGCGGAGGCGGCGCTGCGTTCCGACTTGCGGGTGATCCTGTGCGTCGGGGAGAGCGATGGCGAGCGGGGATCCGGGCGCGCGGTGGAGGTCGTTTGCGGGCAGCTCGACGCTTCGCTTCCGGGTGGCGAGGCGGCGGCGGGAGCGGTGCCTGACAGTCTGGCGATCGCTTACGAGCCGATCTGGGCGATCGGTACGGGCAAAATCCCGACCACCGAAGATATCGCCGAAATGCATCGGGCGTTGCGCCAGCGGTTGCTCGCGGCGTACGGCGACGCGGGCGGGCAAGTGCGCATTCTCTACGGTGGCTCAGTCAAGCCGTCCAACGCGGCCGAGATCTTCGCCATCCCGGATGTCGGCGGTGCGCTGGTCGGCGGGGCGAGCCTCAGGGCGGCGGACTTCCTGCCGATCGTGGAGGCGGCCGCACGTTGAACTCAGGACGCCTGGCCGCTAAGTGCCGCACCTGATCTTTCGAGAAAGCGGTCGCCACCGATGTTTACCTTCCTATTGATCGTCCAGACGCTGGTCGCGCTGGCGCTTGCCGCCGTGATCCTGATGCAGCGCTCGGAAGGTGGCGGGCTGGGGGTAGGCGGCAGCTCGGCCGGACTGATGACGGCACGCGGCGCGGCTGATTTCCTGACGCGTGCGACGACTATTCTTGGAACGGTGTTCGTGGTGTTGTGCATCGCCCTGGCGGCTATCGCCGGCACTCGGGGCGACGCCCAGTCGGTGGATGCCTCGGTCGCCAACCAGGTGGCTCCGGCGACGCCGATCAGCCCGCTGGAGCCCGGCGGCAATCCGCTGTCCGCGCCGCCCGCCGGCCCCAACACCGCGCCGCCCAACAACGCCGCGCCGGGTTCGCAGCAGCCCGCCGATAACGGCGCGGTTCCGCTGGCTCAATAAGCCACACCCTTCCGGAAACTTGGGCGCCAAACGGATAATCCGCTTGCCTGCCGACGCGCGCTGGATTTAAAGCTCGACTCCCATGGCGCGGTTCATTTTCGTTACCGGCGGCGTGGTCTCCAGCCTCGGCAAGGGTCTTCTTTCGGCAAGCTTGGCAGCGCTGCTGCAAGCGCGCGGCTACAAGTGTCGCATCCGCAAGTTCGACCCCTATCTGAACGTCGATCCGGGGACCATGAGCCCCTATCAGCATGGCGAGGTCTACGTCACCGACGACGGTGCGGAGACCGACCTCGACCTCGGCCATTATGAGCGCTTCAGCGGGGTGTCGGCCAAGCAGTCCGACAACATCACCACCGGCCGCATCTACCGCGACATCATCGCCCGCGAGCGGCGCGGCGATTACCTAGGCGCGACGGTCCAGGTCGTTCCGCACGTCACCAATGCGATTAAGGAGTTCGCACTGGCCGAAATCGAGGGCCTCGACTTCGTGATCTGCGAGATCGGCGGCACCGTCGGCGACATCGAGAGCCTGCCGTTCATCGAAGCGCTGCGCCAGCTTCGCAACGACCTCGGCCGCGGCAACACGGTCAGCGTGCACACTACGCTGGTGCCGTGGATCAAGGCCGCGGGCGAACTGAAGACGAAGCCGACCCAGCATAGCGTGCGCGAGATCTCGAGCCTTGGCGTGCAGCCGGACGTGCTGCTGTGCCGCGCCGAGATGCCGATCCCGGACGGCGACAAGGCCAAGATCGCGCAGTTCTGCAACGTGCCCAAGTCCGCGGTGATCGAGGGGCTGGATGCCCGCTCGATCTACGACGTGCCGCTGCAATACCATCGCGAGGGCCTCGACGACGAAGTGCTGCGCGCCTTCGGGATCAGCGACGCGCCGCC
Source organism: uncultured Sphingomonas sp. (assembly GCF_902806265.1). GTDB lineage: Bacteria > Pseudomonadota > Alphaproteobacteria > Sphingomonadales > Sphingomonadaceae > Sphingomicrobium. Next base: position 32,058 of record NZ_CADCVZ010000036.1, on the reverse strand, counting down.
ACCCGAACTCGAGCGCTGGGACGAGATCATGGACCGGCTCGACAATCCGGAAGGGGAGGTCACGATCGGCGTGGTCGGCAAGTATGTCGGGCTACCCGACGCCTACAAGTCGCTGCGCGAAGCGCTGGTGCACGGCGGCATCGCCAACCGGGTCAAGGTCAACATCAAGTGGCTCGACGCCGAGCTGTTTGAGCAGGACGGCGGTATCGTAGGCGAACTCGAGCCGATGCATGCGATCCTGGTGCCCGGCGGCTTCGGCGAGCGCGGATCAGAAGGCAAGATCGCATCCGTGCGGTTCGCCCGGGAGCGCAAGGTTCCGTTCTTCGGCATCTGCCTCGGCATGCAGATGGCCTGCATCGAAGGGGCGCGGAACACCGCCGGCATCGGGCAAGCCAACACCACCGAGTTCGGCGACACGCCCGAGCCGGTGGTGGGTCTGATTACCGAGTGGATGAGCAGGGAAGGACTGCAGGCCCGCGCCGCCGACGGCGACCTCGGCGGCACGATGCGGCTCGGGGCCTATGAGGCGGAGCTTGGCGGCAACAGCCATGTCGCGGCGATCTATGGCGCCACCCGCATCAGCGAGCGCCACCGCCACCGCTACGAGGTCAACGCCCACTACAAGGAGCCGCTGGAGCGCGGCGGCCTGGTGTTCAGCGGATTGTCGCCGGACGGCTGCCTGCCCGAGATCGTCGAGCGGCCGGACCATCCATGGTTCATCGGCGTCCAGTTCCACCCCGAGCTCAAGAGCCGCCCGTTCGCGCCGCACCCGCTGTTCGCCAGCTTCATCGAGGCGGCGCTTAAGCAGTCGCGGCTGGTCTAGCCGCTGTCGGCACCGATTGCGGGTTCGCCGCCGCGGGCCTATGTGCTTGAAGGCATGCGCTTCATCCTTCGCCTGTTGTCGCTTCTTGCGCTGACGCTTGCGCCGTTCACAGCGCCTGCGCAGGCGATGACCGTCGACGCCAAGCAGACCCACTGTGCCGACATGGGGAGCCAATCCGATCAGCACCCGATCAAGCCGCAGCCCGACGATGCGAGGTGCTGCGTTGCAGTACCGGCCGCGCTGCCCGCCTCGGCAGCGGCAAGCTCCGCTACTCCGCCCCGAGAGAAGAGAATCAGCTTCAGCACGGTTCTGCAACTTGCTGGGCTGCAGTCCGAGGCCGAGGACCCTCCACCCCGCTCCTGAAGAACGCCCTCTCACGTTCAGTCACAGGAGTTCAATACCATGCTCACCATCCTCTTCACCGTTGCCCTGGCTGCGGCCGCGCCGGCGCAGCAGGCTGCCCCGGCAAACCTCCATGCCAATCATGCCGGGCACGGCCAGGCCGGTCACGCCGGGCATCAGGGCGCCCAGCGCAGCGGCCATGACATGGCCTGCTGCAAGGACAAGGCGGGGTCCGCAGATTGCTGCAAGGGCAAGAGCGCCGATTGCTGCGCCAGTCAGGCCAAGCCGGACGAGGCTCATGCCGGAAACCACCAGCACGGCCATTAAGCACTAAGCGCGCGGGGACGGCGCCTCTGTCAGGCAGCCGTCCCCGCGTCGCGGGAGATACCCGATGAAAACCAGCTTTCTGCTGGCGACAGGCCTTGCGGGCCTGCTCGCCGCTTCCCCCGCTGCTGCCCAGCATGCCGAGCACGAACATCATGCTCCGCAACCCGCGCCAGATCCGGCCCCGCAAGCGCAGCAACATGTGGATCATCCGCCACCGGCTCCTCAGCAAGTGGACCACTCGCGGATGGACCACTCGCAAATGGATCATTCGACGATGGGCCACACCCAAACGGGTGCTGGCGACACGGGTCACGCGGACCACGGCGCTATGACCGGCGCTCTCGGTTCCTACCCGATAGGGCGCGAGTCGTCGGGCACGGCATGGCAGCCGGACAACAGCGAGCACCGCGGCGTCATGGCGTCGGCGGGCGACTGGCACCTGATGGGTCACGCCGACCTAACCTTGGTCCATAGCGGGCAGGGTGGTCGCCGCGGTGACGACAAGACCTTCGTGTCCGGCATGGTAATGGGCATGGCTCGCCGGCCGCTGGGCCAGGGCACGCTGCAACTCCGGGCAGGGTTCAGCCCCGACCCGCTGATGGGTCGCCGCGGCTACCCGCTGCTGCTGGCGAGCGGGGAAACGGCGAACGGCCGCGACCGGCTGATCGACCGGCAGCATCCGCACGACTTCTTCATGGAGCTGTCCGCCTCCGTGTCCCACCCGATCGGTCCGAACAGCAGCGTCTTCCTCTACGGCGGCCTGCCCGGCGAGCCGGCATTCGGGCCGGGCGCCTACATGCACCGCGAGTCGATCATGGACTCGCCCGAAGCGCCAATCAGCCACCATTGGCTCGACTCCCAGCACATCACCTTCGGCGTGCTGACTGGCGGCGTGGTGCTCGACCGATTCAAGCTGGAGCTGTCCCGCTTCAACGGGCGCGAGCCCGACCAGCGGCGCTGGAACATCGAGACCGGTCCGCTTGATTCCACCGCCGCACGCGTCAGCTGGAATCCGACGGACGAATTGGCGCTGCAGGCGAGCTGGGCCGACCTCAAGGAGCCGGAGCAGCTTGAGCCGGGGATCGACCAGACACGCTGGTCGGCGAGCGCCATGTACGCGCGGGAAATCGGACAGGGCGTAAGATGGGCGTCGACCTTGGCTTGGGGGCGCCGCAAGGCGGAAGGCCACAGCTATGATGCTTGGGTCGCTGAGACCTTGCTCAAGAAGGGCTTGTGGACGGCGTTTGGACGCGGCGAAATCACGGAGAACAACGAGCTGATCGAAACCGAGGGAGAGGATCATGGGCGAGCGTTCCGCGTGGGCAAGGTGTCGGCTGGGGCCATCCGTGACTTCCAGCTCGCGGATCATGTGAAGCTCGGCCTGGGCGGCCTGGTTGCGGTCAACTTCGTGCCGGGCGGGTTGCAGGACGTATACGGCTCATCCCGCCCAATCGGCGGAATGGCATTCCTGCGGCTCAAGATCGACTGAGCGCTCCCATTGCCAGCGCGGGTGGGAGCCGCCAAATGGTTGTCCATGAACAACGTCGTTTCCACCCGCCTGGCGGTGCTCGGCTCCGGCCCGGCCGGCCTCACCGCCGCCATCTACGCCGCTCGCGCCGGCCTCCAGCCGATCGTCATTCAGGGCATCCAGCCGGGCGGGCAGCTGACCACTACCACCGATGTCGAGAATTACCCCGGCTTCCGCGACGTCGTCCAGGGCCCCTGGCTGATGGAGGAGATGCAGGCGCAGGCCGAGCATGTCGGCACGCGCTTTATCTGGGACCACATCAGCGAAGTCGACTTTAGCCGTCGGCCGTTTCGCCTGATCGGGGACAGCGGCGACGTGTACCAAGCCGAAACGCTGGTGATCGCAACCGGCGCGCAGGCGCGGTGGCTGGGGCTGCCGTCCGAGGAGCACATGAAGGGCAAGGGCGCGTCCGCCTGCGCGACCTGTGACGGCTTCTTCTATCGCGGCAAGAAGGTGGCGGTGATCGGCGGCGGCAACACCGCGGTCGAGGAGGCGCTATACCTCACCAACCACAGCCAGGACGTCACCCTGATCCACCGCCGCGACAGCCTCCGCGCCGAGCGGATCCTGCAGGACCGGCTGTTCGCCAACCCGCACATCCGCGTGATCTGGAACCATGAGGTCGACGAGTTCCTAGCAGGCGGCCAGCCGGAGACGCTGGTCGGCCTACGCCTCAAGGACCGGCTCACCGGCGCGACCCAGGTGATCGACGTCGATGGAGCGTTCGTCGCGATCGGCCACAAGCCGGCGACTGAGCTGTTCCGCGGCAAGCTCAAGCTCGACGACGAAGGCTATATCGCGGTCGAGACCGGCTCCACCCGGACCAGCGTCGACGGGGTGTTCGCGTGCGGTGACGTGACCGACAAGATCTATCGTCAGGCGGTCACGGCTGCGGGCACCGGCTGCATGGCGGCGCTCGATGCCGAGAAGTATCTTGCTGCCCGCGAGTATGAGGCGATCGCGGCGGAGTAGCTCCGGCGCTTAAGCAGCGCGGCGCTGGTCGGGGTCGCCGGGCACCGGTTCGGCCGGATCGTCGCCGAGCGCGACCGCCCGATTGTTCCGGTCGACATGCACCACCCGCGGCTTCAGCGCGCGCGCTTCGGCATCTTCCAGCACGCCATAGGCCATGATGATCACGAGATCGCCCGGCTCCACCAGGTGCGCCGCGGCGCCGTTGATGCTGATTATGCCGCTGCCCGCAGGCGCTTGGATGACGTAGGTCTGCAGCCGAGCGCCATTGTTGATGTCGGCGATCGTGACCTGCTCGCCTTCGAGCAGGTCCGCGGCGTTCATCAGGTCCGTGTCAATGGCGATGGACCCGACGTAGTGGAGGTCGGCCTGAGTCACCGTCGCGCGGTGGATCTTCGACTTCAGCATGGTCCGAAACAAGGCTTATCCTCCTCGTACAGGGCCGCAACTATCAGGTGAGGACGCGCCCGTCGACAATCAAGTGCTGCAGTGCACAACCGCAGGTGCAGCAGAGCTTATGGATAGAGTGCCTCGACGAAGTAAAGCCCCTCGGGCGGGGCGTTGAGGCCGAGCGCCGAGCGGTCTCGGGCCTCCAGTGCGTCACGCATCTGATCCGGCCGCCATTGGCCCCGGCCGACGAGGGCAAGGCAGCCGATCATGGAGCGGACCTGGTGGTGGAGGAAGCTGCGGGCAGCGGCGTGGATGTGGACCTCATCGCCAACGCGCTCGACGTCGAGGCGGTCGAGGGTCTTGAGTGGGCTGTCCGATTGGCAATGGACCGAGCGGAAGGTGGTGAAGTCGTGGCGGCCGACGAGCATCGCCGCGGCTTTTGCCATGGCGGGCACGTCGAGCTCAGGCCCGATCCGCCAGGCCCGGCCGCGGTCGAGGGTGAGCAGCCCGCGGCGGTTGGCGATGCGGTAGAGGTAGCGGCGCCCGGTGCAGGAGAAGCGGGCGTGCCAGTCGTCAGCCACGGGCTCCGCAGACAGCACCGCGACCGGGTCGGGGCGGAGCAGGGCGTTCAGCCCCTCGCGCAGGCGGTCAGGGGTGAGTTGCTTCGCCAGTTGGAGGTGCGCGGCCATGCCGAGGGCGTGCACCCCGGCGTCGGTGCGGCCGGCGGCATAGGCGGTCACCTCCTCGCCCGTCATTGCCGCCGCGGCCCTCTCCAGCGCCGCCTGGACCGAGGGGCCGTGGTACTGCCGCTGCCAGCCCATGAAGGGACCGCCATCCCACTCCAGGATTAGCTTCCAGCGGGTCACAGGACGACAGTGCCGACCGGGACCGCGAAGCCGCGGAGCAGGTCGGCGGGCGCCATAGGTCCGCGGCCGGCGCGTTGGAAGAGGGTGGGACTGATCGCTCCGGTGCCGCAGGCGATCGTCAGCGCCGCGTCCAGCACCTCCCCGGGCTGGCCAGTGGCGTCGGCCACCTCAGCCGCCAGCAGCTTCACCCGCTCGCCCGCCACTTCGAACCAAGCGCCGGGAGCGGGGGCGAAGGCGCGGACCTGGCGTTCGATCTGCTCCGCCGGCGCGGTCCAGTCGATCCGTGCTTCGGCCTTGTCGATCTTGGCGGCGTAGGTGACGCCGGCCCCGGGTTGCGGGACCGGCGGGTGGGCGGCGGGGTTGGCGAGATAGTCGACGATCAGCCTGGCCCCGAGCAGCGCCAGTTCCTCGGTCAGCTCGCCGGCGTTGCGGGGGCCGACCGGAAGCTCGCCGCGGAGGAGCATCGGGCCGGTGTCGAGCCCGGCCTCCATCTGCATGATCGTCACCCCGGTCACCCCGTCGCCGGCGAGGATGGCCCGGTGGATCGGCGCTGCGCCGCGCCAGCGGGGGAGGAGGGACGCGTGGACGTTTACGCAGCCGCGGGCGGGGGCGTCGAGGATGGGCCGGGGCAGGATCAGGCCATAGGCGGCAACCACCGCCATTTCCGCCCCGAGCGCCGCGAACGCTTGCTGCTCCTCGGGAGCGCGGAGACGGGCGGGGGTGCGGACGGGCAGGCCGAGCGCTTCCGCCCGGGTCTGGACTGCGGTGGGCTGGAGCTTCTTGCCGCGGTGGGCGGGGCGGGGCGGCTGGCAGTAGACCGCCGCCACCTCATGCCTCGCTGCGACCAGCGCATCGAGGGTGGGCACCGCGAAGCCCGGGCTGCCCATGAAGATCAGCCGCATCGGTGGGGGGTCCGGGGCGGCGCGCTTGACTGCGGTTGACTGTGGATCGCGTTCTGCTTTCCCGGATTTCCGGGGTTTGGAGGATTACGCCGCCGAACCGTTGTGATCTTTGTCACCTTCACCGGAGGGTTGAGGTGGCGCATAGGAGGGAGGCAGGCGGAGCGCATGGCGGGCGCCTGATAGTCCCTTGGGGGGCGTGTAGGACAGAGTTTCTTGGAGTCCTCACCGCGCCGCCCCTGGGTCCGCCCAAGCGCATAAGCAAACGGCGGAGGGGTCGTCTGAGTAACCGGTCGGTAAGCCGTCCGTGCCATCCTGCCGCGATGCCGCCCGAGATCCTCGCCCTGATCGACAAGCCCTTGTCGCTAGTCGCCGTGCTGTTCGTCGGCGCGCTGTTCGGGATGACGTTCGAGCAGATCGTGTCCAAGCAGCGGCGGGAAGCGTGGAAGGCCCGCAAGCAGGCGCGGGGCAACTGGGTGGAGCGTGGCCGCAGGCGCAAGGATGCACCTCCGGGATGGGAGGGGCCATGGCCGCCTCAGGCCAACGTTGCGGAGGGTCCATGGGGGCAGCCGCGGCACGATCCAGTTCCGGGCGGCTCGCGCATCCCCAATGCGGCCGACCAGCTCAGGACGGTGATGGGGGCCGAGTTCAAGCCCAAGCGGCTGCTGAACCGGGGCGAGAGCCGGGTGCTGGCGGCGCTGGAGCCGATCGTCGCGGAACTGGCGCCCGGCTGGCGGGTGATGGCGCAAGTGAGTTTGGGCGAGGTGCTGGACGCGGACAGCACCGAAGCGTTCAACACGATCAACGCCAAGCGGGTCGACTTCCTGCTGGTCGATGCCGAGCTCAAGCCGCGGCACGCGATCGAGTATCAGGGGCAGGGTCACCACCAGGGCACGGCCGCCGCCCGCGACGCGGTCAAGAAGGAAGCGCTGCGGCGGGCGGGGATCGGTTTGGTCGAGGTTATGGCGGACGACACCCCGGCGGAGCTGCGCCTGGCGGTGGCGAGGATAGTCGGGTCTTCAGGCGCGAAGCCGTTCGGGCGCGCAGCTTCGTCGGCCGCGCGCCCGTGAGGGCCTAGTAGCCGCGGCGGGGGTTTACGCGGTTGAGGCGGAGGTTGGTGACCCGGCCCTGGTAGTCGACGTTGCAGCGGAAGCTGAGGTCGCCCTGGGCGTAGGCCTGCTGGCCGTAACCCGGTTGGCCGTAACCCTGCTGGCCGTAGCCCTGCTGGCCGTAGCCATAGGGGTTGGCGCCGCTGTCGATCAGGCCGGTGACGCGGAGGCCGTTGCGGCGCCGCTCGACGTTGGTGACGGCGGTGACGCGAGCGCCGCCGCCGTACTGCTGGCCGTAGCCGTAGGCGTTGCCGTAGGGCTGCCCATAGCCCGGGCGGTACTGGCGTGACGCCTGGGCCGAGGCCGCGCTGGCGCATTGGGTGATCGCCTGGCGGTCGTTCCCGGCATAGCGGTTGCCGAGCAGTTGGCCGATGATCCCGCCGATGCCGCCTTGCTGCTGCGGGTAGCCGTAGCCCCCCTGCGGGTAGCCGTAGCCTTGCTGCTGTTGCTGCCGCTGGTAATATTCGTAGCCCGGCTGGCCCGGATAGGGCGCGGGCTGCTGACCGGGGTAGGGGGCCTGCTGCGGCGGGTAACCCTGCTGCTGGGGATAGCCCGGCTGCGGATAATATTGCGCCGCGGCCGGCGCGGCGACGCCGCCGAGCGCCGTGGCGACGGCGATGAGGGGAAGAATACGCATGCGAACTTCCTTGGCTCTCCGCCGGAAAGCGCCGGGGAGTTTAGGATAGTAAACGGGCAGTAGCCCCGCAAGATGCATGAACCGAAAACAACCTCGCGGAGCGCCGCGGTTAAGGAAGCCGTTGCGCAGCAACGGGGAGCTTAACCAGAAGACGCGAAGCGCCGGCCGACAGGTGCGCGCGACTTTCAAGAGATATAGAGCCGTGTTTTCTGACGAGTGTGGGCGGAGCTTCAGCTCACTCCGCCGCCTCAGCCACCTTCCGCCGCCGCGCCCGCTTCGGCTCAGCCGCGACCTCTCCGCCGACTTCGTCGGCGTCTCCCGCAAGGGGGAGTAGCTGGGCGCCACCCCGCTCCAACAACGGCCGCAGGTAGCTCCCGGTGAAGCTCCGCGCCTCCGCCGCCACCTGCTCGGGCGTGCCCTCGGCCACGATCTCGCCGCCCTTGACCCCGCCTTCGGGCCCCAGGTCGAGGATCCAGTCGGCGGTCTTGATGACGTCGAGGTTATGCTCGATCACCACCACCGTGTTGCCCTGCTCGACCAGGGCGTGGAGGACTTCGAGGAGCTTGCGGACGTCCTCGAAGTGGAGGCCGGTGGTGGGCTCGTCGAGGATGTAGAGAGTGTTGCCGGTGGCTCGGCGCGACAGCTCCTTGGCGAGCTTGACGCGCTGGGCCTCGCCGCCGGACAGGGTGGTCGCCTGCTGCCCGACCTTGACGTAGCCGAGGCCCACCTCGGCCAGCATCGCCATCTTGTCGCGAATGCCGGGGACGGCGCGGAAGAACTCCACCGCGTCCTCAACCGTCATGTCGAGCACCTCGGCGATGCTGCGGCCCTTGTGCTTCACTTCCAGGGTTTCGCGGTTGTAACGCTGGCCGTGACAGACGTCGCAGGTGACGTAGACGTCTGGGAGGAAGTGCATCTCGATCTTGAGCAGGCCGTCGCCGGTGCAGGCCTCGCAGCGGCCGCCCTTGACGTTGAAGGAGAAGCGCCCGGCCTTGTAGCCGCGGGCCAGGGACTCGGGCAGGCCGGCGAACCAGTCGCGGATGTTGGTGAACGCGCCGGTGTAGGTGGCGGGGTTGGAGCGCGGGGTGCGGCCGATCGGCGACTGGTCGATGTCGATGACCTTGTCGAGATGCTCGAGGCCGGTGACGCGGTCGTGCTTGCCGGCGAGGATGCGGGCGCCGTTGAGGTGCCTCGCGGCGGCGGCGTAGAGAGTGTCGATGGTGAAGCTCGACTTGCCCGAGCCGGATACGCCGGTGATGCAGGTGAAGGTGCCGAGCGGGATCGAGGCGGTGACGTTCTGGAGGTTGTTCTCGCGCGCGCCGTGAACGGTGAGCTTCTTGCCGGTGCCGCGTCGTCTCTTGGCGGGCAGGGGGATGGCGCGGCGGCCGGAGAGATAGTCGGCGGTTAGGCTGCCCTCGTGCTGGAGGAGCCGGTCGAGGGTGCCGGAGAAGACCACCTCGCCGCCGTGGACGCCGGCGCCGGGGCCCATGTCGATGACGTGGTCGGCGTGGCGGATGGCATCCTCGTCATGCTCGACCACCAGCACGGTGTTGCCGAGCGACTTGAGGCGCTTGAGGGTTTCCAGGAGGCGGTCGTTGTCCTTCTGGTGGAGGCCGATGCTGGGCTCGTCGAGGACGTAGAGGACGCCGGACAGGCCGGAGCCGATCTGGGAGGCGAGGCGGATGCGCTGGCTTTCGCCGCCGGACAGGGTGCCCGAGGTGCGGTCAAGGTTGAGATAGTCGAGGCCGACGTTGTGGAGGAAGCCGAGGCGCTCGTTGATCTCCTTGAGGATGGCGCGGGCGATCTCCTGCTGCTGCGGGGTGAGCTTGGCCTCGAGGGTGGTGAAGAAGGCGAGCGCGTCGGCGACCGAGCGGCGGGTGGACTGGCTGATGTCCTCGCCGGCGATCTTGACCGCGAGCGGCTCGGCCTTGAGGCGGGCGCCGCCGCAGGTCTCGCACGGGTGGCTGGCCTGGTAGCGGCTCAGCTCCTCGCGCATCCAGGCGGATTCGGTCTGGAGCATTCGGCGGTTGAGGTTGCCGATGACGCCTTCGAACGGCTTCTTGACCTCGTATGATTTCTTCCCGTCGATGAAGCGCAGGGTGACGGGCTTGCCGCCGGTGCCGTGGAGGATGACGCGCTGCTGCTCGGGCCCGAGGTCGCGCCAAGGGGTGTCGAGGCTGAAGTCGTAGGCGCGGGCGAGGGAGGCCAGCACCTGCATGTAGTAGGGCGAGGGCGGCTGGCTCTTGGCCCAAGGAACGACCGCGCCCTTCTTGAGGCTCAGTTCGTGGTTGGGGACGACCAGGTCCTCGTCGAACTCCATCTTCTCGCCCAGGCCGTCGCAGGCCGGGCAGGCGCCCTGGGGGGCGTTGAAGGAGAACAGGCGGGGCTCGATCTCGGCGATTGTGAAGCCGCTGACGGGGCACGCGAACTTTTCGGAGAAGCAGATGCGGCCCGGCGGCGCGTGGGTGGCGAGGACGGCGCGGTCGCGGGCCTGCTCGAGCGCGGCGGCCACGCCCGTGCGCTCGCTTTCGGGCGGCGGGGCGGGCGGGTCAGCCGGGTCGAGGTAGGCGAGCCCTTCCGCGAGCTTAAGCGCCTGCTCGAAGCTATCGGCCAGCCGCGACTGGATGCCGTCGCGGACGACGATGCGGTCGACCACCACCTCGAGGTCGTGCTTGTACTTCTTGTCGAGCGCGGGCGCTTCCTCGATGGCGTAGAACTCGCCGTCGATACGGACGCGGGTGAAGCCGGCCTTCTGCCATTCGGCCAACTCCTTGCGGTATTCGCCCTTGCGGCCGCGGACCACGGGGGCGAGCAGGTAGTGGCGGCTGCCCTCGGGCAGGGCCATGACGCGGTCGACCATCTGGCTGACCTGCTGCGCCTGGATCGGCTCGCCGGTGGCGGGCGAGTAGGGGATGCCGACGCGCGCCCATAAGAGGCGCATATAGTCGTAGATCTCGGTCACAGTTGCGACGGTCGAGCGCGGGTTGCGGCTGGTGGTCTTCTGCTCGATCGAGATGGCCGGCGAGAGGCCGTCGATATGTTCGACGTCCGGCTTCTGCATCATCTCGAGGAACTGGCGCGCGTAGGCGGACAGGCTTTCGACGTAGCGGCGCTGCCCCTCGGCGTAGATGGTGTCGAAAGCCAGGCTCGATTTGCCCGAGCCGGACAGGCCGGTGATCACCGTCAGGCTGTCGCGGGGGATGTCGACGGAAACGCCTTTAAGGTTGTGCTCGCGTGCGCCGCGGACGCTTATCGTTTTCAGCATTCGCTTCCGCTCTGCTTTGTGATGCTCTTCATCATGGAGTAAGTTTGTTCCAGATTTGTTCTTAGGACAAGCGGAAGGGCTGGCCCACGGCCGAGCAAGCCGACAAGATAGTGCGTTCGGGCGTGGAAGGAAGGATTTGCGGGTGCGCGTGATGAGGTCTGTTCTGATGACGGGCATTCTGGTCTCCACCGCACTTCGCGCGGAGCCAGCGGTGAAATGGCAGCCCACAGGCAAGTGGACGGTGGAGCATGCCGACCGGCAATGCCTCGCCAGCCGAACCTTCGTTCGAGACGGTCAGTCGCTCACAGTGGTACTCGCTCCTACGCCTGCCAATGACTCGGGTGAGCTGTGGGTGCTGACCGATGATCCGCGGCTGGCGCTCGCGCGCTCGGATCGAGACCGGGCGCGCCGCGATTGAAGCCAAGGGCATGAACCCGACCGGCCTTACCGCCAGCAAGCAGCGGGTCTGGCGGGCAGGCTTGCAAGGTGAAGAATTGCAAAGGCTGTGGGCCACGGGACGCCTGGGCATCCGAAGCTCAAAGCTGGTTGCTGCAATGGATCTTCCCGCCCTCCATCCAGTGCGGGGCGCCCTGCAGGACTGCATGGAAGGTCTGCTGAAGGAGTGGGGCTTCCTGGCAAGCACGGCCCGGCTCACGCGTTATGCCATGCCCCACAAGAAGGCGACGGCCTACGTCACGGACGAAGACTACCCCTCTGCGGCCCTCCCGGATGGCGCCGGCGGTACCTCCGAAATCATGGCTACAATCGGTCTGGACGGACGGGCAAGGGATTGCCGCGTCCTCAGATCGGCCCGACACCAGGCGCTGGACGCGACAACTTGCGCGATCCTGGTACAGCGAGCCCGGTTCGAGCCTGCCCTGGACGCAAGCGGGAAGGCTGTCGAGGCACCCTTCATCACCCGCCTGACCTGGCGAGTCTATTAGGGCAGACCGCCGCAGCCATAGTCGGCGACCGCTTCGTGGTGCGCGCCGCTGCGGCCGAGGTGGCTTTCGTAGAGGGTGAAGCGGGCGACCTGCCACGGTTCGGATGCGAGGTTCGCGTGGCGTTCGAGGAAGGGCTGAACCGGGGCGGCGCCGCACTTCCAGCGGGCGAGGGTGACGTGCGGGTGGTAGGCCCGGCGCTCGGGTTCGAGGCCGGCGGCCACGCAGGTGCGGTCGATCTTGGCGGCAAGCGCGGCTAGCGGTTCGCGCGGCGCGAGCCCGGCCCAGAGCGCGCCGCCGCGGCGCTGCTCGAAGCGGCCGACGCCCTGCACCCGGATCCCGAACGCTTCGAAGCGGATGGCGCTGAGCGCGCTCGCTAGGTCCTCGGCGACGTCGCCGTCGACTTCGCCGACGAAACGCAGGGTGCAGTGGAGCTGCTCCTCATCCTGCCAGCGCATGCCTTCGGTGCCGCCCATCAGGTCGAGGAGCAGGTCGCGGACGGGCTCGGGCGGGCGGATGGCGAGGAACAGGCGGTGCATGGGAGGTCGGGTCGTCGAACGGTTAACCGTCCGGAGCGAACCGAAAGGTTATAATCCGTCAACTTTGTCGGGTCTAGGGCTCGAGGGCAAGTGCGGGTGCGGCGGGGCGTCAGGTGAGTTTCTATAAGCGGTTCCTGGTCCCGATCACCCTTATCCTGCTGAGCGCAAGTACGGCGCTCATCGCCGGTCTGTACGCGATGACCCACCAGCAGGACGCGCGGGAGCGCCACCGTGAGGAGCGGGTGGTCGCCCTGGCCCTGGCCGGCCAGATCGACGGGTTGCAGAAGGTTCTGCGGGAATATGCCCGGTGGGACGACGCGGCCGCGCATGCGGTCACCGGCTTCGACGCCGGCTGGCTGGACGAGCAGTTCGGCCTCTATCTGCATGAGGCCAATGGATACGAGGCCAACTTCATCGTCGATGAGCAGGGGCGCACCATCTACGCCGCAGTCCACGGCAGGCGGACAGGCGATGCCGCGGACCGGCACCTGGGGCGCGACTACCGGCAGGCACTGAGCACGGCCGCAGCGCAGACGGCGGGCAAGGAGATTTCGGTCGGTGGCCTGTCGGTCGGTGCGCACGGCCCGCTGCTGTTCGCGGTTCACCGCATCCTGCGGAGCCCGGGCAGCGCCCTGCCTCGCGGCGCGCCGCGCCGCTACATGGTCGTCGCCAAGGAAGTGGACGAGCAGCTGGCGCTGAACACCAAACAGGCCGCCCAGATCGCAGCGCTCCGCCTCATTCGCCGACCCGATCCAGCCGAGGCAGCTGTGCCGGTCCGGACCTACGCAGGTTCGACCATCGGCTATTATGCCTGGGCGCCGACCACCCCTGGGACAGAGCTGCGACACGGCAGCATGCCGATCCTCGCTGGGTTCGTGCTGGTACTTCTTGGACTTGGAACGATCGTCCTGCGCAACGCCTCGACCGACCTGCGCGAGCTCCAGGCGAGCGAGGCCAAGGCGCAGCACCTGGCCCGGCACGATGCGCTGACCGGACTGCCTAACCGGCGAGCTTTCAACGAGCGGTTGGTCAAGCTGGCCGGGCGGGACGCGGTCTACAGCGTGCTGGTGATCGACCTCGACGGCTTCAAGGAAGTCAACGACAGCTTCGGCCATGCCACCGGCGACCTGCTGCTGCGGCGGACCAGCGAGCGGCTGCGTCGCGCCCTGCCGCCCCACGCTTATCTGGCCCGCCCCGGCGGAGACGAGTTCTTCGTGGCCTGGGAACATGGGGGTGAGGCGATGGACCATCAGGCGGCCGCCACCGCGATCATCGAGGCGGTGCGGGAGCCGCACGAGTTCCAGGCCGAGCCGATCCTGGTCGGAGCCAGCGTCGGGATCGCCGGAGGCGCCGGCCTGGAGTATGCGGACGTGGTTCGCCGCGCCGATGTGGCGATGTACGCGGCTAAGTCGCGCGGCCGCGACAATTGGTGCCTCTACTCGCCAACCCTCAATGACGGCCGGCGCGAGCGGCGGGAGCTGGAAAGCGATCTCCGCCGGGCGATCGCGGCGGGCGAGATTTCTGTGGCGTTCCAGCCGATCGTGCGCTCGCGCAGCGGCCAGATCAGCGGCGTGGAAGCGCTGGCGCGATGGAGCCACCCGACCCGCGGCGCCATCTCACCGGACTTGTTCATCCCCATCGCCGAGGATAGCGGCGCGATCGTCGAACTCGGGCGCTTTGTCCTGCGGGAGGCCTGCCTGCGGGCGCGCGACTGGCCGTTCCTGTTGTCGGTGAACCTGTCCCCGGCTCAGTTCTGGGACCGCATGCTGGTCCATGACGTGCTGCGGACGCTCGACGAGTGCGGCTTTCCGCCCGAGCGGCTCGAGTTCGAGATCACCGAAACCTACCTGCTGCGCCGTCCCGATGCCGCGGAGGAGGTGATCCGCGACCTCCGCCGCCACGGCATCAAGGTCGCGCTGGACGATTTCGGCACCGGCTATGCCAGCGTCGGCTATCTCCGCCGGTTCGAGTTCGACAAGGTCAAGCTCGACCGCTCGTTCGTCGAGCCGGTGGTCAGCAGCCCGGAAGCGGCGGACGTCGCGCTGGCGGTGGTGGCGCTGGGCAGCGCGCTCAAGATCCCGATCCTGGCCGAGGGGGTAGAGACCGAGCACCACGCCGCCATCCTGGCCATGGCCGGGTGCGAATTCTTGCAAGGGTGGTTCTACGGCATGCCGCAGAGCGCCGCCGAGATCGACACCGTTCTGGCGGGAGGAGCGAACCTGGCGGCACCCGCCTGAGGGACCGGGCCTCGGAGGTCGCGGACCTCAGGGATCGATCCTGGCATAAGCGGGCGGGGCCTCGGGCCCACGCTCGCTGCCGTCCTCCAGCCGCTGTAGCCGCTGCTCGATGCGGGCGATGCCCTCCAGGATGTGGACCTGTTCCTCGTGGGTGAAGGCGTCGCGGTTCTCGTTCAGCCGGTCGATCAGCCGGACGATGATCAGCGGCGCGATGCCGAAGATTGAGATGTGCATCAGCACGGCGGCAAGGAGCTGGCCAGCCACGGTCTTGGGAGTCACGTCGCCGTAGCCGGTCGAGGTGGCGGTGGTCGCGGCCCAGTAGAAGCTTTCGGCGAAGGTCCGCGCTTCCAGCACCATGAACAGGACGGACGCGGCAAGAAGGATGGCGAAGTAGATCAGCGCCAGCTCCTTGAGCGTGTCGGTGGCAGCCTGCAGCTTCTTCATGGGTCAGCCTTCGATGATGTGCGGAACGAAGCGGGCGCGGTTGCCGGTGATCAGCCCGTCCTCGCGGATGCCGAGGCCCGCCGCTTCCCCGCCGACGACCCACGAGCCGAGCACGGGATAGCCGCGGCCGAAGTCGCGCAGCGGATAGAGCTGCTGGTAGACGCGGGGCACCGCCTGGTAACCGCCTTCCGACTGGGCCAGCACCTGTCCGTCGCGGACCAGCTCGATGTTGGCGCCTTCGCGGGCGAGGATCGGCTTGGCGACGTAGCTTGGGCCGACCTTGCCCGGCTCCAGGGAGGCGGGGAGCAGGTTCGGGTGGCGCGGGAACATGTCGTGGAGCAGCGCCAGCACCGCCTTGTTGCTCCACAGCATCTTCCAGATGGGCTCGATCCACAGGGTGGTCGGCAGGTTGCGGACGATCGCCGGGCCGAACTCCTCGGCGACGATCCATTCCCACGGGTAAAGCTTGAAGATGGCGGTGATCAGATGGTCCTGGCCGTCGACGATACGGCCGGCGGCGTCGAGGCCGATCTCGTCGATCAGCAGGCCGCGCGTCTCGAGTCCGGCCTGCTCGGCGAGGTCGCGCATGTAGGTGGTGGTGAGCGTGTCCTCGCCGCTGGCGTCGTCGGCATGGGCGAACCAGATCCGCCCGCTCAAGTCGGGCGCCATGAAGCGCCAGCGTTCGACCAGCTTGTCGTGGAGACTGGTGAACTGGTCGGCTTGCGGAAAGCACTGCTCCTTCCAATCCCACTGGATCGCGCCGGCCTCCAGCATGGCGGTGGGGGTGTCGCAGTTGAACTCGAACAGCTTGGGCTCACCTGTGCCGTCCCAGCCGAAGTCGAAGCGGCCATAGTCGAGCGCTGGGCGGTCGCCCTTCCATTCGCTGCGGATGGCGGCGTGGCAGAAGTCGGGGATGCCGAGGGAGGACAGGAGGGCCGCGTCCTTGACGATGCGGTCGCCGGCCTTGAGGAACAGATCGTAGACCGCTTCGGTCGCGGCCTCGAGCTGCTCGATCTCGGCCAGGGTGAAGACGTAGCAGCCGCTCTCGTCCCAATAGGGCTGACCGTCGTCGCCGGTGTGCCAGATGAGGCCCTGTTCTTCGACGATCCGCTGCCAGCCGGGCCGCGGAGCGATCGTCCGACGCTGCATCAGCCGCCGCGGCCGCCGAAGCCCCGCCCGGTCGCGCCGAGCCCGCCGCGCGACACGGCGGCCGAACGACTCATCTGGGTGGCGCGAGGCGCCCGGGCATAGCTGGTGCCCCAAGTCCCGTTGTAGGAGCCGTAGCGGGCGTAGCGGGGATTGCGGACCGAGTCGCCATAGTAGGGGATTGGGGCGCCAGTCCGCAGGAAGAAGAAGCTGGCTCCGCCGCGGCGGCGATCGCAATGATCGTCGTCGATGCGGCGGCCGTCTCGGTCGACGCACACCGCGGTGTCGCCGGTCGCGACATAGTCGTCGTCCCACTCGTTGCGGGTGGAGCAGCCGGGCAGGGCGAGCAGCGCCGCGGCGACCGCGCCCGTGATCGGAAGAGGCTTGCGCATGGGGCCGGACGCTCCGCTCAGGGGACCATGCAGGCGGCCTGGAGCACGCCCACGCCCAGACCCATGCCGCCGACGAAGATACCCGACGCGGCGCAGCGCTGGGTGATCCGGTCCGAAATGCCCTTGAACAGCAGCCGGGCAATGAGGGCGAACACCGCCAGCTGCACCAGCGCGGCGACCGCGCCCCACAGCAGCATGTCCGGAATGCTGACCGAATGGCCGATCACCACCGCGACAGGAATCGCGAAGCCGAGAAAGGTGCCGGTCAGCTGCAGGGCGGCGGCGCTGTTGCCTTCGCGGATCAGCGCGAACTCGCGGTGCGGGGTGACGAACACGTACAGCAGCATAAATCCCGCCGCGAGCGCCAGGGCCGACGCGAAATAGGCGAAAAAGTGCGGCAAAGCCCCCGTGAAATACGCCACCATCACCTGCCCCCCCGGCCCCTCGAAGCGTTGTTGGTTAAAGGCGCCAAACGGGCCGCGCAAACGGTTTCTGCCGAGCCGTCGGCCGCCGAGCATCTACTTACTTGAAAGTAGGTCGTTTCGCGTCCGGTTTTACTTGAAACTAATCGGGCTCCCGACGATATATGTCTTTGTGACGGGCGCGTTGGCTCGTCGGCAAGGAGTTAGAAATGCAGAACTGGTCTGACCCGCGCACGACCGCTGCGCCGACCGCCGCACCGTCGGTCGGTGTTCCGCGCGCCGCCCGCGACGCGGGCCTGCGGTCCTACATGCTGTCCGTTTACAACTACATGGCCTCCGGCGTGCTGCTGACCGGCATCGTCGCCCTGCTGTTCGCGTCGAGCGGCATGGCCGAGCAGGTGCTGTCGACCCCGCTGCGCTGGGTCATCATGTTCGCACCCTTGGCGTTTGTGATGGTGATGAGCTTCGGCATGAACCGGCTGTCGACCGGGGCGCTGCAGGGGCTGTTCTGGGCCTTCGCCTTCGTAATGGGCCTGTCGATGTCGTCGATCTTCCTGGTGTTCACCGGGGCGAGCATCGCGCAGACCTTCTTCGCGGTGGCGGCCGCCTTCCTGGGCCTGTCGCTGTGGGGCTACACGACCAAGAAGGACCTGTCCGGCATGGGCACCTTCCTGATCATGGGCGTGGTCGGCCTGCTGGTGGCGATGGTCATCAACATCTTCCTGCAGTCCACCGCGATGCAGCTGGCGATCAGCGCGATCGGCGTGCTACTGTTCGCGGGCCTGACCGCCTACGACACGCAGAAGATCAAGAGCATGTACGCCTACGTGGCCGGCACGGACATGATGGGCAAGGTCGTGATCATGGGGGCGCTGAACCTCTATCTCGACTTCATCAACATGTTCACCTTCCTGCTGAACTTCATGGGCAACCGCGAGTAACGGAGCTGAGCCGCTCGGCGGCACGCTTCATGCGTGCTGTCGATCGGCGACCGCGAAGTACGAGAGGGCTCGGCGGGCGACCGCCGGGCCCTTTCTTCATGCACGGGGCGGTGGACCGGCGTGGGACAGCCGCGAGCGGAGCTCCGGGCGCGCGGAAAGCTTTGCGCATTGCTGCGTTATGACCCCATGCTCGCTCTTCCTAAGCCGTTGACCGGCCGTGCTTTCCTGACCTCCGCCGCACTGCTGGCGGCCGTCGCGCCGGCGGCATCGGCGCGCGAGGGCGGCGGGACGGAGCCGCTCGGCTTCTTCGAAGGGCGCACCGAGATGGTGAGCACCATCAAGGTCGTCGCCAAGAAGCCTTATCGCTCGCGCACGCTGGGCCGCGGGCAGATTCTCCCCGACGGCTCCCTCGCGCTCGTTCAGCACGTTCAGGAGGACGGCAAGCCGCCCTTGGAACGGCGGTGGCGGATCAAGCGGGTCGCGGACGGCCGCTTCGCCGGCACCATGTCGGACGCCGCCGGGCCGGTCACGGTGCGGGAGGTGGACGGCAAGTACCAGTTCCGCTTTAGGATCAAGGGCGGGCTGGACGTCGATCAATGGCTGACGCCCCAGCCCGGAGGGCGGATCGCGCACAGCCGGACAACGGTGAAGAAGTTCGGCATCCGCGTGGCCACGTCCGAAGGGACGATCCGCAAGCTTTAGGCCACGGCGCGCCGGCCGGTCGCCGCCACGCGGAAGCAGGGAGACAAGGGGATGGCGGAGCGCTTTGAGCGGCACAAGCAGCCATGGACCCCCGAGGAGATCGCCAAGCTGCACACGCTGGCAGGCAAGGGCGTGGCGCTGAAGGCACTGGCCAAAGCGCTGACGCGGAGCGAGGAGTCGATCAAGCTACGGGCAAAAGCGGACGGGCTGAAGATCGCCAAGCTGCGGTAAAGGTTCGCTGAGGGTGGGAAAGCGGACACTTAGTTACGCCGCATCGCCTCCCATGTGTGGCCGCTACGCATCAACAAAGCATCCCGCTCTCTTTCATCAGAAAGGAGGAGCAATAGAGCTTTCTGAGCGGCGCAAGCGGACTCAACCACCGCTCCCCACTTGGGGTCGCTCCGGATAGCGGCATGGTCATAATCGTCCGTAGGACTGACGTAGGCGTCCGCTAAATCATGGAACCGAGCGACAACAGCCGCTTCCTCGGCGTTCAAAAGGCCTTCGGCCTGAAATCGAGAGTAGCCTTCGTCTGAGAATCCTAAACCATCGAAGTAGGTGCACATCAACTCGACGAACGAAAAGTGCGGATTGGTATTCTGCGGGTTTAGCCAACTCTCACGCTAAGCTCTCAAGTCCGCAAACTCTTGGATGCTGCCCAACCAATGCTCCCGCCACCCCTCGCGCCTGACTGCGTCCAAATGTGTCATCGGCGGCTTATTTGAGCAACATCAGCTTAGGTACCGACCAGTTTCGCAGCACGATGACGGGAAGCGCTGCGCGGGAGTATTGGCAGTAGGGGTGAGTTCTTCTGCCTTGGACGGCGATTTGCATGAGGATGGCACCGGATCGGGGGACTGGTCAATGAGTCGGAGTTCTCCATAAACCGTGACGAGGTTTCCAGCATTACCGCGGAGGCGTTCATATTGATCTTGCGATGCCAGCAGGTGAATGCACTCAGTTGGCGGCGGGATTTCGTCATCGCCTTCGAGTACATAGCTCTTCCTACCCAGAAGGATCGAATTGCGTGCCGCTGGGTATATCTTGCCCGTTACGCTCACAAGCCCTTCAGCAAGCGGATCAGGAGCGTCGAGGATTGCATCAAGCGGCTGCGGGAGAGAATATAGAGACGATGTCGGCGCGCAGGACACACAGCCAAAGAGAATGATGAATGCGCGCGCTGCAATCATGATCGGCAACTCGTCTCGTTCAGCAGGCTTATCTCAGTCTAAGGGCAAACGTAATGTCCGCAACGGTCGAAAGCGGACTAACCGCTAGTGTCCGCGATGCGTCGAAAGCGGACTAACCCCCGATCGCGCGCAAGCGAAAGCCGACCACCTTGTTGGTGTAGGTGCATTCGAACGAGCGGCGGTTCGCTCCGTTGGTGGCGGTGCCGTAGACCACGACCTTGCCGGAACCGCGCTGCTCCCAGTCGATGATGTGGACCTCGCCGTGCTGCGCGGCATGGGCGCGGCAGGCCTGGGTCGCCGCAAGCTGGAGCGCTTCGCTATGCTGGTAGGGCTTCTGCCCGCTGCGCGCCGCCGCGCCCAGAGCGCTGGCGGCGAGGCTGGCGACGCAGCCGCCGAGGGCCAACGACGCGGCGAGCAGCGAGGTGAGCTGGAGGGCCTTGCGCAACGACCCGCTCACCGCAACTGCTCGCGGAAGAAGGCGAGGGTGCGCTGCCAGGCGAGGTCGGCGGCTGGCTTGCTGTAGCGTTCGGCGGAAGTGTCATTGTTGAAGGCGTGATTGGCGCCTTTGTAGGTATAAAGCGTCACCGGCTTATTCGCCGTTCGCAGCGCTGCAGCCCAGGGGAGGAGGGTTTGGGCGACCCGCTCGTCGAGGCCGGCATGGTGGATGAGCAGCGGCGTCTGCACCTTGGCCGCTTCGGCCGGGTCGGGCGCGGTGCCGTAATAGACCACGCCCGCGTCGAGGCGGTTGCCGGCGGCGAGCGCCAGCCGATTGACGAAGGCGCCGCCCCAGCAGAAGCCGACCGCGCCAGCGTGCCCGTTGCTGTTGCTGCGACGCTTTAGGCTGTCGATCATGCCTGCGCCGGCAGCGACGGCAGCAGCGAGGTCCAGCTTGCCGATCAGCTCGCGAGCCTGGTCCTCGTTGGCGGGCGTGCCGCCGGCGGGGGACAGGAAGTCGGGCGCTAGGGCGAAATAGCCCGCCAGCGCCACTCGGCGGGTCACGTCGCGGATATGCTCGTTGAGCCCGCGGTTCTCGTGAATGACCATTACGGCGGGCAGGCGGCCGGGAACGGCGCGCGGGACCGCGGCGTAGGCCGAATAGCGCGGATAGGGGGTGAGGGTCGCGGTGCGCAGCCGGCGATCGTCGGCGGGCACCACCGCGGCGGCGGCCGGGCTGGCGGCGATGGCCCCGATCAGCGCTTCGGCGGCCGCCGCGCTGCCGGCGATCACCACCATGCGGGCCATGAAGTCGCGCCGCTCCAGGCCTTCGTGGGTAAAGCGGTCGTAGAGCGCGATGGCCTCGCGCTTGAGCTGCTCGTCCATCGCTCCGCTTCTCCTCAGCCTGATTGCTTCGCTTGTGCTTCGGCGATCAGCTTGCCGTCAATCTCCTGAGCGCGGCGGTGGGCGTCGCGATCGGTCATGCGCGCGGCGTAGTCGGTGAATACCGGCCGCGGCTCCAGCAGGTTGAAGGTCAGCATGAAGTTGACCATCGCGCCCACAAACAGGTCGGCGGCAGTGAAGCGGTCGCCGGCGATGAACTGGCGGCCGGTGAGGCCCTTCTCCAGCGTGTCGATCGCCGTTTCGTAGCTGCCGAAGCCGGCCATCGCCTGGCGCTCGGGCGGAACCTCGACTCCCATGGACTTGGTGGTGAAGGCCGCCTCTACCGGGCCGGCGGTGAAGAACACCCAGCGGTAATAGTCGGCCCGGTCCCGCGGGTCGGGCGGCGAGGCCGGCTTCCGGGAACGCGTCCGCGAGATAAAGGCAGATGGCCGCGACTTCCGTGACGACCTTGCCGTTGTGCCGGAGCGCCGGAACCTTGCCCATCGGATTGATCGCCAGATAGGGCTCGGCCTTCATGCTGGTGCCGTAATCCAGGATTTCCGTCTCGTACGGCTGGCCGATCTCTTCCAGCATCCAGCGGACCGTCTGCCCGCGCGACATGGGATCGTGTAGAAGATGAGGTCGGCCATGATCGTCTCCCCTGTGAGAACAAAGCAAGAACCTACACCTGTTCGACGGCTTCCTCAAGCATCTCCAGCAGCACGCCAATCGCCTTGATGCGGATGGGGCCGCGGCCGAGCGCTCCGAAGTGCTCCCTCCCGCAGCCTGATCGGCCGGCCGCGGCGGGCGCAGGCGAAGTGGCACAGGCCTTCCTCCTCCTGTTCGCCCGCGGGGCCCGCGAACCCGGTGACCGACAGCGCGATATCGGCCCGGCTGTTCTGGAGCGCGCCTTCGGCCATCGCCCGGGCAACCGCGCCGGTCACCGCCTGGTGCGCCCGGTCATCTCGGGCGTAAGGCCCAGCAGGTCCTGCTTGGCCGTGGCGTCATAATAAGTCACGAAGCCGCGGTCGAAGCCATGGCCCGCGCCGTCGATGTCGGTCAGCAGTGAAGCGAGCAAGCCGCCGGTGCAGCTTTCGGCGGTAGCGACCTTCAGCTCTTTCCGGCAGACCTGCTTCATCAGCTCTCGGCCTTGCGGTCGAGGTCGTCGGGGAGTGCCGCGCTAAGCGCTTCCGTCAACCACGCTCTCCAGCGACGTCGGCGGGCGTTGGGACGGGCTCGGCGGGGGCGGGCGCCGCGCCGGCCGGCTGAGCGCCGCCGCCGCGAACGGCCGCGCTGGCATCGCGCGCGGCGCGGAACTCGCTGTCGGCGCTCCAGTTCGGCCAGGCGGTGCTGTTCGCCAGCCGCCGGCCGACGGCGTGGAGCAAGGTCGCATCCGCCGCGATCCCCTCGAAGTTCCAGCTCGGCAGATACTCGTCGTCGGGCTGGTGGTAGCGTTTCTCAGTGTACTCGCGGGCGATCGCCTCGCCCCGGGTCACGCCGCCGCTGACCAAGTCCTGACCCGAGCGGAAGGAGATGGCCGGAACCCCGACCTTGGCCATCGAGAAATGGTCGGAGCGGTAGAAGCCGCCGCTCTGCGGATTGGGGTCGGGCGTGAACTTGCGGCCGAGCCGGCGACCTTCCTCCACCAGCATGTCGAGCAGCTCCAGCCGCGCGGTGCCGGAAATGGAGAAATCGTTGGCCCGGCCGAACACGCCCATGGAGTCGGTATTGAGGACGCCCGCGGTCTTCTCGACCGGGTACAGCGGGTTGGCCGCGTAATATTCGGAGCCGAGCAGGCCCTTCTCCTCGGCGGTGACCGCCAGGAACACGACGGAGCGGTCGGGCCGCGGGCCGCGGGCGAAGGCGCGGGCCTGCTCGATCATGTGGCTGATGCCCGACGCGTTATCGAGCGCGCCGTTGTAGATGCGGTCGCCGTTCGCGTCCGGCTGGCCGATGCCGAGGTGGTCCCAATGGCCGGTATAGATCACCGTCTCGTCCGGCCGCGACTTGCCGGGCAGGATGCCGACGACGTTGCTGGAGTTGATGACCTGAGTGCGGGCCTGGCCCTGTGCGGTCAGCGTCGCCTTGAGCGGCACCGGCCGGAAGTCGCGGCGGCGGGCGGCGGCCTTCATCTGCTCCAGGCTGGTGCCCGACGCGGCGAAGATGCGCCCGGCGAGATCCTGCTGGATCCACGCTTCGAGCGGCGGGTGCTCGGCCGCCGGGTTCTGCCGGACGATGTCGAACATGGTGTTGGTGTTGGAGTTCTTGACGGTCGCCCAGCCGTAGGAGGCGGGCGCGGTTTCGTGGATCACCAGCACGCCGGCTGCGCCCTGCCGCGCTCCCTCCTCATACTTGTAGGTCCAGCGGCCATAGTAGGTCATCGCCTTGCCGCCGAAGTCGCCGTTCTGGGGATCGGCGAGCGGGCCTTCGAAGTCGGGATCGTTGACCAGCACGACCATGATCTTGCCGCGGAGGTCCTGGCCCTTAAAGTCGTCCCAGTTCCGCTCGGGCGCCTTGACCCCGTAGCCGACGAACACCAGCGGCAGGTTCTGGAGGTTGAGCGCGCTCTGGCCGTTGGTCGGCGCGCGAGCGGCGATCTCCTGCCCCTGGGTGAGCGGCAGCTGCTGGCCATTGACGTTCATCGCCAGGGTGGGCGTGCCCTGCCAGTCCGACTGCAGCAGCGGCACGCGCTGGGTCCAGCCGCGACGGCCGTTCTGGAGGTCGCCGCCGGGCTGCAGGCCGGCGCGGCCGAACTCACGGATGAGGTACTGCACGGTGCGGCCCTCGGCCGGCACGCCCACGCCGCGGCCTTCATAGGCGTCGGAACCGAGCGTTTGCACATGCTGGGACAGGCGCTGGGTGCTGAATGCGGGCTGTTGCTGCGCGGCGGCGGGGACGGCCAGCAGGGCAGTGGCGGCGAGCAGAAAAGCGGGGCGAATCATGGGACTTGGGCTCCATCGGCTGAGACGCTGAATCAAGCGTCTCATGCGCCGGGCGGAGCGGGGAGAAAAGGGGCTTTAGCGGGCGCTCAGCGATCAGGCGGCGGCGATCCCGCGGTCCATGGCAAACGGAGACGCGCCGAGCCAGCGCTCAAAGGCGTTCAGCTCCATCGGGCGCGCCAGATAATGACCCTGCGCCTCGTCGCAGCCCATCGCGCCGAGCAGCTGCAGCGCATCGGCGGTTTCCACCCCTTCGGCGACGACCCGGTAGCCGAGATCGTGCGACAAGCTGACCATGGAGCACACCAGCGTCCGGGCGCGCTCTTCCCCGGCCAGCCGGCGGACGAACGACTGGTCGATCTTGACCATCTTCGCGGGCAGCGAGCTGCAGATAGGACAGGCTGCTGTAGCCGGTCCCGAAATCGTCGATCGCCACCCTGACGCCGGCGTCGTCGAGGATCTGCAGGTGCCGCAGCGCGCGTTGCGCATTGGCCATGACCGCGCTTTCGGTCACTTCCAGCTCCAGCCGGTAGGGCGGCACGCCATGGTCGCGGAGCGAGAGCTGCACCTGCGCGGTGATCCAACCGGTAGCACCGGCCTCGCGAGCGCGGGCTTTCTTCTCGGCCGAGAACTCGGTCGACAGCACCAGGATGGGGAGTCCGCCGTAGGCGCTTCGAGCGCGGACCTGCGCGATCAGCTCGAACCCGTCCATCTGGGGCATGTTGATGTCGGTGATGAGGAGGTCGGGGTTGAGCTGGCCCAGCCGTTCGAGCCCCTGCACCCCGTCTTCGGCGGTCTCGACCGCGAAGCCCTTGGCCGAAAGCGAGGCCTTGAGCAGCATCCGCATGCTCGGGGAATCATCGACGGTGAGGATGAGCTTGCTCATGCCGCGACGCTCCGGGCGGGCAGCGAAGCAAGCGTGTTGGTCAGGCCGCAGCGTGCGAGCGTGTCGCTGAGGGCGGTGCTGGGCGAGCCGATGTCGAAGGGCAGGCCGCCGGCCTCGGCGGTGCGGCGGGCTGCCAGCAGCAACTGGAGCACGGCCTGGCCGAGGCTGGCCACGGCGGAGGCGTCGACGCGCACCGCTCCGGCACCGCCGGCGCGCAGCAAGGCTTCGCGCAGGCCTCCGGCGGCGGCGGTGCCGCATTGCGCCGGTAACGCGACCGGCACGTCGGACCGGACCTCGGACGACATCATCCTCATCTCCTCGGGCGCGTGGCGTCACGCGGGTGAAGCGAACAGCGCAGCCGCTGCCGTTTCAGCTGTTATAGACAGCCCCAGGGTGCGCCGCGTCCGAGGCGGCAGGTTTCTGTTGGCGCGTGCGGGAGCGGGGGTTCAGGCCCGCTGCCGCTCCGCGATGTAGCCGTTCACCAGCTCTTCCAGCACGTCCAGCGGCACCGCGCCGTTCTCCAGCACCACCGCGTGGAAGTCGCGAATGTCGAAGCGATCTCCGAGCGCCTGGCGGGCGCGGTCGCGCAGCTCCAAAATCTTGAGCTGCCCGATCATGTAGCTGGTCGCCTGGCCGGGGTTGTTGAAGTAGCGCTCGACTTCCTTGGTCGCGTCGCGTTCGGACAGCAGGGCGTTCTCGCGGAAGTAGCGGATCGCCTGTTCGCGGGTCCAGCGCTTGCTGTGGATGCCGGTGTCGACCACCAGCCGCACCGCTCGCCACAGCTGGGTCGACAACATGCCGAAATCGGAGATCGGTTCGGGGTAGAAGCCCATCTCCTTGCCCAGCCCTTCCGCGTACAGGCCCCAGCCTTCCGAATAGACGCCGTAGCCACCGAAGCGGCGGAACTTCGGCACGCCCGGCAGCTCCTGCGCCAGCGCGATCTGGAAGTGGTGGCCGGGCGCGCCCTCATGGTAGCTGATCGCCTCGGTCTGGGGCTTCAGCACCTGGTTCATGTCGGCAAGGTTGACGTAGTAGATGCCGGGCCGCGAGCCGTCCTCAGACGGGCGGTTGTAGAAGGCGACGGCGGCGGTATCCTGCCGCCACTGCTCGACCGCGCGGACCTCCAGCGGCGCCTTGGGCAGCCGGCGGAACCATTGCGGCGCCTTGGCCATGACCTGGGCGATGAAGCGGCGGCCGTCGGCGAGGTACTGCTCGCGGCCCGCGGCGGTGTTCGGGTATTTGTACTGCCGGCCTTGGTTGATGTGCGCGAAGAACTGCTGCAGCGTGCCGGTGAAGCCGACCTGCTGCTTGATCCGCTCCATCTCGCGGTGGAGGCGCGCGACCTGGGTGACGCCGGTCTGATGGATCTGGTCGGCGGTGAGTTCGGTAGTCGTCGAGTTGCTCAGGCGGTTGGCATAGTAGGCCTCACCCTGCGGCAGGCTCCATGCACCGTTGCTGGCGCTGGCCTTCGCCTCAAGGAGGTCCCAGGTGTCGAGGAACGTCCGGTAGCCGCGCTGGAAGGGGCCGGTCAGCGCCTCGCGGGCTTGCGCGACCAGGCGGTTCTTCTCGGCTTGCGGAACGCTGAGCTTCTCGACCTTGGTCTTGAAGTCGGCAAACAGCGGCGTTTCCTTGCCGCCGGAGAAGGGCGCACCTGCCAGCACGCGCCGGGCATCGGCGCGGACGGGTGCGAAGTTGAAGCGCGGGGGCACGATGCCGAGCTCGACCTGGCGGCGCATGTTTGCCGAAATCTCGCCCATGACCCGCTCGACCTCGCGCAGGCGCGCGATGTAGGCTTCCGCGTCGGCGACGGTGGCGACCCGGTGCTGATTGATCAGGAACACCGGGACAGCGCCCAGCGGGCTGCCGTTGGTGCTCGCCGGGAAGCCGTGCCAGCGCCAGCGGAAGTTCTCGACGTCCTGCTCGATCTCCTCCTCGAACATGCGATAGCTGAGGCGTCCGGTGGGGCTCAGGCGGGCGGGATCGAACTGCGCGCGGAGCTGCTGCAGCTGCGACTGGGCGAGGGCGAGCCCCTGCTGCCGGTATTCGTCGGTATAGATGTCGAGCCGGTCGTACTGCTCCTTGCGGCCGAGCGAGGTGAGGAATTGCGGGCTGCGCGCCGCCTGCGCCTCAAAGGCGGCATCGAGGAAGGCGGTGAAGCGCCGGTCCTCGGCGGCCGGGTCGACGGGCGGAGCCTGCACTGGCGCCGCGGGTGCGGGGGCCGGCGGCGCTCCGGGCGGCACGGCGGCGCAGGCGGTCGCGAGGAGGAAGGCGGACAGGGGCAAAAGCTGCTTCAACGTGGGTGTCCTTTTCATCGTTAGCCGCGGAGCCGTTCGGCGGTGCGCCGCTCGACCAGCCGCTCCAGCACGGTGAGCGGCACCGCGCCCTGCAGCAGCACCTGGTGAAAGTCGCGCAGGTCGAAGCGGGGACCGAGCTTCGCCTTGGACTCGCTGCGCAGCCGGTCCCAGACGATGTGCCCGACCTTGTAGCTGGTCGCCTGGCCGGGCCACACGGTGTAGCGGTCGATCTCGCCCTGGCTGCGGCCGCGGGCGATGCCCGTGGTACGGATGAAATAGTCGGTGGCCTGCTCGCGCGACCAGCGCTTGGCATGAAGGCCGGTGTCGACCACCAGCCGGGTCGCGCGGAACAGGAAGCTCTGCAGCATGCCCGCCCGGCCGAGCGGATCGCCTTCGTACATGCCGAGCTCGTCGGCGAGCTGTTCGGAGTAGAGCGCCCAGCCTTCCGAGTAGGCGGAATAGCCGCCCAGCCGCCGGATCAGCGGGATCTCCTCGGATTCCTGGGCCAGGCTGATCTGCAGGTGATGGCCGGGCACCGCTTCGTGGTAGGTGAGGGTGGCGAGGCCGAACTTCGGCCGGTCGAAGGTGTCGCGCAGGTTGATGTAGTAGATACCGGGCCTGGAACCGTCGAGCGGAGCGCTGTCGTAATAGCCGCCGGGCGCGCCCGCCTGGATCAGCGGGGGTACGCGCCGGACCTCGACCTCTGCCTTGGGGAGGGTCGCGAAAGCCTGCGGCAGCTTGGGGGTGATCTCCGCGATCTGGCGGTTGAGGTGGGCCAGCAGCGCGGCGCGGCCTTCGTCGGTGTTGGGGTAGAGCTGGGCCGGGTCCTTGTTGAGCTCGGCCAGCCGCTGGCCCGCGCTGCCCCGGGTCAGGCCGTGGGCCCGGAGGATCGGGTCCAGCCGTGCTTCCAGCTCCGCCACTTGGCTGAGACCGAGCTGGTGGATCTCTTCCGCGCCCATGCTCGTGGTGGTCGCGGCCTCCAGTGCGCCGGCGTAATAGGCCTCCCCCTCCGGCAGACGCCACACGCCTGCATCGTGCGTGGCGCGGCCGCGCAGCTCGGTCACCAGGGCGATCTGCCGGTCGAGCGCGGGGAATACTTCTGCGGCGACGATCCGCTCGGCCCGGCTGGCATAAGCGTCGCCAAGGCCCGCCTCCCGCGCGCGGCGGGCAAGCGAGGTCACCAGCAGGGTCTGGGCCGCGGGCTGGTCGCGCAGGGAGCGCAGCTGCCGCAACGTCGTGTCGAGGACGTAGTCGGGCGCGAATACGCCGCGCGCCGCGTCCTCCCGCTGCCGCGCCAAGCTGGCGTCGAGCGCGGTATCGAACTGCGCGAGGCGCGACAGGTAGGCGTCGGCGTCCGCCGCGTTCTTGACCGGGTGGGTGGTGTCGAGGAAATCGGGGATGCCGCGATAGGGGCCGGTCAGCTGGCTGATGACGTAGGGCGAGTAGCGGCCGCCCGCGGAGCCGTAGGGGATGCGCGCGCCCTCCAGCGTGCGGGTGAGGTCGTATTCGACCACCTCAAGGTCGAGCGCGGCGGCGGGGGACAGCCGGGTGCGGTCGACCGTGTGCAGCTGGGCCAGGTCCGCCCGGGCTCGGCCGAGGTCCTTGGCCCGGCCCGCGCTGCTGTAATCGTCCAGCCGTCCGCGCAGGTGGGCGCGTTCGCCGACGTCCAGGCCGAGACCGGTGGCACCTTCCGGATTATCCTCGAGCCGGCCGTAGAAGATGCGGTCGAGCATGGCGCGAAGCCGGGCGTCCGCGCTGTCGCCCGTCGGCGCGGCGGCGGCACCGGGTGCCGGCGGGGTGGTGCAGGAGGGCAGGGTCGCAGCGAGCGCCGCAGCGCTTCCACTTGCCATGAACGAACGCCGGTCCATCACGTCTCCTCCATATGCAGGGAACGGGTAAAGGGAGGCTGCGCGTTCGTCGAGGGGGTGGCAGTGCGCAACGAAGGTCCGCAGAGGAAGCGCGCGCAACCGCTTCGATCAACCAGATGTGTCCGCAGCGCCACAGTACGCGGGAGCCGCGTCAAACTGCCGGTATCCACCACAGTCCGGCTACTGTATGCGAACCCGGGGGTTGCACCTCGTACAGGAGGCATCATGCGAAAATTGTTACTTACGGCCACTGCAGCAATGGCGGTGGCGTCGCCCGCTGCCGCCCGCGACGGTCAGCCCTATTTCGGTATTGAAGGCGGCATTCTCCTTCCCAAGGACCAGGATGCCGACATCGACGTCGACTTCACCACCACTCAGACCCCGGCCACACCAGCTGCGCCCGCCGGCCCCGGCGACACCAGCTTCAACAACGCGCTCGGCATCGATTATCGGCGCGGCATCGACGCGGATGCAATAATCGGGTATGATTTTGGCGCGTTCCGGCTTGAGGGCGAGCTCGGTTTCAAGCGGGCCAAGCTCAACGACTTCGAGATCGACGGAGGTTTCGTTGACGCGCTCAACGTTGCCCTGAACCGTCCGTCCGTTGCCCCTGATCCGGGAGCCCCGGGCCTGGCGCCGCTGGTCGCAACCGACTTCACGCTCGACGGCCGGGTCCGCATTTTGTCCGCGATGGTCAACGGCCTGCTAGACTTTGGCGACGAGGACGGCTTGTCCTTCTATGCCGGTGGCGGCCTTGGCCGTGCCCGCGCGAAGTTCGCCGGTCAGAAGGAAGGTGCCTGGGCAGGCCAGCTTATCGCCGGCGCGCGCTATGCGCTCACCAGCAACATCGATTTCGGCCTCAAGTACCGCCACTTCCGCACCCGCAAGCTCAGCCTGGCGGACGACACCGCCGTCAGCTTGCTCGGCAATGCCAATCGCTTCGTGCTCGATCCGGCCAACCCGACGATCGTCAACCAGACGACCAATGCGGACTTGTTCGCCAATTACGAGCAGAAGTTCCGCAGCCACTCGCTGCTGGCCAGTCTGATCTTCAACTTCGGCGCGCCGCCGGCACCACCGCCCCCGCCACCGCCGCCGCCGGTCGAAGCGCCGCCACCGCCGCCGCAGACCCAGACCTGCCCGGACGGTTCGGTAATCCTGGCGACGGATACCTGCCCGCTTCCGCCGCCGCCGCCGCCACCGCCGGAACCGGCCCCCGAGCGCGGATAGCGCTCTCGGATTCGGACCTTCCCGAGCAAAGCAGAGAAGAGGGCGGTTCCGCTGGAGCCGCCCTGTTCTCTAGACAGCATCCTTCGACTGACTCAGCGCGTTGCTAATGTTCTTGCGTCGGCGCTGCCTGGGTTCTCCGCGCCTGCCGGATTAGCACCGAACGAAGGCGGCGGTCTCATCGGAAGCAACGCTGATTTCTCGATAGAACGACTCAGCGGCGCCGTAGCAACCTGTCGCCAGCGCTTCCAAGCCGGCACGATCGCGTATCGTGATCCGCCCCCGACGACAGCGAACCAGACCGTTCCCTTCGATGACGTGGAGGCAGTCGGTGATGCTGGCCCGTCGGGTACCGAGATTGTCGGCAATCTCATCGTGGTTCACCGAGATGTCGTCGCCATTCAGTCGGTCGTGCCGAAGCAGCAGCCAGCGCGCGATGCGCATGTCGATGCGATGAAACGCATAGGCGCCGATAGTCTCCGCCATCTGCACGCTGATGACGTTCACAAAGCGGCTAAGGACCAAGGCCAGCGATGGCGTAGCGGAGGCGATCGCAACAAGGGCGCTGGTTCCGATCTTGAGCACGATGCCGTCGCGCGCGCGGACAATGGCATGGTAAGGTGAATACTTGCAGCCAACCAGCGCAGGCCAGCCGACCAGTCCTTCGCTACCGATCAGCGCAACCTCGACCCGATTGATCTGCTCGACGGAGATCAGCGGACCGCGCGGAAAGTAGATATGCTCACCGGCATCGGCAGCTCTGAAAAGCGGTTCCCCCCGTAGAACGAAGACAGATTCCAGATGAGGCTCGATCGTGGCGCGATCGACGGGTGCGAGTTGACCCAGGAAATCCGGGTTCATGCTTGTTAAGCGTGGACGCACCCAATCGCGTTCGATCCGCTTCAGCAAGGACAGCTCCCCAAGACAGGCCCGTCAAGAATAAAGCTTACCCGCACTGAACTGGACCAACAAATCGGACAGCCAGCGGAGTCACTCGTTCGGACGTACGGTGGCGTACCGTACAATTGTTGGCCTTGGCAATGTGGTTAGAAATCAGGACATTCAGCTTCCATTCCCCGACACCATAATGCGGAGGCGACGATGGCCGACCAAGAGTTGATGCTCGATGTTCTCGAAACCCGAGCGAAGCGGCGGGAGGATCGGCGCGCGTTCGTGCAGAACTTCGGCGCCTACGCTGTGGCAGGCGCAGGCCTTGCCGCCGCGGCCTTTAGCTCCAAGGCGTTTGCGCAGACGGTGTCGGATGCCGACATCCTCAACTTTGCGCTCAATCTCGAGTATCTCGAGGCGCAGTTCTACTCCTTCGCGGTCACCGGCGCCGGCCTGCCGGCCAGCAGCCTGACCGGCACCGGCACACAAGGCGCCGTGACTGGCGGCCGACAGGTCAACTTCACCGATCC
>NZ_CADCVZ010000035.1 GCF_902806265.1 uncultured Sphingomonas sp. | reverse complement strand
CTGGACTCGTTTTTGGGGCAAAGAGTATGGCGGCGTGCATCTGCCGCTTCGAGACCATTGCACCAAATGCGGGACGAGCTTCATCTGAGTTCCGACTTCCGCTTTCCACCCATCCCGGACATATGGGCGAAATGTCTGGTTTCGACCCATTGCGGACATTAGCCGTAGCGGGACGTCCGTTAGGAAAAGCTCACAAGATGCTCATGACAGTTGCTCGCGATTGGGCCACCCGTGTTTCGTGAGTTCGGACAGGAGACCCGCGTTGCCGTCACGTCCGTGGCCGCTCACCCCTTCTTCAACACATCCAGCGCC
This sequence comes from uncultured Sphingomonas sp., assembly GCF_902806265.1. GTDB lineage: Bacteria > Pseudomonadota > Alphaproteobacteria > Sphingomonadales > Sphingomonadaceae > Sphingomicrobium. The sequence continues at coordinate 7,765 of NZ_CADCVZ010000035.1, read as the reverse complement.
GCCAGTGTCATCGCCTCCGTCGCCGTCCCGATCACCGCCTCGGCATCGGGCGCCCAATATGGGCTATGGAGCGACGGCAGCTTGGCCGCGTCCCCGCCTGCCGCCTGGTACTGCTTGGCCGGGGTGCCGCCGACCCAGAAGATCAGGCTCTCGATGCTCTTGTCGGCCAGCCAGAAGCGGCTGAAGTCCTCGCCGCCCATCACCGCCGGGGTCTTCACCACCCGCTCCTGGCCGAAAATCTGGGCGAACAGCTCAAGCGCGCGGTTCGACAGCTTCTCGGTGTTGAAAGTCGAGGGCGTGTACATTTCTTCGCGCACCGTCACGACCGGCATGCGGTCCTCGGGCATGCCCGCCGCGATCGCCTCGCCGCGGGCGATGCGCTTGATCCCGTCGAGCAGCAGCTTGCGCACCTCGGGCGTGTAGCTGCGCACCGTCAGCTGCAGCCGGGCTTCGTCCGAGATGATGTTGTGCTTGGCGCCCGCCTGGAAGCTGCCCACCGTCACCACGGCGGGATCGGCCGGGTTGTTCTCGCGGCTGACCAGCGTCTGCAGGGTGGAGACGATTCGCGAGGCCAGCACGATCGGGTCCTTGGTGGTCTGCGGATAGGCGCCGTGCCCGCCGACGCCCTTGACCGTGATGTCGACGCTATCGACGTTGGCGAGTGCGTAGCCGGGCGTCACCCCGATCACTCCGGCCGGGAGCGCCGCCGCGTCGTGGAAGGCGAGCGCGGTCGCGGGCTTGGGAAAGCGGGTGTAGAGCCCGTCGGCCAGCATCGCGCGAGCGCCCTCGCCGGTCTCCTCCCCGGGCTGCAGGATCATCACCAGCGTGCCCGACCAGCGGTCCTTCATCGCCGCCAGCCGCCGTGCGGTGCCAAGCCAGGCGGCCATGTGGGTGTCGTGCCCGCAGCCGTGCATCACGCCGGTCTCCACGCCGGAGCGTGCGGTGGCGCGGATCTTGGAGGCGAAGGGGAGGCCGGTCTGCTCGACGATCGGCAGCCCGTCCATGTCGGCGCGGATCATCAGCACCGGTCCCGCGCCGTTCTGCATCACCGCGACCACGCCGGTCTTGCCGACCTTTTCCGTCACCTTGAAACCGAGCTTGCGCGCTTCGGCGGCAAGCTTGGTGGGCGAGCGCACCTCCTGCATCGACAATTCGGGGTTGGCATGGAGGTCGCGGTAGAGCGCCATCAGCTTCGGCATGTCGGCGGCCACCGCCTCGCGCAGGGTGGCGGCGGTGCCGGGCGTGGCGAGCAGCGCGGCGGCAGCGAGGAGCAGAGTCTTCATGCCTGTCGTTGTACCCCGGCGCACGCCGGGGTCCAGCCCTCACGCGGGTGCCAGCTCTACCACGTCGACCAAGCTCTCGAACCGCGGCCGGGGCAGCACCAGCCGCCAGCGATTGGGCCCGATCCGTTCGACATGGCCGGCAAGGTCGCGCTCGGCGTCCGCGCCATATTGCATCGCGCGCGCCTCATCGCCGAGCACCAGCGTACCCAGGAACACGCCCCGCAGCTGATCGTGCGGGAAGATCAGGCCGACGTGCCGCTGCGACCCGCCGAGCTTGGCGAACCCCTGCAGGTCGCGCTCGGCCTTCACCCGGCAGGAAAAGGCGGGGTAGGCGACGAACGGCAGCATTCCGGCCGACCCCGCCCCGAGCTTGACCGTGCGGCAGCGATAGGTGCCGTTGGGAATCGCGGGACCGGGCAGGGCCGCGTCCGGCTGCAGCAGCGCGCCCTGCTGCGCCACCTGCGGGCCGTAGCCGCCTGCCTGCGCCTGTTGCAGCGCCTCCATCCAGGCGTTCCGCCATCCGCGCAGGCGCTCGCGGTCGTCGGTGGTGACCGCCTGCCGCCAGTCCCGGCTCTCCCCGGCGACGATGCCGCCAGGCCGCATCGCCACGCAGGCGGTGAGGGGGAGGATGGCGGCAAGCAGAAGGAAGCGCATCATCGTCATTGCGAGGAGCGTAGCGTCGAAGCAATCCAGTGTCTTCGGAGAAAACTGGATTGCTTGCCCTTGCGACCTCTCCGATCCGCTGCGCTCGCAATGACGCCGGTCACTGCGCCGTCCAGCCCCCGTCCATGCTGAGGTTCGCGCCGGTGATCGACCCAGCTTCCGGCCGGCACAGGTAGAGCGCCAGGCTGGCGACCTCCACCGGCTCCACGAAACGCTTGGTCGGTTGGGCGGCGAGGAGGACGTCGTTCACCACCTGCTCGCGGGTCATGTTCCGGGTCTTCATCGTATCGGGAATCTGGCCCTCGATCAGCGAGGTCCAGACGTAGCCGGGCGAGATGCAATTGGCGGTGACGCCGTCGCGCGCTGCCTCCAGCGCGACCGCCTTGGTGAAGCCGGCGACCCCATGCTTGGCCGCGACGTACGGCGCCTTGTTCGGGCTCGCGACCAGGCTGTGCGCCGAGGCGGTGTTGATGATCCGGCCCCAGCCGCGCTGGCGCATGGCTGGCAGGCACAGCCGCGTGGTATGGAACACCGCCGACAGGTTGACCGCGATGATCGCGTCCCATTTCTCCGCCGGGAACTGGTCCACCGGTGCGACGTGCTGGATGCCGGCATTGTTGACCAGGATCGACGGCGAGCCGAGCTCGTCCGTGCACTGGGCGATCATGGCGTCGATCGCCTCCGGGTTCGACAGGTCGGCGTCCGAGTAGGCCGCGCAATCCTCGCTGAGCTGGGCCAACTCGTCGCGGATCGCCTCGATCTCGGCCTTGTCGCCGAAGCCGTTCAGCATGACCCGCGCCCCCTCCGCCGCGAGCGCCCGGGCGATGGCGAGGCCGATGCCCGAGGTGGAGCCGGTCACCAGCGCGACTTTGTCGTTCAGCAGCATGCGAGTTCCTCCTTGGCCGCGCTGTTGCGGGCGCGCCGCGCAATTGCAACCGTTACGCTCGCCCAAGCATTTGTCGTGGCACAAGGGAGATCAGGCGGATGCGGCTCGGCGACGGCAACGACAGCGATTTCATCGACCGCACCGGTCAGTCCGGCGGCGGATCGATTCTGGGCGGCGGCGGGGGGATGCTGGGCCTGTTGATCCCGTTGATCCTCAGCCGCTTCGGCATCGTTGGGCTGCTCATCCTCGGCCTCGGCTATTGCGCCCTGTCGAGCCTCGGCGGTGGCGGCGGCTTGCTGACGGGCGGAGGCGCCGGCACGCAGCAGGCGTCCGGACAGTCGCGGCTCAGCCCCGAGATGACGCGCTTCCTGCCGGCAGTGCTGTCGAGCACCGACGCGGTCTGGACGGACGCCTTCCGCCAGAGCGGCACGACTTACCGCGAACCCAAGCTGGTCGCCTACACGGGCGGTACCCAGACGGGGTGCGGCGCCGGTCAGGCGGCCATGGGCCCATTCTATTGTCCGAGCGATAGCAACATCTACATCGACCCGACTTTCTTCAGCGAGTTGACCCGGAAGTTCGGCGCTCCCGGCGACTTCGCGGCGGCCTACGTCATCGCGCACGAGGTCGGGCACCATATCCAGAATCTCGAAGGCACGCTCGACAAGGCGCAGGCGGCGCAGGCGCGCGCCGGCGAGGCCGCGGGCAACCAGATCCAGGTGGGCGTGGAGCTTCAGGCCGACTGCTACGCCGGCGTCTGGGCGGCCAACGCCAAAGCTCCCGACGGCACCCGCGCGCTGGAGCCCGGCGACGTCGAGGAAGGCCTGCGCGCGGCCGAAGCCATCGGCGACGACACGCTGCAGCGGCAGGCGCAGGGCGCGGTAGTTCCAGAAAGCTTTACCCACGGCTCGTCGGCGCAGCGGATGAACGCGCTGCGCACGGGCCTGGAGAGCGGCAACCCGGCGAGCTGTAACTTCAGCAAGGTATGAGCGACCCGGGCCCACTCCGGGGTCTGCGTTCCTTGGCAATGCGAAGAAGAAGGGCGCACCCCGGCTCAAAGCCGGGGTGCCGCTAAACCCGCACCAGCATCTTGCCCGTGTTCGCTCCCGTGAACAGCCCGAGGAACGCTTCGGGCGTCCGCTCCAGCCCTTCCATCACCGTATCGCGGCCCTTGACCTGGCCACTCGCCACCCACGGCCCCATCTCGCCGAAGAACTCGCCCATGCGGCTCATGTAATCGGTGTAGATGAAACCCTTGAGCATGATCCGCATCGCGATCACGCGCATGATGTAGCGCAGGCACATCGGCTCCGCGGCATTGTAGCCCTCGATCATGCCGCAGATGGCGAAGCGCGCGTCTCGACGAGCGTGGGCCAGCGCGGCGTCGAGATGGTCGCCGCCGACATTGTCGAAGTAGACGTCGATCCCTTTCGGCGCCGCTTCGGCCAGGCTCTTCACCAGCGGCCCGGCCTTGTAGTCGATCACGGCATCGGCACCGAGCGAGCGGACGAACTCGCATTTCTCCGCGCCGCCGGCCGAGCCGATCACCGTCATGCCCTTGGCCTTGGCGATCTGCACCACCGCCGAGCCGACCGCGCCGGCCGCGGCGGAAACGAACACGATGTCACCCGCCTTGGCCTGCGCCGCTGTAAGCAAGCCGAAATAGGCAGTTCCACCGGTCAAGCCGAGGTTCCCTAGAAACGCCTGCGGCTCCACGCCGGGGATGTTGGGAAGCTTGGTCAGCGCCTCCGCCGGCAGCACCGCCTCGTCGCGCCAGCCCGCCATGTGCAGCACCAGCTCGCCCGGTGCGAAGCCGTCGGCGTCGCTCTCGACCACCTCCGCCACCGCGCCGCCTTCCAGCGGAGCCCCGACTGCAAACGGCGGCACGTAGCTTTTTACGTCGTTCATTCGCCCGCGCATGTAGGGGTCGACCGACAGCCAGCGGTTGCGCACGCGGGCCAGCCCGTCGCCGAGCGGCGGCAGGTCGATCTCCTTCAGCTCGAAATTGTCCGGAATCGGCATGCCGCTCGGGCGGCTCTTGAGGTGCCAGGCTCGGGGCATGCGCGGGTCTCCTAAGGGTAGCTGTTACTTCCCGTATCGTCATTCCCGCGAACGCGGGAACCCAGATAAAGGCGTCATCCTGCTCAAACCTAAGTCCCGCTTTCGCGGGGACGACGAAGAGACAAGAAAAGGCCCGGCCACCTCTGCGGCAGCCGGACCTCCTTTCGTCAGGCCTGCGCCTTACGACTTCTTGTTGTCATCCTCGTAGGTGCCTGAGAAGCTCCGATCGAGGACGTGCGGGCCCTCGCCGCTCTGCGTCGGCCCGGTCTCGGTCCCGAGCGGCTGGCTGTTGCGATCGCGACGCTGTTCTTCGCGCTCGTCGTCCCGCTTGGTTCCGAACAGCCCGCTTAGCAGCCCGCCGCCGCCGCTCCGGTTGCGGTCGTCGTCGCGCTCATCATGCAGCTGGCTGCGGATGGTCTCCTTCGTGCCGGCAAGATAAACTCGGCCACCTTCGACCCGCTCGAGCAGCGAGCAAGAGAAGCTGCGATGCACGCCGCCTGACTCGGGGTCGGTCCGGGTCAGAATGATCGTGTCGCCGTGGACCTTATCCACCGCGCCGATGTGCTCGCCATGCTGGTCGACCACCTCGTCATGCTCGCGGATCGCCTGCAGCATCTGCCGCTTGGTCTGCCGCTGCTGCCGCCAGCCGGAGAACTCGTTCTCGAATTTGGTCCGGTGCTCCTGGCGATAGGCATCATAATCCTGGTCGAGCTCGTCGATCTGCCGCTGGCGCCAGCTCGAATAATGCTCGTCGTGGTGCCCGCCGATGCGGCTGGCGGCCTGAGCTGCACCTCCGGCCGCCGCCGCACCCATGCCCGACCTGCCTGAGCTCTGCCGACGGCTGTCGTCGTCGCCCCAGCCGCCGTAATTGTAGCGGTCGCCGCGATCGCGATCCTGGTCTTGGGCAAAGTCCTGCCGACCATATTGGCTGCGGGCGAAGTCCTGCCCGCCCATGCCGGAGCGCTGGCTGCCCGCGCCGCGGCCTTGATCGCCACTCGTCGCCCGATATCGATCATCGTCGTCACCGCCGCCCCAGCGGCCCCGCGACTGGTTGCCGAAGTCGGAGCGGTCGTCGTCCCGATAGTCGCGTCCGCTCTGGCGCGGGCTGAAGCTGCCGCCGCCGGTCTGCCCGTAGGAGCCCGGATAGCGATTGCTGCCCTCGGGGCGCCCGCCGCCGAAGCCGCCGCTTTCACCGAAGCCGCGGCCGTATTGATTACGGTAGCTGCCTTCGTCGCGGTCGCGGCCGAAGCTCGACGACTGGCCGCCGCCGAAGCTGCGGCTACGGTCCTCGCTTCGGTAGCGCTCGCGCTCGCCACCACCGCCGAAGAAGCTGCCGCCGCCGCTGTCGCGCTGCCGATCCGGGCGTGCACCATACTCGCTGCGATGGTCATCGCGGTCGTGCCGCTCGCGTCCACCGCCGGCAAAGCCGCCGCGGTCATCGCGGTCGCGGCTGTACCGATCGGAGCCCGGATGGCCCATCCGCTCGTCGTGCATGCGCCGCTGCTCGGCCTCCTCGTCGCCGAACCAGCTCTGGACCTCGTCCCGCGCGCGCTCGAAGAAGCCGCGGTCGTCGTTGCCGCCGTCCCCACGGTAATCGCGACCCTCGTCACGCCTCCCGGGGCGGTTGTCGTACCGGTCGTAAGCCATTGCCACTCCTCCACAGATCGACACGCAGCGGGCAGGGATGCCCGGAGCGAAGTCTTATGGAAACGAGCAGGGCGAGGGCCTTGTTCCGGCTGCGCAAGGTCATTGGAGGGCAGGGAACGCCGGGCGGAGACGGCAGAAAGCGGAAGGTCGACACGGGCGTGCAAAGCGCCGTTGCGCCCCCGTCAAAGCGCCGCTAAGGGAGCGCTGCCAAGGCGCGGGGCTGTAGCTCAGATGGGAGAGCGCTGCAATCGCACTGCAGAGGTCAGGGGTTCGATTCCCCTCAGCTCCACCAGCTTTTCAATGATTTAGCTGGTTTCCGCGCCTGGCATACGGAACGATACGGAACTCGCTGGGGCTAGCAGCGGCGATCGACGGCCTGCCAGTGAAAGCGGTGTCGGGTCCGGAGAGCAGCTAGGGCAATAGCGCTCAGTCCGGACCCGTGCCCCCAGCGAACACGCTCTAACGCGCAAATTTTAATGAGCCTCTAGCGCATTCAGCAGGTTCATTCGCCCCTCCGCCGATAGCGGCTACGGGCGAAGGCCGGAGATGCTGTCATCCACCACTTGTTAATCTCGCAACTGCGAACACGCACTTCGCAGTTGCAGCAATCTCTACTTGGTGTATCTCGTCTGTGCCGCTTGGACCTAAAGGAAGAATGTTCGTGAACCTCTGGATCATCGCTTTGCTGATTTGGATTGCGCCCGCCATCGCTCTCGCGGTTGCCCTGACCTGGGTTCGACTAAAGAGCAGCCCCATGGTGCAGCCTCTGTTGGAAGAGCTTAGCGCACCAGGATCTGCTGATCCCCTACCGGCCTAATTGCTCCGTAGTAACGAAGCCCAGGCAAATAGCCCCTGACGTTGACCCTAAAGACGTGAGCGAGACCAGCCGACTTAGGTCAGCGCTGAGAATGCCAACAACAGCAAGGCCCAGCAAAACACTGATGCCACAAGGAGCGCCAGTATGCTTGATCGGTGCAGGCGTACGCCACGCACATCAGGTGAAAATTGCACTAGTGTCAGTACCTTATGTCGGCCCCGTAACCATACCTTCGGCTTCAGGTGAGTCCCCTTACGTAACCGTTCACCGCACTTAGCAAGCGGTTTCGTAAAGTTACGTTGCACTGCAAGGCTAGCTACGGCCGAGCTAAACTTGGTTTGCCTAGGTCACCCGCATCAGCTGAGACGGGAACGGCTGGGCAAGCGAGCAGGCGCTTGCCACCTCACC
>NZ_CADCVZ010000034.1 GCF_902806265.1 uncultured Sphingomonas sp. | reverse complement strand
GTAAGATCGACCAGTTCATCCCGGGCGTTTCTCTTGCCACCGGCGACATATTCGACGACCCGACGCTGAGCCGCCTGGGGACGGCGCTGCTGAAGTCGCGCTACCGCGAGATCGCGGGCTTCGCCAATGGCACCCTGCATCTCACCGAGCGGTTCGATATCACGGCAGGCGCGCGGCTTAGCGAGATCAAACAACGTACCAGCCAGGAGTCCGGCGGCGTATTGGCCGGCGGCGAGAGCCCGCCCGAGTTCGGGCGATCCAAGGAGAACGTCTTCACCTACTCATTGTCGCCGCGCTTCGATATCAACGACCAGACGGCGGTCTATGCCCGGGTGGCGAAGGGCTACCGGCCCGGAGGTCCTAACATCCTTCCGGCCACGGCCCCTGCGGACGTGCCTCGCTCGTACGACGCTGACACGATCATCAGCTACGAAGCGGGGATCAAGAGCGACATCGGGCGACGCCTGTCGTTCGACCTGTCCGTCTACCACCTCAAGTGGAAGGACATTCAGCTGTTCACGGTGATCGACAATTTCGGCCTGAACGCCAACGGCGGCAGCGCGGTGAGCAACGGCATCGAAGGCACGCTCACCTTGCGGCCGATGACGGGCATGCGCCTGTCGCTCAACGGAGCGCTGATCGACGCGCATCTGACGGAGGACACGCCGCCGCTGGTCGGCGGCTTCGACAACGACGACCTGCCCTACACGCCCAAGGTCAGCTTCGGCGTCAACGGAGACTACGAGTGGCAGCTGGCCGGCACGACGACTTACGTCGGCGCCAGCGTGCGGTTCGTCGGACGACAACGCGACAACTTCGTCGCGGGCGAGATCGTCGGCGTCGACCCGGACACCGGTGAGTTCCAGTTCGAGTTCAGCCCGCAACGTCGGATCCCGCGCTACGCGACCCTGGACCTGCGTGCGGGGGCGGAGCTTGGCCGCTTCACGGTCGACGCGTTCGTGCGCAACGTAACGAACAGCAAGGGCGTCAACTCGCTGAGCACATTCACCGACGAACTGACCGGCGGCAATCCGCTCCCGAACGACGCGATCCGGGCGGCGCTGACCCAGCCACGAACGATCGGCTTCACCGTCGGCACCGAGTTCTAGGGCGTTCGATGCTTAACCGTCCGACCACCATGGATCCGGACGACGGGAGCGCGGGTGCAGGCCTGCTTGCGCTCCCTGGGCCGTTCCTCCTGTTTCTAGGCGATACGGTAAGTGACGGCTATGCCAAGACGGCGTTCGGACTGCGCGACTGGGCGCCTGAGCGCTGCGTCGGCGAGCTTGCGCTGCCGGGCGCATCCGTCACCACCGGGCTGCCGGCGATGTCACCGGCCGCCGCCTACGATGCCGGCGCCCGCGCGCTATTGATCGGGGTGGCCACCCCGGGTGGCCTCATCCCGGAAAACTGGCTCCCCGTTCTGCTCGAAGCGCTGGAGGCCGGGCTCGACTTGGTCTCCGGGATGCACGCACGGCTGGCCGACCTGCCGCCGCTGGTCATCGCCGCGCAGCAGCTTGGGCGCCGGCTCGTCGACGTACGCGTGCCGCCGCCGAACATCCCGGTCGCGACGGGCCGCAAGCGGTCCGGTCGGCGGCTGCTGACCGTCGGAACGGATTGCGCGCTGGGCAAGAAATACACGGCGCTGGCAATCGCTCGCGGCTTGGTCGCGCGCGGACAGGACGCGACGTTCCGCGCGACCGGGCAGACCGGCATCATGATCGCGGGCGGAGGCATTCCGATCGATGCGGTGGTGGTCGACTTCGTGTCGGGGGCGGCCGAGCTGCTCAGTCCCGATGCCGCGCCGGCCCACCTCGACGTGATCGAAGGCCAGGGCTCGCTGTTCCATCCTGCTTACGCGGCGGTGACACTGGGCCTCCTTCACGGCAGCCAGCCCGACCTGTTCGTGGTCTGCCACCAGCCCGGCCGTGCGCATGTGCTCGGCTACCCGGACTACCCTGTCCCCAGCATCGACGAGGTCATCACCACGACGGTAGCGATGGGCCGGCTGACCAATCCCGCGATCCGCTGCGCCGGTGTCAGCCTCAACACCGCGCACCTGAGCGAAGACCAGGCCGACGTCCTCATCACGTCCCAAGCCAGGCGCCTCGCCCTGCCCGTCGCCGATCCGCTGCGAGGCGGACCCGCGTTCGAGCAACTGCTCGACGCCTGCGCGGCCTGATATGATGCAGGAAGCGGGAACCACTCCACCCACCCGTTTCCAGCGCTTCTGGCTTCCCGGCCTCGCCTTCAAGGCGGTGGTCATCGGCGGCGGCTACGCGACTGGCCGGGAACTCGCCGAGTTCTTCCTGCCGAGCGGGCCGTGGGGCGGGGTCGCCGCGATCCTGGTCGCCACCGCCATCTTCAGCCTGGTGTGCATCGTCACCTTTCTGTTCGCGCGCAAGGTGCAGGCCTGGGACTATGTGACCTTCTTCAAGCATCTGCTCGGACCCGGATGGGTGCTGTTCGAAGGCGCCTACGTCCTGTTCATCATCCTGATCCTGGCCGTCTACGGAGCCGCGGCCGGAGCGATCGGGGCGGCCCTGCTCGGCGTTCCACCCTTTCTCGGCACGGCAGCACTGGCGGCTGCAATCGTCGCGGTGGTGACCTTCGGCAACACCTCGGTCGAGCGCATGTTCGCCTACGTCTCCTACCTGCTCTATGCGGTGTACGCGCTGTTCGTCCTGCTCGCCTTTACCAGCTTCGGCGACCGGATCGCCGCGGGGTTCGAGCGTGGCGGGCCGGCGACCGGCTGGCTAGCCGGCGGAACCGTCTACGCCGGCTACAACCTCATCGGCGCGGCGGTGATCCTGCCGGTCATCCGCCACCTGACCAGCAGCCGCGACGCGGTGATCGCCGGACTGATCGCCGGACCGCTGGCGACCCTGCCCGCACTGCTGTTCTTCATCGCCATGGTCGGCTTCTATCCGGCGATCGCCGGCGCGACCCTGCCGTCCGACTTCCTGCTGCAGCAATTGGACATGCCGCTGTTCCACCTGCTGTTCCAGCTGATGATCTTCTCCGCCCTGCTCGAGAGCGGCGCGAGTTCGGTGCACGCGATCAACGAGCGCATCGCCAAGGCGCTGCTGAGCAGCCGCGGAGTGGTGCTCAGCAACCGCGCCCGGCTCGGCATCGCACTGGCGCTGCTGGTCGGCTGCATGTTCGTCGCCGACCGCTTTGGGCTCGTGGCCCTGATCGCCACCGGCTACCGCGCCCTCGCCTATGTCCTCATCGCGGTTTACGTCATCCCCGTCCTCACCCTTGGCGTCTGGCGGCTCACCCGTTCCGATCCGCAGCAGGAGCAGATTGCATGAGACTGGCACTCGCATTCGCGGCAGCGATCGCAGTGGCCGCCCCCGCGCTGGCCGCGCCGCCGGCCGGGTTCGAACAACGGGTCGAGCGCCTGCGCACCAGCTACGGCGCGCCCGGAGTGTCGATCGCCATCGTCGAGAATGGCCGGGCGACGCTGGCCAAGGGCTGGGGCGTGCGGGAGATCGGCAAGCCCGATCCGGTCGGCCCCGATACCATCTTCGGCACCGGCTCGACCGGCAAGGCCTTCACGGTGGCTGCGCTCGCCATTTTGGTCGACCAGGGCAAGCTCAAGTGGGACGACAAGGTCATCGACCACATGCCCGATTTCCGCATGTGGGACCCGTGGGTCACGCGCGAGATGACGGTGCGCGACCTGCTTGTCCATCGCAGCGGGCTGGGGCTTGGTGCGGGCGACCTGCTATTCGTTCCCAACAGCAACCTGTCGCGCAAGGAAACGGTTCGCCGCGTGCGCTTCATCAAGCCGGCGACCAGCTTCCGCAGCGGTTATGCGTACGACAATATCCTCTACATGGTCGCCGGCCAGCTGGTCGAGGAGGTCAGCGGCCAGACCTGGGAGCAGTTCATGCAGGCCCAGGTGTTCACGCCGCTGGGCATGAACCGTTCGACCGAGTCCGCCGCCGAGTTCCAGGCGACCGCCGACCGCGCCCGTCCGCATGGGCGCTACGATGGACCGATCCACGGCATGGGGCGCCAGCAGCCTTATGGGCCCGAAGCCGCCTTGGCCGGCAATGCGGCCCCTGCCGGCGGGCTGGCGATCAGCGCCAACGACATGACCCGCTGGCTGCTGACGCAGCTGGCGCAGGGCCAGATCCCGGGCAGCGACCGGCGTCTGTACTCGGCCGAACAGGCCAAGGAGATGTGGACGCCCGTCACCCTGCAGCCGATCGACCAGCGCCCGCCCGAGTTCGCGGTGCTGCAGCCCGACTTCTCCGCTTACGCGCTCGGCTGGGACGTGGAGGATTACCGCGGCACCAAGATCGTGTGGCACGGCGGCGCGGTGTTCGGATCGCTCACCGCGGTGGCGCTGATCCCGGAGAAGAACGTCGGCTTTTCCATCGCGGTGAACAGCGAGGAAGGCCAGATCGTGCGCGGCCTGATGTATGAGCTGCTCGACCACTATCTCGGCCTGCCCCAGGGCAATTGGCCGGGGAAATACCACGCGTTCCGGCAGTCGAGGCTGGCCGAGGCCGCCAAGCTGGTCACCGCGGCGCAGGCCAAGCCGGCGCGGGTCGGGCCGTCGCTGTCCCTCGACCGCTATGTCGGCGACTATGCCGACCCGTGGTACGGAACCATCAAGGTGCGCCGCTCGGGCAGGGCCTTGGCGATCCAGTTCCCCCATTCGCGCGGCATGGACAGCGTGCTGGTGCACCACCAGTACGACACCTTCAGAACGCGCCCGGCGCTGCGCTGGATCGAGCCGGCGTATGTCACCTTCTCTATCGATGCCGACGGCAAGGTCGATCGCATCCGGATGAAGCCGGTATCGCCGCTGGCCGACTTCAGCTTCGACTACCAGGACCTTGATTTCGCACCGGTCGCAGCGTCGGCCAAGGAGGCGCAATGACGGCCAAGTTTCTTGTGGCAGTTTCGCTTGTCGCCATGGCGGGCGGCTGCGCGACGGGGCCGTCCTCCCCGGCGCAGCTCGCGGCACCTGCGAGCGGCAGCCAGCAGGCAGCGGCCTACGACGTGCTGATCCGCGGCGGCACGATCTACGACGGCAGCGGTAGGGCGCCCTACCTGGGCGAAGTCGGCATTCGCGGCGACCGCATCGTTTACGCCGGCCCGGCGCGGGCGGCGACCGCCAGAACGGTGGTCGACGCCAGCGGTCTCGCGGTCGCGCCCGGCTTCATCAACATGCTCAGTTGGTCCACCGAGTCCCTGCTCGTCGACCCGCTCGGGCAAAGCGAACTGCGCCAAGGCGTTACGCTGGAGGTCATGGGCGAAGGCTGGTCGATGGGCCCGCTCAACCCCGCGATGAAGAAGCTCGCGGTCGAACGCCAGGGCGACATCAAATACCCTATTGAATGGACCACGCTGGGCGACTACCTCAGCTTTCTCGAGCGCAAGGGCACGGCGCTCAACGTCGCATCGTTCGTTGGTGCAACCACCGTGCGCCAGCATGAGCTTGGCGAGGCGGACGTGGACCCCACTCCGGCGCAGCTCGACCGCATGCGCGGCCTGGTCCGCCAAGCCATGGAGGAAGGCGCCCTTGGGGTCGGGAGTTCGCTGATCTACCCGCCCGCGGCCTTCGCCGAGACCGACGAGCTCGTCGCGCTGGTCAGCGAAGCCGGCAAGTGCGGCGGCATGTACATCAGCCACATGCGGTCCGAAGGCGACCGCCTGCTGGAAAGCATCGACGAGCTGATCGAGATTTCGCGCCGCTCGGGCGCACCGGCGGAGATCTACCATCTCAAGCAGGTCGGGCGCGCCAACTGGAACAAGCTCGACCAGGTCATCGCCAAGGTCGAGGCGGCCCGCGCGTCCGGGCTGCGGATCACGGCGGACATGTACACCTACACCGCCGGCGGCACGGGGGTAGCGGCATCGATGCCCCCGTGGGTGCAGGATGGCGGCACCGAAGCCATGCTCAAGCGCCTCAAGGACCCGGCGGTGGTCGCACGGGTCAAGCGCGAGATGGGCAGGCCGGGAAAGAACTGGGAGAACCTCTACTTTCATGCGGGAGCCGGCGGCATCCTGCTCTCCAACCTGACGGAGCCGTCGCTCAAGCCGCTCATCGGCAAGACGATCGCTGACGTCGCCAAGCAGCGCGGAGTCAGCCCCGAGCAGCTGGTCATCGATCTCACGCTGGCGGATCAGGGCCGGGCGGGCGCGATCTACTTTCTGATGAACGAGGAGAATGTCCGCCGGCAAACCGCGATCCCGTGGATGAGCTTCGGCTCGGACGCCGAAGCGGCGGCGCCGGAAGGCGTGTTCTTGAAGTCGAGCACGCACCCGCGCGCCTACGGCAACTTCGCCCGCCTCCTCGGGCGATATGTGCGCGACGGCAGGACCATGCCGCTGCCCGAAGCCATCCGCCGGCTGAGCGCCCTTCCCGCCGCGAACCTCGGCCTGCGCGATCGAGGCAGCCTTGCTCCCGGCATGGCCGCCGATGTTGTGCTGTTCGATCCTGCGACGATCACCGATCACGCCACCTTTGAGCAACCGATGCGATATGCGACCGGCGTTCGCGACGTCTTCGTCAACGGCGTTCAGGTACTCAAGGCCGGGCAGCCGACGGGAGCAACGCCGGGCCGGTTCGTCAAGGGACCCGGTTGGCGGGGCTGGCCAGACGGCGGCTGCCGCAACCGGAAGTAGACGAATAATCCCGCACTCCTGATCAGCTATGGCGGCGATCTCGCGTCAGTATATTCGTAGGTTAATGGTCGGTCTTACCGGTGCGTACGAAGAGCATGGCATAAGCCATCGTAGCGTTGAGCCATCGTCAAGTGCGCCAACCGAGCGTTTGGATGTTCGGCTAGGACTGCTGCAGTAATCTCGTGGCTGGCCCGATTGCCGAAATAATCAAGATCACTGTCGTGATAGCCACCAGGCAAGCTTTGCTGAAGCGCTAGCCGATCGAATTCGGTTGCAACCCGCAGCAAGAAGGCTTCTTCGGGTCGCCCGTGAAACTCCCGTGCCAGCGATCGGCAATCAGCGGCCTCAAGTGGGAGGGAGCATTGGGGCATGGATAGTTCCAAACGCGATGATCGAGGAACCATCGCTATCCTGGAACCGCTGAACTCTTAGTTCCTCAACTTGGTTAACCTTTATATCGAAGTCTTGCGCTGCACACGCGTACATCGCGGACCACCACCGCGCTGGTGAGAGGCAGCTTCCTTGCCACTGCCCGATTCCGTTCTATAGCAACCGGAGTTGCTGCGCTTGGAAAGCTTCCAAACTGCCCAGGCCAGATGCGCTGCAGCCCTAGGCGGTCACCAGCCTGAGTGGTGGCGGGTCGAACGTGCCTAGATTGCCGACAGGCGTTCAAGCGCCTTGCCGGCCGTGTAGCGCGCAGTTCTTCGGCCCGCCGCGCCCGCGACCTGCTCGAACCGTGCCCGCACCTTGTTCTGCGCCTGGCGGAGCCGAGGATGCCGGTCCTGTCCGCCTCGTGGAGGTCGTGAACCATGCCCGGCAACCGCAGTGTGGGCGCCTCATCCGCTTGCAGCGGCTTCCAGCTCCCTCAAGCTCCGCCCGCGGGTCTCCCGTCCGGCCACCGCGACCAGCAGCGCGGAAAGCGCCATGGGTGCGGTGAGCGCCAGCGCCGCCTGGCCCAGGGAGGGAATGAAGCCGACCAGCGCGATCGCTTGCATGGCGACCCCGCCGAACTTGCTGCTGCCGGCGATCAGCCCGGTCGCGCGGCCGCGGCTGCCGAGGGGGTAGTTTTCCGCCGCATAGGGGAGCAGCACTGCGATCATCCCATTGGTGCCGATGATCAGCAAGGCGATCACTGTCACCAGCAGCGGCGGCCACCCGAGCACCGACGCGGGAAGCAGCGCTCCTATCAGACCGACCAGGGTCAGCAGCGCTGTCCCGACCAGCGTCCACTTGCTGCTCCACCGGCTGTAGAGCCAGGCCGCCAAGGTGATGGTCGGCAGCGCGACCAGCGCGGAACTCGCGATGATCCCGCTCGCCAGTTCGGAGCTGTAGCCGCGCTCCTGCAACTCGCTGGGGAGCCAGAGCAGCAGACCGAAGTTGACGAAGCTCCAGGACAGGGCAGCAATCACCAGCGCGGCCGTGAGCCGGCCTTGCCGGACCACGGCGGCGGGGCGGTCCGACTTGAGCTCATCGTTCCGTTGGACGATTCCGAAGCGGTACTGCATGCGCCGAACCTCCTCATCGCGGCCACGTTCCGCCAGAAAGCGCGGCGATTCCGGGATCAAGGGCGCTAGGGCGAGCAGCAGCAGCCCGGTCGGAAAGCCCTGCAGCCACAGCGCGCGCCAGCCGTAGGCGGGTTCGAACGCGTGGGCCGTGGCGCTGGCCGCCAGGTAGCCGCCCACCAGTCCCGTTCCGCCGACCAGCACCAGCACCCAGCTGCGATGCCGCGGCGGCATGACTTCGGCCAGCAGCGTGTACACCACCGGCAGCATCCCGCCCGCGGAGGCGCCCATCAGGAAACACATCAGGAGGTTCAGCTCGAAACTGGGCATTGCGCCGCAGATGGAGGTCGAGACGAACAGGATCGTCGACAGCAGAATGGAGACCCGCCGTCCGTAGGCATCCGCCAACCAGCCCCAGACGAACGAGCCGACGGTGGTTCCGGTCAGGGCCGAGAGCGGCAGAAGTGCCGCCGTGGAACGATCGATGCCATATTCTTGCGAAAGCCCAGGCAGCACGAAGCCCAAGGTCGCGGGCTTCATCACGTCGATCACCAGTCCCAGGGTTAAAACGCCGAGCACCGCCGCGTGCCACCGGCCCAGTGAGGTGTCGTCGGCCGCTTCGAAAGTCGTTCCGGCCACGGAGCCGTGGAGAGCCCGCCGCCTGGGCAATGCGCCGTAGACCGCCGCAGGAATGCCTACGAGGATCAGCGCCATGCCGATGAGCATCACCGGATCGGCGCCCATGCCGGCAAGGTGATTGCCCATGCGATGGGCTTCGACCAGCATCGGCAGGTGCAGGACCACCCCGACGCTGATCGCCGCGCAGGCTGCCCAGAAGATCGGCGCCCGCTCCCCGATGATCCCGCTGCTGCCCCCGACCATGCTCATCAAGCGGGCGGATTAGGCGCCGCTCGCGGCCATGCCAACCACCGTTATGGTGACGAGCAGTCGGACTGATCGACAATGGCACATGCCAGGCAATTTGCAGGTCGGAGTGTCTCGAAGCAGGTCATGATCGGCAGAATGAGCTTGCAGGCAGAGCAGACTGCCGCGATGAACCGCTCCGAAGTTCGCGCATCAGTGAAAGGTCGCTGGGGTTGCCGAAGAGTTTGATCGTGGTGCCAGAGTTGCTTGCCGGTGACCCTGCTTGGTGGCGGCTCAGTCCTCGTGCCAGGGCGTCCTGCGATGAGTAGCCGAGCAGGCCCGGAAGCGGACGGGAAGCGCGTCGTCCTGATCTCGGGCTATCACGACTACCGCACTGCCAAGCGCGCCAGCATCCACCAGATTGCGCAGGCCTTGGCGAAGTCCGGCTACGACGTCTCGTTCATTGCGACCCGCTTCAGCTGGTTGTCGCGCCGTCGCGGCACCGATTCACGCCTGTTCCTATGGGACAAGTCCAACCAGGTAGAGGTGGTCGACGGAATCCGCTGCTTCTTGTGGCGCACAAGCCTGCATCCGTTCCATTCAGGCAATCGCCTGGGGGATGCCATTCTCGGCACCCTGTTTCCCACTTACGCCGAGCTTTCAAGTACGATCTTCGATGACCTCGTCGCCCATGCCGACTACCTCATTATCGAGGCCGGCCTGCCCGCGATCTACCTCCGCCGGCTTCGCCGCCTCAATCCAGGCGCCAAGATCATCTGCTACTGCACCGACCGGCCTGACGTGGTGGGTTCTCACCCTTTTGTCCGCCAGAGGATGATCGATGATCAACATCTGGTCGACCATTTCGTGGTGCGAGCGCGGGCGATGGCCGAATACTTCAACTTCGTGTCCGGTCCGCTCCATCGGGTTGGCTTCGGGATCAACCCGGAAGAGTTCGCGAACATTGGCCCGAGCCCTTATCACAATGGCGACCGGGCGGCGGTTTCGCTCGGCTCCATGCTGTTCGACGAGCATTTCTTCGCTGCCTCGGCTCCAGCCTTTCCGGATGTTCGGTTCGACGTGATCGGCTCAGGCACGGAGCTCCAGGGTCCGCCGAACCTCCACGTACATGCCGAGATGCCCTATGCCGACACGCTTCCGTTCGTGAAGCATGCCGCGATCGGCATTGCGCCCTATCGCGCGGCCCCCGGCGGGGAGTATCTTGCGGACTCGAGCCTCAAGCTGGCGCAGTTCGAATATTTCGGCCTGCCTGCCGTTTGTCCGCATTTCGCCGTTGGCGATTCCACGGCCCGGGTGGGCTATGAGCCGGGCAATCCCCAGTCGATCCGGGCGGCGGTCGGGAAGGCCCTAGCGCTGGTGGGGAAGATCGAACCCCGCAGCTTCCCCACTTGGTCTGAAGTGGCCATGCGCGTCCTGAACCCCGCAGCCTACCCCGATACTCTGGTCAACTGATCCAGGCCGCTCGAGCGCTACGGCGCTTCATTCAGCCGAGTTCAGCGGCGCTCCACAATGATCCGGCGGCAAGTCCGCAATGGGCCGCAGCGGCACCAAGCGCGGAGCGAACGACAGCAGATCCTTCGCAGCCCGCAGCCCGGCATAGGCGAAGATCAGGCCGGCTTGCCAGGTCAGCAGGAATTCGGTGCCGGCGCCGATCGCCACTCCCCCCGCGAGCAGCAGCAGCAGCATCAGGCAATTCAGGTGATTGGGTACCTCGCGCCGAGTGCCGCCGAAGCGATAGATCACGTACGGGATCCAGCGCGACAGGCCATGCGCGACGCAGAACAAGACGCCGATGACGGTGGTCGGGAAGATCACCGCGTACCCGAGTACCCTGCCAACCTGCAGGCCGAGCATCGGCACGATCCGGCCCTGCGGCTCAATCACGTTCTGCCAGCGGAACAGCAGCCGCATCCCGACCAGGAAAACGACAAAAGCGATCCACACGTCCAGGAAGCCGATGAACCCGGTTCCCACGGCCGTGGGAACCCAGGTCGCCTGGTGCCAGGACAGCAGGCTGGCGACCCCGGCGAGCAGGATCGCGCTCGTCCAGGCGAAAGCAGGGCTGAAATTCTTGCCGAGCAGGTGGTAGTTCGCTGACACCTTCGGTTTGCGCTCGAGCAGGAGGCCGAGCCGGTCGTTTTCGTGATAACCGGTCTCGTAAGCGGTAAAGAAGCTCAGCACGAACAGCAGGAGCGCGAGGCTGGTCGTGACCGGCTGCGAACTCACCAGGGCGTAGGCGAGCAGAAGAACGGGAAGGTCGTGCCCCAAGATGGCGTTGCGTAGATAATTCTCGTCCGGCCGTTTGACGCGCTGCAGGTAAACGAACGGCATCAATGGCTTGAGGCCGGCCTGCTCGTAGTGCGCCTCCGGCCACTGGACGAGAAACGGCTTGGCGCTTGCTTGCAGCAGGTCGCGGTCGGCGTCGCTATCGGTGATCACCAATGCCCGGGCCAGCGGCTCGGGCCCGACGTGCCGGCGAAGGGCGCTCGCTTTGCCCTCCTTGCGCAAGGCGGCCCCGCTGCGAAAGCTGCCGCTCTCGCGCAGCTGCAGGCGCGGGTCGATGGCGCCGAGCAGCGGTTCAACGATCTCCCGAAAACCGAAGCTGACCAGCAAGTACCAGCCCTGCCGCCGCTCGATTGCATCCAGCAGCGGCCGGTTGACGTAGCGCGGGCCGAGCTCGGCCGCATTGCGGCGCCATAGCCATAGCGACCATGGCGCGACGATCATCACCGCCAGCACGCGGATCCAGTCGCGATAATGGTTCGGGCTGCCGCGCTGAAACAAGCGCCACGGCTTGATCATGCCGAGCACCTGCAGGACGATCGCCGCCAGGAAGCGCGGCCGAACGCTGTTCAGGAACTCCTCGGTCGAGTTGCGCAGCCACAATGTCTCGTCGAAATCGACGACCACTAGCTCGGACGTCGGATGCTCGTCCAGCGCGTGGAAGAAAGAGCCAGGCTCTTCGGTCGCGGGCATCGGTGACGCACAGGGAGCCTCGTCCGTGCTACTGGCCGGCAACTCTTCAGACTCACGGCAATTTCCGCGGGTGGAAGCTTCATGGTGCATCAAGGGTAACAAAGCTCCGGTCCGCGTAGTGCGCGCGTTCAACGTGTTACTAGACGATGTTCTCCAACGTTTCGAGGCCCCGGTCCGGTCCGCCACCGCTGGCTTGGACCAGTTCGGCTGTCGCGGGAAGCGGGTGACAAACGTCTTCGGCTGCGCCACAAGCGGCTGGAACCTAATGGTTGGGCACGGCTGGATTGTTGGCGTGAAGTGGGTTGGCTTGCCGATGTTCGTTTCCGACCCGTACTTCGTCCGGCGACCTTGGCGGCGGTTATCCGCCCTGATGCTAGGCAGCGCGCTGGCGCTGGCGCCCGCCGGACCGGCGTGGGCGCAGCAAACGGGAACGGCGCCGGCGGTGGTGCCGCCCGCCCCTGACAGTGCCGACCTGCCTCAAGTGCCGCCGGTCATTACGGACCAGGAAATCGCCACGGAAGTTCCGCCGCTCGGGCCCGACGACCCTGCCCTCCAAGGCCCACTCGAGAGCGTGGAGGAGTTCGAGCGGCGCCTGATCGCGGGACAGCCGGGCGCGGCAACGCCAAGTACCGACCCCGAGCTGGGCCAGCCCCTGCCGCCCTTGAACCAATTCGATGTCCGGGAGGTGGAGCTAGCCGAGCCCGACCCGGGCGAGGGTCCGGTGGAGCTGCGCTATGCTACCAGGGTCGAAGGGCTGCAGGCGGCTGACGCGGCAACGGAGACGGACCTCAACGCCCAGTTCCGCTCCTTGTCCGCGCTTCGCGAAGGCGATGGGGAGGCGGCCAACGAGGCGATGCTGTCCGCCCGGCTGACGGAGGACAGCAAGCTCATCGAGCGGATCCTCCATTCCGAAGGCTGGTACGACGCGCGGATCGAGACGCGGATCGACCGGTCGGACGCGGCGGACGGCCAGCCGGTCACCGCGGTGCTGCTGGTCGTGCCGGGCGAGCGCTACCGCCTCGGCAGCATCGCCGTGCAGGCCGGGTCGACCGTACCGCCGGCGCTGATCAACGAGAATCTCGCGCTGGAGGTCGGCGAGCCGATCGTCGCGCAGCGCATCCAGGGTGCGGAGGCCAATGTCGCGCTGGTCCTGCCGCAGCAGGGCTACCCGTTTGCGGAGGTCGGCCAGCGGGACGTGCTGCTCGACCAGGAAACGCACCTTGGCGACTACACGCTGCCGATCACATTGGGACCTCGGGCGCGGTTCGGCGGGTTCCGAACCACCGGCGAGCAGGCGTTCGGCGTGGACCATGTCGCCACCCTCGCCCGCTTCGACCGGGGCGAGCTGTACGACAGCCGCGACGTTGACGATCTGCGCCAGGCGCTGGTCGCCACCGGGCTGTTCTCCACCGTATCCGCCGTCCCAGAACGCACCGGGCGGGTCCTGGCCGACGGCACGGAAGAGGTCACCATGCTGGTCACCCAGGACGCCGCGCCGCCGCGGACGCTGGCCGCCAGCGCCGGCTACGGCACCGGGGAAGGCTTCCGCGTCGAAGGCAGCTGGACCCACCGCAACCTGTTTCCGCCCGAGGGGGCACTGATCGCTACTGCCGTGCTCGGCAGCCGCCAGCAGGGCGCCAGCCTCGCCTTTCGCCGCTCCAATGCCGGCAAGCGCGACCGCACCTTTCAGGTCGGGCTGGAGGCGCTGCGCAGCCGCTACGAAGCGTTCGATGCGCTGACCGGCCGCCTTTACACGCGGCTGAGCTACGACAGCACGCCCATTTGGCGGAAGACCTTCACCTGGGCGGTCGGCGCGGAGATCCTCGGCACGGTCGAGGAGGACTACAACTTCGCATTGGGCGAGCGCGACAAGCGGCGCTTCGGCATTGCCAGCCTGATCGGCCAGGTCGGATTCGACCGGACGGACAGCCTGCTCAATCCCACCCGCGGGTTCCGCGCCGCCATCCTGGCCCAGCCCGAGGGCGCGCTCAGCGACGGCTTCCGGCCCTACTTCCGCAGCCAGTTCGACGCGAGCGCCTACTATCCGGTGGGCGACAGCTTCGTGGTCGCCGGCCGCACCCGCGTCGGCACCACTCTGGGCATCGACCGGTTCGAGCTGGCGCCCTCCCGCCGCTTCTACGCAGGCGGCGGCGGCTCCGT
This sequence comes from uncultured Sphingomonas sp., assembly GCF_902806265.1. GTDB lineage: Bacteria > Pseudomonadota > Alphaproteobacteria > Sphingomonadales > Sphingomonadaceae > Sphingomicrobium. The sequence continues at coordinate 19,548 of NZ_CADCVZ010000034.1, read as the reverse complement.
ACGTGGCTATGGCTATCAGCAGCTCGGGCCCAAGGACCCGGACGACCGGCCGCTCGGCGGGTTGAGCCTGACGGAGGCCGCGGCCGAAGTCCGCTACCGCTTCGGCGATTTCGGCGTGGTCGGCTTCGTCGATGCGGGCCAGGTCTATGAGGAGCGGGTGCCGAACTTTCGCAACATGCGGCTGGGGATCGGCGTGGGCGGGCGCTACTACACCAACTTCGGCCCGCTGCGCGTCGACATCGCCACCCCACTCGGCCGCGCGAAGGGCGAGAGTCGCTTCAACGTCTACGTCTCGATCGGCCAGGCTTTCTAGGTGAGCGAGGCCGTCGCCCAGCCCGGCGAAGTGCCGGGGCAAGAAACGGTGATGGTTCGCCAGCGCCGTAACTGGCCGGCGACGATTGCCAAGTGGATCGGCGGACTGCTGCTCGGCCTTTTGGTGCTGGCCGGGTTGCTGGTGGTGGGCATCGATACCGACCCCGGACGGCGGTTCGTCGTTGATCGGGTCGAGGCTCTCGAGTTCGCCAACGGGATGAAGATCGGGGTCGGGCGGATCGACGGCTCGCTCTACGGCGACATGACCGTCCGCGGCCTGACCCTGTCCGATCCAAAGGGCGTGTTCCTATCCGCGCCGTTGGTCCGGCTCGATTGGCGGCCGTTCGACTATCTCGACAACCACCTCGACATCCGCAGCCTCCACGCGCCCACCGCCGCCCTGGCGCGCTTGCCCGAGTTCCGCGCGACGCCGCCTAGCGACGCCCCGCTGCTGCCCGACCTCGACATCACGGTCGGCCGGCTGAAGGTCGACCGGTTGATCCTCGAGCGGCCGGTCACCGGCGAGCGGCGGGTCGCTTCCATCGACGGCCGGGCCCGCATCGCCGACCGGAGGGCGCAGGTAGCGCTGCAGGCGGCGGCGATCGGCGGCGAAGGCCGGCCCGGCGGCGACCGCGTCGCCCTGACCCTGGACGCCGTGCCCGAGGCGAACCGGCTCGGCCTCAACCTGTTCCTGAACGCACCGCGGAACGGGGTGGTAGCACGGCTGACGGGGCTGACCGCGCCGCTCCGTCTGCAGGTGAACGGAAGCGGGGTCTGGCAGCGCTGGGACGGACGGCTGCTGGCCGACCTGAACAACAGCGCCTTCGCCCGGCTGCAGCTCAGCGCCCGCAACGGCACCTTTGGAGTGCGCGGGCCCACGCGGGTGGCGCGGCTGGTCGAAGGACCCACGGCCGCGCTGCTTGGGCCGATTACCAACATCGCGCTCCAATCCACCTGGGAAAACCGCCGCGCCGACCTCAATGCCCGGCTCAGCAGCGACGCCTTCACCCTGGTCGGCAACGGCGTCGCCGATCTCGGCCGCAATCGCTTCGACGACCTCCGGCTCAACTTCGCCCTGCTGAAGCCCGGCGCGCTCGCCCCCAACCTCGCCGGCCGCGACCTCCGCGCGCTGGTCACCCTCGACGGCGAACTGCGCCGCCCGACCGTCGACTACCGCTTGACCGCCACTACCCTCGCCTTCAACGATACAGGCGTGCAGGGCCTCGATGCCCGCGGCGTCGCCCGCTTCGACCGCGATCACATCACCGTGCCAGTCACCGCCCGGGCGCGGGCGATCACCGGGCTCGACGTCGCGGCAGGCGGGACCATCAGGGACGTCCGGCTGGACGGCGATCTCGCGGTGGATTGGCCGCGGATCGTGTCGGACAACCTCCGCCTACGTTCCGACCGGATCGACGCCAGGCTGATCGTGCTCGCCGACGTCGCCCGCGGCCTCTACACCGGCGCGGTCGACGGCCGCGTCAACAACTACCGCGTGAATAGCGTCGGCGTATTCAACATCGACACGCAGGCCGACGTCAAGACACTGGCCAACGGCGGCTTCGGCCTGGTCGGCCGGGTCCGCGCTCAATCCACCCGGCTGTTCAACGAGGGGGTGCGCGAGTTCCTGGGCGGCAACCTGATCGCCTCCAGCGATGTCGCCTACGGTCAGGACGGCGTGATCCGCTTCTCGCGCCTCCGCCTGACGGCACCGCAGCTAAGGGTAACCGACGGGCGCGGCAGCTACTCGCCCGACGGTCGCATCGACCTTCGGGCCAGCGGCGTTTCGCGCCAGTACGGCCCGGTCGCGGTGCAGGTCGGCGGCACCGCCTCCAGCCCGCAGGCGACCGTCACCGCCACCCGCCCAGGCTTCGGCCTTGGCATCGCGGGCTTGCGCGCACAGATCCGCAGCCGCGGGAATGCCTACGACGTGGTGGCCAGCGGCAACAGCCAATACGGCCGCTTCACCGCGGACGTCGCGGTCCTGGCTGGCGGCGGTCCCCTGACCTTCGACGTTCGCCGCGCAACGCTTGCCGGGATCAACTTCCGCGGCCGCATCCGCCAGTCGCCCGCCGGCCCCTACCTCGGCCAGCTGACCGCCAGCGGCCAGGGCCTCGCGGGCCTGGTCCGCCTCGGCAGCGTCGGCCGCTTCCAGTCGGCCGTCGTCAACCTGCGCGCCAGCAACACGGTCCTGCCCCCGCCCGTCAACGTCGCGGTGGGCAGCGCGATCGTCGACGCCCGGGTGGTCCTCTACGACCGGCCGGAGGTCGTCGCCGACGTGCAGCTGGCCCAGGCGCGGCTTGGGACCACCGACCTCAACGCGCTCCGTGCCCAGGTCAACTACCAGGGCGGCAGCGGCTTCGCCCGCTTGATCGCGGAAGGCACTTCGGGCGTGCCCTTCCGGTTCGCGGTGAACAGCGAACTCACGCCCGACCTGTGGCGGGCCGCGCTGCGCGGCCGGCTCAGCGGCGTTGACATCCAGACCGCCTCGCCCGCGCGGATCGTCCCGCGGGGCGGCAGCTACGAGCTCCTCCCCACCCGCCTGACCTTCGACCGTGGCAACGTGCGCCTGGCGGGCACCTACGGCAGCGGCCAGCTTCGCCTGCAGAGCCGCATCGACAGCCTCGACATGGAGCTGCTCAACGCCCTCGTCCCCGGCCTTGGCCTCGACGGCACGGCGACCGGCAGCATCGACTTCGCCCAAACTGGGCAGGCGCTGCCCCTAATCGATACGCGGCTCGCCATCCGCGGCTTCACCCGCACCACCGCCGCCTCGGTCAGCCGCCCGCTCGACGTCAACCTGGTCGGCCAGCTCCAGCCCGGTGGCGGCGACCTCCGCGCAGTGATGCGCACTCGCGGCACGGTTGTGGGCCGGGTCCAAGCGGCGGTCCTTCCGCTCGGCCCCGGCGCGGGTAGCTGGACCGAGCGGCTGTCGGGCGCTCCGATCCGCGGTGGCATCCGCTACATCGGTCCGGCCGACGCGCTGTTCTCGCTTGCTGGCCTGGCCGACCAGAGCCTGGCCGGCCCGTTGGGCGTCGCCGCCGACTTCAGCGGCCGGGTGTCGCGCCCGCAGCTGGCAGGGATTATCCGGGGCCGCGGCCTGACCTACAGCAACGCCACTTACGGCACCCGGCTGACCGACATGACCCTGGCCGGCCGCTTCACCGGTGAGCGGTTGCAGATCGACCAGCTGAACGCCCGAGCGGGGGGCGGCACGGTGACCGGCAACGGCTTCGTCAGCTTGGCCGCGGCCAGCGGCTATCCGGCCCAGTTCGAACTCGCGCTCAACAACGCCCGGCTGGCGGACAGCGAGGCCCTGCGCGCCACCGCCACCGGCCAAGTCCGGTTGGTCAAGGCAGCCAACCAGTCGCCGGTGCTGAGCGGGACCGTGCGCCTGCCCGCCACCCGCTACCGGATCATTCGCCAGGGTTCGGCCGAGGTGCCGGTGCTGACCGGCGTGCGCTTCAAACCGCCGCGGGGGCCCGCGCGGGTGACCGGCGACGCACCCCCACCCACCGACTCGGGCTTCGGGGATGTCACGCTCGACCTCAACATCGTGGCTCCGGGCGAGCTGTACGTGACCGGCATGGGCCTGGAGTCCGAGTGGCGCGCCAACCTCGCCGTGTCCGGCACCAGCCAGAATCCACGGGTCGCCGGCACCGTCGACCTGGTCCGCGGCACGCTTGGCTTCGCCGGCCGATCGTTCGACCTGCAGGAAGGGCGCATCCGGTTCAACGGGGGTCCGACCACTGACGCTATCGTCGCCCTCAGCGCCACAGAGACGATCGAGGACGTGGAAGTGTCGGTCAACGTCACAGGTGCCGCGCTCGATCCGCGAATCACCTTTTCCAGCTCGCCTGGCTTGCCGCAGGACGAGATCGTATCGCGGATCCTGTTCGGCAGCTCGGTCGGCAACCTGTCGGCGATCCAGGCGGTGCAGCTGGCTGCGTCCCTGAACACGCTGCGCGGCACCGGCGGCGGGCTCAACCCGCTCGGCAAGCTCCGCGCGGCCACCGGCTTCGACCGGCTGCGCGTGCTTGGGCCCGACGACACGCAAGGCCGCGGCGCCGCGCTGGCCGCTGGCAAGTACATCGGCGACAACATCTACCTGGAGGTGGTCACCGACGCCCGCGGCTTCACCGCCACCCAGCTGGAGATTACCCTTAGCCGCGTCTTGTCGGTGCTCAGCCAGGTCGGCGGGTCGGGCACCAGCAACGTCAACGTGCGCTACCGCAAGACCTACTGATGCGCGCCGTCCTGCCCCTCATCCTGCTGCTCGGCGCGTGCCGGGAGGAGCCGAGCTTCGACGAACGCTACAGCGACACCGCCAACGCGATCGAGGAGCGCGCCGCCAACCTCGACGCCGAACTCAACGAGGCCGAAGCCCGCAACGATCAGAGCACGTAGCGCATCCGCACCGTCTGCGCGCTCGCGCCCGGCGCGAGGTTGAAGCGTACTTCGTTGAGCCGCGGCGGGCGCATGTGGATCGCCGGGTTGTTGGAAAAGCCGAACCCTTCCCGGGGAATGCCCAGCGTCATGTCGAGCTTGCCGTTGCCATTCTCGTCATGGATCACCAGCAGCGCGTAGTTCCCCGGGCGGAGCTTGGCCAGGGACAGCTGAGCGGCCTTGGCGGCCGGCACATTCAGTGTCGCCGCACCAGTCTCCTTGCACTCCATGAAGCGCGCGGACGATTGGGTCAGGCACACCCGCACCACCCCTTTGCCGCTGCGCAGGCCGGCCAGGTTGACGCTGAGGTCCGCGGCCGGCGGCGGCGCGGCGCCGGCCAGCCCCAGCATCACCCCCGCCAGCATCAGCCCACGGCCAAGCTTGTCCCACATCATCTGTTCCATTCCCCACTTCCCCTTGGTCCCAGATTGATGTGCTTAAGCGGAGAAGATTGCCAGTAGCTTGACGCGCATCAGCCCGCAGCGGCGGCACGGCCTGGCTTAGCCCTCGCCTCCCGCCTTGCTAGCCGCTAGCAGCGCTCCCATGCCGCGCGAGCGCTTCGACCTGTTGATCCTCGGCGGCGGGCTGGCGGGCGGGCTGTGCGCGCTGGCCCTGGCTCAGCGGCGACCGGAGCTGACCGTCGGCATCGTTGAGCCGAGCGAGCGGCTGGGCGGCAACCACCTCTGGTCCTTCTTCGAAAGCGACGTGGCGCCGCGCGACCGCGCGATCGTGGAGCCGCTCGTCGTTCACCGCTGGCCGGGTTACCGGGTCGACTTTCCCGAGCATGGCCGGCGGCTCAATCAAGCCTACCGCTCAATCGAGAGCGAGCGGCTGGACCAGGTCGTTTGCGCCACCCTGTCGCCTGAACGCATCGTCCGTGCCGCCGCTGTCGGAGTCACGGCCACGTCCGCGACCCTCGACAGCGGCGAAGTGCTGACCGCCCGTGCCGTGCTCGACGCCCGTGGCGGCAAGGCGGAGGGGCTGAAGCTCGGCTGGCAGAAGTTTCTCGGCCAGCTGCTGCACATCCCCCAGGGCCACGGCCTCGCCGAGCCGGTCGTCATGGACGCGGCAGTCGATCAGTCCGACGGCTACCGCTTCGTCTACTGCCTGCCGTTCAGCCCCACCGAGTTGTTCGTCGAGGACACCTACTACACCGACGGGCCGGAACTCGACGAGGAGCGGCTCCGCGACAACATCGGCGACTACGCTGCACAGCGCGGCTGGCAGATCGCCCGCCGCAGCCGCGAGGAGACCGGCCAGCTCCCGGTCCTCACCGGCGGCGACTTCGAGCGCTTCTGGCCTGCGGATGATTCGGTGGCCCGCGCCGGCGCCCGCGGCGGCTTTTTTCATCCCCTGACCAGCTACTCGCTGCCCGACGCGGTTCGCTTCGCCTCCTGGCTAGCGGATGAATTGCCGCTCGACCGGCTGGCGGAGGCCACGCGTGAACGCGCCCGCGAACATTGGCGGCACGGCTGGTACGAGCGCTTTCTCGCGCGAATGCTGTTCCGCGCGGCCAAGCCGCCGCAACGGTATCGCGTGCTGCAGCGCTTCTACCGCCTCCCCGAACCCTTGATCGCCCGCTTCTACGCTGGACGAAGTTCAGTAGCAGACCGCATACGCATCTTGGCCGGCAAGCCCCCCGTCCCCATCTCGCGGGCCTTGGCCGTACTGAAGGAAGAACATTGAAAAGCGCGATCGTCATCGGTGCCGGCTTCGGCGGTCTCGCCCTTGCCATCCGCCTGCAGTCCGCGGGAGTCCAGACCACGATCGTGGAAGCGCGCGACAAGCCCGGCGGCCGCGCGTATGTTTGGGAACGCGACGGCCATGTATTCGACGCGGGCCCGACCGTGATTACCGATCCCGACTGCCTCGCGCGGCTGTGGCAACTGTCCGGGCAGAACATCGCGGACGACGTCGACCTGGTTCCGGTTACCCCCTTCTACCGGCTCGACTGGCCGGATGGGACGGTGTTCGACTACACCAACGACGATGAGCAGCTCCGCGCCTCGATCGAGAAGCTGAACCCGCGCGATTGGGAGGGCTACAAGCGCTTTCTCACCTATTCCGCGGGCGTATTCGAGGAAGGCTATCGCAAGCTCGGCACCAAGGCGTTCGAGAGCCCCCTCGACATGCTCAAGGCCGCCCCTGCGCTGGCCCGCTACCAGGCCTGGCGCTCGGTCTACTCGATCGTCGCCGGCTATGTGGAGGACGAGCACCTCCGCCAGGCGCTGAGCTTCCACACGCTGCTGGTCGGCGGCAATCCGCTGACCTGCTCGTCCATCTACGCGCTCATCCACAAGCTCGAGCGCGACGGCGGCGTGTGGTTCGCCAAGGGCGGTACCAACAAGCTGATCGCCGGCATGGTGCGCCTGTTCGAGCGGCTGGGCGGCGAGCTTCGGCTGGCCGATCCGGTGGTCGCGATCGAGACCGAGGGCGAGCGCGCCCGCGCCGTCCGTACCCGCTCGGGCTGGCATGGGACAGCCGACGCGGTCGCCTCAAACGGCGACATCATTCACAGCTACGGCCTTTTGGAAGGCAGCAAGCGCGGCCCGGCCCAGGTCCGCAGCCTGAAGCGCAAGCGCTATTCGCCCAGCCTGTTCGTGCTGCACTTCGGGCTGGAGGGCACCTTCCCCGGCATCCCCCACCACACCATCCTGTTCGGTCCGCGCTACCAGGAGCTGCTGGGCGACATCTACAAGCGCGGGGAGCTGGCGGCGGACCCGGCGCTCTACCTCCATCACCCTACGGTGACCGACCCCAGCATGGCGCCCGAAGGCTGCTCCACCTTCTACGCCCTCGCGCCGGTGCCCAACATGGGCCAGGAGAAGATCGACTGGGACCGCGACGGCGAGCGTTACGCCGAGGTGATCCTCGATGTGCTGGAGGAGCGGCTGATCCCCGACATCCGCCAGCGCATCCGCACCCGCTTCCACTACGCGCCGACCGATTTCGGCCGCGACCTTGGCGCGCACCTCGGCTCGGCCTTCAGCCTGGAACCGGTGCTGTGGCAGAGCGCCTGGTTCCGCACCCACAACCGCGACGACAAGATCCGCAACTTGTACTTCGTCGGCGCGGGCACGCATCCGGGCGCCGGCATTCCGGGCGTGGTCGGCAGCGCGGAGGCCACCGCGGGATTGATGCTCGCGTGAGTTCTGCGGACGAGCGGGCACGGCTGGTCGAGGCCGCGCTGGCGAGCATCTCGGTCGGCTCCAAAAGCTTCCGCTTCGCCAGCCAGCTGTTCGATCAGCAGACACGCGAGCGGAGCTGGCTGCTCTATGCCTGGTGCCGCGCCTGCGACGATGTGACGGACGGGCAGACCCTCGGCCACGATGCGGCTGCCCCCGACAACCCCGGCGAGCGCATCGCCTTCCTCAAGGACCGCACCGCTCAGGCCTTGTCGGACGAACCGACCGGCGTCGTCCCCTTTGAAGCGCTCCGCACCGTCGCCCGCGAGTGCGCCATCCCCTCACAAATCGCCGACGACCACCTCGCCGGCTTCGAACGCGACGCCGCGGGCTGGCGGCCGGAGACGGAGGACGAGCTGCTCTCCTATTGCTACCAGGTGGCGGGCGCGGTTGGGGTGATGATGGCCCATGTCATGGGCGTCGCCCCAGGCGACACGGACACGCTGGACCGGGCCGCCGACCTCGGCATCGCCTTTCAGCTTGCCAACATCGCTCGCGACATCGTGGAGGACGCCCGGGTCGGCCGCGTCTACCTGCCGGCCGAGTGGCTCGAAGCGGAGGACCTGACCGGTGCCGACCTCACCGACCGCAAGCATCGGCCCGCCCTGGCCCGCATGACCCGCCACCTGTCGGAAACCGCCGACCGCTACCGCCATTCGGCCCGAACCGGCGCCGCCCGCCTGCCGTTCCGCAGCCGCTGGGCGGTGCTGTCCGCATCGGGGATCTACGGCGAGGTCGCGACCCGCGCTGCGGCGCTGGGCGAGCGGGCGTGGGACAGCCGGATCACCACCTCCAAGGCGGAGAAGGCGGCGCTGGTGATGGAAGCTTTTTGGGAAGCGGTGTGGCCGGTCAGACCTTCTCCGCGCGGCGGTCTGTGGACTCGTCCTCGCTCCGCCCCCGCGGCGCCCTGACATCGGCCTTGCCGCTCCTGGATAGCTGCCGCTTCAGCCGATCCACCGGCGGCGCGTAGATGAAGCCGAAGCTTACCGCCCCTTCCCGCCCTTGCGAAACATGGTGCAGCTTGTGCGCCTGCACGATCCGCTTGAAATAAGGCGAGCGCGGCACGATCCGGTGGGCCAGGCGGCTGTGCACGATCACGTCATGGAAGCCGAAGTAGACTACGCCGTAGGCCGCAATACCCGCGCCGACCCACACCGTCCACTCACCCCAACCGAGGCTCAGGCCGCCGTAGATCAGCAGAACGGACGGCACCGCAAAGACCGCCGCGTAGAGGTCATTCCACTCGAACCAGCCCGAGCGCTCGCTATGGTGGCTGCGGTGCAGCGACCACCCGAGCCGCGAGTGCATCACCCAGCGGTGCATGGCGTAGGCGAACGCCTCCATGCCCAAGAGGGTGAGCAGGAACAGGGCGATGCCGGCGATGGTGGGCATGGGGCGGATATAGTGTCTTGCAGTCCGGACGCCATCCCGGCGTGGGCCGGATCCCAGATGCAAAAGCGCGCAGGTCGCATGGGATCCCGGCCTCCGCCGGGATGACGATCCTAGCCCTGCTCGCTCAGAAACCGCATCAGCTCGGCAAGCGTGCTCTCCATCTGGTCCTGCATCTGGCTGACCAGCTCATTCTCGCGCATGCCTTCATGGTCGAGCGGCTTGGAATAGCTCTCGCTGAACGCCTTGAGGTCGCTGGCGTCGAACACGCCGCGGGCGACCAGCTTGGCGAGGATCACCAGCAATCCGTTGGTGTTGGCGATGGTGCCCGCGACCAGCGCTTCGTCGACCATGGACAGGCTGGGGGGCGGCTCGATGGTGCTGTCTACCATGTTCGCGAGGTGGGCTGCGGCTCAAGACCTGTCAATCACCAGGGGCTTAAGCGCGGCCCAGCGTTCGGCCTTGGCGGCGAACGGCAGGGTCAGCGCCGGGCTGGACGAGGGCAGGTCCACCAGCGTCAAAGACGTGATGCCAAGTTCGCGCCGGCCGAGCCGCGCGGCGGTGCCGCCGTTGAAGGCGACGGCGCGAAGCTCAGGCAGGGTCTCGACCAGCGTCGGCAAGGGATTGGCGGCGATCGCCCGCATCGCGCCGTCCAGGCTGCCCTTGCGCTCCGCACTCGCCACCGTGTCCCACAGCCCCACGCCGCGGCTCAGCAACCGGTCGAGGCGCACGGGGTACGGCAACGCCTCCAGCGGTTCCTCAAGCACCGTTTCGAGCAAGCGCCAGAACTGGTTGCGCGGGTGCGCGTAATAGCGCTCCGCCGCCAGCGACGCCTCGCCTGGCAGACTGCCCAGGACTAGCACGCGCACGCCCGCGTCCACCACCGGCGGCAGGCAGGACTTGGCGGCGGAGGAACCCACCCCATCTCCCTGCCATGACCCGCCTCCTACGCCTAGCTGCGGTTGCCGCGCTGGCTGTCCTTCTCCGGCGCAGCAGCAGCGGCCAAGTGGAAAGACGCCGCGGACCCCGCTAGACCGCGCCGTCATGGACGCGTCCGACCTCCGCATCGCCCTCATCTCGGGCAACTACAATTACGTGCGCGACGGGTCGAACCAAGCGCTTAACCGGCTGGTCGGCTACCTGCTCCGGCAGGGCGCCAAGGTGCGCGTCTATTCGCCGACCATTCCCGAGCCCGCCTTTCCGCCGACGGGCGACCTGGTGTCCGTGCCATCGATTGCCCTGCCCGGCCGCAAGGAATACCGTTCGCCGCTGGCGCTCACTCCCGGGGTCCGCCGCGACCTTGCCGACTTCGCGCCGAACCTCGTGCACATCGCCAGCCCGGATGTCGTGTCGCATCGCGCCGTGACCTGGGCCCGGCGCCGCGGCATTCCCTCGATCGCCTCCGTCCACACCCGCTTTGAGACCTATCTCGCCTATTACCATCTCGAACTGCTCGAGCCGGCGGTCCGCGCCCTGCTGCGCAGGCTGTACCGTCGGTGTGACGCGCTGTTGGTGCCTGCCGAATCGACCGCTGCCGTGCTCCGTGCCCAGCGGATGAACCGCAACATCGCGATCTGGGCGCGCGGCGTCGATCGAGAGCAGTTCAACCCCGGCCGTCGCGATATGGATTGGCGGCGCGGTCTCGGCATCGCCGACGACGAGCTCGCCGTCGCCTTCCTCGGCCGCGTGGTGATGGAGAAGGGCCTTGACGTGTTTGCAGACACCGCCGACGAGCTGACCCGCCGCGGCGTGCGCCACAAGGTGGTGGTGATCGGCGAAGGCCCCGCCCGCCCGTGGTTCGAGGGCCGCCTCCCCGCCGGCATCTTCCTCGGCCACCAGGAAGGCGCCAACCTCGCCCGCGACCTCGCCAGCGCCGACGTGCTGCTCAACCCCTCGATCACCGAAACCTTCGGCAACGTCACGCTTGAGGCGATGGCCTGCAAGCTGCCGGTGATCGCCGCGGAAGCGACGGGCGCCACCAGCCTGATCCGCGATGGCGAGAACGGCGTGCTGGTCGATGCCGGCGACATCGACGGCTTTGCCGACGCACTTCAGGCCTACGCCGAGAGCCCGGCCTTGCGCGAGCGGCACGGTGCCGCCGCGCTAGCCTTCGCCGAGACCCAGGACTGGGACCGCATTAATTCCGCCGTGATCCGCACCTACCGCCGCGCGATCGAGCGACGCGAGCGGCTGGCGCGGATCAGGGGCTGACCGTCACCCCGGCGCAGGCCGGGGTCTCAGGTCCGATGCGCGCCCTACCGGACGGGACCCCGGCCTCCGCCGGGATGACGGCTTACCGCAGCCGCTCGATTCGCTTGGCCGCGTCGTCGAGGATGTCGGTCACCTCGTTCAGCAGCTCCTCGTTCCAGCCCTCATGCGCCACCCGGTTGCGTAGCGCGTGCATCAGGTTGCCGACTGCGCGGCCCAGCTCGGGCCGGCTGGTTTTCCGCCGCGAGGAGCCATGCTCCTCCAGCCGCTCGAACAGCCGCGCGACCTCTTCAGCATTCCCCGCCAGATGCGCGCGTCCCGCCTCCGTCGCTGCGAAGCGCTTGCGCGCGCCCTCGCCCGGCTGCTCCTCGACCAGCCCCTCGTCGGCCAGCAGGCTCAGCGTCGGATAGACCACGCCGGGGCTCGGCGCGTAGTCGCCGTGGGTCAGCTCCTCGATCGCGCGGATGAGGTCGTAGCCGTGCCGCGGCTCGTCGGCGATCAGCTTGAGCAGCACCAGGCGGAGCTCGCCCGAGCCGAACATGCGCCGCCGCCCGCCACGGCCGCGGCCGCTCCAGCCGCCCGGCCCTTCGCCGAACTCGAAATGGAAGTTTCCGCCCGGGCCGAAGCTCCAGCCCCGCGGCCCCACCACAAACAGGCCGCGCGGAAGGCCGCTTTCCCTACCACAACCCCGATGATGCCAACCCATGCTAATCTCCTGCTTGATGCATCGAGATATATCTTAGATGCAGCGAAGCGCAAGATGTCTAGCGTAAAAAGAGGCCCGGGCTTATGGCTCCAGCCATGGCGGACCTCTTCCAGGCCGACGCGCCGGCCGCTCTGCCGGTAGAGGCCGCGCCGCTCGCTGACCGGCTCCGGCCAGCCTCGCTGGGCGAGGTCGTAGGGCAGGAGCATCTCACCGGCCCGGACGGAGCGCTCGGCCGGATGGTCTCCGCGGGCAAGCTCTCCTCGCTGATCCTGTGGGGCCCGCCCGGCACCGGCAAAACCAGCATCGCGCGCCTGCTGGCGGACGCCGTCGGGCTGCAGTTCGTGGCATTGTCCGCGGTCTTCTCGGGAGTGGCCGACCTCAAGAAGGTGTTCGCCCAAGCGCGCGACCATGCCCGGCTCGGCCGCCGCACCTTGCTGTTCGTGGACGAGATCCACCGCTTCAACCGCGCCCAGCAGGACGGTTTCCTCCCCTATGTCGAGGACGGCACCGTTATCCTGGTCGGGGCGACGACCGAGAATCCCAGCTTCGAACTGAATGCCGCTCTGCTGTCCCGCTGTCAGGTGCTGATCCTTCACCGGCTGGACCACGCCGCCCTGTGCAAGCTGCTGGACCGGGCGGAGGTGCTGGTCGGCCGCCCGCTGCCGCTCACGCCGCAAGCGCGCGACGCGCTGGTCGCCAGCGCCGACGGCGACGGCCGCTTCCTCCTCAACCAGGCTGAGACGCTGTTCGACGTCGCGCTGGAAAGCGCGCTCGACCCGGCCGCCCTCGCCGGCTTCCTGCAGCGCCGCGTGGCCGTGTACGACAAGGATCGCGACGGCCATTACAACCTCATCTCCGCGCTTCACAAAAGCATCCGCGGCTCCGACCCTCACGCCGCCCTCTATTATCTGGCGCGCATGCTGACCGCGGGCGAAGAGCCGCTGTTCCTGCTCCGCCGCCTGACCCGCGCCGCGGTCGAGGACATCGGCCTCGCCGACCCGCAGGCGCTGGTGCAGTGCCTTGCCGCCAAGGACGCCTACGACTTCCTCGGTTCACCGGAGGGCGAGCTGGCGATCGTTCAGGCCTGCCTGTATCTCGCCACCGCACCGAAATCGAACGCCGCCTACACCGCGCAAAAGGCCGCCTGGCGCGCCGCCAAGGAAACGGGCTCACTCCAGCCGCCCGCCCACATCCTCAACAAGCCGACCAAGTTGATGAAGGAGCTCGGCTACGGCCAGGGCTACGCCTACGACCATGACACGGCGGACGCCTTTTCCGGCCAGAGCTACTGGCCCGAGCAGATGGCGGCGCAGACCTTCTACGAGCCGGTGGACCGCGGCTTCGAGACCAAGCTGCGCGAACGCCTGCGCTACTGGCAGCAGCTGCGCGAAACCAAAGACCAAGGCGGCGGTTGACGTCGGCACTGAGCAGGAGAGAATCATGTACGACTCGCCGGCGCGCGCCTACTGGCAGGACCAGCTGACCTTGTGGGGACCCAAGGTCCTCGTCGCGCTGATCATCCTGCTGGTCACCTGGATCGTCGCCCGCGCGGTCTCTTGGGCGATCTCCCGCGCCGTGTCGCGCACCCCTGCCCTCCAGAAGCACACGCCCGGCGACCAGCACGAGACCATCGGTCAGCAGCTGGGCACCGTTGCCAAGCTGATCATCTGGCTGGTCGGCATCATGGCCGCGCTTCAGTATCTGCAGCTCGGGCAGATCCTGCAGCCGATTAACGCGCTCACCAACGACATCTTCAACTTCCTGCCGCGGCTGCTCGGCGCGGGGCTGATTTTCTTCGTAGGCCTGATCGTCGCGCGGATCGTCCGGCGGCTGGTGGAAACGCTGCTCACCGCCGCCAACGTCGACGGCTGGATGGCGCGCGCCGGCCTCGGCGATCATCCAAGCACCGTCCGCACCAGCCCCGACGCGGTTCCCCCCGGCACGGCGCCGGGTGCGAGCCGGGCCAGTCTCGCCCGCGCCGCTGGCATACTGGTGTTCGCACTGATCATCATCCCGGTGGCGATCGCCGCGCTGCAGGTACTGCAGATCGAGGCGATCTCCGGCCCGGCGATCAACATGCTGAACCAGATCTCGGCCGCGATCCCGCGGATCCTCACGGCGGCCCTGTGGCTCGGCATCGCCTATGTCGCGGCCAAGTTCGTCAAGTCGATCATCGAGAGCGTGCTTCCGCCGACTGGCTTCGACGACGCGATCCGCTCCACTGGGGTGGTTCCGGCGACCACCGCCCCAAGCCGCGTCGTCGCCAACGTCGCCTTTACCGCCATCATGCTGTTTGCGGCCATCGAGGCCGCTAAGCAGCTTGGCGGCGGCACGGTCGCCATCTTCCTTGCCCAGGTGACCGAGCTCGGCGGCAAGGTGATCTTCGGTACGCTGATCATCGTCGTCGGCATCTTCCTGGCCCGCATCATCTCCAACCTGGTCGGCAGCGGCACGGGCGAGGGCGGCTATGCCCAGAGCTTCGTCCGCTACTCGATCATCGCCTTGTTCGCCTTCGTCGGCCTGAGCTTCATGGACCTCGCCAACGAGATCGTGGTGCTCGCGTTTGGGCTGATCCTGGGCGCGGTGGCAGTCGCGGCAGCACTGGCCTTCGGGCTCGGCGGGCGCGACGCGGCAGCGCGGATCCTCAGCCAATACGCCGACCGCGTGCCCCCGCCCTCCGACACGAACCCGCCGCAGACTCCTCGCCGACTGCAGGGCACCAACTGGGTTCGCGAAGACGAGCCCCCACCCGCTTGAGCGATCGCTTTGCGGCCTACGTCGCGATCGACTGGTCGGGCGCGAAGGGGCGGCGGCACAAGGGCATCGCGATTGCGGAGGCTCGAGGCGAGGCGGCTCCGCGCCTCGTTCGCGCAGACCACCTCTGGTCGCGGGAGGAAGTCGCCGACTGGCTGCTTAGCCAGGCCGCCCGCGAGCCAACCCTGTTCGGCTTCGACTTCAGCTTCGCCCCGCCCTTCGCCGAGCGCGGCGCCTACCTGCCGGGTGAGCTGGACGTTCCGGACAACGCCCGCGACTTCTGGGCCTATGTCGATGCGCAAGCGCCTGACGACGACCTCGGCGCAGCCAGCTTCCTAGAACAGGTGCACCGCCGCCACTTCTACTTCGGCATCGCCGAGGGCGTGAAGGCCGACTTCGTGCGCTTCCGCCAATGCGACGCCCGCCTCAATGCGCAGGGCGGCCGCAAGACCGCGTCCGCCTACGACGCGATCGGCGCGGCGCAGGTCGCCAAGGCGAGCTTCTCCGGCATGCGCCTGCTCCATCGCACCGCGCCCCATGTCGCCATCTGGCCGATGGACCCGCTCCCGCCGCCCGGAGGCAGCGTCGTGGTCGAAATCTACACCCGCATCTACTTGCGAAACGCCGGCCTGCCCGGCACCAAGCTGCGCACCCGCGCCGACTTGGGCCGCGCGCTGGCAGGTCTCGGCAGCCCGCTGACCCGCCTCCGCTTCGAGCCTAACGACCACCAGACCGACGCCCTGGTCACCGCCGCCGGCATGCGCGCCCATGCCCGCAACCCGCGAGCCTTCGCGCCGGAAGGCCTCACGCCGGAGCTCGCCTGGACGGAGGGGTGGACGTTCGGCATCATCTGACGCATGAGCCGCCTAGGGCCGGTTTAGCTCAGCTGGTAGAGCAGCGGTTTTGTAAACCGAAGGTCGCGGGTTCGATCCCTGCAACCGGCACCACGCACTCCAGTCTCTCGCCACCAGGGTAGGCCACAAAGCACGGCTGGCGAATAGTGGCGCAATGTCCGAGGCTTACGCCTGCTGCTGATGCGCTCGCGTGGCCAGAGACCCTCTTGAGGCGCGCTCGCGAAGTGCGATCATGCCCAAAGTCTCCGACCCCCTGAAAAGCTGGCCACGGATGCGATGCACGAACGATGGTGCATCAGCTGCTGATGGTGGGGCTTAGGCGAAGCCAAGCAGCGCGCGCTGGCCTTGCCAGTCGAACGGCAGGTCTGCTGCGCGGAGCAGCCGCCGCCCGCTGAGCGCGGGAGGCTGCCGTCCTTCGATGATGGCGCGGACGATGTCCGGTGCCAGGTAGCTCAGGCGAGCGAGCCGGCTCTGGTGAAGCGGACTGTAGTTTAAGGTAAGTGGATCGGGCTTGCCGGAGAGGAGAGCATCTCGGGCGGCGAACGCATGCATAAGCAGCTTCAGCAGCACGGCATCTGGCTTGCGCGAGCCGTAGCTGCCGTCCGGCGCGATCATCAGCCGGAGGTCTGAACCGCGATCAACGAACTTAGCGTCGACCTCGATCATCATGCGTAATGGCTGTTCTAAGTCGGCGTGCGGAACAGCTAGGCTGATACGGATCTTCCCGGCCCCAAGTTCAACCGCGGCGTTGTGCTGCAGGAGCAGTTCTCGACGCTGCTGCAGCGAGCTCTGCTCAAGCTGCGTTGCCAACGACAGCCGCTCTGCCCTTCCCTCTTCGACCTCGGCAGCCGAGCCATCGCTTGCGGTCGAGTTCTCGCGATGCAACCATCCGACAAGCTGCTCGACCACCACTCGCTCAAGCTCGCCAGCGGGCACTCGGGTCTTGCGATCGTTTGGCAGGTGCTCTCCCCGCCGAGCCCTGCTGACGTAGTAGCGGTAGCGGCGGGTCTCCTTGACTGCGTAGGTCGGCGACATCAGTCGGCCCTTGGCGTCCCGCAGCATGCCGGTGAGCAGGCTGGGCGCCCTCCCCTTTCCAGCAATGCGGCGCTTAACCCGATTGCTCGCGAGGATGGATTGGACTGTCTCCCACAGGGCTCGCGGGACGACCGGCTCGTGCTGGCCAGGGTGGGACACCCCCTTGTGGCGGACCTCGCCGACGTAAACCGGGTTGTTCAGCAGGTGGCTCAAGGGCCCTATGGTGAAGGGGACACCGCCGAACTGCCGTCCATCCTTGAAGGCGCGCAGCTTGGTTCGGATGCCTCGCTCGCTAAGCTCCTCTGTGAGAACTGGCATGGAGCCTAGTGCGGCATAGCGTTCGAAGATGTGCCGCACCGTTGCAGCCTCAGGCTCAGCGATGACCAGCTTGCGATCCTGCACCACGTAGCCAAGCGGCACTGGACCTCCCATCCACATGCCCTTCTTCTTGGATGCAGCCACCTTGTCGCGGATGCGCTCGCCCGTGACCTCCCTCTCGAACTGAGCAAAGCTCAGCAGCACGTTGAGCGTCAGCCGGCCCATGCTCGTGGTGGTGTTGAAGGCTTGAGTGACGCTGACGAACGAGGCACCGGCTCGATCGAGCACCTCGACGATCTTGGCGAAGTCGGCGAGACTACGGGTGAGCCGGTCGACCTTGTAGACGACGATCACGTCGATCTTGCCGGCCTGCACATCAGCCATGAGCTGCTTGAGGCCGGGCCGCTCCATGGTGCCGCCGGAATAGCCCCCATCGTCGTAAAACTCGGGCAGCAGCTGCCAGCCCTCGTGCTTCTGGCTGAGGATGTACGCAGCACAGGCTTCCCGCTGTGCATGGAGGCTGTTGAACTCCTGCTCGAGTCCCTCGTCGGTCGACTTGCGCGTGTAGATGGCGCAACGGCTCGGGCGATCACGCATCGACAGATGCTCGCCTTGGCGGCGGTGCCTTCCGCTTCTTCAGTCCGAAGAAGCGCGGACCTGACCAGCGCGTGCCGGTCACTTCCTGAGCGATCTGCGTCAGGGAGCCGTACCGTCGCCCATCCAGTTCAAAGCCCTTCTCGCAAACAAGCACGTTGAGCGTTCGGCCATTCCAGTCGCGCACCAGCCGCGTGCCCGGCTTGAGGCTCAGCTCATCAGTAGCTTCCAGTGTGCCGGTCCGGACCAGCAAGCGCGTCAGCCGAGCGATGTCGCGGGTAGCAGGTGCTGGCAGACCGCCATGCTGCCGCTCTTGCCATCGATAGGCGATGGCTCGGCCCATCAGGTCAGGACTGATGTCCGGTGCCGCTTGCTTGAAGGTGTCCCGCCAGAGGCAGCGCAGCTCGGCCGGACTCATCCGGCCGAGCGCTTCAATCTTCTGCGCAAGCTTATGCATCGGCTGCGGCTGCCGGGGCTGACTTGCTCGCCAGCCGGTACGTCGTTTCGCCCGACTTGCGCTGCTCCTTGCTCAGGACCGAACCCTTCTTGCGCAGCCCTGAGAGGAACGCTCGTACGCTGTGCGGCTGCCAGGTAGTCGCCTCCTGCATCTCCGCGATGGTGGCGCCCTTGGCCCGGCGAAGCAGCTTCGCAACGCTGTCAGACTTCGATGTGGCAGGCGCCGGTGCGGGCGGATCGCCCGCGCTCATAACGCGAGCAGGCGGTGCAGGCTGATTGGCTGAGTCGGTCGAGTTGTTAAGGTCGGTCATCTTCGGTCTCCATGAGCTCAGGCACGAGATGGCCTGCTCCCACGAGCCGAAGCCCCGAAGATCAGTCGATCGGGGCGATGAGGCCCGCGCCGAGGTGGGCTCGTCTCACAAGGTGACCAACGCTCTGTTCAGGCGTGTAGTCCAGTCCTATCATGCTGATGGCGCGGGGTTTGGGCCTAACCCCGCCGTTGACGTCGTCCCGCGGCAGCCGGGAAGCGGACGCTCGTCCACCGTCGCCTAGTGTCTGCTATTGGTGGGAAGCGGAACGGCTGGTTTCGGATCAGCTGACGCGAATGGCGGACGTTCGTCCGCGCCAAGATTTGAGCGGCTTAGCGCCCATTCCAGCCGCTCGCACCCCGACGCCGAGCTTATAAAGCAGACATCGCGTAACGTACTGCCGTTTAGCCTCCGGCAGGGTAGATGGGGTGTCCGCCTTCGGGGACTGCTAAGATTTTGAAACAACTAGGGTCTGTGGCGAAGCTCTCCGAGTCTACCCACGTTGGTCCCCACAGTCGTTTATGGAACCGGCCGCTGAGTGCGGGCAGTGAGCATCAATCGGAGGGCTCCAGAGAAACCTACGCCATTTACCGCTCACTTACGCGTGTAATATTCCGCGGTGACCGTCGGCGGGTTGCCCAGGTCCCGCTCTGGAAAGCCATCAAGTCTTCAACCGCGTTCCTTGAAAGCGCCACAGGCTTATGCTTCGCGTAGCTGCTAATGAGGTCGATGGCCGCAAGTATAACCACCACTAGGCCAATCAGTCCGCCGATCAGAGTCACGGCTTAACCCCTATCCAAGATAACAGCTGTTACTTAACGTAGAGGCTAGCCTCGGAGATGCGAAATCAAGTGCAATCATGATTGGAATGGATCAGCAAGTGAGGTCCAGGCTACACTATCCCCAAGTAACCTCCTGATAAGCCTAAGTGAGCACGGGGTCGGCATAGGATCGCGGCTCAAGAACGCGTATCGCGACCTCCG
>NZ_CADCVZ010000033.1 GCF_902806265.1 uncultured Sphingomonas sp. | reverse complement strand
GGTGACCTGCTCCACGATCTTCTGGGCGAACAGGTCGGAGTCGCTGCCCCAGGCAGGAAGTGCCGCCTTCTGACTTGGAGCTGCCACGTAGGCGTAGTGGAAGCCGATCGGAGTGCGGTAGACCTTGAGGTTCTGCTGCCGGGGCATGAACTCCTAACGCGGGATGGTCGCGAGTGTCCCAATGGGTGGAAAGCGACATCAATCGTCGGCTCGGAGCGCCTTTACCAGACACCAAATGCTGAACGCGGGAGGGCCATACAGCAGCAGGAGCATAGCCAGCCAGCCCATTCGCCTCGGGTGACTAGCTCCATGTCCGGCAGCCACGGAGATTTAATCTCCGTTCTTGCCCCAGCTCTCAGCAGCCCACTCGAACAAAGCCGGAGCTTAGCGGGTTGATAATATTTAGGTGTGGTCTGTTCGTGGGGTTTCAGATGAGCGGGTCCTAGGTTGGCGCCCTAGTGCGTCCACTACCTTCTCCATCGCTAGTGGAAGTCGCGGCTCGGTTGGCGGAGGGCGTCTTCAGGGTCGCAGCCGGTGCGGAACGGGGGATGGTAGTGGTTGGTGGCCTTGGGTTTCCAGCCGGGCTCGCCGCGATCGGGGGCACCGCCTCCGGTAGCGCCGTCGCCGGGACTGGTCAGGCGCGGCAGGTCGATGTCGCCCACTGCACGCAGCAGATCGGTATGGTCCTCGATGCGGTCCGCGATAACGTGGATCACTTCCGCTTCGCGCTGCACGGTGCCCTTCACGCTGATCATCGCCGAGGACATCACCACCGTGCGCTGCGCTTCGAAGCGGTCGGGCCACAGGATGATGTTGGCGACGCCCGTCTCGTCCTCGATCGTGATGAACAGCACGCCCTTGGCGCTGCCCGGCTTCTGCCGGACGAGGATAATGCCGGCGACCTCCACCTTGCGGCCGTCCTTGATGCTCTGGAGGTCGCCGCACCGGACGATGCGGCGGCGGGCGAGTTCGTCGCGCAGGAAGAACAGCGGGTGCTGGCGCAGGGTAAGCTGGGTCGCGCGATAATCCTCCACCACCTCGCGCCCGGCGGTGAGCGGCACCAGCGCCACCGGCTCCTCGCGGCGCTCGATCGCTTCCAGCAGCGGCAGCGGGGACTCGCCCAGCCCACGGATCGCCCACAGCGCCTGCCGCCGGTTCAGCCCCAGCGACTGGAAGGAGTCCGCCTTGGCCAGCTTCTCCAGCGTCGCGAGCGGCACGCCCGAACGCCGCCACATGTCCTCGACCGACTTGAACGGCCGCTCCGCGCGCGCGGTCAGGATGCGGGCCGCGTCGACTTCCGCCAGGCCGTGTACGATCTTCATGCCAAGGCGCAGGGGGAGTTGGCTGCCCTCCCCCACCAGCCGCGTGTCCCAGTCGCTGTCGTTGACGCACACCGGGCGGATCTCGACGTCATGGTCGCGGGCGTCGCGGACGATCTGGGCGGGGGCGTAGAAGCCCATCGGCTGGGCGTTCAGCAGCGCCGCGCAGAACACATCGGGGTGATGGCACTTCATCCAGGACGAAGCGTAGGCGATCTTGGCGAAGCTGGCGGCGTGGCTTTCGGGAAAGCCGTAGGAGCCGAAGCCCTCGATCTGCTTGACCAGCTTGTCGGCGAACTCGGGATTGATGCCGTTCCTGGCCATGCCGGTCATCAGCTCTTCTTTGAACTGGCCGACGCCTTGGGTGTATTTGAACGTCGCCATCGCTTTGCGCAGCTCGTCCGCCCGCGCCGGCGAGAAGCCAGCCCCTTCGATCGCCACCTTCATCGCCTGTTCCTGGAACAGCGGCACGCCCAGCGTCTTCTCCAGCACCGCCTTGAGCTTGGGGCTTGGATACTCGAATTCGATGTTGGGATTGCGACGGCGTTGCTCCCGGCGCTTGAGGTAGGGATGGACCATGTCGCCCTGAATCGGCCCTGGGCGAACGATCGCGACCTGGATGGCGATGTCGTAGAAGGTCTCGGGCAGCATTCGGGGCAGCATCGCCATCTGCGCGCGGGACTCGATCTGGAAGGTGCCGAGCGTGTCGGCCTTCTGGATCATAGCAAAGGTCTGGGGATCGTCGGTCTGCAGCTCGTTCGAGGCCAGGGTCAGCTCGATACCTTTGTGCTCGGCAAGCAGGTCGAACGCGCGCCGCATGCAGCCGAGCATGCCGAGGCCGAGGATGTCGACCTTCATCAGGCCGAGCTCCTCGATATCCTCCTTCTCCCACTCGACCACCCAGCGGTTGGGCATCGCCGCGGGCTGGATCGGCACCAAGTTGTGCAGCGGATCGCGGGTGAGCACAAAGCCGCCCGGATGCTGCGACAAGTGCCTGGGCGTGCCGATCAGCTCGCGCGCCAGCTCCAGCGTCAGCGCAAGCCGCGGGTCGCCGCGGTCGAGGTTGAGCGCATCAACATGCTTGTCGGCAACGCCCTCCTCCGACCAGCCCCACACCTGCCCCGCAAGCGCGGCGGTCATGTCCTCGGGCAATCCCAGGGCCTTGCCAACCTCGCGCACCGCCCCACGCGCCCGGAAGCGGCTGACCACCGCCGTCAGCGCGGCATGCCGGTGGCCGTAGGTACGATAGATCCACTGGATCACCTCCTCGCGCCGTTCATGCTCGAAGTCGATGTCGATATCGGGCGGCTCACTTCGGTTCTCAGAGATGAAGCGCTCGAACAGCAGCTGATGCTCGATCGGGTCGATCGAGGTGATGCCCAGCACGAAGCAAATGACCGAGTTGGCCGCCGAGCCGCGGCCCTGGCAGAGGATGCCCTGGCTGCGCGCGAAGCTGACGATCGAGTTTACGGTTAGGAAGTAGGGCGCGTAGCCCATCTGCTCGACCAGCCGGAGCTCATGGTCGAGCAGGTTGAGGTAGCGCTGGTCGGGAACGCCGTCGAACGGCGGGCCAGCAAACAACCGGTCGAGTGCTCGGCGGGCTAGAAAGTCGAGCGCTGCCTGCGGCGACTTGCCGCTGATGACGATTTCTTCGGGGTACTGGTAGCGGATTTCACGCAAGGAAAAAGTGCAGCGTTCAACAATGGCTTCGACCGCCGCAAGAGCTTGAGGATGCTTGGCGAAGCGTCGCGCCATCTCCTCCGGCGGATGGAGACACCGGTCCGCGGACCTTTCCCGCAACAGGCCCAAGCTGTCGATGGTCCGCTTCTCGCGAATGGCGGTAACGACGTTCTGAAGCACGCGCCGGTCCGGCCGGTGGTAGAGTACGTCGCCGGTAGCGAGTGGGGTCAAGCCGAAGCGGCGGGCCTGCGCCTCGATTTTCTGAAGCCGCCATGCATCGCCAGGTCTGCGGTGGTGAGTAAGGCAAAGGTGGCCCCGGTCGTGTCCGAAGATATCGGCCATCCAGTTCAGCTCGGACTCGCTCGCGCCATCGGGGCCGGGAACCAAGGAGGCAACGAGCCCCTCGGCGAAATCGGCGACATCCTGCCAGTACAAGAAGCACTGCCCTTTCTCCCCGTGCTTGGTGTCAGCCCGCGCATTGCCGCGCGAGAGGAGCCGCGTCAGCCGTGACCAGGCGGCAAGGTCTTCCGGCCAGACCAGCAGGGATGAGCCGGTAACCAGGTCCAGTCGGCAGCCTGCGACCAAGCGGATGTCGAGCCCTTGATCGCGCTTGATCTCACCGGTTGCGTAAAGCGAGCGCACCAGCCCCGCGACCGAGTTGCGGTCGGTCACCCCGAGCGCCGGCATGCCCATGGTGGCCGCGGTGGAGAACAGCTCCTCGGGCGAGGAAGCACCGCGGAGAAAGCAGAAGTTGGTGGTGGTCTGGAGCTCGGAGTAGGTCATGGACGCAAACCGGCAAAGTGACTATATAGACTGGTCACTTAAGGAGCTTCGTGATGGGCAAGGTGATCGGCGCAGCCGAGTTCAAGGCGAAATGCCTATCGATCCTCGACCAGGTGCAGGCCACTGGCGAGGCGGTCACCGTAACCAAGCGGGGGAAGCCGGTAGCCGTGCTTAATCCTGCACCAGCTGGCTCGGAAAGGGTCGAGCACAGTGCCATAGGCTTTCTGAAGAGCGATAAGTACCGGGACGATTGGGACCCTGAGATCCCCGCTACCGATCTGGACGATTGGGAAGCATTGCGTTGATTGTGCTCGATACCCATGCGTTGATCTGGGCCGTTCAAGACAATCCGAAGCTGGGTGCCGCCGCTCGAGAACGCGTGGAGAAGGAGGCACGCGAAGACACAATCCTCATTCCGGCTATCTGCGTGTGGGAAATCGCACTGATCGTATCGCGAGGGCACGTCAAACTGCCGTTCGACACCTTGAGTTGGATGCGGCGGGTGCTGAACAGGCCTGGGTACGATCTGGCGCCCCTTGAACCTGACATCGCGGCTGCCAGCGTTGGGCTCGCTTGGGCGCACAAGGATCCTGCCGATCGCATGATCGTGGCAACCGCCTTGCACTGGCGTGCGCCGGTCCTGACTGTGGATCGAACGATCAAAGCTTACGCCGAAACAAGCGATCTTGAGGTAATCGACGCTTCGACGTGACGTGAGCTTCACTTGCTCAACGCGCATGAAGGAACCACTTGAGGTCGCCCGTTTCCGCACGGACGCCGTCGCCGCGGCGGTAAAGCCAGAAGCGCTGGCCGGTCTCGACCTCCACCCGGAAGTAATCGCGGATCGCTTGCCGTTCCGCGGAGCGGCGCCACCATTCGCCGGCGATCCGCTCGGGGCCGTCGGCGCGCACCACGCGGTATGTCCGGCCGCGCCAGGTGAAGCGCCGGGGCGGCTGGTCAGGCAGCTCGGCCATGACATGGTGCACTTGCTCAGGGCGGCGCAGCAGCCGCACCGGGCGGGGCCAGCGCGGGTGCCAGGGGTGGTCGGCCTCGCGCTCGTCGAGGCGGCGGACGTCGTCGCGCTTGAGCGCCCCTGTCCTGCTTGGCGGTGGGTCAAGCGGAGGTGCGGGAGCGACCGAGCGTTCGGGCACGTCGCTCTCGACCGGTTCCACGCGCCACAGCCGCTCGGCTCCGATGCGGTTGGCGAGCGTGTCGACCAGCGGGGCGAGGTCCGGCTCCGCCTCGTTGGCCAAGGCGGCGCCCAGCGCCTCGGGCCCAAGCGGTTCGGCGCGGCGGACGTGGAGCGTCAGCGCGTCAATGCCGTAGCCGGGCTCGATCTCCTCGATCCGCCGGAGCGCGAGGCGCAGCATGTGTCCCGGCTCGCGGGTCGGCCGGGCGAAGCCGAGCCGGAGCCGCTGAGGAACGCCGTCGACCCGGGCTGCGATCAGCTCCACCGCCCGTGCGCCCTGCCCCGCCTCGGCCAGCGCCCGGGCCAGCCTGGGCATGAGTTCGCGCAGCCAGTGCTCGATCGCTTCCGCGGTGGCGATCGGCTCGGCGAAGCGCTGCTCCACGGTGATGGCGGTTGGCGGCACCACCGGGTCGAGCGGTTCGGGGGCGCGACCGGTCGCCTGATCGAGGCGCAGGGTGATGGCCGGGCCGAAGCGCCGGACCAAGGGCGCGCGCGGGACCTCCAGCAATTGGCCGACCGTGTCCACACCCAGTCGGGCGAGCAGCTCGAGCGAAGCTAGGTGGAGGCGAAGCGCGGTCACGGGAAGCGGATGGATGGCGCTGCCATGTGCGCCGGGCTCGACGATCTGCACGGGTGCGGTTCCGTAGCGGGCGAGCGCCCAGGCCGCGCCGGCCGTGTCGGCGATCGTCACGCGGGCGGTGACCCCATGGCGGGCAAGCAGGCGGACGAGGCAGATGGCGAACCGCCTTTCCCCGCCGTGAAGATGGGCCACGCCGGTCAGGTCGATGAACAATCCATCCGCGTCCGAGATCGCTACCGTCGGCGACCAGCGGCGGGCCAGCAGCTCGGCCAGCGCCCGGAGATCGGCGGCGTCGCGGGCCGGATCGGCGGTGCGGACTTCCAGGCCGGGCACCTGGGCGCGGGCCATGGTGAGGGCGGTGCCGGGCGTCAGGCCAAGCGCGCGGGCGGCCGGGTTGACCGCGGCAAGCTCCACGCGCGGACCGACCTTGTGGGTGGTGACCAGGGGCGGCTCGTCGGGCGGCACATGCACGGCCTGGCCAAGCGCCTCATCTTCCCGGCACACCCGTGCCACCACGCTGCCGAGCGTCCGGCCGGTCTGGAAGAAGCGACCCTCGCCGTAGGTCGGCGCAGTGGGCGCGCTCTTGCCGTGGTTGTCGGGGTGCGGTCCTTCGCCCGGGAACTGGACCGACGGCATGGCGGCAAGTTGGGCCAGGCTGGGCGGAGCGATGTAGCCTGCCTCTCCGCCATGACCGTCGCGGGCGCTGCGCTTGGGTGCACGCATGGCGCGCCTCGCAACGATATCCTCGCCCGGACCGTGCACGGGCGGCATCGCGGCAGCCCGCTGAATGGAAAGGGGGCCATGCGGAGCCTCATTGCGGTAGCGGTCGCGTTTGGCTTCGTCCCGCAGGGCCGCGCCGCGCCCGGCCTTGGCGGGGGCATCCTCGCCGGGGAACTGCAGCGGCGGCACCGCGGCCTGACGCTGGGCAAGGCTCGGCCCGGCCCTTCGACCCGGCCCTGGACCGGCCTCGTCGGTCGGCATCGGCCGAAACGGATGGTCGACCAGCTCGCTGCGGCGGGAGTGCTCGGCATGGGTCGGCCGCTGGTGCGGCGGCAAGCTTTCGATCGCTTGCTTGAGGTCCTGCCCGGCCCAGCCGCGGGCACCCGGCTTGAACGGGTGCTCAGCCGCTTCGCTGCGGCGCGACAGCTCGCGCAAAGGTGCCGGCGGCGCGACGCGCTCCTCGGGCGGCCGCGACAGCCCGCCCCGGAACGGGTTGTCGGCGGCGACGCTGACCCGGCCCAGCTCGCGCTGCGGCGGGCGGCGGTGCCCGGGCAGCGCCTCGATCGCGACCTCCACCTCCTCGCGCGAGTCGGCCAAGCCGCTTCCTGCCTCGGCCAAGTCCGACTTCGCCCAGCGCGCGCCAGGACGCCAGCCGCCTTCCTTGGGCACCGAGCAATGCTGCGCGCGTTCGCTCGCCGCCTCGACCCCCAGCGCGTCAAACGCGGCGCGGCCGTCCGCCTCAGCCGACGGCGCGGAGCAGCGCTCGGTCCGCCGCAGCCGGTCGATCGACCAGTCCGGCAGGTAGAGCGAGGCGACCCGTTTCATCTGGAGCCTCCACTTGCAGTTCAAAAGGTTCGCCGCCGCGCTGGCGCACGCAGCGGAGGCGCCAGCACGGGCGGCCCAGCCCATCCCAGGGCACCGGCACGGACGGTGCGCTCGACACTTGCCAGCGCGTCACGGCGGCCGACGGCATGCCGAGCGGGTCGCCGCCTTCGCGCGTCGCACGCTTGAGCAACAGGGCGGCCGTGCGCCCTCCTTCCGCCGCGAGCTGAAGGCGGCGGGTCGAGGCCATGGTCACGCGCTTGGCCTCGCCGATCACGGCACCAAGCCCCCGGTGGCGCAGCCCGTCTTCCATCAGCGCGAGCAGTTCGGCATCGTCGCGCGCCTCCGCATAGATCACGCGCTTGGGGTCGAGCCCTGCCTGGTACAGCCCGGGCGCGAACAGGTCGCGCGAGCGCACCGCCCACAGAATCGGCCCAGCCGTCCGGGCGGCGATGCCGGCCATGAACAGCACCGCCGCGGCGTCGTCGCCCCAGCCCGCACCCTCCCCCGCAACCTCATGCAGCGCGTCGATTCTGAGCCCCTCGCCCGCCAGCCGTTCGTCGATCGCGGGAACGCCGAACGGCAGCACCGGACAGCGCTGCCCGCCATCGCCTTCGATGGCGCGCAGTGCCTCTCGCAACTCGGCAATAGATGGTGTTGAAGCGGTCACAGCTCGACTCGGAACGGCAGATGTTCGTGTTTTGTTCCTGCTGTCGGATGGAGTCAATGCGGCTTGTCCGCATGGGCGTTTGCATTGCGAAGCCGGGATGGTAGCGCCTCGCAACTGAGTTGAGGACGTGAACCGATGAGCTTGCCTGCCGTGCTGGACCGCCTCCGCCTGCCGGTGATCGGCGCGCCCTTGTTCATCATTTCCCATCCGCCGCTGGTGATCGCCCAGTGCAAGGCCGGGATTGTCGGCAGCTTTCCCGCGCTTAACGCCCGGCCGCAGAGCCAGCTCGACGAATGGCTGCACGAGATCAGCGAAGACCTGGCAGCCCACGACCGCGACCACCCGGACGCGCCCGCCGCGCCCTTTGCGGTCAACCAGATCGTTCACCGCTCCAACACCCGCTTCGAGGAGGACATGGCGACTTGCGCCAAGTGGAAGGTGCCGATCGTCATCACCTCGCTCGGCGCACGCGAGGAGTTGAACCATGCGGTGCATGGCTGGGGTGGTGTGACGCTCCACGACATCATCGACGACCGCTACGCCCGCAAGGCGATCGAGAAGGGCGCGGACGGGCTGATCGCGGTCGCGGCGGGCGCCGGCGGCCATGCCGGACGCTGGTCGCCGTTCGCGCTGGTGGGGGAGATCCGCCGCTGGTTCGACGGGCCGCTCGCCTTGTCCGGCTCGATCGCGACCGGCAGCGCGGTGCTGGCGGCGCGGGCGATGGGCGCGGATTTCGCCTACATCGGCTCACCCTTCGTCGCGACGGAGGAAGCCCGCGCCGAGGACAGCTACAAGCAGGGGATCGTGTCGAGCGGCGCGGCCGACATCGTCTACTCCAACCTGTTCACCGGCATTCACGGCAATTACCTGCGCTCATCGATCGTCGCCGCCGGGCTCGACCCGGACAATCTGCCGGAGGGCGGGCCCGAAGCAATGAACTTCCAGGGCGCGAGCGGGGCCAAGGCGTGGCGCGACATCTGGGGTTCGGGCCAGGGCATCGGCGCCATCGACCGGGTGCAGCCCGCGGGTGAGCTGATCGCGCGGCTGGCTGAGGAATATGCGACGGCAAAGTCGCGGGTTTGCGTATGACCGTCATCCCGGCGTAGGCCGGGATCTCGGCCGCCGGTCACACACTCAATTGCTGAGATCCCGGCCTACGCCGGGATGACGAGCCCTTCCAATGCTCTTCGCCAAGTCTCAGGCCATGCCACCGGCCGCCGCGAACTGCGCGCCACCGCTACATGCACGAACTCGCCCTCCGCCGTGGCCGCTTCCACCTCGGGGGAAGCGAACACGCCGATACGGTAGCGCACGCTCGACCGCCCAAGCTCCGCCACCGCAAGACCGACGTCCACGTCAACCGGAAAGGCGAGCGGCCGATGGTAGGTGCAGCGGGTGTCCACCACCAGCGCGATCGGGTCACCGGCGGCGATGTCGAGCAGCCCGCGTTCGACCAGCCAGCCGTTCACCGCGCTGTCGAACCATTGATAGTAGACGGTATTGTTGACGTGGCCGTAGGCGTCATTGTCCGCCCAGCGGGTGGTGAAGCGGCGCCACGCCCGGAAGCCGTCGCGCGTTGCCGGGGCAGGCCGGCTCACCAGGCCGCCTCGTAGAGGCGCTGGGCGTCGGCTTGGCTGATCTCGACCGGGTTGTTCTGGAGCAACCGTGTCTGCTTCATCGCCTCGCGGGCGAGCAACGGCGCTTCGTCCTGGGCGATCCCATGATCGCGCAGGCGCAGCGGCAGCCCGGTGGCGGAAGCGAGCTCGTCCAATCCTTCGATCAGCCTGGCCGCGCATGCCTGCGTTCCCTCGCCGGCGCAGCGCGGATCGAGGATCGGCCCGAGCTCGGCGTAGAGCCCTCGCGCCGCTTCCAGATTATGACCGAGCACGTGGCGCAGCATCAGCGCATTGCTGAGCCCGTGGGGAATGTGGTGCAGACCGCCGAGCGGGTAGGCCAGTGCATGCACGCCGGCGACCGGAGCATTGGCAAAGGCCAGTCCGGCCAAGTGCGCGCCGAGCAGCATCGCGCTTCGTGCATCGCGGTCGAGCGGCTGCTCGCAGGCGGTCAGCAGGTTCGCGGCAAGCAGCCGCAGCGCTTCGCGGGCCAATGCGTCCGAGACCGGGTTCTTGAGCCTCGCGGAGGTATAGGCTTCGACCGCATGGACGATGGCGTCGAGCCCCGTGGCCGCGGTGACGTGCCGCGGCAGGCCGAGTGTCAGCTCGGCGTCGAGCACGGCCCAGTCGGCGGTCAGCGGCCGTGCGTTCACCCCCATCTTCACCCCGCCCTCGCAGGTGATCACGGAGATTGGCGTCGCTTCCGAGCCGGTGCCGGCAGTGGTCGGAACCAGCGCCAACGGCAGCCGCGGGCCGGTGGCCTGGTCGACGCCCCAAATGGCGTCGAGCGTGTCGCCAGAGCCGAGCAGGTAGGCGGCGAGCTTGGCGACGTCCATCGGGCTGCCTCCGCCAAAGCCGATTACCGAGGCGGCACCCACCGCGCGACCTGCCTCGACCGCGGCCAGCAGGGTGGCACGCGAGGGATCGGCCTCCACCGCATCGAAGATTTCGACCGTTCGTCCGCTCGCTTCCAGCGCGAGGATGCACGGATCGGGCAAGCCGAGGTGGCGAACGCCGGCATCGGTCACGAACAGCACGGGTCTGGGAGGCAGTTTTTCGGCCAGCTCAACGGCCCGCCCCGCGCCGCTCAGCAACCGAGGCCCGGGATGAAAGGCGAACGGGAGCATGCCGCCCTCTAAGCCGTCAGGTCACGCCCGGAAAACAGGTCACGCTCAAGCCGCCCCATCAAGGCGCGGGCGGGGCTGGTGACGGGGGTCTCGGCCGAGGCTTCCTCGTCCAGCCGCTTCACCCGGGCATAAAGATCCTGGCTTGCGCTCACCAGCCGCTGCGCGGTTGCGGGAAGCTGCACAACAACCGCCTCATCGCTGTCCCCGGCATGACCCAGCCGCCGGTCGGGCCGGCGCTCGCTGCCGGGATTGATCTCGCCGCTTTCCACCGCTTTCTGGGTCAGCAGCCAGGCCACTATGTGCATGATGCGGGTGGTGACTTTGAGCGACTCGCACGCGAAACCCACCCGCACGAACGAGTCCAGGGTTGTCCGTTCCTCGCGACCCGCTTCGTCGAAGTAGGCCCGGGCCTCGTCCGCCAGCAGCATCGCTTCAATATAAAGGCTTTCGATCAGGCGAGGGGTGATCCGAGCCTCCGGTTGATAGTCGTCGATGTCCTGCATGGCTGTTCCAACCAGTGCCACGAATGTTCACCGCTGCAAACGCTCCGTGCAAACAAGCGTTCGGCAGAGCTCCACCTGTCCCGATCCGGGATCAGGCGATGATGTCGGGGATGCAGCGATCCGCCACGATCGCGATCTCGTCGCGGAGCCGCAGCTTGCGCTTCTTCAGCCGGGCGATCTCCAGCTGGTCGGCCTGGGGATCGGCGCGCAACTGCTCGATTGACGCGTCGAGCCGGCGATGCTCCACCCGCAGCGCGGCCAATTGTCCGGAAGGCTCATCGTCGTTCATGCGGGTTCGCTCTACTCGATCGGCACGGCTGGGTCACGGCAGAGCGCGGACGCGGTTCGACGAGCCGATCTCTTCCCCCGCGACAAGGGTCGCAACTTGTGGTTCTATGGCGGGGTTGTCACCAGTCAGTAAAGGGTACGACACCGATGGAACAAGCACACGTCAACGCGCTCGCCTCCAAGCATGCTTCTCTCCAGTCCCAGATCGATGCCGAAGAGCGGCGCCCCCACCCCGACGATGTGCTTCTCCACCAGCTCAAGAAGGAAAAACTGCGCCTCAAGGACGAGATGCTGGGCCTAGTACACTAGGGTTCAAGGCTCCCTGCGAGCGGAGCTCGTGGGGAGCGAGCGCCCCGCAGGGCGAGCAGGGTCAGGGCTCGAGCAGCGCCTCGGTCGTCCGTCTGGGGCTACTTGACTGCGCCTTCCCCGTCCCGCTGCGCGGAACAGGGCGGATCAGATCAATCGTCGCGGCTGATCTTCTCGATACGCTCATGCCGCTCCTGCGACTCCAGCGTCATGGTTGCGATCGGGCGGGCCTCAAGCCGGCCGAGGCTGATCGGCTCGCCGGTTACCTCGCAGTAACCATATTCGCCCGCGTACAGGCGGCGAATGGCGGCGTCGATCTTGGCGATCAGCTTGCGCTGGCGGTCGCGGGTACGGAGCTCGATGCCCCAGTCGGTCTCGCTTGATGCGCGATCGGCGATGTCGGGCTCGCGAAACGAGTCGACCTGCAGCTGGGCCATGGTCGCCCGTGATTCTTCGACGATCGCTTCCTTCCAGTCCTTGAGCTTGCGCAGGAAATAGGCCCGGTGCTTGGCGCACATGAACTCCTCATGCTCCGCGGGCCGGTAGCCCGCGGCCAGCACCAGGCGATCGAATTGTTCGGGTTCCCCACCGTAGATATCTGCCAGAGCCGTGGCCATCGTCCCCTCCCTTCTGGCCGGGCGAGACAATTCCGCCCGAACCGAAGCACGACGCCGCCGCTGCGCCGAGCCACCGGTGCAGCCGGAAGCGAACACTAGACTTTACCGAGACTTAGCCCCGCCAAAGTCGGTCATCCCCACCGCGCCTATACTTGCCGCCAGCTTGTTGAACAAGCGCTGACTTGACGCCTCTGTGCCGGAAACGAACAGTCTGTTGCGCAAAAGGCGCAACCGGTCGCGCCTTGCCCGTTGGCGACGGCTCGGCCATGGCCAGTCCCCGTGCGCATCCTCCTTACCAACGACGACGGCGTCCATGCCACCGGCCTCCGGCTGCTGGAGGAGATCGCGCGGCGTTTGTCGGACGACCTGTGGATCGTCGCGCCCGCGGAGGAGCAGTCGGGGACTGGCCATTCGCTGACCCTCACCCGTCCGATCCGCTTGCGGCACTTGGGGGAGAAGCGATTCGCGGTGGCAGGCACGCCCACCGACAGCGTGCTGATGGCCTTGTTCCACGTCATGAAGGACCATCGCCCTGACGTGATCCTGTCGGGAATCAACCGCGGCGCCAACCTGGCCGAGGACGTCACCTACAGCGGCACGGTATCGGCCACCATGGAAGGCGCGCTCGCGGGCGTTCCGTCGATCGCGCTGAGCCAATCGTACAGCCGTGAAGGCCTCGGCGACAACGTACCCTTTGCCGCCGCCGAGGTCTGGGCGGAGCGCGTGCTCAAGCCGCTGCTGGAGGAGCCGATGGCTCCCGGCACGCTGGTCAACGTCAACTTCCCGGCAGTGCCCGCGGAGCAGGTCCAGGGGGTTCGCGTGGTCCGGCAGGGCATCCGCGACTATGGCCGCACCCAGATCATCCAGCGGACGGACCCGCGCGGCTACCCTTATTACTGGCTCGGCCTCGGTCCGATGGTGCAGACGCCCGGCCATTCAACCGATCTGGAAGCGGTGGCGGACGGCTATGTGTCGGTGACGCCGCTCCACCTCGACCTCACGCACGAACCATCGCTGGAGCAGCTGCGCGCGCGTTTCGCTCGGCCGTGAGCTCGACAAAGCGCAGCAACGCCGTTTCGTCCAGCGCGCCTGACCCCAGGAAGCCCTGGTAGACGTCGCATTGCCACTCAGTCAGCAGTGCCAGCTGGGCAAGCGTTTCTACCCCTTCCACCACTACCTGCAGATGGAGCTCCCGGGCCAGCGCGAGCAGGGCCTTGACCACGATCTGGTCGCGCGTCCCGCCGACCAGGTGCGCGATCAGCCCGCGATCGATCTTGAGCGTGTCGAGCGGCAAGCTAGTGAGATAGGCGAGGCTGGCGTAACCGGTCCCGAAGTCGTCCACCGCGATCTTGACCCCGGCGCTGCGCAGCGTGGCCAGACACCCGGCCGCCGCGTCCATATCCGCCAGCAGGGTCCCCTCGGTGATCTCCACCGTCACCCGGCGCGGCTCCAGCCCCGCGGCCGCGATCTCCCCGAGCAGCCAGTGCTCGTAGCCGGGCCGCACGAGATCGGCCGCAAGCAGGTTGATCGCCACCCGGAGTTGCCGAAGCGCGCCATCCCACCGGCCGACCGCGCGCAGTGCCTTGCGCTGCACCGCACGCGACAAGCGCTCGGCCAGCTGCGCCTCCGCAGCGCGGGCGAAGAGAGCTTCGGCCGACGGTGCCCCATCCCAGCGGGCGAGCGCCTCGACCGCCACGACCTCCCCCGTCACCACGTCGATCTGCGGCTGAAAGCGGATGTCGATTGCGTCGGCCGCAATGGCCTTGGCCAGGGCGCGATCGCGGCGTACCCGGGCAACTGGCTTGGGCCGCCGATCGGACGCACGTTTGCCGCCCCGCGGGGAAAGAAGCCAAAGTCGCATGCCTTGCTGTACCCGCCCCGGCACTTCGCGACAGCGCGCTTGCACCCCCTGCACCGCATCGGGACAGTGGCGCCCGGGTATCGCCGCGCCTATGCTCCTCGGGGCGGCTGAAGGAGAACGGATGAACAAGGAGGCGGCGGCGGCAATGGCGGAAGCGACCGATCTGGCCACGCACAGCATCGGCTTGCTTGCGTCCCATGGCCCGGCCGCGCAGGCCGCAGCCGCTCTGCTCCGCAGCCGCTACCGGTGGGCGGACGAGCGCGAGGCGGAGCTGCTGGTGGCGCTCGGCGGCGACGGGTTCATGCTCCATACGCTCCATCAGATGCTCGACGGGGGCGAGGTGCGGCCGGTGTTCGGCATGAACCGCGGCACCGTCGGCTTTCTGATGAACGACTGGCGGCTGGACTGCCTGGGGGAGCGTATCGCCACCGCCAAGGCGATCAGCGTGGCTCCGCTGACGATGCGGGCCGTCACCATCCGCGGGGACGAATGGACCCATGCGGCGATCAACGAAGTGTCGCTGCTGCGCGAGACGCGGCAGGCGGCCAAGATCGAGGTGCTGGTGAACGGCCGCGTCGCGCTTCCGGAACTGGTCGCCGACGGCGTGCTGGTAGCGACGCCCGCCGGATCGACCGCCTATAATTTCTCGGCGCGCGGGCCGATCCTGCCGCTGAACGCCAACATGCTTGCCCTCACGCCCATCGCGCCCTTCCGGCCGCGCCGCTGGTCGGGAGCGATCCTGCCCGACGACACCTGCATCCGCTTCCGGGTGCACGATCCGGAGGACCGGATGGTCTCGGCAGTCGCCGACCAGTTCGAGGTCCGCGACGTTGCCGAGGTCGAGATCAGCCTCGACCGCAGCCGCTCCATGACCCTGTTGTTCGACCCGGAGCACGCGCTTGACGAACGCATCGCCACCGAGCAGTTCGCGACCTGAAGCTACTTGCCATCCTGCAGCGCCTGCGCCATAGGCCCGCCCGTCACGTCCCTCGGGACTGCTCCCCGGTAGCTCAGCGGTAGAGCGTTCGACTGTTAATCGAATGGTCGCCTGTTCGAATCAGGCCCGGGGAGCCATTTCCTTCAGCGTTGTAGCTTCCGCGCAGCCATCGATTACGGCTGCATAGATGATGTCTGCTTTCGATCCTTAGCGAAAATGCGAGCCTTTAGGTATAACTGGCGAGGCGGCTGTGCAAAGCGTGTCCGTCTCCCAACCGGTTGATAGATAATCATGCACCACCGCGTTGCTCAGGTCGTGAAAACGATGCTGGAACTGCGCAGTGATACGCTCGCGGCCGCCGGGCCGCCCCTCAAGATCGAAGCTGCAGACGGCCACGGACCGGCTACTAGTCTCGTATGCACAGCGGGCTCCGTACACAACGTAGTCCGGAAAGGCATATTCCGGCTCATCCGGATTATCCGGATCGCTCGATCCAGGGATCGGAACCCCTTCCGGCTCCCTACAAGCAGATCGGATGTCAGCCGCGGTTGGAAGTGCACAAGCCGGTATCAAGGCTCCGCTCTCCACTCGCGATTGAGCAGAGCCTGGACGCGGATGAAGGTGCTCGAGGACGAAGCGCATCCCGCAGTCCCGGACAACCAAGGACGCAGCCGACGACTTGGCTGGCTGTACCGGGGCTGATCCGCAAGAAGCGGCACTCAGCGTCAGCAGAAGCAAACCACACCGCAAATCACGCCGATAAGCTACGCGATTGGAGTCAATTTCCCACCCAAGCAGACGTTCAAACGCTCAAAGCTCCGCCATCAGCGTCGCATTCCCACCCGCAGCGGTCGTATCGATGCACGTCACGCGCTCGGTTGCAAAACGGTCGATGTAGTGCGGGCCGCCGGCCTTGGGTCCCGTCCCCGATAGTCCCTCGCCGCCGAACGGCTGGCTTTCCACCACCGCGCCAATCTGGTTGCGGTTGACGTAGAAGTTGCCGACCTGTGCGTGCTGCTCGACATAGTCGCGGACGGTATCAATGCGGCTCTGGAGGCCCAGGGTCAGGCCGTAGCCGACCGCGTTGATGTCGGCGATCACCCGGTCGAGCTGATCTCCGGCGAAGCGGATCACGTGCAGGATCGGGCCGAAATGCTCCTTGTTGAGCTGCGCGATCGAGCCGATCTCGTACATCGCGGGCGCTACGAAGCTGCCGTGTGCGGTTTCGTTCGGCAGCACCAGCCCCTCGATCCGCCGGGCGGCCCGATCGAGCTCGCCCACATGCTCCTCGAGCAAGCGCTTGGCATCCTCGTCGATCACCGGGCCGAGGTCGGTCGCTAGATCACGCGGGTCACCGATCTTCAGCGTCCGCATCGCGCCGGCGATCATCGCGATCATGCCGTCCGCGACATCCTCCTGCACGAACAGCACGCGCAGGGCCGAACAACGCTGGCCCGCGCTCTGGAAGGCGGAGGCGACCACGTCGCGGGTGACCTGCTCGGGCAGGGCCGAGCTGTCGACGATCATCGCGTTCTGCCCGCCCGTTTCGGCGATCAGCGGGATGATCTTGCCCGGCCGGTCGGCGATCGTGCGATTGATGATGCGGGCCACGTCGGTCGAGCCGGTAAAAGCGACGCCGGCGGTCAGCGGATGCTCGACCAGCGCCGCGCCGACCCGGCCGTCGCCGGGGGCGAGCTGGACCACGTCCTGCGGCACGCCTGCCTGGTGCATCAGCGCGATAGCGAAGGCGCCGATCAGCGGCGTCTGCTCGGCCGGCTTGGCGATGGCCGTACTGCCCGCCGCCAGCGCCGCCGCGACCGGACCGATGAAGATCGCCAGCGGGAAATTCCACGGGCTGATGCAGGTCCAGCAGCCGCGGCCGTGCAGCCGCAACTCGTTGTGCTCGCCGGTCGGCCCCGGCAGCTTCTTGGGCGCAGTAAATTTGGCGCGCGCTTCGGTCGCGTAGAAGCGCAGAAAGTCGACCGCTTCGCGCACCTCCAGGATTGCGTCGGGCAGCGTCTTGCCGCCCTCGCGGATGCACAGGGAGAAGAATAGCTCCTGGTTCTGCTCGAACAGGTCGGCTGTGCGGTCGAGCAGGCGCGCCCGCTCCTCGCCCCGGCGTGCGTCCCACCTCTGCTGCGCCGCGTGGCCGGCGCGAACCATGCGATCGATCTCTTGCGGGGAAGCCTCGACTACCGTCCCGACCTGCAGGCGCCGGTCGTACGGGGAGCGAAGGACCTGCGGCTGCCCCGCACCGCCGTTGCTCGGCGCCGCGGTCCAGCTGCGGCCTTCCAGCATCCGCAACCGCGCCAGCAGCGGCTCGCGCACGCTCGGGTCCGTAAGATCGACGCCCACGCTATTGCGGCGGTTGGTGCCGAAGATATCCCGCGGCAGTGGGATCTTGGGATTGCGCCTGGGCTCCAGCGCTTCGAGCTGCTCGACCGGATCGCGGGTCAGCTCGTCGAGCCCGACCTCCACGTCGGCAATGCGGTTGACGAAGCTCGAATTGGCGCCGTTCTCCAGCAGGCGCCGAACGAGATAGGCCAGCAGCTCCTTATGGCTGCCGACCGGCGCGTAGATGCGCACCGGAGTCTGCGGCTCGCCCAGCTCGCGCTCGAGCCGGTTCAGCCCCTCGTAGAGGCCGTCGCCCATACCGTGCAGCCGCTGGAACTCGAACGGCGTGCGGCCCGCCATCGCTTTAATCGCGCCGATGCTGGTCGCGTTGTGGGTGGCGAAGGCGGCATGGATGCAGTCGCTCGCGGCGAGCAGTTTCTTGGCGCAGGCGAGATAGGACACGTCGGTCGCGACCTTGCGGGTGAACACCGGATAGTCGTCGTAGCCGCCGACCTGGCTGACCTTGACCTCGCTGTCCCAGTAGGCGCCCTTGACCAGCCGGATCATCAGGGTGCGGCCGTGCGCGCGGGCAAGGTCGATCACCCAGTCGGTGACCGGCACCGCGCGCTTGGCGTAAGCCTGCAGCGCCATGCCGAAACCGGTCCAGCCGTTCTTGAACAGGCTGTCGTCGACGACCAGCGCTTCGAGCAGGTCCATCTGCAGCTCGAGCCGGTCGGACTCCTCCGCATCGATGGTGAGGTGCACGTTCGCGGCGCTGGCCGTGGCGGCGAGCTCGCGCAGGATCGGGAGGATGTGCGCCTTGGCCTCCTCGGCGCGGAACACGTCGTAGCGCGGGTGCAGCGCGGACAGCTTTACCGAAATGCCGGGCGAGCGGATCACCCCGCCTTCGGCTTCTTCTGCGATCCGTTTCAGTGCCGAGCGGTACGCCTCCGCGTAGCGCGCCGCATCTTCCATCGTCTTCGCCGCCTCGCCGAGCATGTCGAAGCTGTGGCTGAGGCCCCGCTTGCGCTCGGGCGCGGCGTTCTTCAGCGCCTCGTCGATGTCGCGGCCGAACACGAACTGGCCGCCCAGGATCTTCATCGCCTGGCCGACCGCGGTGCGGATCACCGGTTCGCCCAGCCGCCCGACCGCGCGGCCGAGCGCCGCCTTCCAATTGCCCGAACGGTCGTGTGCGCCGTCCAGCACCTTGCCGGTCAGCAGCAGCGAGAAGGTCGCGGCGTTGACGAAGGGCGAACTGCTGTCGCCGAGCTTCTCGGCCCAGTCCGGACCGGACAGCTTGTCGTGGATCAGCTCGTCGGCCGTGCGCGCGTCGGGGATACGGAGCAGCGCCTCGGCCAGGCACATCAGTGCCACGCCTTCCTCCGACCCGAGATCGTAGGCATGGAGGAACGCGTCCAGCCCCGCCGGCCGCTGCGCCCGGACGCTTTCGACCAGGGTGCGGGCGATCGCCTGCGCTTCGGCCTGCTGGCCAGCGGGCAGCCGCGCCTCCGCCAAGCGCCGCTCGATCAACCCATTCTCTTCCGCTCGATAGTCGGCGCGCACGGCGGTCCGGTCGATCGGATGCGGAGG
Source organism: uncultured Sphingomonas sp. (assembly GCF_902806265.1). Taxonomy (GTDB): domain Bacteria; phylum Pseudomonadota; class Alphaproteobacteria; order Sphingomonadales; family Sphingomonadaceae; genus Sphingomicrobium. Next base: position 15,511 of record NZ_CADCVZ010000033.1, on the reverse strand, counting down.
CCCGGCGTCCGCCGGGAGGGCTAAGCCAGCTGCCCGTGGCAATGCTTGAACTTCTTGCCGGAGCCGCACGGGCACGGCGCGTTGCGGCTGACCTGCTCGGCGACCACGCCGTCGGGCAGCGCGGGCATGTCGGGCCGCGGGATGTTCATGGCGTCGTCGGGGTGCGGCGGTCGCACCAGACCACGCGCGGCGGCGTCGAGGTCGTAGGTGTCGTCCTCGCCCGACAGCGGATCGAGGTGCTGGGTTAGGAAGGCCGGCAGTTCGGGCAGCGGCGGCTCCTCGAACTGCACCTGCGCGCGGCTGAGCATCCGCGTCACATCCTCGCGGATCGCGATCAGCAACCGCTCGAACAGCAGGAAGGCCTCCTGCTTATACTCGTCGATCGGCTTCTTCTGCGCATAGGAACGCAGGTGAATGACCGCGCGCAGCGCGTCGAGGGTCGCCAGGTGCTCCTTCCAATGGTGGTCCAGCGTCTGGATCAGGAAACTCTTCTCGATCTCCTGCCAGCGCTCCGGCTCCAGCTCGGCGATCTTGGCCGCCATCGCCTCGTCCGACAGCTGCTGCACCCGCTCGACTATCAGGTCCTGCTCGACCTCGTCTTCCTTGAGCCAATCCTCGACCGGCGGCTGCAGGCCGAGCACCTCGTCCAGGCTTTCCTTCAACCCTTCCACGTCCCATTGCTCCGGGTAGGTGCCGGGCGGGCAGTGCGCCGCGATCAGGCTCGCGACCGTCTCCGCGCGCATCTCGACGACCACGTCGGAGATGTCGGCCGAGTCCATGATCTCCGCCCGTTGCTCGTAGATGACCTTGCGCTGGTCGTTCATCACGTCGTCGAACTCGACCACCTGCTTGCGGATGTCGTAGTTGCGCGCCTCGACCTTCTTCTGCGCGGTTTCGATCGCCTTGCTGATCCAGGGGGAGACGATCGCCTCGCCGTCCTCCAGGTTCTTGTTCATCAGCCGCGCGAACGCAGTCTGCGGCCCGAAGATGCGGAGGAGGTCGTCGTCCAAGCTGAGATAGAAGCGCGACAGGCCCGGGTCGCCCTGGCGCCCCGAACGGCCGCGCAACTGATTGTCGATGCGCCGGCTCTCGTGCCGCTCTGTGCCAAGCACGAACAGGCCGCCCGCCGCCAGCACCTGCTGCCGTTCCGCTTCGATTTCGTCACGGATGCGCTCGATGGCGGCGTCGCGCTCGGCACCCTCGGGCACCTCCCTGAGCTCGTCCTCGACCCGGAAGTCGAGATTGCCGCCCAGTTTGATGTCGGTCCCGCGGCCGGCCATGTTGGTCGCGATGGTCACCGCCCCGAGCCGCCCCGCCTGGGCCACGATATGCGCCTCGCTTTCGTGGAAGCGGGCGTTCAGCACGGAGTGGCGAACGCCTTCCGCCTGGAAATACTCGCTGAGCATCTCCGACTTCTCGATCGACACGGTGCCGACCAGCACCGGCTGGCCGATGTCCTGCCGCTTCCTGATCTCCTTCGCGATCGCCGCGAACTTGTCGGTGATGTTCTTGTAGAACTCGTCGTCCTCGTCCTGGCGCTGCACGGCCACGTTGGTCGGGATGGTGACGACATTCATCTTGTAGATGTCGAAGAATTCGGGCGCCTCGGTGGCGGCAGTGCCGGTCATGCCCGACAGCTTCGGGTACATGCGGAAATAATTCTGGAAGGTGATGGAGGCGAGCGTCTGGTTCTCGGGCTCGATGTTGACGCCTTCCTTGGCCTCGACCGCCTGGTGCAGGCCGTCGGACCAGCGGCGCCCGTCCATCATGCGCCCGGTGAACTCGTCGATGATGACGACCTTGCCGTCCTTGACGATGTAGTCGATGTCCTTGCGGAACAGCACGTTCGCCTTGAGCGCCTGATTAAGGTGGTGAACCACCTGCGTATTGGCGATGTCGTAGAGGTTCTGGCCCTCGATCAGGCCGGCCTCCTCCAGCATCCGCTCGGCCTTTTCCGTGCCGTCCTCGGTCAGCACGACGCTCTTCTGCTTTTCGTCCTTCTCGTAGTCGCTCGCCCCGAACTGCTTCACGATCGCGTCGACCAGCAGGTACAGCTCCGACTTGTCGTCGGTCGGGCCGGAGATGATCAGCGGGGTGCGCGCTTCGTCGATCAGGATCGAGTCCACCTCGTCGACGATGGCGTAGGCGAACGGCCGCTGGACCATCTGCTCGCGCGAGTATTTCATGTTGTCGCGGAGGTAGTCGAAACCGAGCTCATTGTTGGTCGCGTAGGTGATGTCGCAGCCATAGGCTTCCCGCCGCTGATCTTCGACCAGGTTCGGCACGATCACCCCGACGCTGAGGCCGAGAAAGTTGTAGATCTGCCCCATCCACTCAGCGTCGCGCTTGGCGAGGTAGTCGTTGACGGTGACCACGTGGACGCCCTTGCCGGGCAGCGCGTTGAGGTAGGTCGCGAGCGTCGCCACCAGCGTCTTGCCCTCGCCCGTGCGCATCTCCGCGATCTCGCCGCGGTGGAGGGCGATGCCGCCGATCAGCTGCACGTCGTAGTGACGCTGGCCGAGCGTCCGCTGAGCCGCCTCGCGGACGGTCGCGAACGCTTCGGGCAGCAGTTCGTCCAGCCTTGCGCCATTCTCCAGCCGCTGGCGGAAGATCCGCGTTTGGTTCTGCAGCTCCTCGTCAGTCAGGGCCGCCACCGTCGGCTCGAACCCGTTCACCGCATCGACGATCTTGCCGAGCGAGCGCACGTAACGGTCGTTGGATGAGCCGAAGATGGACTTGGCTAGGCCAGCGAACATGCGAATTCCTTGATGGTGCGCGGACAGGTGAAAAGGCGCCCGCGCACGAGCGTTTGTATGTGTTGCGATGTAGGAGTGGGGCCCTTTCTAGTCAATTAAGCGACTGGTCTGCTAAAGCCGTCCCATGACGCGAACGGGCGGGTGCCTTTGCGGCCGGGTGCGGTTCAGGCTAGCGGGCGAACCGTTCGATGCCGGCTGGTGCCATTGCCGAACCTGCCAGCGCAACAGCGGCTCGCCGGCGATGGCGTTCGCAAGTGTCGAAGATGGCGACTGGGTAGTTACGGCGGGTGCCGAAAGCATCGGCACCGTCCAATCCAGCAGCTTCGGCCATCGCGCTTTCTGTGCAGAGTGCGGAACTCCGCTCTACATGCGGGTCGACCACCAGCCGGAAACCGTCGACTTCAGCATCGCGACGCTCGACAACCCCGCAGCGGTGAAGCCAGGCTTTCACATCTTCTGGGGGAGCCGCCTGCCGTGGTTTCCGGCGGACGAGCTGCCGACATTCGAGCGGTTCAGGCCGAACACGCGGGGACTCGCCGGGCGCGAGCCCCCGAACGGGTCCTAGAGCTGCCCTTCCAGCCATTGCTGAATCTGGCTGCGCGGCGCCGCGCCGACCTTCTGCGCGACCGGCTGGCCGCCCTTGAACAGCAGCATCGCCGGGATGCCGCGGATGCCGTAGCGGCCCGGTGTGTCCGGGTTCTCGTCGATGTTGAGCTTGGCCACCGTAACCTTGTCGCCCAGCGCCCCGCTGATCTCCTCCAATGCCGGCGCGATCATCCGGCACGGACCGCACCATTCCGCCCAAAAGTCGACGAGCACGGGCTTGTCGGCGTTCAATACATCAGTGGCGAAGTTCTGGTCGGTGACTGTCTTGGTCGGCATTATGCGGACTCCTGAAGCAAGGTTCATGGTCGATATGGTGGGCGCGCCGGCCCGCCTCAACCGGTAAGGTCGATCAGCCGCGGGCCGGCTGTATAAAGCAATGCCGTGCGGATGGGTCGACCGGGGAAGATTACGGCCAGCGCTTCGGCGTAAGCGTCCATCTGGCGCCGATGATGCTGAGGGACCTCCGCCACGCTTCGGGGCACCTGACGCCCTGTCTTGAAGTCGACGACCCGCACCTCCTCCGCATCCACCAGCAGCCGGTCCACCGTTCCCGCAACCACCCGCCCGTCGGGAAGGGTGGCCGCAACGGGGGCTTCGGCCAACGAACCGGGCGCGAACAACGGAGCGTAGGCCTCATCGCCGATGATCGAGCAGGCTGCGCGCGCCAGTTCCTCCCGCGTCCCCACGTGGCCCACGCCGGCCGACTGCTCCAGCCAATGCAGTGCCGCGTCGTGCCGCAACTCCGGGACGACGCCGGGCAGGCGCTCGAACAAGGCATGGAGCAGCACGCCGCGGCGAGCGGCTGCGCGCAGCTCGGGACCGGGCGGCGGAGCGGCATCGGCGTCCTCCGCGATCTGCGAGGGCGCCAGCGGCCGCGGCGGGCGGGCTTCAACCGGAGCAGGGCGGAGCAGCCACCCGGGCAGCTCCAGTGAGGGCAGGTGGTCCTTCGCCTTGACCAAGCGGGCAGCTCCGCGCGCGCCCCCGCCAATGTAGCGCAGAACTTCACCGTCCCACGCGGCGCCGCGGCCTTCCATCGCGGCCTGCACCCGGGCATGCCAACTGTCCGGCCTGATCCCGCGGCTAGGGAGCACCCCGGCGACCACCAGCCGCTCCTTGGCTCGGGTCAGCGCGACGTAGAGCAGCCGCCAATGCTCCTCGAGGTCGCGCGTCTTCGCTTCCCCGACGATCGTCGCGTAGGGCTCGTCCATCTCGGCCTTGCGCGGACGGAGCACGGGAGCGCTGCCGGCTTCGCCGAAGGGCATGGCGATCGGGCTGTTCTTCTCACCGAGGTTGGCGGGATCGACCGTGGCGTCCGCCAGGATCACGACCGGCGCCTCCAGGCCCTTGGCGCCATGCACGGTCATGACCCGCACCGCGTTGGCCGGCGCGGAAGGGTCGCGCTTGATCTCCACCTCGCCGTTGCCGAACCAGTGGAGGAACCGGTCGAGCGAGGCGATCTCCGATCGTTCGAACTCGATGGCGGCTGCCACCAATTCGTCGATCGGGTCGCGCGCGGCGGCGCCGAGCCGCTCCAGCAGTTTGCGGCGGCCGCCCATCGGTCCTGATAGGATCGTCTCCAGGTAGCGCGCAGGGGTGGTGAAGTCCGCAATGCGCAGCAGCTCCCCGAGCACGTCGCGTGCCTGGGCAAGATGGCCGCCCTCCCCGGCTCGCTGCCGCAGCTCGGCCCACAGCGATCCGACCCGGCCATGCGCCAGATCGTAGAGCTGGTCCTGGTCCCAGCCGAGCAGCGGCGAGACCAGCAGGTTGGCAAGGTTGAGATCGTCCAAGGGTTGCGCGCCGAAGGCCACGGCCGCCATCAGGTCCTTGACCGCGAGCGGCGAGGACAGGTGCAATCGATCGATGCCGGCCACCGGCACGCCTTCCGCGAACAGCCGGGCGACCAGAAGGGACGCCAGCTCGCCGCGGCTGCGGACCAGGATCAGGACGTCACCCGCTGTCAGCGCCCGCCCGGTGGAGGCGAGCACCGGGGCCTCGCGCAGCCAGCCCTTGGTCGTGCGCGCCAGCTCTCCCGCGAAGCGCCGCACCGGCTCCGTCAGCCAGCCTTCCTCGTCCTCGTCCTCGCTCCCTTCGCCGTTCTCCGGTGCATGGGGCCGCCACAGCTCGACCGAACCCGGGCGGTCCGCAGCGAACGCGCGGTGGAGCTCCGGCCGGTCGGGCAGCCCCATCTGCTCGGGCCCGACTTCGGCGATCACCGCATCGACCACGTCCAGCACCGCCTGCGACGAGCGGAAGCTCTGCCCGATGGACAGGTCGCGGAACGGCCGAACGACGACCTCCTCGTTGTGCCGGGCAGCGTCCTCCAGCGCCGCGACCCGCTCGCGGATCCGGCCGCGCGCACGCTCGAACTCGCGCGGATCGGTGCCCTGAAAACCATAGATCGCCTGCTTGAAGTCGCCCACGGTGAACAGGGTGCGGTGGTGCCCCCGCGCCCCTTCCCCGCTGAAGAACTCCTCGGTTAGCGCCTCGACGATCGCCCACTGGTCGGCGTTGGTGTCCTGCGCCTCGTCGACCAGCAAGTGGTCGGTGCGCTGATCGAGCTTGTAGCGGACCCACTCGCCCATACCGGGCGTCGCCAGCAGCGTGCGGGTCCAGCGGATGAGGTCGTCGAAGTCCGCCACCCCCGTCGAGCGCTTGGCCCGGGTGTAGGCGTCCGCAAACGTTGCCCCGGCCCGCAGCCCGGCCGCCTGGACCGCGACCAGCTCGGCCTTGCGCTGCAGGCTGAGCAGCTCGGCCACTTCCTCCGCGAGGCGGTCGCAATGGTCCTGCGCGTCCGGCGCGGCCTTGAGCAGCCCGGCCTGAAGCTTGCGCCGCTCGCCGCCTTGCGTGAACACGACCTGCGCGAGCCGGTCCAGCGCCCGGCACCGCTCGTGCGGCGCAAGCTGGAGCCAGGCCTCGAGGTCGTCCGCGAAGCCGTGCCCCGTCTTGGTGTTCCACTCGCGGTGGCCTTGGACGATCGCGCCCAGCAACGCGCAGTCCAAACTGTCGTCATGGCAGCGCGCCGCCAGCAGTTCGTCGATCGAGCCCTCGGGAAGGCCCAGGAGGCTCCGCAGCCCGGACTCGATCTGATCCGGCCTGGCGAGCACGGTCATGGCCTCCGGGTGGCGCGCGCAGTTCAGCAGGTAGCGCTCGGCATCGCGCTCGCCCAATCGCCGGCTCAAGGCCTGAACGTCGGCGATCAACTGCTCATCCCCGCGCGCTTCCGCTTCGGCGATCAGCGTCGCCAGCGTGCGCCGGGCGAGCAGCTGTTCTTCCCGCCCTTCGATCGGCCGGAAGCCTGGCGTGATCCCCGCTTCCGCCGGAAAGGCCGCGAGCAACGCTTGCGCGAAGCTGTGGATGGTCTGGATCCGCAAACCACCCGGCGCGTCGAGCACCTCCGCGAACAGGCGTCGGGCGCGTTCCAGCATCGGCGAGCTATTGTCCTCGCCCAACGCGAACAGCTCCTTGCGGAGCTCGGCACCCGGCAGCCGCACCCACCGCGCGAGCCGATCGCCGATGCGGTTGGCCATCTCGGCCGCGCCCGCCTTGGTGAAGGTCAGGCAGAGGATCGTCTCCGGCTTCGCCCCGCCCAGCAGCAAGCGCATGACCCGTGCGGTCAGCACCTGGGTCTTGCCGGTGCCGGCGCTCGCCGAGAGAGCGGCATGGATAGCCGGGTCGGCCGCCCGGGCCTGGTCGGGCTGGAGTGCCTTCAGCGGCTGCAGGCGGGGCGACATGCGCGAGCCATAACGCTTCCGTTGTCCGACGCCATGCGTTTATGGCCGCACGAAGTTACGAGGATCAACTATGAGCGAAAACGACAAGCCGACGGACGTCGAGCCGACGGAAGCCAAGCCGACGGAGGCCAAGCCGACGGAGGCCAAGGACAAAGCCAAGGGCCGGAACTTCAAGGCCGGGATGGGCGTCGGCATCGGCTCGGCGGCAATCGTCGCTGCAGTGCTTTACGCCCGCTCGGGCAAGCCGAGAAAGAAGTAGTCACTCGCGCCCGTACCATTCCTCCAGGCGCATAAGCTGATCATAGTCGCCGTAGGGCGCATAGGCCGGGTGGAGCTTGGCGGTGAACGGCTCGGCGCCGCGCAGGTAGCGCTCGGCCAAGGCGGCGAACTCGCGCTCGGCATAAGCCAGGAAATCGTCGGCCCCGCTCTTGCCGTCCATTCGGCTGCGCTTGCCGAAGCGGTCGCGGTCCTTGGCCAGCGACCAATATTCGTGCGCCCCCGGCAGCCCGGCGATCTTCCCGAACCCGCCCGCACGTGCGACCAGCCCGAGCAGGCCCAGCTGCAGCGCGTAACCCGCATCAACCGCCTTGGCGGACGGAGCCTTGCCAGTCTTGTAGTCGACGATCCCCAGCCGTCCGTCCCCTAAGCGATCAAGCCGGTCGGACTTGCCGTGTAGCACAATTCCAGCAATCTCCGCCTCACCACTAGTTTCCGCCGCCAGCGGCTTGCGCCCGTCGGCCTGATCCTTGCGGACCTCCTCCGCCACCCAGTCGATCGCCTCCAGCAGCCGCGGTTGCCACAGCGCACGCAGCATCGGGTGGATCGCTTCGTCCGCCAGCAGGGCGCGGGCGCGCGGGAGCAGCTTGTCGGGATCGCAGTCGTCCTGCGACAGCCATTCCTCCAGCACCTTGTGCACCGCGCTGCCCTTCCACGCAGCGGTGTGGTCGGCATCGACCGGCTCCAACGCGCGGAGGCGCAGCATCGCTTGCGCATAGAAGGCGAACGGGTCCGCCTTGAGCCGGTCGACCGCGGTCACCGCAATGCGCTTGGGCCGGTCCTCTGGCGGCGGCGCGGGCGCGGGGCGATCGACCGGGTGCTGCGCAGCGGGCGTGTCGAGCGCAGCGGTCAGGCGCTCCAGCCGGACGTCCCGCGCCAGGCCACCGGTCATCGCCTGCAGCCGCAACAGCAGGCGGGACGCAACCGTCGGCGAACGGCTGTCCCGCCGGGCGCGGGTGATCACCACCTCAGGCGCGCCGAGCAGGCTGGCGAAATCGTGCGACGCAAGGCCGACGCGGTAGTCGAGGCCGGGCAGCCCCAGGTTCGCACGGATCTTGGGCGCCAGCCACGGGTCGGGCTGCGACGATGCCGGCCAGACGCCCTCGTTCATCCCGCCGAGCACCACCAGATCGGCATGCTGCAGCCGGGCTTCGAGCAGGCCGAGGATCTGAATGCGCGGGTGGCCGCCGTAGGGTGGGCGGACGGCCTGCCCGTCGAGCAGCTGGCGGAGCAGCGGAACGGCGTCCTCCGGCGCCAGCTGGAAGTTCGCAGCCCCTTCGCCCGTCTCCAGCTGGCTCAGCAGCTCGGCCGCGGCGCGCCCGTCCGGCCCGCTCCACGCGCTCTTCCCGGCGATGTCGCCGACCATCTCGCGCAGGTCCCCGGCGAAGCGTTCGAGCGAAACCGGCCGGAGCAGCGCGCCATCCACTTTCTCGAGGCATGGCCGCACGTGCCGCCAGGCGTCGCCGCGGCCGCGGGTCCCGCGCTCGCGGTCCTTGGCAGCGCAATGGGCGTCGATCCCGGCCAGCCCCTCCGGCGGCCGCGGCCCGCGCAGCGCGAGGTCGAGCATGCGCCCGGCCTCCAGCCAGACCTGCCGGTCCTGCCCGGTGCCTGCCAGCGGATGCTTGACCAGCGCCAGGGTCGCCGCCGGGGCAAGCCGTTCCGCTGCCGCCGCCACGATGCCCAACAGCAGGGTTCCGAACGCCGTCTGGCTGAGCGGCTTGCCCGCGGAATCATCGACCGCGATGTCCCATCGGGCGAGCAAGGCCGAGACCCGCGTCGCCAGGACCCGGTCCGGCGTCACCAGCGCCGCCGTCCGCCCCGGGGTCTCCAGCGCCTCCCGTAAAGCAATGGCGATCGCCTGGGCTTCCGACGCGGGCTCGGGGAGTTCGGCATAGCGCACTCCGGTCAGGCGTCGCTCGGGCGCTGGCAGGTCCGCCCACCGGTCGGTGAAGCGCGCGCTCTTGGTGGCGTGGGCCACCGCGCGGCTGCGGACTGCGGGAGCGGCCGCACGCCCGCCGCGCCGCCACGGCTCAACCTCTTTGCGGTTGACCCCCATCCGGTCGAGCAGCCGCTTGAGGTGGAACTGCGGATGAGTCTCGTCGCGCCGTCCGGTGTCCGGGTCCGGCCCGAGCGCGTCCCATTCCTCCGCGTTCATGCGGTCGGGGCCATTAAGCGCGGGCAGGATGACGGCGCCCTGCGGCAGCCGCGCGACCCGGGCCAGCAGCTCCGCCACTGCCGGAGCCGACGTCGTGATTCCCGCGGCGATCGTGAAGCCGGGAGGCGGTGCCTCCGCCCACCGCCTGGCCATGCCGCGCAGCAGCCGGTTGCGGCGTTCGGCGAGGTCGATGCGACCCAGTCGCGCAAGCTCGGCCGGCCAGGCCTGCAGCAGCGCGGCCAGCCGATCGAGCGAGACCTGCCAATGGATTGCCAGCTCCGGCGCATCCGCCACCGCTTCGGCCAGGCCTGAGGGCTTGATCTCCTCGACCAGCAGCGCGTCCAGCGTGCGAGCGAGGTCCGCGGCCAGGCGGAAGCTTTCGGCGGCCGTCACGTCCATCTGCCGCCGAAGCAGCCCCGCAAGCGCCACCAGCCGCTGTAGCGGCTCGACCGCGGGCGGCACCGGGTGCACGGTTCCGGCCGGGTCAAGCGCTTCGCCGATGCGCTCGTCGAGCTCCGGATCGCCGACCGCGATCAGCCGCGGCAGCAGCAGTCCGCTACCGCTCGCACGGACGAACGCCTCGGTCACCGTTCGCACTGCGCGATTGTTGGGCAACAGAATGCGCCCGCGCGCCAGCGCCAGCGGGTCGCGGCCGTGCTGCGCGATCAGCCGCACGGCCAGTGCGTCCGCGAAGCTATGGTGCGCGGGAATGGTGAAGACCGTCGGCCGCACGGCCTCAGGCAAGGCTGAGCGCCTGCTCGGTATCGCGGATGGCCGGCGGGGTACCGACATCGAACCACAGGCCCGGGTGAACCACGCCGAAGCAGCGCTTTTCGGCGATGGCGCGATCCCAAAGCAGGTTGGTGGAGAACGGCCCGTCGGGCGCTCCGTCCAGCATCCGCTTGGCCACCATCTGGATGCCGGTGAACACGAACGGCGCAACCTTGGCTTTGGTCCGGCGTCGCAGTCGACCGGTCGGGTCCATGTGGAAGTCGCCTTGGCCCCGGTGGTTGCCCGCCCGCGCCTGCGGCACCAGCAGCAGCAGGCAGTCCATCCGCTCGCCATCCCAATGGGAGGCGAGCAGCTTCAGCGTGTCGGTCGCACCGTCGACCCACAAATTGTCGCTGTTGACCGCCAGGAAGGGATCGCAATCGATCAGCGGCAGCGCCTGCTTGAGGCCCCCTCCCGTTTCGAGCAGCAGCTCGCGCTCGTCGGAGATGGCGACCTCCAGATCGGCTGCATGGCATCGCAAATGGGCTTCAAGCGCGTCCGCGAGGTAGTGGACGTTGACGACGACCCGCTCCACCCCCGCCGCTCGTAGCCGGTCCAGGACATGGTCGAGCAGGGCCTTGCCGGCCACTTCCACCAGCGGCTTGGGCCGGGTAGCGGTGAGCGGGCGCATGCGCTTGCCGAGGCCGGCGGCCATGACCATCGCCGTGCGCGGAACGGCCGCTTCAATCTCGGGCCGGAGCCGAAGGGTGCGGCAGACGGTCGCGTTCATGCCGCCGCCGCCCAAGGCTCGCAGCGATAAGCGGCGGGCACATTGCGATCGAACCAGCTCCGCACCGGCTCCAGTCCGGGCTGCGCCAGATCGCGCTCCAGCAGGCCCCACATGCGCGGCTGGAACTGGCGGTACTGCGGTTTGCCGTCGCGCTTCCAGAGCCGGGTGAACACGCCCAGGATGCGGGTGTTGCGCTGGGCCGCGAGCGTCCAATAGGCGCGCTCGAAGCCGGTCGGAGCGCCCGCTGCGGCCATGTAGCGGTCGAGCATCGCCCGTTCGATTTCCGGCGACACGTCGCGACGGGCGTCCTCCAGCACCGAGCACAGGTCGTAGGCTGGATGGCCTGCCAACGCATCCTGAAAGTCCAGCAATCCCAGGTGACCGACCCCGCCCCGGTCACCGATCAGCATGATGTTCTCGGCATGGTAGTCGCGCAGCACGGTCACGGGTCCGAGCCCGTCTTCGGCGACGGGCACGAGCACTTGCTCCCAGGCCGCCCGGTAGCCCTCCTCATCGACCCCGAGGCCGACCGTCGGGCAATACCACTGGGTGAACAGCCTCAGCTCCTCCAGCCACTGGTCCAGCCCATGCGGCGGGAGGCCGGGCATCGGTGCACGGGAATGGAGGTGCACCAGCACGTCCGTCGCCAATTCGTACAGCTGGCGCTCGCGCTCCGGAGCCGCATCCACCGTCTCCCGGAGGCGGTCCGAGCCCAGGTCCGACAGCAGCAGCAAACCCCGCTCGAGATCCTGCGCGAGGATCTCCGGCGCGGACAGGCCCGCCCCGCCGAGCCATTCGGCCACCGCGACGAACGGCCGCGGATCTTCGTGCGGCGGCGGCGCGTCCATCAGCACCGCCCGGCGCTCACCGTCCTGAACCCGGAAGTAGCGGCGAAAGCTCGCATCCCCAGCCAGCGGAGCGATCGCCGCTCCGGCCCAGCCGTGCGCGGCCAGGAACTCGGGCGCGTGCGCCGGCGGGATCATCGGGGAAGCGGCCATCGCCCTTTCCATGCCGCGGGGACTTGCCCTGTCAACCCGCGAGCGCCGTCGGGCGCGAACTGGAGGAACAAGCGCAGCGCCTGTGGCCATGCCGCCGCACCCGCCCGCTCGGGCCATTCCACCAGCAACGCGCCCTCCGTCAGCACCTCGTCCAACCCGAGCTCTTCGAGCTCCGAGGCGTCCTCCAGCCGGTACAGGTCGCAGTGCCAGATCGGCAGCGGCAGCTCGTCGTAGGGCTGAACGATCGCAAAGGTCGGGCTGGGCACTTCGCCGGCATGCCCCGCCCCACGCAGGATGGCCCGCGCCAGCGCCGTCTTGCCAACCCCAAGCGGCCCGGAGAGCGCCACCACATCGCCCGGCCGCAACACGGCTGCCAGCTGATGACCCGCCCGCTCCGTCTCGGCTTCGTCCTTCAAGATCATGCCGGCTTGCGCGGGAGCGTGAAGATGATGGTCGTGCCCTGCCCTGCGTCCGATTGCAGTTCCACCGTGCCGCCATGCGCTTCGACGAACTGACGCGCGAGCGGCAGGCCCAGTCCCAGCGCCGCCTCACCGCGGCGTCCTCCGGCCCGATAGAAGCGGTCGAACACCCGCGCCTGGTCCTCGCGCGCGATACCGGCGCCGGTGTCGATCACCCGGATCTGAGCAATGCCGTCCTCGCCCCGGCAATGCAGGGTTACGCTGCCCTTGTCGGTATAGGCGATCGCATTGCGCAGGACATGCTCCAGGCTTTCGCGCAGCCGCCGCGCGTCGCCGATCACCACGCCCGTGCTGGGGTCGATGTTGGTCTGCAGCTGAAGCCGCTTGTCGCGCGCCGGCTCCACCATCCGCTCGGCCACGCTCCGCACCAATCCGGCAAGATCGATCCGTTCGTGCTCAATGGTGACCGCGCGCTTCTCGCCCTGCGTGAGGTCGAGCACGTCGTCGATGAGCTTGGACAAGCGCGCAACCGACTCCAGGATCGCCGACACATAATCCGCCGCAGCGGGCGCCAGCTTGCCGGCGTAGCCCGCCGCCAGCATCTCGGCGAAGCCGCCGATGGAGGTAAGCGGGGTGCGCAGCTCGTAAGACATGTTGGCGACGAAATCGGTGCGGACCCGATCGACCTCCTCCAAGGCCGTGGTACGTTCGCGTAAGGCATGCTCGATCCGGGTGGAGTCGGTCACGTCGACCATAGTGAACAGCGCGTTGCCGTCGGGCAGCGGCACCGCCGCAAATTCGAAATGGCTACCGTCCACCATCGACAGGCGCCCGCTGCCCTGTCGCCGCTCGGTGGTCGCTGCCCGCACCAGTTCGCGCAGCTGCGCCGCAGCGGTCGGGTTGACCAGACGCCGGGCCATCGCCGGCACCAGCTCGTCCACGCGCGGGTGCTCGCCCAGCCAGTTCTCGTCCAGGTCCCAGAAGCTGCAGAAGCGGCGGTTCCACAAGTACAGGCGCCCATCCGCCGCGAACACGCTAATGCCTTCGAACAGATTATCGAAGGTCGCGGTTCGGACCCGCAGCAGCGTGTCGCGCGCGCTGGAAAGCCGCACCTGCTCCGTGCGATCCTCCAAGATCAAACGCAGCCCGCCATCCGGTAGCGGCTGTGCCAGGACGCGCAGATGGTCGCCGTTGGCGAGGATCCATTCCTCCTCCACGGCCTCCTCGGGCGAGATGAACCAGTCGCGGCGCTCCGCCTTCCATTGCGGGAAGTCGCGTGCCTCGGGTAGCCGTCCATTGTCCCGCATGCGCTCGAGCACCCGATCGAACTCGGGCTTCTCGTTCAGCCACTCGGGGTCGAGCTGCGCCATGATGGCGAACGGCTGGTTGTAGAACGAGAGCGTCCGGTCCGCGTCAAATTGGACCGAGCCAGCAGTCATCCGGTCGGCCAGCTCACGCTGGCTCTCGATTTGGCGGGCCAGCTCGAACCGCGTGTCCTCGAGTTCCTGAATATCGATGGCGAACCCGGCGACCGCCCCCGATTGCAGCGGCACGTCGACGATGCGCAGCATGCGCCGTCCGCCCCCGATCGTCGCAGGCTGCGTCCGCGAGTAAGGCTCGCCGCTGTCAACGGCCCGGCGGCTCCCCGCCTTGGCGCTCTCCGTTCCCGAACTGTCGATCAGTTCGCTACCGTTGGCGATCACCTCCTCCGCATCGCCTCCTTCGACCGCCGCTACAAAGGCGCTGTTGACGCGCCGCAACGCCAGATCGGGGCCACGGTACCACATCGGGAAGGGCGCTGCCTCGATCAGCTGCGTCAGGTTGCCCAGCGCCGTTTCCGTTCGCGCGAGCTGCTCGGTGACCGCGGCCTTGTCGGCCTCTGCACCGCTGGTGTCGAAGAGCCACAACAACATCGTTCCCGCAGGCGCCGGCGGGGGCGCAGGGGCGCCGCGCACTTCAAGCACGCGCGTCGAACCGGCGATCCCGACGGATTGCTCGATGCGGTCGCCGGACAATGCCGCTGCGCTCAACCGATCGGACAAGCTGGCAAGATCATCCTGCTCCAGCCCGCGACCGCCAGTAGCAAGGTCCTCGATCCTTGCCGGAACGTGCTCCAGGCCAAGCTCGCGCACCAATCGGTTGTCGGTCTCGATCGTGCCGTCGGCATGCACCAGTACGGGACGCGCAGGTCCCGCAGCAAGGAGCGCGGACAGAGATTGGGCCGCCCCGAGGAGGGCGTTGGCCCGCCGCATTCGCCGCGCCGCGAGTACCGACAGGGCAACGCCCAGCACGATCCACAACCCGGCGAGGCCGAGCGCCAAAAGCGCCGCGCCGGAAGAACCGCCGGTGAGTTCAGTTACGCCCACCCCCATGATCGGCGACCTTAGTGCTCGCCCCGGTAATGCAAAGCCAAAAAGAACAGGCCCCGCTCGTGCCCAGCCCCTGCCAGTAATTCTTGGACAGGTCGTTAGCGGCCGCTGCCGAGCCTCACCCGCGCGCCGGCGAAGAAGAAACGCCCAACCGCCGGCACCGGATAGCTGGTGGTGCCGATCTCCTGCTTCTGCTTGAAGACGTCGTTGACGCCGCCATAGAATTCGAAATTCTCGCCCACGTCTACCTTGGCGTATATGTCGTGCTTCCAGCGCGCCTTGGCGTAGGTGTACTCGCCAAGAATGTCCGGATTGTTCTCGACCTCCTGGTTTGTGAAGCCGCCACGGATGGTTTTGGAGAAGTAACCCAAGCCGTAGTTGACGGTAAATTGATTGATCTTCCAGGTTAGATCGCTGTTTACCGTATACTTGGGAGCGAAGGCTTCTTGCCGGCTGTCAGTGATCGGCGCCCCAGGGGTCCCGATAAATTCAAGCCGCTCCAGGTAATTGCCAATGACGTTCAGCGTGAACGTGCCCGCCCGGCCAGCGCGGAGGCGGTAGCTAAGGTTCACGTCCAGGCCGGCTGTGCGGAACTGGGCGACGTTCTCCGGCCCAACGTTGAAGCCGGTGATCAGGCCTGCCTGCTCCCCGCCGTTCTGACGGATGATCAAATCGCAGAACAGGTTGTCGATAGTCGGCT
>NZ_CADCVZ010000032.1 GCF_902806265.1 uncultured Sphingomonas sp. | reverse complement strand
CCGCAGCAGCTCCTCCCACAGCGAGCGCCCGGAGGACAGGCGATAACCCCACGGCAGGTGATGGAACCAGAGCAGCAGGTCTTCGCCCGTACTCCGCGGATCGCTGAAGCGGCGCGCCACCTCCGGCGCATATTGCGCGACCGCGTTGCTGCCGGAGGCGGTCCGATCGAAGCCGATGCCGTTCCGGTCGGCGCGATGGTAATAGACCGGGTTCCAGTCGGCCCGCTCGAGATCGTCGACCCAGGGACCGGGTCCATAATGGTGGCCGCTCGCCATCAGGTGGTGAAGGCCGAGCGGCGTCATGTAGTCGACCACGGCCTGGCGTGAGCGCATCATGGTGGAGACGACCGACCCGACGACGCCAGGATCGTTGCCCCACGTCATCCGCGTCCATTCCTCAGCAATACCGGCCGAGGGCAGCGCCGGATCCCACGCCAGCCGGCCGAACGCATACCAGTTGGCCTGGTCGAAGTGCGAACCGGTCCAGTTGCGGTCCGTACCGCTGTTGGCCACGCCCGCCATGCCGCCGATCGTCTGGGCGACCGACCTCGCTCGCTGCGGGCGATGGGTGTCGGCGTCGAGCACTTCCTCCCACATCGGCCCGAGGTAGGCGAGGTGGGTCGCAAAGCCGAGATACTCCTTGGTGAGCTGTGCCTCCAGCAACACCCGGGTGTGCTTCATCCGGCCGAACAGGGGATGGAACGGCTCGCGCGGCTGAAAGTCGATCGGGCCGTTCTTGACCTGCAGGATGACGTTGCGGTGGAACTTGCCGTCGAGCGGGACGAACTCGTCGTACGCCTGCTTGGCCCGGTCCTCGCCGGAAGCCGCGCGGTAGACGAAGGCGCGCCACATGACGATGCCGCCATGCGGCGCCAGCGCATCGGCCAGCATGTTCGCGCCGTCGGCGTGGCTGCGGCGGTAATCCTGCGGGCCAGGCTGTCCTTCCGAGTTCGCCTTGACCACGAACCCCCCGAAGTCCGGAATCGTGCGGTAGATCTCGGCCGCCTTGACCTGCCACCATCGCCGCACCGCAGGGTCGAGCGGGTCGGCAGTGCGCAGGCCGCCGATCTCGATGGGCGCACTGAACCGGGCCGTGAGGTACACGCGGATGCCCCAAGGGCGAAACACGCCCGCGAGCGCCGCCGCCTTTTGGAGGTAGCGTGGCGTCAGCACCTCCGCGTTCGCATTCACGTTAGTGAGCACCGTGCCGTTGATGCCGACCGACGCGTTCGCACGGGCATAGTCGGTGTACCGGGGATCCTTCCATTCCGGCAGCTTGTGCCAATCCCACAACGAGGCGCCCGCGTAACCGCGCTCCACGGACCGATCGAGATTGTCCCAATGATTGAGCAAGCGCAGCAGCAGCCGCGGGCTCTCGGACACGTCCAGATTTTCGAGCGACTGGTTCAACTGGATGCGGCGGAGGAGGGCGAAGACGCCGTAGAGCACGCCGATGTCCTCGTTGGCCGCGATGAGCAAGCGGGGTCCACCTTGGGTCCGGGCGGAGCGTAGGAGGAAGCCGTCTCGTCCGAGCCGCTTCAACGGGAGGCCGAGCGCCGCAATCTGCCGCGAACTGCGCGGCGTGCCGATCAGGATACTTCCGGCTGCAGGGTCGGTGAGGAAAGGCACGCTCCGGCCAAGCAGGCCATGCAGGCCGCTCTGCAGCTCGCTGCGAGCGAGAGCCAGCGTCGGAAAGCGGGCGTCGCCGGCTATGGACTGGGTATGCGGAGCGTGAAGCTTGACCTGCTCTGGACTGAGCTGATCGAAGCGCAGCCACAGTCGATAGCCGTCCTCCGCCGCCACCGCCTGCGGTGAAGCGAAGATCATAAACAGGACTGCAGCAAGCAGCAGGCGCAACTTTGTTCCCTTGAGCAGGTTCATCTAGCATGTTAGCGCTATCACGCGAAATCAAGGAGAGATTGCAGCATGTCGCAGTCGCGCTGGAGCTTCACCCGCCGTAAGGCCTTGGCGGCTGCCCTGAGCACCGCTGCAACCGCCTGCGCCGCACCTCTTGTTTCGCAGCGTGATCCCGCGCCAGCCTCGCTTCACGCGCTCGCGCGACGGTCGGGGCGGCGCTTTGGTTCGGCAGTGACGTGGGGGGCGCCCGGAGCGGACCGGGGCAGCTTCGCGAACCCTGCTTATGCCACGATCCTGGAGCGCGAGTGCGGGCTGCTGGTGCCGGAGAACGAGCTCAAGTGGCAGTGGACCCGGCCCTCGGCGACCGGCTTCGACTTCCGCCAGTTCGACGCCATCGTCGACTATGCGACCGCGAAGAACATGCCTCTGCGCGGCCACACGCTCTTCTGGCTGCCCGAGAAATGGTACCCTCAATGGCTGGTCCGCCACGACTTCGGCCCGCAGCCCGCAAGAAGCGCGCAAGCGATGCTGACCGAGCATGTCCGCACCGTCTGCCGCCGCTACGGCACCCGCATCTACTCCTACGACGTGGTGAACGAGGCAGTGCAGCCGGAAACCGGCCGCATCCGCGACACGGTGGTGACCAGGGCGCTCGGCGGCGAGCGGACGCTTGACGTCATGTTCCACGCCGCCAAGGCCGAAGCGCCGCACGCGGAGCTGGTCTACAACGATTACATGAGCTGGGAACTGACGGGCGAGGACCAGACCCACATGGCGGGCGTGCTCCGTCTACTTGAAGGCTTCCGCAAGCGCGGTACTCCGGTCGACGCGCTCGGCATCCAGTCGCACATACGCTTGCTCAAGGAGCTGTCGGTAGCGGCCATCATCCGCGAGTCCGAAGGGCCCTGGCGGCGCTTTCTCGATGCCGTCGTGGCGATGGGCTACAAGCTCGTAATTACCGAATTCGACGTCAACGACCAGAAGGCGCCCGACGACATCGCGCTCCGCGACCGCATGGTGGCCGATTATGCGAAGGCCTATCTGGACGTTATGCTAAGCTACCCGCAGCTGCGAGACGTGCTCGCCTGGGGGATGGTCGACCGCTACAGCTGGCTGACCGACTTTGATCCGCGGGCCGATAAATCGATCAAGCGCGGCACGCCTTACGACAGCCAGTTCCAGCCCAAGCCGCTGCGCGAGGCGATTGCCGCGGCCTTCGCGGGCGCGACGGTGCCGGCCAAGGCGTGATAAGCTGGGGCGAAAGGATGAATTTATGAGAGTGCTGGCCGCCTGCCTTGCCGCCGCCTCGCTACAAGCTTGTACGGGAGCACCGGTTGATGAGCATGCCAGGAGTGGCGCAGGCCTCAGCTGTATCTCCTTGACGCAGGTCGCCGGCCGGCGAGCCGTTGGTCCCGGAACGGTGCTGTTCGAGACGGTTGGACCGACCAACTACGTGAACCAACTGCGCGGCCGATGTCCGTCGCTCGCACGGCTCGGGAGTACGGCCACCATTTCGGTCGCCAGCGGCGGGCAGGCCGGGCAATTGTGCAGCGGCGATCGCATTCGCGTGTTCGACCCGGTCGAGCTCGGGGGTGGTCGCCTTGAAAGCTATCCGACGTGCGTCCTTGGCCGGTTCGTGGCGCAGCCCGTGAGGCGTTAGGGGCCAGCCTTCCCAGCAATGACGCGAGTGATAGAATAATCTTTGTACGGCAGTGGCGCACCCGGCCTGGTATTGATGGGCACTCAGATCATTGGACAATTTCTATCCGGTCTTCCGGTAGGCTCCCGACGCGCAAAAGGCGAGAGTGTCGGTAATGGGAAGGTTCGCTGCGAGATTCCCACAATAGCCCAGGTCTCCGCCCTTCACGGTTTCGATTCCAGCGCGGCCGCGGACGGTCACTTCGGTAGGGGCTGGAAGCCAGGTGATGAACTTGAGCATGCCGTCAAGGAGCTTGCCCCGTAGATGGTGGCTTGCGGGCCGCGCAGCACCTCAATCCCGTTCCAGGTCAAAAGTGTCGAAGTCTCCGGCGAGCACCGCGTCATTGGCAAGTCCGCTGCTTGATCCGAACGGGTCTCGTCCACGTACACGCCATCGGTGGAGGCCACGCCGCCGCTATTCACGCCGCGCACAATCAATCGGCTTGACCCGGGCGTGCTTTCATTGATCTGCAGGCCGGGAACAAGCTTCAGGTAATCGCTGGAGGTGTCCGCGTGCTGCTGCTCAAAGCGTGGCACCCGATACCACCGAGATGGACCACGGGACTTCGAGCAGAGCCTGCGCGCGCTTCTGCGCCGTGACCCGATCTCCTGTCAGCGGGGGCGTTGACGCCGGTGGTCTCCACCGGACTGTCAGCATTCGCGGAATGGCCTGTTCTTCGTTGGACGCGTCCTCAGTGGGCACTGGCTGCCCGGCGTAGGCGGGCGTTCTGGCGAGAAGGCTCGTGGCGCTCGTAGCCAGCAGCAACGCGACGCGCAATCAGGTCATAGATCTTTTCCTCGCCTGGCTTGTTCTTCACTGTAAGGGGCGAGATATCCGGCTTGAGACACTATTGTCTTCGAAGAAGGCCGGTCAATACAGCTAAGAGCTTTCACCAGGAAGGTGCATATTTGAGCTTAGGGCTGCCATCGGCGTCTTGAAGTCATATCGTGCCTTGTCGCCGCAACTGGCCGCTGCGCGACCTTCACCGGGAGCAGGTGGAGGACTCTTGGCCGTGGTCGCAGCCAAGCGGTGCCTCCCGGCGAACCGGGAACCACCTAAAGGCTCGATTCAGAAGATGTAGTCCCCCATTGCCGGCACGCCGACGCCGACCAGGGTGACCTGGAAGTCGACGGCGCCGTCTTGGTTGCTATCGACAGAGACCGGACCTTCCTCAGTTGGCGAGGCCTGCATCCGAACGGTCCCGTTTTCCGTAACTTCAACCAGCACCTCACGGGGCAGGAGAGTGAATTGCGGAGTTGGCTACAGGCGGATTGGAGGCAACCACCTTGCCCAGGCGCGAGCGCGAATCTGCTTCTTCGACACCTAGCGTCCGTCGACCGCGCCAGAGTGGAACCGCATCTCCAGGCTACGCCCGTCTGCCGCGGCATGGTTCTAATCGAGGAACGGGCATCGACCGACTACGTCTACTTCCCGCTAGGCGCCTTGGTATCCCTCGATCAGGCCGACGGTGCCGAAATCGCCTTGATCGGCAATGAAGGTTTGGTCGGCTGGCCTGCGCTCGTGGGCTGTACACGCTCCCCGCACCGCGCGGTTGTGCGTGGGCTCGATGGGACCGTAACCAAGATCCGGACGGACGTTCTGATGAAGATCGCCTCGGAGATCCCGGCCTTGGCTTCGGGTCTCAACCGCTTCGTGACCGTCGTCGGCATGCAGATGGCGGAAACGATAGGAGCTTATGCACTCCACCGGGTGGACATGCGCCTCGCACGGTGGCTCCTCCTCAGGCATGATCGCCTGGCCGGCGACGAGATTGCGGTGAACCATGACGAGATCGCCACGAACCTCGGTACGCGCCGGGCCAGCATAACCGATTGCCTCCACATCATCGAGGGCGAGGGGCTGGTCCGCTGCCGACGGGGACGGATCGTGATCCGCGACCGAGCCCGTTTGGAAGCGCTCGCGACAGGTTGCTACGGTACGGCCGAGTCCTGCTATCGCGAGATCATCGGCGGTTTCGGGAAGGCGCCTATGCGTCCTGGACCGCCGGGCAGACGCGAAGAGGGATCGAACTCACAGTTGCTTAGCACGCCAGTTTGCTAGCCCCGGCCTGCCCTCGCCGCGGGCAGCCGATGGTTCACGCAGGCCGGAAGCTCAGCGCCACTCCGTTCATGCAGTAGCGGAGGCCCGTCGGCTTGGGGCCGTCATCGAACAGGTGGCCGAGATGTCCGCCACATCGCGCGCAAGCGACCTCGGTGCGGCTCGTGAAGCCGAGGCTTCGGTCGGCGCGAGTGCGAACGGCACCTGCCTTAGCCCGGTAGAAGCTTGGCCACCCGGTTCCGCTCTCGAATCTGGCTTCGGAGCGGAACAAGACATTGCCGCATCCGGCGCACCCATAAGAGCCACGGCGCTTCTCAGCATTGAGCGGGCTTGAGCCGGGCCTCTCGGTTCCAGCGCGGCGAAGCACGGCGTAGGCGGCTGGATTGAGCCGCTTGCGCCACTGCGCGTCGCTGAGATGCAGCGGGAAGGGTGCTGATGCCTCAGCGGGGCTGGGCTTAAGCATAGTGCCGACGAGCAGAAGGCCAGTGCCGGAGGCGAACAAGTCGCGTCGGGTCAAGCCGAACATGTCCAATCTCCTGTGATAGATAAAGGCGACAGAGAGGCAACCGACCCGCCGATGGGGGCAAACGACGGGTCGGCGCCCCGCCCCCAACTCAGCCCGGAAGAGAGACTGCGTTGGTGACGTGGATTACCCCGTTGGACTGCAGGACATCGGCCTGGGTGACCGTAGCCGCTCCACCCTTCGCGTCGACCAATACGACCGCGTCGCCCTGCATGCGCGCCGCGAGGGTGCCGCCCTGTACGGTGCGGAGTTGGGCTGTGCCGCCACCGGCGCGGATCTGCGCCATCAGGTCGCTTGCCGTTAGCCGGCCCGGAACCACGTGATATGTCAGGGCGCTCTGAAGCATTGCCTTGTTTTCCGGCTTCAGCAGCGTTTCCACCGTTCCAGCCGGAAGCGCGGCGAATGCAGCGTTGGTTGGGGCGAATACGGTGAACGGCCCGGCGCCGGACAGGGTATCCACCAGCCCCGCCGCCTTCACGGCTGCCACCAGGGTGGTATGGTCGCGTGAGTTGACGGCGTTTCCGACGATGGTGCGCGACGGGTACATGGCAGCACCGCCAACCATCACCGTCTGCTCGGCCTGCATATTGCTCATGCCGTCGTCGGCCGTCGTCATGCATGCGCCGAGCGGGAGGGCGCAGCCTGCCGCCATCATCATCAACGACATCTTACGTAGGGTCATGGTCTCTTCTCCCTGAGCTTTGGCCCATGGGGCAGGCCTTGCAGAAGGAGTTACGGTGCCACCCGGCATGCGGATGCATCCGGCGGTCAGACCGCTTGAAGTTCCCCGGCCGCGACGACGGGCCCGGTGGGCTGGCCGGTCGGGGAGCCACCGGACGGCTCACGCGACAAGGCGACGGTGGCTCCGGCCCGGAACTGGGCCGCCAGGGCAGGCGACAGGCGTCGCTTGGCCGATTGCTCCGTTGAGATCACGCCAAGTGAGATCGGAGCCCCGCCGTCCGGTATGATCCACAGCTGGTGATCGCGTCCGGGCGGCCGCTCGATCGCCGAGGCGGTTACCAGCAGGTCGCTCGCACCCGGGACGAAGGTCACGGCCACCGACCCGGGCGATTGTTGATCTCCAAGCGAGGCGATCAGAACCGGCGCGGGCCGCTCAGCCGCGGGTGGGGGAGCGGGACGCCGGAGCAACGGCGGCACCGCCGCCAGCGCGAGGGCCACCGCCGCCGCAGCTGCAAGACCGGTGAGGCCCTGCCAGCGCCGTACCTTCCGCCGCATCATAATAACGTCTGCGCCGGGCTCGGCACCGCCGACCGCGCGACGGATGCGCTCCCAGACAGGCGCCCCCGGCGCGACGGGCGGAATCTCGTCGAAGAAGGGCGCGAACCGCTCCTCCCAGCTGCTCACCTCCGCTGCAAAGCTGCGATCCTCGGCGTGGAGGCGGCGCGCCTCCACCAGCTCCTCGCCTTCCAGCAAGCGGAGCGCATGCTCTGCGGCAAGGAGCTCGCGATCGGTCATTTTTCCAGGCAGCTCTTGAGCTGAGCCAGGCCGCGGCGAACCCAGCTTTTCATCGTGCCCAGCGGGGTCCCACTGCGTGCAGCCAGCTCGGCATAAGTGAAGCCATCGAAGAAGGCGGAGCGAATGGCGCTGCGCGGCCGCTCCTCAAGTAGGTCGATACAGCCGGCCAGGCGCTGGCGGTCCTGCTCGGCCGCGACCAGCTCGAAGGCGCCCGGCGAACCGTCCGGCACTCCGGCCGCCTCAACAATGTCCCCGGCGCCCCTCAGGCGGGTGGACGAGCGCAGCCGATCAATGGCCCGATTTCGGGCGAAGATCGCGAGCCAGCTGATGGGGCTCGAGCGGGCCGGATCATAGCTGTCCGCGCGCCGCCATAAATTGACGTACACCTCCTGCAATGCGTCCTCCGCTTCCATCCGGTCGCCTAAGATACGGAGGCAGATGCCGAAAAGCTTTGCGGAAGTCCGGTCATAGACGATCTGAAGCGCTGCCTGGTCGCCGGCGGCAACTGCCTTCAGCGCCGTTCGCAGAGTGTCGACCTCGCTGCTGGCGTTCGGAGTGGAAGCTTCCCGTGCGGACACCGGCCCTGTTTACAATGTTTATTGCCAACCGCCAGCAGCTTGCTTTGGCAATGGCCTTGCGATGCTGGGGCAAGGGAAACCAAGATCTCGCCCTGGCTAAGTTCTCAAACGATCAACAGTGCCCACATACGCAATTGGATGCGGTCGGCGCGTTCAATCGAGGAGTGCAGGGGTAGTGACGTTCATCAAAAGCCAGCAAGGCAGAGCTGATGCTACCATTTGCCCACGACAACCCGAAGGCAGATGGGTGCTAGACTTCCCATTGCTGAGGTCCGCCTCTGCGTGCTCCAAGCGAAAGCCGGCTCTTCCGCTGTCGGCCACTTCCGGCTTTGGGCTCTACATGAACGAACGGCTTGTTTCGGCAAACGTCGAAGTTCCCCTGAACGTCCGCTTGTGGGTCGGGGCCGCCAGTACCAAATTGATTTCCGCAAGCTAACGGCCAAGCGCGGGAAGACAGCTGACCAGCAGCCCGTCACGAGTACACAGTTCGTCACGTCCCTAATATAGCTGCACGGACGCAGTCCGATTGTTGCTCAGCCTTCTGGTTAGGCGAAGGCCTTCTCGATGCTGCGCAACGCTTCGCGAACCAGATCCCGCTCGCGCCCTTGTAGTGGCCGGATAGGCCGCGGCGGGTCGGAGCCGCAGAGCGAGAGTTGGTTCGCGATGGCGTAGATGACGCGAAGCCCCCCTAGGCTTTTGAACAACGCCCAGAGCGGCTGGAACGCGCGGTCGATCCGGCGTGCCTCGGCGGCGTCACCGGTCCTCGCTGCCCGGAACAGCGCGAGCGTCTCG
>NZ_CADCVZ010000031.1 GCF_902806265.1 uncultured Sphingomonas sp. | reverse complement strand
GCGTTGCAGCATGCGCAAGCAGTGCCGCCCACATCGGGCTGGTCGCGTTGAGGATAGCCGCTAGGGAGCTGGCGATATGAGTCTGCGCCCAGCCAAAAAGGGCAAAAGGCAGCAGATTATTCAAGATCGCGATGATGGCTAACGGTGCAATCAGTTGTCGCGGCAGTCCGAGCGGCTCGCGCCGCAGCAGCATGAACAGGGCCAGCGCCCCGGCGGCGATCAGCATCCGCAGCGCGACATAGGTCAGCGGAGGCCAGGTTCGGACAGCAACATGGATGAACAAGAAAGCGCTCCCCCAGATAGCGGCCAACGCGATTAATATGGCCCAGTGTCGGCCAGTCATGTGGAGCGTGATCACTGCGGCAACCTGCAACGGCTCCGGCCTGATGTCGTCCCGCCGCTTGCCCTCAAACTCAGTCAACGTTTCCATTTCCCGCTTCTCCGCTGCTGAGTTGCCTAGCCGGGTAACAGGCGGGCTGACCAACAAAGGGGTTGGTTCACGCCATAAGGTCAGCTTATCCGTGCTAGCTTCCAGTAGCCTGTTAGTGTGCAGGGGCTGCCGCTTGGCTCGACCGCTATGGTCTAGGAGGAGCCTTCCAGAGCTTTAGCTTGTCGCCGATATACGGCGCCGACCTATCGGTTGAATGTCCGGTATGGGTTCCGGGGCGGAAGGGACTGGCCTCGAGAGGTAGTTGCGGAGCATGGCGGCCGGCCTGCCGGTCGCCCTCGAGCGGAACCAACTCAATATATCTGTGCGAAAGCGTCATGAGTTCGCACGGGCTAGGACCGAAGCCTAAGCAATCACTCCTGGCCTTGGCTTCCCTCTCCCGATCTTGGGCGCAGCGGCGCGCTGGGCGTGGACGCGGGCGAGCAGGGCCGTGGCGGGTTCGTCGTTCGCGTTCTGTGGCACCAGCTCGCCGCGGAAGGCGCGCGCGAGGATGGTGGCTTCGACCGGTCGAGCAGCCCCCGGACGCGAGCGGCTTCGGCGTCGAGGCGGTCGGCGCGGTTTAATGCGGTACCTAGCTAGTGAGCAATCGCAGCACGCGCATCTGGGTCCGGCCACAACACACAGGAGGATTTCACGGTGTTTGGACTAATATTCGGTTGTGCCCCGCCGAAGCATCCGCCTCGATCTTGGTCCAGGTATACTGGAGAAACCTGAGAGGCAGGCGCTGATCAAAGGCAGCAAACTGAGCGACGTGGTCGAGGCCGGCATCGGAAACCTTGTCGACGCCGACCTCGCCACGGAGTCCGCAAGACTCCAGGCGCTTCAGGGCAAGCAGCAGCTGGGCATCCGAGCGCTGTCGATCGCCAATCAGGCTCCCCAGACGATCATGTCGCTGTTCCGTTAATCGGAACGCGGACAGCTCAATTGTTGCGGGCGGGCCGGGGGTGCGTACCACCCCGGCCCTTTCGCGTTTGCCGGACGCCGGTTAGGCGGCACTTCATGAGCATCCTTTCCGACCGCTGGATTCGCGAGCAGGCCACCCAACAAGGCATGATCGAGCCGTTCGTCGAGGCGCAGCGCCGCGACGGCTGCATCAGCTACGGCCTGTCCTCCTATGGCTACGACGCCCGGGTATCGGACGAGTTCAAGATTTTCACTAATGTCGACAACGCGATCGTCGACCCCAAGGATTTCGCGTCGAACAGTTTCGTCGACCGCCGCACGGACGTGTGCATCATCCCGCCCAACAGCTTCGCGCTCGCCCGCACGGTCGAGTATTTCCGGGTACCGCGCGACGTGCTGGTAATCTGCCTCGGCAAATCGACCTACGCGCGCTGCGGGATCATTGTAAACGTGACCCCGCTCGAGCCCGGTTGGGAGGGCCATGTAACTTTGGAGTTCTCCAACACGACGCCGCTGCCCGCCCGCATCTACGCCAACGAGGGCGCCTGCCAGTTCCTGTTCCTCCAGGGCAACGAGCCGTGCGAGGTGAGTTACGCCGACCGCGCCGGCAAGTACCAGGGCCAGCGTGGCGTCACCCTGCCGCGGCTGTGATCTTTGTCGACAAACGGCGCTTGGCGGCACTTACCCCAGTCCCGCCTTGCTCGAAGCCACTGATGGCGGAGCAGTATCAGCGGGGTCCGCGGCCCTGGTGCCGGATGTTTGCGGGCCGACCGCGCTTGCCCATGGGCGGTTTTCGAACCCGGTCGCGCCGCGGCGGCATGGCGTACCGGCCTTCCGGCAGTTCGAAGCGCAAACCGCCGCTCACCGGGTTTGCCTCGGCCAGCCGCAGCTTGAGTCGCTGGCCCACCCGGTAGGTCTCCTCTGAGTCCTCCCCGATCAGCGAACGGGAAGCCTCATCGTAGCGGAAATACTCGTTGCCGAGTTCCTTGGCGAGGACCAGCCCGTCGCCGCCGAGCCCGTCCACCGTGGCAAAGAAGCCGAAGGGCTGCACGCCGGTGATCCGGCAGTCGACCAGCTCACCCACATGGTCGGCGAGGTAGGCGGCCACATAGCGGTCGATCGTCTCGCGCTCCGCCTCCATCGCGCGGCGCTCGAGCTGGGAAATGCTTTCGCCGATCTCCGTGAAGCGCTCGGCGTCGTCGGCCGGTAGCCCGCCCTCGCCCAGCCGGTAGGCGCTGACAAGGCTGCGGTGCACTAGCAGGTCGGCGTAGCGGCGGATTGGCGAGGTGAAGTGGCCGTAGCTGCCCAGCGAGAGGCCGAAGTGGCCGAGGTTGTCGGGCGAGTAGCGCGCCTGGGTCTGGGTGCGGAGCAACTGCTCCATGATCTCCGGCCGGGCTTCGCTCTCTCCGACGCGCTCGATGATGCGATTGAAAGTGGCGGGCTTGATCACCTGGCCAAGCGCGAACTCCAGGTCGAAGGTGGCGAGATAATCCTTGAGGGCAGTCAGCTTCTCGCGGCCGGGCGCCTCGTGGACGCGGTACATGACCGGCGCCTTCTTATACTCCAGCGCCTTGGCCGCGGCGACGTTGGCGGCGATCATGAAGTCCTCGACCAGCCGATGCGCGTCCAGCCGCTCGCGGGGAGCGACGGAAGCGATGCGGCCTTTCTCGTCGAGCACGACCTGGCGTTCAGGTAAATCCAGCTCCAGCGGCTCGCGGCGGTTGCGTGCGGCGAGCAGGGCGGACCAGCAGCCCCACAGAGGCTTAAGCGCGGTTTCGACCAGCGCCGACGATACCAGGCCTTCGATCTCCGGCATCGAGCAGGGTGAGGACGAGACCTCGGTCCGCTCGTCCCTACTCGCGTCGTAGGCTGCCTGTGCATCCTCATAGGCGATGTTGGCGGCGACACGGATTACCGCGCGGGTGAAGCGCCAGCTCTTGAGGGTGCCGTCCTTGGCGACCTCCAGGTGACAGGCCAGGGCCGCCCGGTCCTCGCCTTCCTTCAGCGAGCAGATGTCGGACGACAGCTCATGGGGGAGCATGGGAACGACGCGGTCGGGGAAGTAGACGCTGTTGCCGCGGCGACGGGCCTCGCGGTCGAGGTGGCTGATCGGGCGGACGTAGTAGCTGACGTCGGCGATGGCGACGGTCGCATCCCAGCCGCCGTCCTCCCGCGCCTGGGCCCAGATGGCGTCGTCATGGTCGCGGGCGTCGGCCGGGTCGATGGCGACGATCGGCAGGTGGCGCAGGTCCTCGCGGTTCTCGCCCCGCGGCAAGTCTGAGACATGCCGCGCTTCCGCGATCGTCTCATCGCCGAACTCGTGCGGCAGGCCGTGCTTGTGGATGGCGATGAGGCTGAAGCTGCGCGGGGCGAAGGGATCGCCGAGGATGGCGTCGACCCGGGCGGACACCCGCGGCGGACGTCCGGAGGGTTCGCACAGGACGAGGTCGCCGACTTGCGCGTCGCCGAGATCGCTGATTGGCAGCTCGCGCCGCTCGCGCTTGTCGACCGGGCGGAGCCAGTGGCGCTCGCCCTCCTGGTGGACCACGCCCAGCAGCAGGTCGGCGGAGCGCTGCAGCTTCTTCATCAGGTGCGCGACGTGGCCCTGCCCTCGCTCCTCGGTGCGGGCGAGGATGCGGTCGTTGAGCGCGAGGGCGGAGCGGCGGCCTTTCTCCATCACGCGAAGCTTGGGCGGCGGCCCCTCGCCCTGCCAGTTGTCGGGCACCGCGACCGCACCGTCCTCCACCGCGACGACCCGCAGAACGGTGACCTTGGGGACCCCGCCGGCCTTGTGGAACGTGCGGCCGGGCGAGCTGTCGATGAGGCCTTCATCGGCCATGTCCTTGAGCAGCGCCTTGAGGAGGATCTTCTCATGCCCCGACAAGCCGAACGCGCGGGCGATCTCGCGCTTGCCGGCGGGCTGGCCGGACTGCTGGATGAAGTCGAGGACCTGCTCGCGGGTGGGCAGGCCGATGTGGGCCGGTTTGCGGGGCATCAGCGACCGGCCAAGTTGACCCGGTTGACCATGGATCGCGTTTTTCGTGTGACCTTTGTGACCTGGAGGGTGGCGAGGCTTGAGGAGCTTGCGGTCGAGCGGGTGAAAAGCATGGCACAGCGCCTAACGCGCGGAGGGGCGTGTAGGACAGGAAATTCGTTTCAAGCGGTCATGCCGGGCTCGACCCGGCATCCGCCTTCCTTTGTCGCAAATGCACCGGAAAGGAAGGCGGACCCCGGCCCAGGGCCGGGGTGACGTTATTGCCCTGCGGGTGAAGGCGGCGGGGGGACGTAGGGCTTGAAGGCGCCGCCGGGTACGGCCGAGGCGACGGGGCTCTCGAAGCCGTTCGGGCTGACCGCCGAAACACCGAAGATCCAATCGTCGACGCGAACGCCCCGGAGCACTGCCGAGAAACCGCCCGGCGCTTCCTCCTGACCAGCCGCAGGGCTCTGCGACAGCGGTCGAACCGGACATTCGGCCCATTGCGCCGAGTCGGTCCGGCGGCAGTGAATGCGGAAGTTCGGGCCGCGCACGGCTTTCCAGCTGACGGTGGTGTCGGTCTTCACCGCGCCCTCTACCGTCGCCTCGGGCGGAGGCGGTGCGCTCGCCAGCGCCGCGAGCGCAGCGACGTTCAGCTTCACGACCTTGGTCAGATACGGGAAGTCCATCTTGTTGATGGTGTCGCCATACTCAATGCCGCCCTCGGTCCGAAGATCCTGGTGCTGGTGGTTGTAGTTCTCCACCGCCACCGAGAAGCGCACCGCAGGGTAGCCGGCGTTGAGGAACTCGGTGTGGTCGCCGCCGCGGCCAAAACGGTCGTTGCGCCAGATCGGCATGACGTCCAGGCCGATCCGCGGATACTTCTCGGCAAGGCTGTCGAGGTAGCGCGACAGGTTGCGTGATGGGGAGTCGTTCTCGCCGCCCAGGCTGCGCTGCCGGGCAGCAAGGTCCTCCCGCCCCTGCCACCGCGGGCCTTCGGAGAAAACGCGGACCTGATTGGCGTTGCATACCCCGTCCGAGCTGCAGCTGTTGCCGATGATGTCGTTGTTGAGGTTGGCGACCACGTTCCAGCCCTGCGCCTTGGCGTAATCGGCCAGGATCTTGCCGCCGAGCAGTCCCTGCTCCTCCCCGGACAGTGCGGCGTAGACGATGGTGCCTGGAAACTTGCTTCGGCTGAGCACCCGCGCCGCTTCCAACACCGCCGCGGTTCCGGAACCATCGTCGTTCGCCCCGGGCGAGTCCGCGGTTGCGTTCATCACGTCCGTCACCCGGCTGTCGATGTGCCCGGTGATGATCACCACGTCGTTCGGCCGCTCCGTCCCGCGCTGGATGGCGACCGCGTTGCACACCCGCGTCGGGGTCGGCACCCGGCGGCCGGTGACGGTGTCGCAGGTCTGGAGGGTCGGCAGACCGAGCCGCTTCATCTCCGCCTCGGCCCAACGCACGGACGCGCCGATGCCGCGCTTGGGGTCGGTCTGCGACGACAAGGTATGGCGGGTCCCGAAGCTGACGAGCTTCTGGATGTCCCCTCGGAGGCGCTGCTGCTGCACCCGGGCGAAGGCATCGCCGACAACGACCTGCGTGATCGGCGGCGGGGGAACGGCCGCCGCGGCGGAAGCGGATAAGGCGAACGGCAGGAACGCGAACTGGCGCATGAAACGGGTCTCCTCGACGGCGACAACTGGCATTCTCGGGGATGCTTGGCTAGGGCGCTCGCAACAGACTCAAGGGACCAGTTACATGCGGCAAATCGATCATTTCATCGGCGGCGGCAGCTTCGCCAGCGGGGAGCGCCAAGGCGAAGTCTTCAATCCGAGCCAGGGTCGGGTGCAGGCGAACGTCTGCCTCGGCACCGCCGCGGACCTGCAGCGCGCGGTGGACGCCGCCAACGCCGCCCTCCCCGGCTGGGCCGCGACCAACCCGCAGCGCCGCGCGCGGGTGATGTTCAACTTCAAGGCGCTGGTCGAAGCCAATATGCAGGAGCTGGCCGAGCTGCTCGCCTCCGAGCATGGCAAGGTCGTCGCCGACGCCAAGGGCGACATCCAGCGCGGGCTGGAGGTAATCGAGTTCGCATGCGGCATCCCGCATGCGCTGAAAGGCGAGTACACCCAGGGCGCGGGGCCGGGGATCGACGTCTATTCGATGCGCCAGCCGCTGGGCATTGTGTGCGGGATCACGCCGTTCAACTTTCCGGCGATGATCCCGATGTGGATGTTCGGCGTCGCCATTGCCTGCGGCAACGCCTTTGTACTCAAGCCCAGCGAGCGCGACCCGTCGGTGCCGGTGCGGCTGGCCGAGCTGATGAAGGAAGCGGGGCTGCCCGACGGCATCCTCAACGTCGTCCATGGCGACAAGGAGATGGTCGACGCGATCCTCGACCATCCGGAGATCAAGGCGATCAGCTTCGTCGGATCGTCCGATATCGCGCACTATATCTACTCGCGCGGCACGGCGAACGGGAAGCGGGTGCAGGCGTTCGGCGGTGCCAAGAACCACGGCGTGGTCATGCCCGACGCCGATCTCGACCAGGTGGTGAACGACCTCGCCGGAGCGGCCTTCGGCTCGGCGGGAGAGCGCTGCATGGCGTTGCCGGTGGTGGTTCCGGTCGGCGACAAGACGGCGGACGCGCTGCGGAAGAAGCTGATCCCGGCGATCGAGGCGCTGCGGGTGGGCGTGTCGACCGACCCTGACGCGCACTACGGACCGGTGGTCAACGCCGCGCACAAGGAGCGGGTCGAGAACTGGATCCAGACCTGCGTCGACGAGGGCGGCGAGCTGGTGGTCGACGGCCGCGGCTTCACCTTGCAGGGGCATGAGGAAGGCTTCTTCATCGGGCCGACTTTTATTGACCGGGTGCAGCCGACGTTCTGCTCCTACCAGGAGGAGATCTTCGGCCCCGTGCTCCAGATGGTCCGCGCGCCCGACTTCGAGACCGCGGTCCGGCTGCCGAGCGAGCATCAGTATGGCAACGGCGTCGCCATCTTCACCCGCAATGGGCACGCCGCCCGCGAGTTCGCGGCGCGGGTGAACGTCGGCATGGTCGGGGTGAACGTGCCGATCCCGGTGCCGGTCGCCTATCACACCTTCGGCGGGTGGAAGCGGTCGGGCTTCGGCGACATCAACCAGCATGGCATGGAAGGCGTGCGGTTCTGGACCAAGACCAAGACCATCACGCAGCGCTGGCCGGATGGGTCGGCGACGGGCGACGAGAATGCCTTCGTCATCCCGACGATGGGGTAATCTCAGCTCATGGCAGAGAACAGCATGTCCGATCAGCCGGCCTCAGCTAGCGACACTGGCACCCCGGAGCGGGTCGCGTTCGATATGGCCAAGCAGATCGCAATCTATGAGTTCAGCGAGAAACGAAGGCATCCTACTAGAGCTGAGTTCCTGGGGCTCTACGCAGAATGTCTGAAAGCAGTTCGGGGAGTCCGGTAGTTCTGCAAGCGGCCTCCGGCGTCTCGCCCTATGAAGCAGTCTATGGCTTCTCGCGTGCGGTCCGGGTCGGGGATCGTATCCTCGTGTCCGGCACTGCGCCGGTAGAACCGGATGGCTCCTCGACGCGGGGCGATGCGGCGGCGCAGGCGCGGCGGTGTTTTGCGATCATCCTCCAGGCGGTGGAGGAGCTTGGCGGCTCGGCGGCCGATGTGGTCCGCACCCGGATGTTCATCACCGATGCAGCCGACGCGGACCAGGTGGGCGCGGTGCATGGCGAGCTGTTCCGCGACGTCCGCCCGGCCGCGACCATGGTGGTGGTCAGCGCGCTGCTGCGCGATGAGTGGCGGGTCGAGATCGAGGCTGAAGCGTTGTTAGTTCATGGATAAGGCATTGGTTCTGCTGGCAATTGCCCTTGCGACTGCGGCTTGCCGGCCATCGGGCGATAAGGTCGACGCAGCGGAGAGCGGCGCTGTCGCCACCGGTGGAGCCCCAAGTTCCGGACGAAGCGGCGGGGATCCCGTGGCCCGGGGCGCAGAGATGGCCACCGCCGAGACGTTGCCGACCAACGCCGTGGTTGCCGAGCCGGGAGCCGACCCGGCGGAGCAGCAGGATGCGCTGGTCAATGCTGCGCGGGCTAGCACCGCGAACCTCCCTGCCAACACGGCTGAACAGAACAGCGTGGAGCCCGCCCCCGCGCCGACCATTCCGGCCGACTACCGCGGCAGCTGGGGTCTGGTCGCAGCCGACTGCACCTCCACCCGGGGCGATGCCAAGGGGCTGATCCGCATCGGCGAGCGAACGGTGCGCTTATACGAATCCACGGCGACCCTGATGGAGCGGCTGCCCGCCCCGGCAGGACGGTTCAGCGGAGCCTTCAGCTACACGGGCGAAGGGCAGAGCTGGGAAACCGTGACCAGCTACTCGCGCCAGGGGGACACGCTGACTCGGACCGAAGGCGCACAGGGGTTCAGTTACACCCGCTGTCGTTAACAGGCTGGAAACCGCGGCGGACCCTCTGCTAGGGCCGGGCCATGCACCAGTTCGAGCTTACCGACGACCAGCTCCAGATCCAGGAGATGGCCCGGCAATTCACCGCGGCCGAGATCACGCCCAACGCGGGTGAGTGGGACGAGAAGCACATCTTCCCCGTGGACACGATCCGCAAGGCGGCGGAGCTGGGCTTCGGCGCCATCTATGTGTCGGAGGAGAGCGGCGGGATCGGGCTCGGGCGGCTGGAATCCGCGCTGATCATGGAGGCCATGGCCTACGGCTGCCCGTCGACCAGCGCGTTCATCTCCATCCACAACATGACGGCGTGGATGATCGACCGCTTCGGCTCCGACGATGTGAAAAGCCGCTACCTGCCCTCCATGATCCCGATGGAGCGGATGGGCAGCTATTGCCTGACCGAGCCCGCGTCCGGGTCCGACGCGGCGGCGCTGAAGACCAAGGCGGTGCTGGACGGCGACCATTATGTGGTGAGCGGGTCCAAGGCGTTCATCTCGGGCGGCGGCGAGAACGACATCTATGTGACGATGGTGCGTACCGGTGGCGAGGGACCGAAGGGCATCACCGCGCTGGTGATCGAAAAGGACATGGCCGGAGTCAGCTTCGGCGCGCAGGAGAAGAAGCTCGGCTGGCATTCGCAGCCCACTGCCCAGGTCAACTTCGACGAGGTGCGGGTGCCGGTCGGCAACCGCGTGGGCGGCGAAGGCGAGGGCTTCCGCATCGCGATGATGGGGCTCGACGGCGGGCGGCTCAACATCGGGGCCTGCTCGCTCGGCGGAGCACAGCGCTGCCTGGACGAGGCGATCGGCTATACGAAGACCCGCACCCAATTCGGCCAGCCGCTGACGGAGTTTCAAAACACGCAGTTCACTCTGGCGGACATGGAGACCGAGCTGCAGGCCGCCCGGTGGCTGCTCTATGTCGCGGCCGCCAAGGTCACGGCGAACGCCCCCGACAAGACCAAGTTCGCGGCGATGGCCAAGCGGCTGGCGACCGACACCGGTTCCAGTGTGGTCGATCGCGCGCTGCAACTGCACGGCGGCTACGGCTATCTCCAGGACTACCCGATCGAGCGCTTCTGGCGCGACCTGCGCGTCCACTCGATCCTGGAAGGCACCAACCAGGTCATGCGGGTGATCACGTCGCGCGAAATGCTGCGGCAGTGACTTCGGACGTCCTGACCTCCGTCGAGGGCCCGGTCGGCCGAGTCCGGCTGAACCGGCCCAAGGCGCTCCATGCCCTCACCCGGGAGATGTGCGAGGCCATCAGCGAAGCACTGCTTGCCTGGCGCGGGGATCCTGCGGTCAAGGCGGTGGTGATCGACCATGCGGAAGGCCGCGGCTTCTGCGCGGGCGGCGACGTGGTCATGCTGGCGAGGAGCGGTGCCGGAGACGCGGTCGAGGCCAACGCCTTTTTCCATGCCGAGTACCGGCTGAACCACCTGCTGTTCACCTATCCCAAGCCAACGGTGGCGCTGATGGACGGCATCACCATGGGCGGCGGGGTCGGCATCTCCCTGCCGTGCAAGTTCCGGGTGGCGACGGAGAACACGCGGCTGGCGATGCCGGAAACAGGGATCGGCCTGTTCCCGGACGTGGGCGGGGGCTGGTACCTGTCGCGGCTGCCGGGGCGGGTCGGACAGTTCATGGCGCTGACCGGCGCGCGGCTCGATGGGGCCGAATGCAAGTACCTCGGGCTTGCCACCCATTATGTGGAGCAGGCGTCCCTGCCCGAGCTGGTCGAGCGGATCGGCAAGACGCCGGGCCGGGTGAACGGCGCGATCGGCAATTTCGCGGGGATCGCGCCTGACGCCAAGATTGCCGCCAACCAGATCGCGATCGCCAAGCTGTTCGCGTCCGACCGGCTGGAGAACGTGGTCAAGTGCCTGGAGGAGGACGGGGGCGACTGGGCGCAAAGTGAGCTGGCGACGATTAAGTCCAAGAGCCCGCTTTCGTGCAAAGTGTCGCTGCGGCTGCTCGCGGAGGGGGAAAACCGGCGCGACTTCGCCGACGAGATGCGGGCGGAGTATGCACTGGCGACGCATGTGGTCAGGACCCACGACTTCGTGGAAGGCGTACGGGCGCTGCTGATCGACAAGACCGGTGATCCGCAGTGGGAGCCCGCCGCGCCGGAAGCGGTCACGGACGAAATGCTGGACGAGCTGTTCGCACCCCTTCCGGAAGGCGAGGAGTGGACGCCGTACGACGTCGTCCCGCCGCAGGCCGGGACCTCCATCGTGGACGAGCGCAAGTAACAGCTGGGATCCCGGCCTTCGCCGGGATGACGGAGGGAAGCATTGACCGACTACAACACCATCATCGTCGAGCAGCGCGACGCCGTTACGCTGGTCACCCTGAACCGCCCGCAGGCGCTGAACGCGCTCAATAGCGAGGTGCTGCGCGAGCTGATCGCCGCCTTTGCTACCTATGATGCCGACGACGGCCAGCGCTGCCTGGTGCTGACCGGCTCCGAAAAGGCCTTCGCGGCGGGGGCGGACATTAAGGAGATGCAGGCGCAGGGCTTCGCCGACATGTACGCGAGCGACTTCTTCGCAGGGTGGGAGAAGGTCACCGCGACGCGCAAGCCGTGGATCGCGGCGGTCGGCGGCTTCGCGCTCGGCGGCGG
The DNA here is from genome assembly GCF_902806265.1 of uncultured Sphingomonas sp. Taxonomy (GTDB): domain Bacteria; phylum Pseudomonadota; class Alphaproteobacteria; order Sphingomonadales; family Sphingomonadaceae; genus Sphingomicrobium. Next base: position 25,717 of record NZ_CADCVZ010000031.1, on the reverse strand, counting down.
GTGCGAGGTGGCGATGATGGCCGACTTCATCATCGCGGCGGACACGGCGAAGTTCGGGCAGCCGGAGATCAAGCTCGGTGTCACGCCGGGCATGGGCGGCTCGCAGCGGCTGCTGCACGCGGTTGGCAAGGCCAAGGCGATGGAGATGTGCCTGACGGGGCGGATGATGGGTGCGGAGGAGGCGCTGGCGTCGGGGCTGGTGGCGCGGGTTGTGCCAGCGGCAAGCCTGCTCGAAGAAGCGCTGAAGACCGCGGGCGAGATCGCCGGCATGGCACCGCTAGCGGCGATCGCGTGCAAGGAGATGGTGGGCGCCGCGTTCGAGATGCCGCTGGCACAGGGGATCCGGTTCGAGCGTCGCCTGTTCCACGGCCTGTTCGGGAGCGAGGACCAGAAGGAAGGCATGGCCGCCTTTGTGGAGAAGCGGCCGGGCCAGTGGAGGGCGCGCTGATCGTCATTGCGAGGAGCGCAGCGACGGATCGAAGAGACCAAAGGGCAAGCAATCCAGTGACCTGAGCCGAGCGGAAGTGAACTGGATTGCTTCGCTTCGCTCGCAATGACGAGGGATCAGTAAATGGCACGCGTCGCATTCATCGGCCTGGGCAACATGGGCGGGGGCATGGCCGCGAACCTGGCGAAGTCGGGCCATGAGGTCCGTGCGTTCGACCTTAGCGAAGACGCGCTTGCCCGGGCTGAGGCCAAGGGCTGCAGCCGCGCGCGTGACGCTGCGGAGGCGGGGCGCGATGCCGAAGCGGTCATTACTATGCTCCCGGCCGGCAAGCACGTCGCCGAGGTCTATCGCTCCGCCGTGTTCGGCCAGGCGCCCACCAGTGCCATCCTGATCGACTGCTCGACGATTGACGTGGACACCGCCAAGAAGATCGAAGCCGAGGCGCAGCAGCAAGGCTACGCCATGGTCGACGCGCCCGTATCCGGCGGGATCGCGGCCGCGGAGGCGGGAACCCTCACCTTCATGGTCGGCGGCAGCGACGACGGCTTCGCGCGGGCCCAGCCCTACCTCGAGCAGATGGGCAAGGCGGTGATCCACGCCGGGACCAGCGGCGCGGGTCAGGCGGCGAAGATCGTCAACAACATGCTGCTGGGAGTCACCATGGCCGGCACCTGCGAGGCATTTGTGCTGGCGCAGAAGCTCGGGCTGGATCCGCAGGTATTCTTTGACATCTCGTCCAAGGCGTCGGGCCAGAGCTGGTCGATGACGAGCTATTGCCCGGTTCCGGGGGTTGGGCCCGAAACGCCGGCCGACCGCAACTATGACGGGGGCTTCGCGGCGGCGCTGATGCTCAAGGACCTCAAGCTGGCGATGGAGGCCGCGCAGAGCGTCGGCGCCTACACGCCGATGGGCGGCGAGGCGGAGGAGCTTTACCAGCGCTTCGTCAGCCGCGGCGGCGCGTCCAAGGACTTCTCCGCCATCATCAAGATGATCGACGACAGCTGGACGCCGCCTGCTGCAAGCGGCAACTAGTGGGTCAAAGTGGGCGTTGTCGCCGCCTGAACCGAGGAGAGCGTATGAACAAGCTGCTGGCCGCCGCCGCCGTCCTGACCCTTGCCGCCTGCAACAGCGGCGCGGAGGACGCCAACCAGACCCTTGCCGAAGCCAACGCCAGCGGCAACGAGATCGCCGCGCAAGCCGTCAACGAGATCGTCCAGTCGGATGCGACGCCGCTCGAGAAGCAGCAGGCGCTGGCGCTGATGAAAGAGCGGCACGAAGGTTATGAAAAGATCGGCAAGGCGATGCGCCAGGCCAAGCAGGCGATCGACGCCGGCAACGGCGCCGGGGTCCGCGCTCCGGCTGAGCAGATCGCGCAGATCGCTCCGGAGGCGATCGGCTGGTTTCCGGCGGGAACCGGGCCCGACATCGGCAAGACGGACGCGAAGTCCGAGATCTGGTCGGAGCGCGCCGACTTCGATGCCGGCATGAAGAACTTCCAAACCGCCGCCGTCACCTTCCAGCAGGCGGCGCAGGGCAGCGATCTCGAGCGGATGAAGGCTGCGCACGCGGACCTCGGCAAGACCTGCAAGAGCTGCCATGACCGGTTCAAGCAGGCCGACTGAGGCGGCTGTTGCCGATGCGGCGCTGGCGGTTCCTGTCTGGGATCTGCCCCTCCGCTTGTTCCACTGGACGCTGGTCGGGCTGATCGCCTTTTCCTGGTGGTCGGCGGAGAACGACCGGATCGAATGGCATCTGTGGTCCGGGCTTGGGGTCATGAGCCTGCTGATCTTTCGACTGCTGTGGGGTTTCTTCGGCAGCTCGACGGCGCGGTTCGGCAGCTTCGTGCGGGGACCGGGCGCGGTTCGGGAGTACTTAAGCAGCCCGCGCGACTGGCGCGGGATCGGGCACTCGCCGCTTGGCGCGTTGAGCGTGGTCGCGCTGCTGCTCCTGCTGCTGGTGCAGGTCTCCCTCGGGCTGGTGATGTCCGACGAGGACGGGGTGGTCTCGGGACCGCTTAACCGGTTGGTGAGCTTCGAAACGGCCGAGCGCGCCGGCGAGCTGCACGAGCTGTTGTTCAACGTGCTGCTGGCGCTGATTGCGCTGCACGTGGCCGCGATCCTTTTCTACCGGCTGGTGCTCGGCAAGCGGCTGACTGGCGCGATGATCACCGGACGGACCCTGGCGGATGGCGGAGCCGAGCCGATGCGGCGGGGCAAATGGTGGGCGGCGGTGCTCTGCCTGCTCGCGGGGATCGCGACCACACGTTGGATCGTTGCTGGAGCGCCGCCGCTGGGCACTTGATCGCGGTGCTGGCGGGCGCCACATCGCTCCCATGCTGATCGAAACCGAGACCACGCCCAATCCCGCGACCCGCAAGTTCCTGCCGGGCGTGCCCGTGATGGAGAGCGGCAGCCGCGACTTCCCGACGGCCGAGGCCGCCGAGGCCTCGCCGTTGGCCGCCGCGCTGTTCGCGAGTGGCGAGGTGGAAGGCGTGTTCTTCGGGCGCGACTTCATCTCGGTCACTGCGCTGCCCGAGGTCGACTGGCGCGGGCTGGAGATCGACGTCCTGCAGGTCCTGCTCGACCACTTTTCGAGCGGCGCGCCGCTGTTCCGGCCGGGCACCGCGGCGGGCATCGAGATCGCGACCGACAGCTTTGCCGACGACGACCCCGCCGACGCGGAGATCGTCGACCAGATCAAGGAACTGCTCGACACCCGCGTCCGTCCGGCAGTGGCGCAGGACGGCGGGGACATCGTCTACCGCGGCTACAGGCAAGGAACGCTGTACCTGGCCATGCAGGGCGCCTGCTCGGGTTGCCCTTCCTCCGCCGTGACCCTGAAGCGCGGCGTCGAGAGCCTGATCAAGCATTATGTTCCCGAGGTGGAGACGATCGAGGCCGTCTGACCTCGTCGAGGTCTTGCTCCCGCGTCCAAGCTGTGCCCACAATCACGCCCCCGTCGCTGGAGGCTCGCTTGATCCTTGCGTTCGATACGTCGACCGCCGCCTGCACCGCCGCCTTGTTCGCGGCGGATGGGATGCTGGTGGCCAGCGCGGACGAGGTGATCGGCCGCGGCCATGCCGAGCGGTTGGTGCCGATGATCGCGGAGCTGCTCGGCGCACGCCGGCCTGAGCGGGTGCTGGTCGGCTGCGGGCCAGGCAGCTTCACCGGCCTCAGGGTCGGCATCGCGGCAGCGCACGGGATGGCAATCGGCTGGGGCGCGGAGCTGGCCGGTTTCTCCTCGCTCGCCCTGCTGGCCGCAAGGAGTCCGGGCGCGGGGCCGATAGTCGCAGCGGTGCTAGGGGGTCACGGCGAGCTGTTCCTGCAGGAATTCGGCGGTTCGACCCGTGCAGCGCCCGGTCCGCTGCTCAACCTGCCGCCAGGCGCGGCCGCCGCGGTGGTTACCGCGCACCAGGCGATCGGACCGGGCGCGAGTGCGTTGGTGGAAGCGCGTGGGTGGGGCGAGGCGATCGAGGCGCTCCCGACCGCGTCGCACCTGCTGCGCTTGCCAGCCGAGCTGCGCAGCCTCCTCCCCCGGCCGATCTACCCGCGCGCGCCGGACGCCCGGCCCAAGGCCGCATGAGCAGCGTGCAGCCATCGCCCGTGGGGCAGCTCCGAGCCGCAGGCTGGGCCGATCTCGATGCTGTTATGGAGGTCATGAGCACGGCTTTCGATCCCGGCTTTGGAGAGGCCTGGACCCGCGCGCAGTGCGCCGGCATCCTGCCGATGGCTGGAGTGACCTTGACCCTTGCCGACGGTGGCAATTCGGTGCTCGGCTTTAGCCTGTTCCGCGAGGTGGCGGGCGAGTCCGAGCTGTTGCTCCTGGCAGTGGCTCCGGCCGCCCGGCACTGTGGCATCGGAACTCAGCTGATGCGCCACTATGTGGAAAGCGCGGGGCGTTCCGGGATTCGCAAGCTTCACCTGGAGGTTCGGGACAGTAACCCCGCCGTAAGTCTCTACCGGCAGCACGACTTCATCGTGGAAGGCCGTCGCCGCAACTATTATCGCGGTGCGGGCGGGCAACTTCACGATGCCCTTACCATGATCCGGCGAATATAGTGTATTAAGATGGAGCAGTCCGAGGGACTTGCTTGCGCCGATTAAGCCGGCGGCCTAGGCGCAAATAGACAATGAAGGGCCCAGCGCCTTTCTTCCGTCCTAGCTCGGGGGAAGGAAACCGCGATGAACGACAATGACAATAATCAAGAAACGCTGATTCACTTGACGGCAGAGATCGTATCCGCGCACGTCAGCAACAACAGCGTATCGGTGAACGACCTGCCGCAACTCATTCAGAACGTGCATGGAGCACTGTCAGGTCTGTCGAGCCCGCAACAAACGGCCGAAGCGAAGCCCGAACCCAAGGTTTCGGTGCGATCTTCGGTGAAGCCCGACTACATCGTCTGCCTGGAAGATGGCAAGAAGCTGAAGATGCTCAAGCGGCATTTGATGACGCACTATCAGATGACGCCGGATCAGTATCGGCTCAAGTGGGGACTGTCGTCCGACTATCCGATGGTCGCGCCCAACTATGCCGAGCAGCGCCGCAGCTTGGCGAAGTCGATTGGTCTCGGCACCAAGCGCAAGCGGACGGCACGCGCGGCCAAGTGAAGCAGACGGGACCTCGCGTCAGGGTCGAGCCGGGCTCGACCGCGGACGGCCTGTAGCGGCGCTTCAAGCAGGTCAAGAAGCTGAGCTGGAGGGCCGTGGCGCACTTCCTCTTTGACCTGCCGGGCTGCGCACCCTAACTCTGCCCCATGCACCGGACGATCGACATTGAAGGGCTGTGCGCGCAGAAAGGTCTCCGCATCACGGAGCAGCGCAAGACGATCGCCCGGGTGATCTCGGAAGCCGAAGACCATCCGGATGTTGAAACGCTGCACGAACGTGCGTCGTCCGTCGATCCGCGCATCTCCATTGCGACCGTCTACCGCACGGTCCGGTTGTTCGAAGAGGCCGGGATCCTGGAGCGGCACGAGTTCGGCGACGGACGCTCCCGCTACGAAGCGGTGACCGACGATCACCACGACCATCTGATCGACGTCGAGTCGGGCAAGGTGATCGAGTTCCACGACGAGGATCTGGAAGCGCTGAAGCGCAAGGTGGCGGAGAAGCTCGGCTTCCGTCTGGTGGATCATCGAATGGAACTCTACGGCGTTCCGTTCGACCGCGACCACTAAGCCCATCGGACCGACCGTGCCCATTGCGGCCCTGCGGATCGCCGCCCTGCTCGGCTGGCTGGCGATATGCGCTCCGCCTCAGCTGCTTGCCCGCAGCCTTGGCCGGTCTGCCTGGCCGCAGCGCTTCCTGGCGGGGGTGGCGCGGATCGCCGGTGCCCGCGTCCGCACCGTCGGCGAGCCGATCGCCGGACGGACGCTGATCCTGGCCAATCATACGAGTTGGCTGGACATTCCGGTCCTGGCTGGAGCGACGGGCTGCGCCTTCGTGTCCAAGGACGAGCTGCGTGACCATCGGCTGATGCGCTGGCTGTGCCAGGAAAACGGCACGGTGTTCATCGACCGCGCGGACAGACGGGGGATTGCCGACCAGACCGCGCGGATGCTGCACGCGCTGCAGGCGCGCCGGCCGCTGGCGTTGTTTCCCGAGGGGACGGTCAGCGAAGGCACGGGGCTGCTGCCGTTTCGCCCTGCCCTGCTCAACGCCTTTGCGCCCGCTCCGCCCGGCGTCGCCATCCGTCCCGTGGCGATCGACTATGGCGGAGCTGCGGCGGAGTTCGGCTGGCCGCAGGGCGAGCCGGGCCGGCGCAACTTCTTGCGGCTGATCGGACGCCGCGGCACCGTTCCGGTCACGCTGCACCTGCTGCCGCCTTTGACTCGCCTTGATGATCGCAAAGCGCTGGCCCGTGCCGCGCAGGATGCGATCGCCGCCGTCCTGCTGCCTAGCGGCATCGCGCCCGCTGCCGTATAGCCCCGGGGAAATGACCCTTCCCCAGACCTTCAGAATCAAGTCCTTCGGCTGCCAGATGAACGCCTATGACGGCGAGCGCATGGCCGAGTTGCTCGGGGCCGACGGCATGCGCTCGGCCGGGGACGGCGAGGACGCGGACCTGGTCGTGCTCAACACCTGCCACATCCGCGAGAAGGCGGCGGAGAAGGCCTATTCCGATGTCGGCCGCCTGCGCCGGGAGGACGGCAGCAAGCCGCTGATCGCGCTGGCAGGCTGCGTCGCCCAGGCGGAGGGCGAAGAGGCGCGTGCCCGATCCAAGATGATCGACATGGTGGTGGGCCCCCAAGCCTATCACCGCCTGCCGCAGATGATCGCGGAGGCCGCAGCCGGGCGGGCGAGCGTCGACACCGACATGCCGGCCGCCGCCAAGTTCGACTTCCTGCCCGCGCGTCGACGGTCGGGCGTGTCGGCTTTCCTGTCGGTCCAGGAAGGCTGCGACAAGTTCTGCACCTACTGCGTGGTGCCTTATACCCGCGGCGCCGAGATCAGCCGGCCCTTCGCCGACATCGTCCGCGAAGCGGAGGAATTGGTCGCGGGCGGGGCGCGGGAGATCACCCTCCTCGGGCAGAACGTCAACGCATGGGAGAGCGACGGCCGGGACTTGGCCGCGCTGATCCGCCACCTGGCTGATTTCGCGGAGCTGGAGCGAATCCGCTACACCACCAGCCACCCGGTCAACATGGGCGAGGGCCTGATCACCGCCCATGCCGCCGTTGATAAGCTGATGCCCTATCTCCATCTGCCCGTGCAGTCGGGGAGCGATCCGATTTTGCGCGCGATGAACCGCACTCACACGGTCGACAGCTACCTTCGCACAATCGAGCGGGTCCGGGCGGTGCGGCCCGACATCGCGATCTCCGGCGATTTCATCGTGGGCTTCCCCGGCGAAACGGATGAGGATTTCGAGCGGACGCTGAACATCGTCGATGCGGTGCGTTACGCAGCGGCGTTCAGTTTCAAATACAGCCCCCGCCCCGGCACGCCCGCGGCGACGATGGAGGATCAGGTACCCCAACCCGTGATGGATCAACGCCTCGCCCGGCTGCAGGCGCGCCTGGCCGAGCATAGCACCGCCTTCAACCGCGGCACCGTCGGCAAGACCACCCGCATCCTGATCGACCGGCGCGGCCGCAAGCCGGGGCAGATGATCGGCAAGTCGCCGTGGCTGCAGTCGGTGGTGGTGGAAACCGCCGCCCCCATCGGCAGCATGCTGAACGTGAAGATCACCGGCGCCGGCCCTAACAGCCTGTTCGGCGCCCCGCTGGTCCGGGCGGAGGCCGCCTGATGGCCAAGCGCGACATGGCCGCGGTTCCCGACCGCGCCCGGCTCGAGCTCCAGTTCGACCAGCCCTACCTGCTGGGGCCGCTGTTCGGCGAGTACGACCGGCACCTGGTGGCGATCGAGGACCGGCTCGGAGTCAACATCGCCGCCCGCGGGAACCGGGTGCAGATCGAGGGGGAGCCGGACAGCGCCGCCCGCGCCCGCGACGTGCTGACCGGCCTCTACAACCGGCTCGACCAGGGTCATGATGTCGACATGGCGGCGGTGGAGAGCGTCATCGGCATGGCGGCGCAGCGGCAGCTCGACGGGATCGTCGACGCGCAGGTGTCGGCGCCGCCGCAGGTGATGATCCGCACCCGCAAGAAGACCATCGTCCCGCGCTCCACCACCCAGACCGCCTATATGGAAGCGCTGGCCCGCGACGACATGATCTTCGCGCTTGGCCCCGCGGGCACCGGCAAGACCTATCTGGCGGTGGCGCAGGCGGTGGCCATGCTGATCGGCGGCCAGGTCGACCGGCTGATCCTGTCGCGCCCGGCGGTGGAGGCGGGCGAGCGCCTGGGCTTTCTGCCGGGCGACATGAAGGAGAAGGTCGACCCCTACCTCCGCCCGCTCTACGACGCGCTTTACGACATGCTCCCGACCGAACAGGTCGAGCGGCGTATCGCGAGCGGCGAAATCGAGATCGCGCCCATTGCCTTCATGCGCGGGCGGACGCTGAACGACGCCTTCATCATCCTCGACGAGGCACAGAACACCACGCCTGCACAGATGAAGATGTTCCTGACCCGCTTTGGCATGCGCGCTCGGATGGTGATCTGCGGCGATCCCAACCAGGTCGACCTGCCTGATCCCGGCAAATCCGGGCTGGCGGATGCGGTCGGCCGGCTGGAGCACGTCAAAGGTATCGCCACCGTGCGCTTTTCCACCGCCGACGTGGTCCGGCACCCGCTGGTGGGCCGGATCGTCGACGCCTATGAAGGGCCGTCGGCATGATGCTGGAGATCGCGCTCGAAGCCGACGCGGAGTGGGATAGTAGCACCGGCGAGGGCCGCGACTGGGCGGCTCTCGCGGAGGCGGCGGCGACTGCCGCGATCGCCGAAAGCCGCTTCCCCAAGTTGGCCGCGTCCGCGCGTACGGTCGAGCTGTCGATCCGCCTGACCGGCGATAGGCAGGTTCGTGCGCTCAACAGCGAGTGGCGCGGCAAGGACAAGGCTACCAACGTGCTGTCCTTTCCGCTGGCGGAGGAGGCCGACTTGCGGTCGGCCGCCGCTGACGGACCTGAGCTGATGCTCGGCGACATCGTGCTCGCCCGCGGGGTCTGCGCGCGGGAGGCGGAGGCCAAGGCTATTCCGCTCGCCGATCATGCCGCCCATCTCCTGGTGCACGGAACGCTGCACCTGCTGGGCTACGACCACGGCGACGACGGTGGAGCCGAGGACATGGAGGCACGCGAGGTGCGCGCGCTGGCTCGGCTCGGCATCCCCGACCCCTATGCGGAGGCCGCCTAATGGCCACCAGCCCTGACGGCGGCTCCCGCCTGTGGCAAGGCATGCGGCACCTGCTGTTCGGCGAGGACAGCGAGCCGACGCTGCGCGACCAGATCGAGGACGCGATCGACGAGGCAGAGACGGGCCGGCCGCAGCACGGCGACCTCAGCCCGCTCGAGCGGCAAATGCTGCGCAACCTGCTGCACTTCGGCGACCGTACGGCAGGCGAGATCTGCGTGCCGCGCGGTGAGATCATCGCTGTGCCCCAGACGATCACGTTCGAGGCTCTGGTGCGGGCGTTCGCGGATGCGGGGCATAGCCGCTTGCCGGTGTTTGGCGAGAGCCTGGACGAGGTGGCGGGCATGATCCACATCAAGGACGTCTTCATGGCCTCGGTTGACGAGAGCCGAGACCGCTCGACCGCCGGACTGCTGCGCGAACCGCTGTTCGTGCCCGAGTCGATGGGCGTCCTCGACCTGCTCGCCCGGATGCGCTCGCAGCGCGTGCACCTGGCCATCGTGGTGGACGAGTTCGGCGGGACCGAAGGCCTCGTCACCATCGAGGATGTGGTCGAGGAGATCGTCGGCGAGATCGAGGACGAGCATGACGAGGCGGAGGATGCCCGGCTGGTTCCGCTCGACGATGGCTTGTGGGAGGCCGATGCGCGGGTGGAGCTGGACGAGCTCGCGCAAGCGGTCGATGCCCGGCTGATCGCTGAGGACGACGAGGTCGATACGCTCGGCGGCCTCGCCTTTCTGCTCGCCGGCCGCATTCTCGAGCCCGGCGAGAGCGTGGAGCATCCCAGCGGCTGGCGGCTGGAGAGCGTGGCGGCCGACGAACGGAAGATGACTCGGCTGCGGCTACATGCGCCCGAGGGTGCGTTCCAGGAACCCGTTTGATGGAAGCCGTGACCCGTTCGTCCCGATCGGAGGCCGACGGCCGTGGTCGAGGGACGCCTGTTCAGTCCGATCCCTCGATGCCCCTGGCGCGGGGGGAACGAGAGGGGGTGTGGCGCTATTCGCCCGTCATCGCACTCGTTATCGGCCTCCTTTCCGCCTTTGCCTTCGAACCGGTCGGCTGGTGGCCATTGATGCCGCTCGCCCTCGCTGCACTGTGCGAGATCCTGAGGGGCCAACGAAGCTTGTGGCGGGCGTTGCTCACCGGCTGGGCGTTCGGTCTCGGGCAGTTCGTGCTCGGCCTCAACTGGATCGCGACGGCCTTCACCTACCAGGCCGCGATGCCGGCCTGGCTCGGCTGGGTCGCGGTGGTGCTGCTGTCCCTTTACCTGGCCGTGTACCCGGCACTGGCGGCCGGGCTGGCGTGGCGGTTCGGGAAAGCCAGCAAGCTTGCGCTGGTGCTCGCCCTGGCGGGCGGCTGGGCAGTCACCGAGTATCTCCGCGCGCTGGTGTTCACCGGCTTCGCCTGGAACCCGGTCGGCGTCGCGCTGGCCGGCACGCCCTGGCTTAACTCGGTCCGCTTCTTGGGGACCTACGGCTTGTCGGCGCTCGCCGTGCTGCTCGGCGGAGCGGTCTGGCTGCTCGCGCGCAAGCAGTGGAAGGTCGGCGGTGCCCTTGCCGCCGCGCTGGCATTGTTGCTCGTCCTTCCACCGGCTCCCGACCGCGCCCTGCTGCCGGTGTCAGGACCGGCGCCGGCCGTCGCGCCCACCGACAGCCCGGCAATCCGGATCGTTCAGCCCAATATCGGCCAGCAGGACAAATGGCGCGAGGGCCTGGTCGACGAGACCTACCTTCGCCTGGGCGGGCTGTCGGTCGGCGGGGCGCCGCCGCCGCGCCTGCTGTTCTGGCCGGAAGTGGCCGTGCCCGAAGCGTTCCAGATCCTCGATCGCCAGAACCGGCCTCTGCCCCTGCTCCTGCCGGCGCTGCCCCGCGCAGTCCAGTCGATCCGCCCCGGCGACCTGCTGCTCACGGGCGCCTTCGCCCTCGTCGCCGATTATTCGGGCACGATCACCGGCAATACCAACAGCGTCTTCGCGGTCGATCCGGGAGCGCGTGTCCTGGGCCGGTACGACAAGGCCCATCTCGTGCCCTACGGCGAGTATCTCCCCATGCGGCCGCTGCTGTCAGCGATTGGCCTGTCTCAGCTGGCGCCGGGCATCGGCGACACCATTCCGGGTCCGGGTCCGCGCAGCATCGACCTTGGCCCGTTCGGGAAGATGGGCGTGCAGGTCTGCTACGAGATCATCTTTTCCGGGCAGGTCGTCGATCGGCAGGATCGCCCTAAGTTCATCTTCAACCCATCGAACGATGCGTGGTTCGGCGCTTGGGGTCCGCCGCAGCACTTCGCCCAGGCGCGGTTGCGGGCGGCGGAGGAAGGGCTGCCGGTGATCCGCTCCACGCCGACCGGGATCAGCGGCGTCATCGACGCGCGTGGGCAGGTGCTCTCGTCGCTGCCGTGGCGGCAGGCGGGCGTGATCGACACGGTCCTGCCTCCGCCCGCCGAGCCGACGCCCTTTGCGCGGTTGGGCAATCTGCTGCCCATGCTGCTGGCGTTCGCCATGCTGCTGACGGCGGTTGTTCTCGACGCCCGCCGCCGCTACAGGCGCGCCATATAAAGCTTTCCTTATATCCTTATATGCCGCTGCGGCGGCGCCAGAGGGTTCATGCGCCAGTCCTATTTGTTCACTTCCGAGTCCGTGTCCGAAGGCCATCCCGACAAGGTTGCCGACCAGATCAGCGACGCAGTGGTCGATCTGTTCCTCGCCAAGGATCCGGAAGCGCGGGTCGCGTGCGAGACGCTGGTCACCACCAACCTGGTGGTGCTCGCCGGCGAGATCCGCGGCCGGGGAATCATGGACACGCAAGGCAATTGGGCGCCGGGCGTGCCGGAGGAGATCGAGCAGGCCGTCCGCAAGACCGTGCGCCGCATCGGCTACGAACAGGACGGCTTTCACTGGCAGCAGCTCACCTTCACGAACAACCTCCACCCGCAGTCGGCGCATATCGCCCAGGGCGTGGACGCCACCGGCAACAAGGACGAGGGCGCGGGCGACCAGGGCATCATGTTCGGCTTCGCCTGCGACGAGACGCCCGACCTGATGCCGGCGACGCTCGATTATAGCCACAAGATCCTGGAGCGCATGGCCGCCGACCGCCATTCCGGCGCGGCGGCCTTTCTGCAGCCCGATGCCAAGAGCCAGGTGACCCTGCGCTTCGAGGATGGCCGCCCGGTGCGCGCGACTGCGGTGGTGGTGTCGACCCAGCATGCCGAGGGCTATGACGAAGGCGAGCGCGAGACCGAGCTCCACGACTATGTGAAGCGGGTGGTGGCGGAGGTGCTTCCGGACGGGCTGCTGAACGGAGAAACGGTCTACCATATCAATCCGACCGGCTCATTCGTGATCGGCGGACCGGACGGGGACGCGGGGCTGACCGGGCGCAAGATCATCGTCGACACCTACGGCGGCGCGGCGCCCCACGGCGGCGGCGCGTTCAGCGGCAAGGACCCGACCAAGGTCGACCGCTCGGCGGCCTATGCCGCGCGCTACCTCGCCAAGAACATCGTGGCGGCGGGCTTGGCCCGGCGCTGCACCATTCAATTGGCTTACGCGATCGGCGTGTCGGAGCCGCTGTCACTGTACGTCGACACGCACGGCACCGGGACGGTGGGCGACGACCGGCTGGAGGCCGCGATCAAGCGGATCGACAAGCTCGGCGGACTCACCCCGCGCGGCATCCGCACCCACCTTGGCCTCAACAGGCCGATCTACTCGCGCACCGCCGCCTACGGCCACTTCGGCCGCAAGGCGGACGGCGACCTGTTCCCGTGGGAGCGGACCGACTTGACGGACGAATTGAAGGCGGCCGCTCAGGCCTGACCCATCTTCTCCTTGAGCACCTCGCCGCGGGGAACGCCGAGGCCGCCCTCGGCATGGCCGTCGTCATAGCCTGAATATTCGTCTCGGGTTTCCTGCACGGCGACCCGATGGCGGTAGGTCAGCTCGCCGCCGAGCCAGCCCGAGTAGCCGACCAGCGCCGCCGCCAGCGCGGAGAGCCACGGCCCGCCGGCCGGCACCGCTTCATCCCGGTCGGTCAGTCGCAGGCCAAGGTTGGCGGTCTGCACGCCGACCAGCGTCAAGTTGGCGATCATGTGCTGGTTGGCGGATGGCAGCTGCTTGACCCGCTCGTCGCCAAGATAGTCGGTCATCCCCGTCGCCGCGGCGCCCAGCGCGCCGATCAGCCCGGCGCCCAGCAGCCACTTGGTCGCATCACCCCAGCGCCGATCGCCGGTGACCGCATGCGCCACGTCCGTCCCCAACGCGAACAGGAAACTGGTGATCGGGATGGGGATCAACATCGGGTGGAGCGGGTGGCCGGCGATCTGGGCGGTGCTGCGCGGGTTGTTGCCGTACATTCGTTTCTCCTGTCGGTTGCAGGCCCAACGCAGTTCGGCAAAGGGCGTTGCCATGACCGCGTTCAAGCCTGGCGACCCGCTGACCATCAACCGGCTTTACGGGCGCTCCAGCGGGCACAAGCTGCGGCAGGGACAGCAGGAGCTGGTGGAGGGGCTGCTGCCACAACTTGCGGTGCCGGCCCAGGGCGAGATCAGCGCACGGGCGTTGTTCGGGGACGAGCGCCCGCTCCACTTCGAGATCGGCTTCGGCTCGGGCGAGCATCTGGCCTATCGCGCGGACCTGCTGCCCGACCACGGCTTCATCGGCGCCGAGCCGTTCCTCAACGGCGTCGCGACCGCGCTCGGGCACATCCGTGATGGGGCGCTGCGGAACGTGCGGCTGCACATGGGCGACGCGCTGGAGGTGCTTCGGCGGGTGCCGGATGGCGCGCTGACCATGCTCTACCTGCTCCACCCGGACCCATGGCCCAAGGCGCGGCATGCCAAGCGGCGGATGGTGAACGACGGGCCGGTGCGGCTGTTCGCCGACAAGCTGAAGCCTGGCGGCGAGCTCAGGATCGCCACCGACCATCCGGTTTATCTCGAGTGGACGCTGATGACGATGCAGCGCCACACCGACCGGTTCGAGTGGCTGGCCGAGCGACCTAGGGACTTCCTCGAGCCGGTCGGCGGCTGGATCGAGACCCGTTACGGCGCAAAGTCCCGGCGTGAGGGGCGCCGGCCCTACTATCTGCGGTACCGCAAGCTCTAGTCATCATTGTCAGCGCAGCGAAGCCACGCTCCTCGCGATGACGGCTACCCGCGCGCCGGCTCCAGCCGCAGCAGCCGGCCAGCGTCCTCCAGCAGGTACAGCTCGCCGCGCGGGCCCTGCTCGACCTCGCGGATGCGGGCGTCCATCGTCCATTGATTGCCCTTGCGCGCGCCCGCGCCGTTCACGTCGACCCGGATCAGCGACTCGCCCGACAGCGCGCCCATAAGGATGTCGCCTTTCCATTGCGGAAAGAGGTCGCCCGAGTAGACGATCATGCCTGCCGGCGAGATCGACGGGGTCCACCAGACCTTTGGCTCCTCGAACCCGCGGCCGCGATGATCGTCAGGAATCGTGCGGCCTTCATAGTGACTGCCGTAGGATGCCTGCGGCCAGCCGTAGTTCTTGCCGGCCTCGATGAGGTTGACCTCGTCGCCACCCTTCGGGCCCATCTCGTGCGCCCACAGCCGGCCGTCCGGCGCGAAGGCTAGGCCGAGCACGTTGCGATGGCCCAGCGTGTGGAACCGTCCGCCGACCGGCTGGCCTTCAGCGGTGAGGTGGAAGACCTTGCCGAGGTCGCCGCCGCGGTCCTGCGCCGGCTCCATCTTCTGCCGATCGCCCGACGAGACGAACATGCTCCCGTCGGGCGCAAAGGCGATGCGGTGGGAAAAATGGCCGTCGCCGCTGACCTTGGGCTGCTGCCGCCAGACGACCTTGAAGCCGTTCAGCCGGGATCCGTTCTGCGCCATCTCCAGCGTGCCGTAGCCGACCGCGGCCCCACTGGTGCCGTTCGGACCCGGCTCGACGAAGCTCAGGTAGACGCGCTGGTTGCCCGCGAAGTCGGGATGCACGACGACATCGCCGAGGCCGCCCTGCCCCGCCACCTTGATGTTCTCCGGCAGCCTGGACACCTGCTGCTTCTGCCCGCTGGCGACGTCCACCAGCCAGAGCAGGCCTTCCTTCTCGGAAACCAACGCCCGGTTGGTCATGGCCACGCCGCTGCCGGGGAGAAAGGCCATCGCCCAGGGGGTGGAGAAGCTCGCCACCGGCTCGCTGCTGAACGGGCGTCCGCTGGTCCGTGGAGCGCTCCCGCCTGCGGCCTGCGCGGCGGCGTTGTCGCTCTGCGGGGCCGGGGCAGCCTGCTCGTCGGCCGCGGACGAGGAGGCGGAACAGGCACCAATCAGCATCGCAAGAGTTGCAGCTTGCAATCGAACCATCCGCATCCAACCTTCTCCTTTACGGCGCGTTTCCGGCGCTCCTACGTAGAAAGCAGCCAGCTTGCGCCCTGTTCCACTGCTCAGCCTCGCCACCGCCGTTCCGCCCCATACGCTGAGCCAGACCGATGCCAAAGCGATTGCGCGCGAGCTGTTCGCGGGGCGCAAGGCGCTGTTCGACCGGCTCCAGGGTGTGTTCGACAATGCGGGCATCGAGCAGCGCAACACGGTGGCGCCGCTCGACTGGTACGCCGGCGACCATCGGTGGGAGTCGCGCAACCGGCTGTACCTCGAAGCCGCCGAGGCCCTGTTCACCGAAGCCGCGGGCAAGGCCATTGCTGCGGCGGGTCTCCGGCCCGAGGACATCGACGGGGTGGTCTGCGTGTCCACCACCGGCATCGCCACCCCCAGCCTGGAAGCGCGGGCCGGCCCTGCACTGGGGTTGCGCCCGAACGTCCGGCGGGTGCCCATGTTCGGGCTCGGCTGCGCGGGCGGGATCAGCGGCCTTGCCACCGCGGCTCGCCTGGCCGCCGCCGAACCGGGCAGCCGCTGGCTGTTCGTGTGCATAGAGACCTGCTCCATTTCCATCCGTCTCGACAGCGACGATCCCGCCGCGCTGGTCGCAACCGCCCTGTTTGGGGACGGTGCGGCGGCGGCGGTGGTCGGGGGCGACCAGGATGGTATCGCCGCGGTTACCGCCGCGGGCGAGAAACTGTGGCCCGACACGCTCGGGATCATGGGCTGGCGGGTCGAGGACCCCGGCTTCGCGGTGGTGTTCGACCGCGCCATCCCGCCGTTCGTCACTGCCGAACTGGCCGCGGCGATCGCCGGCCTGCTGGAGGAGTTCGGCACCTCGAGCGATGAGATCGGGCGGCTGTGCTGCCACCCCGGCGGCGCCAAGGTCGTGGAGGCGATCGAGAACGCCATGGAACTGGAGTCCGGCACGCTCGACCTGGAGCGGCAGGTTCTACGGGAACATGGCAACATGAGCGCGCCCACCGTGCTGTTCGTGCTGGAGCAGCTGCTCGCCCGCGGCCTGCCCGAGCGAACGCTGATGACCGCCTTCGGGCCGGGCTTCACCTGCGCCGGGCTGATGCTGGAGCGGGCCGCCTGATGTGGCCGGCGATCGCCCTGCTCGCCTTTGTCACCTTTCAGCGCCTGTCCGAGCTGGTGCTCGCGCGCAGGAATACGGCGCAGCTGCTGGCCATGGGCGCGCAGGAGCATGCCCCCGGGCACTATCCGCTGATCGTCGCGGTACACACGGCGTGGCTGGCGACCCTGTGGTGGCTGGCGCCGGGCCGGCCGATCCATATGGCGTTGCTGGTCCTGTTTGTGGCTCTGCAGCTTGGCCGCATCTGGGTGCTGCGGACCCTGGGGCCGCGTTGGACCACGCGGATCATCGTGCTGCCCGGCGCGCCGCTGGTGACCGGCGGGCCGTTCCGCTTCGTGCCCCACCCGAACTATCTGGTGGTGATAGGCGAGATCGCGGTGCTGCCGCTGGTGTTCGGCCTGTGGCAGGTGGCTCTGTTGTTCAGCGTGCTCAACGCTATCGTTCTCACCATCCGAATTAGAGCCGAAAGTAGGGCGCTCTCCGCAGTTGCCTAAGGTTTGCCGCTGGCCTATATGCGAGTGACTTCCTCGACATCGTCAGATGCTGAGGCTGGTCCGGGAGCCCGGGCCGGCGCCGAAGCCGCTTAAGCTATTGGAGTCGCATGGACCTGACCGCTCTGAACGCACTGATCGAGCCCGAGGTGAAGAGCCTAGGCTTTGAGCTCGTGCGGGTGGCGATGATCGGGGGCAAGTCGGACCCGACCTTGCAGATCATGGCCGAGCGGCCCGACACCCGCCAGCTCGACCTTGCCGACTGCCAGGCCGTTTCTCGGCGGGTGTCCGACCGGTTGGACGCGCTCGAAGCGGAAGGGCGCGATCCGATCGCCGGCTCCTATCGCCTGGAGGTCAGCTCGCCCGGCATCGACCGGCCGCTGACCCGGCTCAAGGACTATGACGATTGGGCGGGGCACGAGGCCCGCATCGCGCTGGCCGAGCCGATCGATGGGCGGAAGCAGTTCTCGGGCGAGCTCGCCGGAACCGAGGGCGAGACCGTCAAGCTGACCGGCAAGGATGGCCGCGACTACTCCCTGCCCTTTACCGCCATCCATTCCGCCAAGCTGCTGCTGACGGACAAGCTCATCAACGCCACCGCGCCCCTGTCCGCGCAAGGCGCGGACGAGATCATAGAGGCGCCGACCGAGGGCGCCGACGAACTTCAGACTGTAGAGGACTAAGCGAAATGGCCACCGCCGCGACCGCAGCACCGACCGCCAACCGGGCCGAGCTGCTCGCCATCGCCGACAGCGTCGCCCGCGAGAAGCTGATCGACCGCGGGATCGTGATCGAGGCGATGGAGGACGCCATCCAGCGGGCTGCCCGCGCCCGCTACGGCGCTGAGAACGACATCCGCGCCAAGCTCGACGGCGAGACCGGCGACCTCCGCCTGTGGCGAGTGCTGGAGGTGGTCGAGGAACCGGAGGACCACTTCAAGCAGGTCGACCTCAAGGGCGCGCAGAAGCTTCAGGCCGATGCAAACCTAGGCGATTTCATCGTTGATCCCCTGCCCCCGATCGAGTTCGGGCGCATCGCCGCGCAGGCGGCCAAGCAGGTGATCTTCCAGAAGGTACGCGATGCCGAGCGCGAGCGGCAATATGAAGAGTTCAAGGACCGCGTCGGCGAGGTCATCACCGGCGTCGTCAAGCGTGTCGAGTTCGGCCATGTGGTGGTGGACCTCGGCCGCGCCGAAGGCGTGGTCCGCCGCGACGCCCAGATCCCGCGCGAAATGGTGCGGGTCGGCGACCGTGTCCGTTCGCTGATCCTGCGCGTCGCCCGCGAGACCCGCGGCCCGCAGATCTTCCTGTCCCGTGCGCATCCCGACTTCATGAAGAAGCTGTTCGCGCAGGAAGTGCCGGAGATCTACGACGGCATTATCGAGATCAAGGCCGCCGCCCGCGACCCGGGCAGCCGCGCCAAGATCGGCGTGATTAGCCGCGACAGCTCGATCGACCCGGTCGGCGCCTGCGTCGGCATGAAGGGCAGCCGCGTCCAGGCGGTCGTGCAGGAGCTGCAGGGCGAGAAGATCGACATCATCCCGTGGAGCGAGGACACCGCGACCTTTGTCGTCAACGCGCTCCAGCCTGCGACGGTCAGCCGGGTGGTGATCGATGAGGAGGAAGCCCGGATCGAGGTGGTGGTGCCCGACGACCAGCTCAGCCTGGCGATCGGCCGGCGCGGCCAGAACGTCCGGCTCGCGTCCCAGCTCACCAACTCGCAAATCGACATCCTGACCGAGGCCGACGCCAGCGAGAAGCGGCAGCGCGAGTTCGTGGAACGCTCGACCATGTTCCAGGAAGAGCTGGACGTCGACGAGACGCTGGCCCAGCTGCTGGTCGCCGAGGGCTTCACCAGCCTGGAAGAGGTCGCCTATGTGGAGGCGGACGAGATCGCCTCGATCGAGGGCTTGGACGAGGATATCGCCGCCGAGCTGCAGAGCCGCGCTTCCGAAGCGCTGGAGCGCCGCGAGGCCGCTGCACGCGAGGAGCGCCGGACGCTGGGCGTGGACGATGCGCTCGCCGAGCTGCCGCATCTCAACGAGGCGATGCTGGTGACCCTGGGCAAGGCGGGCATCAAGACGCTCGACGACCTTGCGGACCTCGCCACCGACGAGCTCATCCAGAAGAAGCGCCAGGAACCGCGCCGCCGCGCCGAGAACGCGCCGCAGCGCACGGAGGACAAGGGCGGCCTGCTGGCCGAGTACGGCCTCAGCGAAGAGCAGGGCAACGAGATCATCATGGCCGCCCGCGCGCATTGGTTTGAGGATGAGGCATCCGCATCGGGACCCGAGGATGAGCCGCAATCGCAGGAGGACGCGGTTGCGGAAAACGAGCAATGATCGCGTAGAAGCGCACACTCCCGAACGCACCTGCATCCTCTCGCGGCGCACGGCAGCGCGTGAGGAATTGGTGCGGCTCGCGCTCGGTCCCGACGGACAGGTGCTGCCGGATGTGCGCGCCAAGGCGCCCGGCCGCGGTGCCTGGATCGGCGTGCCGCGTAGCGAGCTCGACGCTGCCAACGCGAAGGGCAAGCTCAAGGGCGCGCTTGCCCGTGCGTTCAAGACGGGCGAGCTCCTGATCTCGCCCGACCTTGGCGAGCGCACGGAGGCCGCCCTGCGCCAGGCGGCGCTCGACCGGCTCGGCATGGAAGCGCGCTCGGGCAACCTCATCAATGGCGCCGACCGGGTCGAGCAAGCGGCGCGCTCCGGCAAGGTCCACTTGCTGCTGCACGCAGCGGACGCGGGCGCCGATGGCCGCCGCAAGCTCGACCAGGCCTGGCGGGTAGGCGGGGCGGAGGAAGTGGGCTACGCAAGCGGGCTGGCAATTCCGGCGGACCGCACCATCTTGAGCATGGCGCTGGGGCGCGAGAATGTGGTACACATTGCCCTGACCGACGCTGCCGCCGCGGCGCGTGTGCTTCACGCGCTCGCCCGGTGGCGCGCTTTCATTGATCCCGAGGCTGGGTTAGGGCGCGGCGACGCTGCCCCGGCTGCCGCCTCGGCTGACGACACGAACGAAGGAAACAGATGAGCGACCAGACCGACAAGCCGAAGCTGGGGACCCGGCCGCCGCTGGGGATCAAGCGCACGGTCGAGACTGGCAAGGTCAAGCAGAGCTTCAGCCATGGGCGCTCGAACACGGTAGTGGTCGAGGTCAAGAAGCGGCGCATCCTGGGCAAGCCGGGTGAGGCTCCGGCCGTCGAGGCGCCGCAGCCTGCGGCCGAGGCGCCCGCGCCCGCTCCGCAGCGCCCGGCTCCCCAGCCGGCTGCCCCCGTTCGCCGGTCGCCGCTCGACGACATCACCGCCCGCAAGGAGACCCAGGCTCGTCTGCTGCGCGAGGCCGAAGAAGCGCGCATGACCTCCCTGGAGGACGCGCGCCGGCGGGAGGAGCAGGCCAAGGTCAACGCGACGGAAGACGAGAAGCGCCGGGCCGAGGACAACCGGAAGGCCGAGGAAGACGCCGCTCGTCGGGCCGAGGAGGAGGCCAAGCGCCGGATTGTGGAGGAGGCAGCGGGCGCCGAGGCCGCGGAGAAGGCGGAGGCGCCACAGCCCGCGGCAGCCCCGCAGGCTGTAGGACAGCAGTTTACGCCGGTCCGCCGTCCACCCGCGGCCTCGCCCGCCGCGCCTCGTCGGCCCGAGCCGGCCCGTCCGTCACGCGGACGAGTCGATGATCGGCGCCATTCCGGCAAGCTCACCGTTACCCGCGCTCTGTCCGGCGACGAGGACAATCGCGCCCGCTCGCTCGCCGCGTTGAAGCGTGCCCGCGAAAAGGAGAAGCGCGCCCACATGTCGTCGGGTCCTGCCGCCAAGCAGGTCCGCGACGTGGTGGTGCCCGAGGCGATCACCGTCGGCGAGCTCGCCAACCGCATGGCCGAGCGCGGCGCGGACCTGGTGAAGGCGCTGTTCAAGATGGGCTCGGCCGTGACGCTGACCCAGACCATCGACCAGGACACCGCCGAGCTGCTGGTCACCGAGTTCGGGCACAACATCAAGCGCGTCAGCGAAAGCGACGTCGACATCGACACGTCGACCGATGTGGATGCGACCGAGAGCCTGCAGCCGCGCCCGCCGGTGGTCACCATCATGGGCCATGTCGACCACGGCAAGACCTCGCTGCTGGACGCGATCCGCGGCGCGGACGTGGTCGCGGGCGAGGCCGGGGGCATCACCCAGCACATCGGCGCCTATCAGGTGAACGTGCCGTCGGGCGACCGCGTCACCTTCCTCGATACGCCCGGGCACGAAGCCTTCAGCGAGATGCGCGCGCGCGGCGCCAACGTCACCGACATCGTGGTGCTGGTGGTCGCAGCCGACGACGGGCTGCGTCCGCAGACGATCGAGGCGATCAACCACACCAAGGCGGCCGGAGTGCCGATGATCGTGGCGATCAACAAGGTCGACAAGCCAGCGGCCAACCCGCAAAAGGTCCGCGAGGAACTGCTGCAGCACGAGATTATCGTCGAGGCGATGGGCGGCGACGTGCAGGACGTGGAGGTCTCCGCGCTCCAGAAGACCAACCTCGACGGCTTGCTTGAGGCAATCAACCTGCAGGCCGAGCTGCTGGAGCTCAAGGCCAATCCGGTTCGCACCGCCGAGGGCGCGGTGATCGAGGCCAAGCTCGACAAGGGCCGCGGTCCGCTCGCCACCGTGCTGGTGGAGCGCGGTACCCTGCGCGTCGGCGACGTGTTCGTGGTCGGCGCCGCGTCGGGCAAGGTCCGGGCGATGATCGACGACCATGGCCGGCAGGTGAAGGAAGCCGGGCCGTCCTTCCCGGTGGAGGTGCTGGGCCTCGGCTCCGTGCCGTCGGCGGGCGACCAGTTCACGGTGGTGGAGAACGAGGCGCGGGCCCGCGAGGTCGCCGACTATCGCCAGGGCGTGCTCGACCGCAAGCGCACCACCGCGGCGCCGATGAGCCTGGAGAACATGTTCGCCAACCGGGCTTCCACCATTATCGAGTTCCCGTTGGTCGTGAAGGCCGATGTGCAGGGCTCGACGGAGGCGATCGTCAACGCGCTTAATCGGTTGTCCACCGACGAGATCCGGGTGCGCGTGCTGCACTCGGGCGTGGGCGCGATCACCGAGAGCGACGTGACGCTGGCGGCCTCTACCGGTGCGCCGATCATCGGCTTCAACGTCCGCCCGAACGCCAAGGCGCGCGAGGTGGCGGAGCGCAACAAGGTTGAGCTGCGTTACTACGACGTCATCTACCACCTGACCGACTGGGCCAAGGGCGCCATGGCCGGAGAGCTCGGACCGGAGATCATCGAAACGGTGGTCGGCCGCGCCGAGGTCCGCGAGGTCTTCCCGGCGGGCAAGAAGGACAAGGCCGCCGGCCTGCTGGTGCTGGAAGGCGTCATCCGCAAGGGCCTCAACGCCCGCCTCACCCGCAACGACGTGATCGTCTCCAAGACGACCATCGCGTCGCTGCGCCGGTTCAAGGACGACGTGGCCCAGGTCATCGCCGGCCTGGAATGCGGCGTGCTATTGGCCGACACCAACGACATCAAGGCCGGCGACCGGCTCGAGGTGTTCGAGGTCGAGGAGCGCGCGCGGACCTTGTGAGCCGCCGAGCGCACCGCGTCATTGCGACGAGCACAGCGACGAGGCAATCCAGTGCTCTTCGAGTGAACTGGATTGCTTCGCTTCGCTCGCAATGACGGCGGGAGGAGCAGATGCGAAAGACCGAAACTACTGAAGGCAAGTCCGTCCGCCTGCTCCGCGTGGGCGAGCAGGTGCGGCATGTGCTGAGCGAAGTGCTGGCGCGCGGCGACGTGCACGACGACACGCTGCAGAGCCACCTCGTCAGCGTCACGGAGGTGCGCATGTCGCCCGACCTGCGCCACGCCACTGTGTTCGTGAAGCCCCTGCTCGGGCAGGACGAAGCGGTGGTTCTGAAGGCGCTGCGGACCAACACGGCTTTCCTGCAAGGCGAGGTCGCGCGGCGGGTGAACACGAAATACGCCGCCAAGCTGAAGTTCCTGGCGGACGAGAGCTTCGACGAGGGCGGCCGCATCGACGCGATCCTGCGCAGCCCCAAGGTGGCGCAGGACCTCAGCGAGGATAACTGACCCGCTCTGGACGCGGACTTGCGCGCAGGTACAAGCGCGGCGATGGCCAAGCTCTACTTCTACTACGCGGCGATGAACGCGGGTAAGTCCACCAATCTGCTGCAGGCCGACTTCAACTACCGCGAGCGCGGCATGGGCACCACCTTATGGACCGCCGCGCACGACCATCGTGCGGGTCCTGGATCGATCGGCTCCCGGCTCGGCATCGCGATGCCCGCCCACAGCTACTCGGCCGGTACCGACCTGCTTAGCGAGATCAGCGGCGAGCTGGACCGCCGCCCGCTCCATTGCGCGCTGGTGGACGAAGCGCAATTCCTGACGCGCGCGCAGGTGCTTCAACTCTGCCGACTGGCGGATGAGCGCAACCTGCCGGTGCTCTGCTACGGGCTGCGGACCGACTTCCTCGGCCAGCTGTTCGAAGGCAGCGCGGCGCTGCTCGCGCTGGCCGATGCGTTGGTCGAGCTCAAGGCCGTATGCGAGTGCGGGCGCAAGGCGTCCATGAACCTGCGGGTCGACGGGCAAGGCCGGGCGATCACCAGCGGCGAGCAAACGGAGATCGGCGGCAACGACCGTTACCTGGCGCTATGCCGCCGGCACTTCTTCGCGCGGCTGGATGACACGCCCGCTCAATCCTCGTCCTCTTCTTCGTCGATCCGATCCTCGGCGTAGTTCCACCACAGCAGCGCGGCGCCGCCGGATGCGGCGATCCGGGTCAGCGCAGCGGCGCCCATGATCGCCGCGGGCTCCCGGCTGACTGCGAGCAGCGTGGCAGCGGCCGCGGCGGTGCCGCCGGTGAACAGCACCATACCCGGCCGGCTGCGCGGGATGAGGTTCGCGATCTTGGCGTCCAAGCCACCGGCGCTGCGCCCAGTGCGCGCGGCGAGGTTGCCGAACGGACCCAAGACGACGGCGAACAGGGACTTCATCATGCGGTAGCTGAGCCGCTTGCGAGCGTTCGCTTCAGTGCGGCCGGCCGCTTCCCTGAAAGCCAGCACTTCCGCTGCAATGCGCGACGGCCCGGCCGAGCGCGGCGCGAACAGCACCGTGGCCAGCAGCCCGCCCCATTCCCGCAGCGCCAGCATTCCTGCCGCCGCCACCCAAGGCAGGCCGAGCAGCAGCACGGTTCCCGCCCCGATCGCTGCGGCGCCCGCTGCCCCAAGCCGCCACATTACATCGCGATTGCGCTTGGCGACGAAGAGGGCGCCCGGGTGCCGTGCGGGGATGCCCAGCGCGACGACGGCCGTCATGATGGCCACCTCCGTCATGTCCCGCAGGTGGAAGAAGGCTGCCAATGCCGCGATGCCGAGCGCGCAAGCGGCGAGCGCCGAAAGATCGATGCGCAGTGCGGCGCGGCGCGAGGCGCGGTAGACCTGCTTGTCGGCACGGACGCGCCGGGCGAGCAACTGCACCACTTCCATGGTCAGCAACGCGCGCGCCGCCTGCACAAAGGTGTAGGCCGCCAGCAATCGCACCGCATCCGCGTGGCCGATCGCCAGGCCGATCATCAGCCACGCCGATGCCGATCCCGCGAACGGCAGATACTCGCGAAGCGCCAGCCGCTTGGCGACCTGCGGCAGCCTCCTGCGGGCAGACGGTGCAGCGGGCGCGTCGGCCTCCCGGCTGCTCACCTCCTCCCTTATCGGTCGCTGGCGGTCGCGCAGGTCATTCATTCCGCCCCGTATGGAGGGACCAGGCACACTAGTCCACGACGCCCGCCTTCGGGGGCGAGCCGCGGCAACTTGCCCAGCTTGCTGGAGGTCTATAGAGGTCGGATGCGCTCCCCGGAACTCCCGCAGAGACCCGTGCATCCATGAAGATTATGTACCTGGCGCGGCGGCCCGTACCTTCCGTGAACGCCAACTCGGTTCAGATCGTAACCATGTGCGAGGCAATGGCGAAGCTGGGGCATGAAGTCACGCTAGTAGCCCAGCCGGGCGATGCACCAGCGGACACTCTGTTCGAGCGCTACGGCATTCAACGATCGTTTTCCGTGCGCACCCTTCCAGACTCCGGCGGTGGAACGCTGCCCAAGTGGCGCTACCTGGCGGAATTGCGCCAACTGATCCGGTCGGAACCCGCGGACCTTTATTTCGGTCGGGACATCTGGTCATTGCGGCTGGTGGCGCGGAGCGGAAAGCCGCTGGTGTACGAAGCGCACGTGAGCCCGCCCGGCCCGACTCTGCGTGGACGGCTGCTAGACCAGTTGCTCGCCCGGCCGAA
Organism: uncultured Sphingomonas sp.; assembly: GCF_902806265.1. Lineage (GTDB taxonomy): Bacteria > Pseudomonadota > Alphaproteobacteria > Sphingomonadales > Sphingomonadaceae > Sphingomicrobium. The sequence goes on along the minus strand of NZ_CADCVZ010000031.1, from coordinate 308 downwards.
CTTTTCCCATCTTGTCTGCGTCACGACGACCCTGGCCGACGTGTACCGGAAGCAGTACCCGCAGCTTGCGGGCAAGCCGGTGATCGTTGCTCCCAACGCCGCCGCGGACATCTCCAAGTGTGCGGCGCCGACTGCGTGGCCGGGGCGGGAAGGCAGGCTGCAAGCCGGCTTCGTCGGGCGGCCCTACCCGGGCAAGGGCATCGAGATGATCGTCGAGGCGGCCGGCCGCTTGCCCGAAGTGGACTTCCACATCGTGGGCGCTCGCCGCAGCGCCGTGGGCTGGGTGCGGATGGATATCCCGGGCAACG
>NZ_CADCVZ010000030.1 GCF_902806265.1 uncultured Sphingomonas sp. | reverse complement strand
ACGTGGTGGCCGAAATCGGCGAAGCAGGCCCCCGAAACCAGGCCGACGTAGCCAGTGCCGATCATTGCGATACGCATGCAGAAACTCCGTGCCGAAGCGAGTGGCGGCCTGGTCCATAGCCGGTGAAAGGCGCGGCTTCTAACCAGCAACTTGTGCGCTGACCAGTCGTTGCATCGCCGGTCCAGTTACTCGTGCGGAAAGGGACAGGGTTGACCAGCAGGTATCTCACGCCCCGTCCACCGTCCGGTCCGTGGCGCCCGACCCGGGATCGCAACGACCTGCTGCTCCGGCGCCGCCCCTCCCTAGGCAATTGGGCGCAGTTCTTCATCCGGGTAGCGGTGGCGTTCGCGCTGCTGGCGCTGGTGGTCGGCTTTCACTGGATCGAGCGCGAAAGCCTGAAGGACACTCACGACGGGCACATCAGCTTCGCCGACATCATCTACTTTACCATGATCAGCGCGACCACGACGGGCTACGGCGACGTGGTTCCGGTGACGGATCAGGCCCGGCTGTTCGACGCGCTGGTCGTGACGCCCATCCGCATTTTCTTCCTGCTGATCCTGGCGGGAACCGCCTACACCTTTGTGATCAAGCGACTTTGGAGCAAGTGGCTCATGCAACGCCTGCAGCAGACCTTAACCGACCATATCATCGTCGCCGGTTGCGGCACCGCCGGTTCCGAAGCCGTCAACGAACTGATCGCCCGCGGCACGCCGGCCAAGGAGATCGTGGTGATCGATTGCGAGGCGGAGGCGGCCGCCCAGGCGGAAGCGCTCGGCTGCACCGTGCTGCAGGGCGACGCGACCCGCGATGCCACGCTTGAGGCGGTCAGGGCTAGAACCGCCCGCTGCCTGATCGTGGCTGCTGGGCGGGACGATACCTCCATCCTGGTCTGCCTGACCGCTCGGCACCTCGTCCCCGATCTGCCGATCACCGTGTCCGTCAAGAACAGCGACAACGAGGTGCCGGCGCGCGCGGCTGGCGCGTCCACCGTGATCAATCCGGTGAGCTTTGCCGGGCTGCTGATGGCCGGCTCGGCGCAAGGGTCGGGGATCGCCGACTACATGGCCGACCTAGCTTCGCATGCCGGCGAGGTGCAATTGCGCGAGCGCCTAGTCGGCGCGGAGGAAGCGGGCCTGCCCCTGTCCGGGCTGAAGACCGGTTTGGGCGTGAGATTGATGCGCGACGGACAGGCGATCAGCTTCTGGGAAGACGGAGCCAAGTCGCTTCAGGTCGGAGACCGGGTGGTCGAGATCGTCCCTAATCGCGCGCTAAAGTCAGCCGGAACAAGGGCCTAGCCGGACCGGACCGGCCGTTATAGGATCGCCGGCATGTCGGGCCGAGCACTTGCCGACCGCCGTGATCGCTGGCGTTCCGCGCTGATCGTCGGCGCCATCCATCTGGGCCTGGGCTACGCCCTGCTGACGGGCTTGGGCGTAACGGTGGAGCCGAAGATCGAGGACCCGCTCTCCCTCATCAGCCTGGCCGACAACCCGCCGCCGCCGCCCACCGAGCCGATGATGCCGGAACAAGCCGCCAAGCCGACGGAGCGGCCCAAGGACCCGGAAGGCGCGGCTGCTCCGCCGGCACTTCGCAACACGCCCACCCCGGTTGTCGCGCCCGAGCCGGAGGTGAAGCTTCCGCCGCCGCCGCCGCCGATTCGCGCCGCTCCGGTCGCCGGGCAGGGCACCGCACCCGCGGCGGGAGCGGCCCCCTTCCCCGGTCCGGGCACCGGCCGCGGAGGGGTCGGCGCCGGCCTTGGCTCCGGCCGCTTCGGCGACGGCACCGGCGGCGGCGGCGGCGGCGGACGCGGGATACCGGCCGAGTGGCTGCGCGGCGCCATCACTCCGCGCGACTACCCGCCCGCCCTGGTGGAACGGCGGGTACAAGGCACCGTGCACCTGCGCTTCGTCGTCGCGCGAAACGGCCGGGTTCGCGATTGCCGCGTCACCCGCTCGAGCGGCACGCCATTGCTGGACGCGACCACCTGCCGGCTGATCATGCAGCGCTTCCGCTACCGCCCCGCCCGCGATGCCGCCGGGCGGCCAACCGAGGAGGTCATTCTCGGCGACCACGCCTGGCAACTCGGCCCGCCCCGCCCCGACCAATGGTACGACGCCGAGGAAATTCGCGACTAAGCGTCTCGATTTCGCCCGCATTTTCCACTATATGCGGCGTCTCCCATGGCAACCAGACTTCCCTCCCCGCCCCGCGTCGGCATGGTTTCGCTCGGCTGTCCCAAGAACCTCGTCGACAGCGAGCGCATCCTCTCCAGGCTGCGCGCCGACGGTTACGACATGTCGCCCGACTATGCCGGTGCCGACGTGGTGCTGGTCAACACCTGCGGCTTCCTAGACAGCGCCAAGGCCGAGAGCCTGGAGGCGATCGGCGAGGCGATCGCGGAGAACGGCCGGGTGATCGTCACCGGCTGCATGGGCCGCGAGGCAGAGGTCATCCGCGGCCGCTTCCCGCAGGTGCTCGCGGTGACCGGCGCCCACCAATATGAGCAGGTGGTCGAGGCGGTGCACGAGGCCGCTCCGCCAGCGCCTTCGCCTTATCTCGACCTGGTGCCGCAGGCCCGGGCGGACCTGGGCCTGAAGCTCACGCCCAGGCACTACAGCTATCTCAAGATCTCCGAAGGCTGCAATCACCGCTGCGCCTTTTGCATCATCCCGCAGATCCGCGGCGACCTCGTCAGCCGCCGTCCGGACGCGATCCTGCGCGAGGCGGAGAAGCTGATCGCGGCCGGCACCCGCGAACTGCTGGTGATCAGCCAGGACACCAGCGCCTACGGGCTCGACCTCAAGCACGCCGCCTACCCATGGAAGGGCGGTGAGGTCCGGGCGCACATGACCGACCTCGCCCGCGCGCTGGGACAGCTCGGCGCATGGGTGCGGCTCCACTATGTCTACCCGTACCCGCACGTGGACCGGGTCATCCCGCTGATGGCCGAGGGGCTGGTGCTGCCCTACCTCGACATTCCGTTCCAGCATGCCAGCCCCAAGGTGCTGAAAGCGATGAAGCGCCCGGCGAACGAGGCCCGTGTGCTCGAGCGCCTGCGCGAATGGCGCACGCAGGTACCCGATATTGCCATCCGCTCCAGCTTCGTGGTCGGCTTCCCCGGCGAGACGGAGGAAGACTTCCGCTACCTGCTCGACTGGCTGGCCGAAGCGCGGCTCGACCGGGTCGGCGCGTTCCGCTTCGAGCCGGTGGAGGGCGCCGCGGCCAACGACCTGCCCGGCGCAGTGCCGCCCGAGCTCAAGGAGGAGCGCTACGCCAGGGTGATGGAGCTGACCGCTCGAATCAGCGCTGAGAAGCTCGCGGCTAAGGTCGGCCGCAGCGTGGACGTGATCATCGACGTGGTCGACGGCGACACCGGCGGCGCCACCGGGCGCAGCAAGGCCGACGCCCCGGAGATCGACGGCGAGGTCCACCTCCGCGACGCTGGCCACCTCGCGCCGGGCGACATCGTCCGGGTGCAGGTAGAAGACTCGGACGAGCACGATCTGTTCGGCGTTCCGGAGCGCGTCGCCGCAGCCGCTTAGCCGCTTGCCCGAGCCGGGCGCGGAACGCCGGTCACCTCCCACGCATTCCGTTTTGCATGGGCGCCTCATGAACGAAGCATCCGCGTTAGAGGCCGGGGCGCCGGAGGCACCGCGGACGAAGCAGGTGCGGCAATCCCCGCTCCTCCGCGCGCAGCTGACCAGCTGGAGCGGGCTGCTCCCCGTGCTCGGCTGGCTGGTGCTGGCGGCCGCGCAGTTCGGCCTGTTCTGGCCGGCGGTGTCCGCCATCGTCCTGATCGGCGTGGTGCTTGCCGCGGTTCATCATGCCGAGGTTGTCGCTCACCGGGTCGGCGAGCCGTTCGGAACCCTGATCCTCGCGCTCGCGGTGACCGTGATCGAATCCGGGCTGATCGTCTCGCTGATGCTCGCCAACCGTGAGGCGGCCGTGACGCTCGCCCGCGATACGGTGTTCGCGACCGGCATGATCATCCTCAACCTGCTGCTTGGCCTGTGCCTGGTCGCCGCGGCGGCCCGTCGGGAGGAGGTCCGCTTCACCCGCACCGGAGCGACCGCGGCGCTTGGCACCTTGGCGACCCTGATGGTGCTGGCGCTGGTCCTGCCCAACTACACCACCACACTCGCCGGACCGATCTATACCCGGACGCAGCTGGCGTTCGTGTCGGTTTTCCTGCTGATCCTGTACCTGACCTTTGTCTTCGTGCAGACCGTTCGCAACCGCGATTATTTTCTGCCGCGCGGCGACCTCCAAAAGGTGCCGGAGGTGCATGCGCCGCCGCCATCTCAGTCACAGGCGGTCCTCTCCTTTCTCTTCCTGCTGGTCGGGCTGGTGGCCGTGGTGCTCATGGCCAAGTCGCTGTCGCCCGCGCTTGAAGCCGGGGTCGCGGCCGCGGGCGCTCCCCGCGAGGTGGTGGGGATCGTCATTGCCGCGATCGTTCTGCTGCCGGAAAGCGTAGCTGCAGTGCGTGCGGCCCGGGCGAGGCGGCTGCAGACCAGCCTCAACCTCGCTCTCGGCTCGGCGCTTGCCACCATTGGCCTGACCATCCCGGTCGTGGCGGTGGTGTCCTTCACCCTCGGGCTTCCGCTGGTGCTCGGCCTCGATCCCAAGTCGGTGCTGCTGCTCGCCCTCAGCCTGTTCGTCGCCGCCCTGTCGCTTGCGCGCGGGCGGGTGACGGTGCTGCACGGCGCGGTGCACCTGGTGATCTTCGCTGCCTATCTGGTGACCACCGTCATCCCTTGAGTACAGGATCCGCATGACCGATTTCTCCGCCCTGCTGCAGCCCGACCGCGGCCAGCCAGCCCGCACCATCCACCTCGTCGACGCTGCCGGCTTCCCCGAATGTGTGAAGCGCAGGGCCCCGGCGGACCGCGTGCTGCTTGAAGCGCAGCGGTTCAACGGCAAGACGGCCGGCGCGCACCTGCTGTTGCCGCAGCCCGGCGGCGCGCAGTTCGAGGTCCTCGCGGCGGTGGCGGACACGGCAGCCCTGTCGCCATGGTGCCTGGCCAAGCTGGCGGAAGCGCTGCCCGGCGGCACCTACCGCCTGGCCGACGCCGCTCCGGGCCAGGGCGCGTTGGGCTGGCTGCTCGGCCAGCACCGGTTCGAGCGCTACAAGAGCCAGCCGGAGCCGAGACGGGAGCCGCGCATGCTGCTGACGGAGGATGCGGCGCAGATTGGCGGGCTGGTCCGGCAGGCCGAAGCCACGGCGCTGGTCCGCGACTTGGTGGACACGCCGGCGGGCGACCTCGGCCCCGCCGAGTTGGAGGCGGCGGTACGCTCGACGGCCAAGGACTGGAGCGCGGCGATTACCGTTATCTCGGGCGAGGAGCTCGAACGCGAGTTCCCGATGGTGGCGGCGGTCGGCCGGGCGGCGGTGCCGGCGCGCGCGCCGCGCATGATCGAGCTCGAATGGGGCCGGCCGGAGCACCCGCGCGTGGCGATAGTCGGCAAGGGCGTATGCTTCGACAGTGGCGGGCTCGACCTCAAGCCGGCGTCCGGGATGCGGCTGATGAAAAAGGACATGGGCGGCGCGGCCCATGCCCTAGCGCTGGCCGGGCTGATCGTCGGCGCCCGTCTGCCGGTAAGATTGCACCTGCTGATCCCGGCAGTTGAGAATTCGGTCGCCGGCAACGCCTTCCGCCCGGGCGACGTGCTGCGCAGCCGTGCGGGCACCACGGTGGAGATCGACAACACGGACGCAGAAGGGCGGCTGATCCTGGCCGACGCCCTGACCCGCGCGGGCGAAGGCAAGCCCGAGCTGATCGTCGATTTCGCTACCCTGACCGGGGCCGCGCGGGTCGCGCTTGGTCCCGACCTGCCCGCCCTGTTCGTCAACGACGATGGGCTGGCCGGGCAACTGCTCGCGGCGGGGACCAAGGTAGTCGATCCCCTGTGGCGGATGCCCTTGTGGAGCGGCTACGACGACATGCTGAAGTCGGACGTGGCCGACCTGGCCAACAGCGCGGAGGGCGGAATGGCGGGCGCGGTCACCGCTGCGCTGTTCCTGCAGCGCTTCGTTCCCGATGCGACGCCCTGGGCTCACCTCGACACCTTCGCCTGGCATCCCTCGGCCAAGCCGGGACGGCCCAAGGGCGGGGAGGCTCTGGGCGTGCGGGCCGTGTTCGGGGCGCTGGCCGCTCGTTACGCCTAGCTGCGAAGCGAGCAGTTTATTCGACCATTCGTTTGAAATCCCTGTCGGCAACGCAACATTTTCGTAACTGGCCGGTTGAAGTTCGCAAGTGTCGAGCAGGGAGATTCCACTCCAATGAGCGAGGTTTCGCTGAGCGGTTGGATGCGCGCCTTGGTCGGCTATGTCCGGTCCGGCGAGCCAGATCTGACCAACCGCCAGATGGCGTTATTAATGATCGTATATCTGACTCCTGGGCCACACACCGTGCGCGGCTTGGCGCGGGTATTGGGCGTGTCCAAGCCGGTGGTGACCCGTGCCTTGAACACGCTGGGTGCGCTCGGCTATCTGCGCCGCGAACGTGATCAGGACGACCGCCGCAACGTGTTCGTCGTGCGCACCAGCACCGGGGCAGATTTTCTTGAAGGCTTCAAGCGCAACATCCGTACCACCGGCGAGCGCGGAGCCGACGGGGACCCGAGCCGCCGCCCAGCGCTCAGCCAGCTCGCCCACGCGCGCTGACACGCCTTCGGGCGGCTTTCCGTTGGCTGGACCTACGCAGCCGCTGGACCCGCTGACTCACGCCTTCCGCCCCGACCTGGCGGACGTCGCGCTGGCTGGAAGGGTGATCGCCTCGCACTATGCCGAGCCGCTGCAGCGGCGCCTGACCCGTTCCGCGTCGCTGCTCGCTGCGCCTGAGGACGGTGCGGCGGAGCTGGCCCAGCTCCGGGCCGGGGACCTGCTCCTAATGCTCGACAACAGCCGCGGCTGGGCTTGGGGCTACGCCGGCGAGGAGCGGCGCGTGGGCTATGTGCGGAGCGAAGCTGTTCGGTAGGCGGCATTGGTCCTGCGTCTCAATGTCTGAGTTCGACCCATTGCGGAGATTGGCGCTTTTCGGCAGCATCGGTGAGAGGCCGGAGGAACCGATGAAGTTGCCGATCAGGAACCGCACCGCCTTGCCGCTAACGCTGTTTATCGAGCCCTATTGTGATCAGCACGAGATACCCCCGAACGCTGAGGCAATCGTGATCCTTGCGGACAGCTACCCCCACTCGATGGACTTCCACTCAGGACTGGGTGTCGCTGTGGGATGAAGGTGAAACGCAGGCTATAGTTGAAGTGGTCACCAAGGAGCAGAACGCCGTAATCGACGCACTCGCCTTTGCGCGGGGTTGGCTTTTTCACTTACGGCGGACGGGGCAAAGCGGCTGCGAAAGACTTAGATGCTGCTATGGACCGCGACGAGAGGGCCACCGGCTACCTTCGTTCCCGGTGCGCAGCTTACACATCGGCGCGCAACCAACGTCACCTTTCCACAGCGCCTGACCCTCACATCTCGCCGCGCTGGCGGCGCAGCGCGTACCATTTCGCGACATTGGCGTTGTGCTCCGCCAGCGTGCGGGCGAACACATGGCCGCCCGTGCCGTCAGCGACGAAGTAGATGAACTGGTGCCCCTCGGGGTTGAGCACCGCGGCGATGCTCTCGCGTCCCGGGTTGGCGATCGGCCCGACCGGCAGGCCGGCGCGGCGATAGGTATTGTAGCCGGTGTCCGCGTTCAACTCCGAGCGCAGGATGCGACGGCCGAGCGGCTTGCCCTTGGTCACCGGGTAGATGACCGTGGGATCGGCATCCAGCTTCATCCCGATCTTCAGCCGGTTGCAGTAGACCCCGGCGACCGCGCGGCGCTCCGACGGCTTGCCGGTCTCCTTTTCGACGATGGAGGCGAGGGTCACCGTCTCTTCCTTGCTCGACACGGGGCAACCTCCCTTGCGCGCCTTCCAAAGCCGGTCGAGCTCACGGGTCATCGCGGCCTGCATGCGCCCTATTACCGCCGCCCGCGCTTCGCCGCGCTTGTAACCGTAGCTGTCGGGGAGCACCGAGCCCTCCGGCGGCAGCGGCGCCGCGCCGGTCAGGTATGGTACCGCCGCGACCTTCTCCTGAACGATGACGGAGGGTGTGCCCTCGGCCAGCGTCACCAGCCGCTGCACCGGCTGGCCATGCTGGAGCAAATCGAGCAGCTTCGCCCCGTTGGTGCCCACAGGCACCTCGAACTCGCCCGCCTGGATCCCGTCGCCGGACCCGAACAGCCGCGCCATGCCGCGGTAGGTGGTGCAGGTGCCGGGGATCAGCCCCTTGCGCTCCAGCCCCGGACAGAGGCTGGTCAGCGTTGCGCCTTCCTCCACGACGATCGTTTCCGCCTTGGCGGAGCCGCCGCCCCACCATAGCAGCCAGACGGCGAGCAGCACGGCGACGATACCGGCAATTGGCAGGACGATGAGGAGGCGCTTCAGCATCGCCGCGCTTCTACCCCGCCGCACGCCGGGGTCCAGCCCTGCTCAGTCGACCGCCTTCATCACCAACGACGCGTTGGTGCCGCCAAAGCCGAAGCTGTTGTTCAGCACCGCCTTGACCGAGCGCTCCTTGGCGGTGTGCGGGACCAGGTCGACGCCCGCGCAGCCTTCGGACGGGTTGTCGAGGTTGAGCGTCGGCGGGACGACCTGGTCACGCATGGCGAGGATGCAGAAGATGCTCTCCACCGCGCCGGCACCGCCGAGCAGGTGACCAATCGCGGACTTGGTCGAACTCATCGACATGGTGGCGGTATGGTTGCCGAACAGCTTGCGGACCGCCCCGAGCTCCAGCTCATCGCCGAGCGGGGTCGAGGTGCCATGCGCGTTGACGTAGTCGATATCGCCGAGGTCCAGCCCGGACTTCTTCATCGCCATCTGCATGGAGCGGAAGGCGCCCGAGCCTTCCGGGTGCGGCGCTGTGACGTGATAGGCGTCGCCCGAAAGACCGTAGCCCACCACCTCGGCGTAGATTTTAGCGCCGCGCGCCTTGGCGTGCTCATATTCCTCAAGGACGACAACGCCCGCGCCCTCGCCCATCACGAAGCCGTCACGGTCCTTGTCATACGGCCGCGAGGCCTTCTCCGGCTCGTCGTTGAAGGAGGTGCTCAGCGCACGCGCTTGGGCGAAGCCGGCAATGCCGATCGGGCAGATAGTCGCCTCCGCCCCGCCCGCAACCATGATGTCCGCATCATCGTCGCGGATCATTCGCGCCGCGTCACCGATCGAGTGCGCGCCGGTCGAGCAGGCGGTCACCACCGCATGGTTCGGGCCCATCAGCCCGTACTTGATCGATACCTGGCCCGAGATGAGGTTGATCAGCCGGCCGTGGACGAAGTGGGGGCTGACGCGGCCCGGCCCTTTCTCGTGCAGCACCAGGCTTTCCGCCTCGATGCCGGGGAGCCCGCCGATGCCCGAACCGATGGAGCAGCCGGCCCGGAACTTCATCCCCTCGGGCATGTCGGTCAAGCCCGCGTCCTCGATCGCCTGTCCGGCCGCATCGATGCCGAACACGATGAACGGGTCGACCTGGCGCTGCACCTTGTGGTCGACGCGCTTGCCCGCATCGAAGCCATATTCATGGTCGGCCGGCTTTACCTCGCAGGCGATGCGGCACTTGTAAGGGGAAGCATCGAAACGCGTGATTGGACCGGCGCCGCTTCGGCCTGCCAGGATGTTCTTCCACGTGGTCTCAACATCCGCGCCCAGCGGAGTAACGAGACCCAGACCGGTGACCACGACACGGCGCATTTTAACCTCTCCAACAGCACAACAGGCTCACGCCCGGGTGGGCTGAGCCTGTCGAAACCCCGTCAGCCAAGCGCAAACGGAAGAAGGGACCAGCCGCGGCTCAGCCCTGGTTCTGGTCAATATAGTCGATCGCGTCCTTGACGGTGGTGATCTTCTCGGCGGCATCGTCGGGGATCTCGACCCCGAACTCTTCCTCGAAGGCCATCACCAATTCGACGATGTCGAGGCTGTCGGCGCCCAGATCGTCGATGAAGCTGGCCTCCTCCGTCACCTTCTCGCCTTCGACGCCCAGGTGCTCGACGACGATCTTCTTCACCCGCTCGGCAGTCTCGCTCATGTCCGTCTTTCCTTCCCGTTAAGCTTTGCCGGTTGCCCTAGCGGGGCGGAAAAGCGGCGGCAAGGGGCGCCTTGGTGAGAGGCCGAAGCCGCTCTAGAGCGGAGCCATGAAGCACGGCCGCCCACTCACCCCCGGCGAAATCGCCCTGGCCCGTACGGTGTTCGGCGAGGCCATCGACTACGCGGACGTCAGGCTGGTGCGGCGTAAGTGGTGGCCGTTCCAGCCCAAGGGTATCGTCATGGCGCCCACCGGCAACATTCACTTCCATCCGGCCGATCCGAACTGGCGAGAGGACTTCGCGAAGGCCTCGCTCAACCTCCAAGGTCTGTTCGTCCATGAGCTAACCCATGTCTGGCAGGCCCAGACCCGCGGCCGCTTCTACCTGCCGCTGATGCGGCACCCGTTCTGCCGCTACGCGTATCGCTTCGTGCCCGACAAGCCGTTCGACGCTTACGGGCTGGAGCAGCAGGCGGAGATCGTGCGCCATGCCTTTCTGCAGAAGCAGGGGCAGCGGCTGGCAAGCTGGGCTAATCCCATGATCCTGCCGTTCGCTAGCGTTTGAAACTCTGCCTGTAACTATGTTGTCACAGGATGCGAGGGAAACGCCGGTTATCAGCCACTCTCCCTCCCCTTCGCACTGGGAAAGGATTAATCCTCCTTTCGCAACCGAAATCAGGGGGAACGAGATGCGTCTGTCCACGACGACTTTGACAGGGAGCCTGCTCGCCGGAACCGCGGCGATCGCTCTGGCTGTTCCGGCGAGCGCCCAGACCACGCAGGAAGAAGTCGCGCAGACGGTCAATCAGCCGGAGGAAACGCAGCAGGCGGATATCATCGTCACCGCGACCAAGCGCGCGTCGACCGTGCAGGACGTCCCCTTCTCGATCAACGCGCAGACCCAGGAAGACATCGAGCGCGCCAACGCGCAGACGATCGAGGACCTCAGCCGCAACATCGCGGGCCTGACGGTCCAGAACCTCGGGCCGGGGCAAAGCCAAGTGTCCGTGCGCGGCGTGTCAGCCGGGCAGATCGTCCGCGACCAGCCGGGCGTGAAGGAGCAGGTCGGCGTCTACCTCGACGAGAGCGTCATCTCCTTGTCCCTGTTCACGCCCGACTTCGACCTGTTCGACCTCAACCGCGTGGAAACGCTGCGCGGTCCGCAGGGCACACTGTTCGGATCGGGCAGCGTCGGCGGCACCATCCGCTACATCACCAACCAGCCGCGGCTCGGCGTGACCGAGGGGGTGGTCGAGGCCAACGTCAACGTCGCGGACGAGGATGACACCGGCTACCACCTGAAAGGCGCGATCAACCTGCCGCTGGGCGATACCGCCGCGCTACGGGTGGTCGGTTACGGCACGCACTTCCCCGGCTTCATCGATGCGATCGGCCCGGCACGCGGCCGCAATGTGAACGATGGTACCCGTGTCGGCACTCGGGTGTCGCTGCTGTGGGAGCCGACCGCCAACATCCGAATCACTCCGCGGGTGGTCTATCAGAAAATCCGCGCCGACGGCTTCAACCGCGAGGATGTGTACAACTTCTACACCAACCAGTTCACCACCTCGCAGCCGCGCCTGGAAGAGCGGCAGCAGTATTTGCAACTGCGAGAGGAGTTCAAGGACGACACGCTGCTCGCGGACCTGACCGGCAGCATCGACTTCGGCGGAGTCGAGCTGACCTCCGTCACCAGCTACATCAACCGCGACATCCTGGTCAGCCGCGATGCGTCGGCGCTGACGGGCTCGGTATTTATCTCCTTTGCGGGCGCCGCGCCGGCCGCCGCCGGGGGTGCGGCCCTCCCTTCCAACCTGCGCGACACGACCGATCTCAAGCAGTGGGCGCAGGAGCTTCGCCTGTCCTCGACCGGCGACGGCCCGTTCCAGTGGGTGCTTGGAGGCTTCTACTCCACGGTCGACCGGCAATATACTCAGCGCTTGCCAACTCCCGGCTCCGACGTATTCAGCCAGGCGTTCCTGGACGTGATCGCGCCGGGCACGCCGGTGTCGGCCACCCGCAACGGGTTTGATGCGGACAGCCCGTACAACGCAAACATCCCGTACGACATCAAGCAGCGGGCGGTCTTCGGCGAAGCGACCTACGACTTCGGCCAGATCAAGCTGACCGCCGGCGGGCGCTACTACAGCTTCAAGGAGACCCGCGACTTCATCTCGGGCGGCATCTTCGCCAACGGCGACACCTTCATCGACGACCGGACCAAGTCGAACGGCTTCTCGCCGCGTGGCATCGTCACCTGGGAGCCGACCGGCGACTTCAGCGTCAACGTCCAGGCCGCCAAGGGCTTCCGGCTGGGCGGCGTAAACGACCCGCTCAACATCCCGCTCTGCTCGGGCAATGACGCGGCGACCTTTGGCGGGCGGCCGACCTACGACGACGAAACGCTGTGGAACTACGAGGCCGGCTTCAAGTACGGTCGCGGGCCAATCACCTTCAACGCGGCGGCCTTCTACAACGACATCAAGGACCTGCAGGTCACCGCCGACGCCGGCAGCTGCTCATCGCGGGTGGTTTTCAACGTGCCCGAGGCACATGCCAAGGGCGTGGAGGCAGAACTCAGCGTGCGTCCGCTCGCCGGCCTCGACCTCTCGTTCGCCGGCAGCATCACCGATGCCGAGTTCGACAGCAGCGTCACCACTGCCGATGACCCCGCCACGCCGGCCAATGAAAGTGTTGTTATCGCCGGCATCCGCGAGGGCAACCGGCTGCCGACCGTACCCAAATACCAGTTCGCGGTTACGGCAAGCTACACGCAGCGGCTGACCAGTGCGATGGAAGGCTTCATCACAGCGAGCGTCCAGCGGGTCGGCAACCGGTTCACCCAGCCGAGCGACCAGGAGCCCGGCGCCGCGCTGATCGGCAACGCGCTGTTCTTCGACCCAGTTACCGGAGCCTTCGGCTCGGGCGTGAACGACTTCGGCAGCTTCCGCCTGCCGGCCTACACGCTCGTCAACCTGTCGACCGGAGTCGAGTTCGACAACGGGCTGGAGCTGCAGCTCTACGCGAACAACCTGTTCGACAAGAACCCCAAGCTGTCGCTCGATCGCGAGCGCGGCGCCCGGGCGCGCATCGGCTACAATGTCGGCCAGCCGCGGACCATCGGCCTGACCGCGCGTTATCGCTTCCGCTCGGAGCCTGCCCCGGTCGCGGCACCGCCGCCACCGCCGCCCGCGCCCGCTCCGGCCACGCAGACCTGCGCGGACGGGTCGGTGATCCTGGCGACCGACAGCTGCCCGGTTCCGCCGCCTCCACCGCCGCCGCCGCCAGCGGCGCCCGAGCGGGGCTGACGGCAAGCGCCGTGACCCGGGACGAGAGCATGCTTCCGGGACGGCCGCAGCTGGCAACAACCCGCCGGCAGCTGCTGGGCATGACGGCCGGGGCGCTCGCCGCTCCGGCTGTTCTGCGTGCGGCGCCGGCCGGCTCCGGCCTGCAGATCGCGGTGATCGGCGCGGGGGTGTTCGGCGCGTGGACGGCCGAGCAACTGCGGCGCGCCGGGCACCGGGTCACGCTGATCGACGCATGGGGGCCGGCGCACAGCCGTGCCTCGTCGGGCGGCGAAAGCCGGATGACCCGCGCGGCCTATGGCAAGGATGAGATCTACGCCCGAATGGCGCTGGCGAGCCTGGCCGAATGGAAGACACTGAGCGCCCGCGCCGGGCTGCCGATCTTCACCGCTCACGGCGTGCTGTTCTTCTTCCCGGACGAGGCGCCATACCTGCGCGACAGCCTGGCCGTGCACCGCCGACTGGGTCTTCCGACCGAGGCGCTGACCGGAGCGAAGATGGGTCGGCGCTTCCCGATGATCGACTTCGAGGGCGTCCGCGCCGGCTTGTTCGAGCCGCAGTTCGGCGCCCTGATGGCGCGGCGCGCGGTGCAGACGCTGGTCGCCGGCTTCGTGCAGGGCGGCGGGCGGTATCTCGCTGAGCGGGTGCAGCCGCCGGCGAACGAGCAGGCGGAACTCCGGACGGTGACCCTGTCCAGAGGGGAGCAGGTCGCGGCCGACCGCTTCGTCTTCGCCGCAGGACCCTGGCTGCCCAAGCTCTTCCCCGACGTGCTCGGACGGCGGATAGTGCCGACCCGGCAGGAGGTCTTCTACTTCGCGCCGCCCGCCGGCGATTCCCTGTTCCAGCCGGCCCGGATGCCGGGCTGGGCCGACTTCAACGGCGGCGACCTGTTCTACGGCTTCCCCGACCTGGAGGCGCGCGGCGTCAAGTTCGCGCGCGACACGCATGGGGCTGTGGTGGACCCCGACACGCAATCGCGGCGCCCGACCGATGCTGCGCTTGCTGCGGTTGTGGCCTTCCGCGACCGCCGCTTTCCTGGGCTGCGCGGCGCGCGCCTCGTCAGCGCGGAGGTCTGCCAATATGAGAACAGCTCGAACGGCGACTTCCTGATCGACCACCACCCACGCTGGCGCAACGTGTTGCTAGTCGGCGGTGGCTCCGGCCACGGCTTCAAGCATGGGCCGGAGGTCGGCCGGATGGCCGCCGCGCGGCTGCTCGGCACCGTGCCGCCGGAACCGCGCTTCAGCCTGGCGACCAAGGGCGAGTCCCAGCAGCGCGAGGTGGTCTAGGCGCCCCTCGCCACCCCCACCAGCGCCGGCCGCAGCAGCCGGTCCTTGAGCATGTAGCCCGCCTGCATCTCCTCGACGATCGTCCCCGGCTCGGCACCGGCCGACGGAATCTCGATCATCGCCTGGTGCTTGTTGGGGTCGAGCGGCTGGCCCTTGGCCTCCACCCGGGTGACCCCGTTGCGGGCGAACACCGCGTCCAGCTCGCGCAGCGTGGCGGCGATGCCGTCGACGAAATTCTTCAGCTTCTCGTCCCCCGCCGCATTGTCCGGCACATGCGACAACGCGCGCTCCAGATTGTCCTTCACCGCCAGCATGTCGCGGGCGAAGCCGGTGCTGGCATAGGCCGCGGCCTGCACCTTTTCGCCTTCCAGCCGGCGGCGCACGTTCTGCGCCTCGGCCGCGGCGTAGAGCGCCTTGCTGTTGGCCTCCTCCAGCTGCCGTTCGAGCTCGGCCACCCGGTCGTGCTCCTGCAGTTCGGGAGCCCCGGCGGCGGTTTCGTCACGGATCTCGTCCGCCTCGTCGTGAAGCTTGTCCTGCATCTATCCTATCAATCTTGTGAGTGCTTGCGCTGTGAAATCCACCATGGGCACCACCCGCGCATAGTTCAACCGCGTCGGCCCGATCACCCCCACAACGCCGACCACCTCCCCCTGGCTCCCACGGTAGGGCGCGGCGATCACGCTGGAGCCGGACAGAGCGAACATGCGGTTCTCGGAACCGATGAAGATGCGGCAGCCCTGCCCCTCGCGCGCGCCCTCGAGCAACCGGACGATCTCCTGCCGGTCCTCCAGCTCGTCCAGCAGCCGGCGGACGCGGTCGAGGTCGGCAGCCGCGGTCTCGTCGAGCAGATTAGCCTGGCCGCGGACGATCAGCACCGGGCGGCTGCGCGCGTCCTCGCGCCACTCGGCCAGGCCGGAAGCGACCAGCTCGGCGGCGGCGGAGTCGATCGCTTCGCGACGCTCGCGGATCTCGGTTCGAAGCCGGGCCTCGGCCTCGGCCAGGGTCAGCCCGGACAGCCGCGCGGTGACGTAGTTGGCGACTTCGGCCAGTGCCGCCGCCGTGGTGCCCGGGGGCAAACCGATTACCCGGTTCTCGACGCTACCGTCCGTCCCGACCAGCACCGCCAGCGCATCGCCTGGGCTGAGCGGCACGAAGGACAGCTGCTTCAAGCGCGGCTCGAACTTGGGAGCGACCACCACCCCGGCGCAGGCGGACAGGCCGGACAGGGCCGCGGTGGCGTTGGCCAGCGCTTCCTCCAGCGGCCGGTCGCGCAGCTGCGCCTCGATCGCCGCCCGCTCCCGGGTCCCGGGCATGCTCGCCTGCATGATGCCGTCGACGAACAGCCTGAGGCCGGTCTCGGTCGGAATGCGGCCGGCGGAGGTATGCGGGTGAGTGAGCAGCCCGCGCTCCTCCAGCTCCTGCATGACCGAGCGGATGGAAGCAGGCGACAGGTTGACGCTTCCGGCCAGCATCTTGGACCCGACCGGCTGCCCGCGCTCCAGGTAAGCCTCGACCACCAGCCCGAAGATCGAGCGCATGCGGTCGGTCAGTTCGATGATCGGCGGGGACATGGCGCCAGACTTAAGGGAGAGGACCGGCTCCCTCAATCCGTTCTGTCCGAGCCCTTCGACAAGCTCAGGATAAACTCCGTCGAGGACCTACTTCGAGAGCAGCCGAAAAACTATGCCTCGACTACGCTCAGCAGGGTCCCTCGACTTCGCTCGGGACGAACGGGTATGGGCAGCCGCGAACCAGTACCAGGAGACCTCCATGCGCCCCAGCGGCCGCGCCCCCGACCAGATGCGTGCCCTCAGTTTCGAGCCCGGCTTCACCCACCATGCGGAGGGCAGCTGCCTGGTGAGCTTCGGCGAGACCCGCGTGCTGGTCACCGCGTCGGTCGAGGAGAAGGTCCCGCCGTTCCTGCGCGGCAAGGGTCAGGGCTGGGTCACCGCCGAGTACGGCATGCTGCCCCGCGCCACCCACACCCGCGGGGCGCGCGAGGCGGCCAAGGGCAAGCAGTCGGGGCGGACGCAGGAGATCCAGCGGCTGATCGGGCGCTCGCTGCGGGCGGTCACCGAACTGACAAAGCTGGGTGAGCGGCAGATCGTGCTCGACTGCGACGTGATCCAGGCCGACGGGGGCACGCGCACCGCCGCGATCTCCGGCGCCTGGGTCGCGCTGCGGCTGGCGGTGGATGGGCTGAAGCTGCCGGCCGATCCGATCCGCACGCAGGTAGCGGCGGTGTCGTGCGGAATGCATGGGCGCGCGGCGGTGCTGGACCTCGACTATGCCGAGGACTCGACCGCCGGCAGCGATGGCAATTTCGTGCTGACCGCGGACGGGGCAATCGTGGAAGCGCAGCTGACCGCCGAAGGCGAGACGTTCGACGAGGAAGGGCTGCTGCGGCTGCTCCGTCTGGCGAGGATCGGCTGCGGCGAAATCTTCGAAGCGCAGCGCCGGGCGGTCGGCCAGTGAGGGAGATCGGGTCCAGGCTGGTCATTGCCACGCACAATTCCGGCAAGCTGCGCGAGATCAGAGCATTGATGGAGCCGTTCGGGATCGAGTGCGTCGGGGCCGCCGAGCTGGACTTGCCCGAGCCCGAGGAGACGGGCACCACCTTCGTCGACAATGCCGACCTCAAGGCCAGGCAGGCGGCGGACCTCAGCGGTCTGCCGACGCTGGCCGACGACAGCGGTTTGGCCGTGGATGCGCTCGGCGGACGGCCCGGCATCTTCTCCGCGCGCTGGGCCGAGGACGAGACGGGCAAGCGCGACTGGCTGCGGGCCATGGAGCGGGTCTGGCGCGAAACGGAGGCGCAAGGGCCTGACGCCGGGCACGATGCCCACTTCGTCTGCGCGCTGGCGTTGGCCTGGCCGGAAGACGGGCAGGCGGAGAGCTTCGAAGGGAGGGTGCACGGCACGCTGGTGTGGCCGCCGCGGGGCGAGCGCGGCTTCGGCTACGACCCGATGTTCGTGCCGGCGGGTGGACAGCAGACCTTCGGCGAGATGGACCCGGAGCAGAAGCACGCGATCAGCCACCGCGCGGATGCGTTTAGAAAGCTGGTTGGGTGGTTGAAGGCGTAACCTCGCCAACTGTGTTGGGCGAAGGTGCAGTTGCTTCACGTGCGTCCCTCGACTTCGCTCGGGAACAGCGGAGTTCCTCCGACCTGGCCCTGTACATTCACTGGCCGTTCTGCGTCAGCAAATGCCCATACTGCGACTTCAATAGCCACGTGCGCGCTGGCATCGACCAGGACGCATGGCGTGACTCGCTGCTGCGCGACCTGGCGCACGAGGCGGCGTTGCTGCCCGGGCGGCGGCTGACGAGCATCTTCTTCGGCGGGGGGACGCCCTCGCTGATGACGCCGGTGACAGTTGCGGCCTTGGTCGAGGCGGCGACAGCGCACTGGACGCCGGCTGACGAGCTGGAGATCACGCTGGAAGCCAACCCCTCGTCCGTTGAGGCGGAGCGCTTCGCCGACTTGGCGGCCTCGGGAGTGAACCGGGTCAGCCTGGGGCTGCAGTCGCTCGACGAGGATGCGTTGCGTTTCCTCGGGCGAGCGCATTCGGTAGGCGAAGGCCTCGCCGCATTGGCCACCGCGCAGCGCCACTTCGGGCGGGTCAGCTTCGACCTTATCTACGCGCTGCCGGAACAGACCGCGGAGCAATGGTCGGCGATGCTGACCCAGGCGCTGTCGTTCGGGACCGACCATCTGTCGCTCTACCAGCTGACGATCGAGCCGGGTACGCGCTTCGCCGCGCTGCATGCGGCGGGCAAGTTCGAGCCGCTGGACGCCGACCGTTCGGCCGACCTGTTCGAGCTCACCGCCGCGATGACGGACGCAGCCGGCATCCCCGCCTATGAAATCAGCAACCACGCGCGGCCGGGCGCGGAGAGCCGGCACAATCTGACCTACTGGCGCTACGGCGACTACGCCGGCGTCGGCCCCGGCGCGCACGGCCGCCGGCTGGGCGCGCGAACAGTGCGGCATCGCAAGCCCGAGAACTTCCTGGCGGCGGTTGCGCGGAACGGACACGGGCTGGTCGAGGAAGCACTGCTCAGCGTCGAGGAGAAGGCCGCTGAGGCGCTGGTCATGGGCCTTCGGCTGGCCGAAGGCATCGATCCCGCCGCCCTGACGGAGCGGCTTGGGGTCGGGAGCTTGATCGACCCGGCTGCCGCTGCGCGGCTGCAGAAGCTAGGGCTGGTCGAACACACCCCCCGGCGGCTGAAGGCCACGCCCGCCGGGCGGCTGCTCCTCGACCGCATCCTTGCCGAGATCGCCGTTTAGCGGGTGAAGCTGGCGGGCGCCGGCGAGACGACGCTGTACCCTGCGGCGGTCACCTGGCGCACCTCGAGCCCGCGCTGTGCGACCCGGTCCGGACCGAAGCGGAACACCCCGTCAACCCCGACGAAGCCCTCAGGGCTGGTGAGCAGGTCGACCGGAAAGGTACGGCGAGGATCCCACTGCCGAGTGGCGCTGACTGTCAGCAGCATCGAGTCGTAGCCGAGGCTCGCAATCCGCGGTGGCACGCTGCCGTAGCTGGTGCGGTAGCGGCTAACGAGCTGGCCGAAGCGCTCGTCGGAAGGCGCCGCATACCAGGCGCCGCGCAGGCGAGCTGTTGCGCCCAAGTTCCGCTCGCC
Organism: uncultured Sphingomonas sp.; assembly: GCF_902806265.1. Classification (GTDB taxonomy): domain Bacteria; phylum Pseudomonadota; class Alphaproteobacteria; order Sphingomonadales; family Sphingomonadaceae; genus Sphingomicrobium. Next base: position 81,967 of record NZ_CADCVZ010000030.1, on the reverse strand, counting down.
CGCCCATAGGTCGGTGCCTAGCAGCCGCACGCCGCCGCGGAGCTGCGGAGCGGTCGGCGCTGCAACCCGGCCCGTGTCGGCGAGGAGCACTGCGTCGAAGTCGCCGCGACGTCCCAGCCGGCGAGCCCCCGCGCGCGCCTCGCCCGGTGCCGCGTAGCTTTCCGCCGCGACGACCTGCCCGCCGTTGCGCCCCACCGAAGCCAGATAGGCTTGGGCGGAGCGCTGGCCATAGACGTTGGCGGGAGTGAGTGCGGCGAAGCGGCTGGCACCTCGCTGCCGGGCATAGCCGACCACCCGGTCGATTGACTGGCCGGGCACCACGCCCAGGATGAACACGCCAGGGCCGGTCGCGCTCTGGTCGTTCGAATAGGCGATCACCGGAACCCGCGCCCGTTCTGCCAGCGGGGCAATCGCGCGCACCTGGTCGCTGAGCAGGGGGCCGAGGATCAAGCGGTTACCTCCGGCGAGCGCGCGCCCGGCCGCCGCCGCCGCTCCACCCTCAGCCGTGTTAAAGATGGTCAGCGCAACCGACTGATTGCCCGTGTCCGCCAGCGCCAGGCGGGCGGCGTTGGCGAGCGCCTGGCCAACCGGAGCGTCCTCTCCCGTCAGCGGCACCAGCAGGGCGACCTGGTGCCGGGCCGGGATGCCCCGTTCCACCGGCGCCCGGCCAGGCCGACCGATGCAGCCGGTGAGCAGCAGAGCCGACAGGCCGGCGAAAACGAAGGTGCGGCGCGCTTGCGGGAACGGTCGGGAGAATGCCATTGCGTGGCCCACCTCATGAACAACGAGCCCCTCCCCGCCGGACTGTATATCGTGGCGACGCCGATCGGCAATCTCGGCGACCTGTCGCAGCGGGCGGCCGATACGTTGCGCCGGGCCGACCTCATACTGGCGGAGGACAAGCGGGTCACCGCCAAGCTGCTTGCCCACGCCGAAGTGCGCACCCGGATGCGGACCTACCACGACCATTCAGGCGAGACGGAACGCGAGCGGATCGTGGCGGAGCTCGCCGACAAGGCAGTGGCGCTGGTCAGCGACGCCGGCACGCCGCTGATCTCCGATCCCGGGTACAAGCTGGTGCGGGCGGCGCGCGAGGCGGGACATGCGGTGCACACGCTGCCGGGTCCCTGCGCAGCGGTCGCCGCCTTGACGCTAGCCGGACTGCCGACCGACCGCTTCCTGTTCCTGGGGTTCCTGCCGACCAAGGCCAAGGCGCGGGCGGAAACGATCGCGGAGGTCGCGACCGTGCGTGCCAGCCTGGTGCTGTACGAGAGCGGGCCACGGCTGGCGGAGTCGCTGCAGGCGCTGGGCGACGGGCTCGGCTCCCGCGAAGCCGCGGTCGCGCGGGAGATCAGCAAACTCTACGAAGAATGCGTGACCGGCAACTTGGCGGAGCTTGCGGAGCGCTACGCCGATACTCCGCCCAAAGGCGAGATCGTAATCGTGGTGGGTCCGCCACCCGCCGCCGCCGAAGCCACCAATGAGCAACTCGACCAGGCGCTGGATGAGGCGCTTGCCATCATGACACCGTCGCGCGCCGCTGCCGCCGTAGCCGAGCAGCTCGGCCTGCCGCGCAAGCGGGTCTATGCCCGTGCGCTGGAACGCGGCCGGTGAGGCGCCGGGAAGCGGAGCGACGCGGGCGCTGGGCCGAGCGGCTCGCGGGATGGTGGCTGCAGCTGCACGGCTGGCGTATTCTGGCACGGCGTGCCCGAGTGCCCGGCGGCGAAGTCGACCTGGTGGTCCGGCGCGGACGCACGCTGGCCGTTGTCGAGGTCAAGGCGCGCCGGGACGAGCGTGCGGCCGCCATGGCGCTCGACCGCTCACGGCTGAAGCGGGTGGCGGTGGCGGCCGAGCGGCTCACCCCGCGCTATGGCCGCGGTTGCGACACGGTGCGAGTGGACGCGCTCTACGTCCTGCCCGGCCGCTTGCCGCGCACGTGCCCGACGTCTGGGCCGGGTGACAATGGCCGTTCCCTCGCCTAGGCGGCGCTCATGCCGCTGACAATCGCCGTGCAGATGGACCCGCTCGAGGGAATCAACATCGCCGGCGATTCCACCTTTGCCCTGATGCTCGAAGCCCAGGCGCGCGGTCACCGGCTGTTCCATTATCGGGCCGACCAGCTGACTTACGAGGACGGACGGCTGCGCGCGCTCGCCCGACCGGTCGAAGTGCGCCGGGTTGAGGGCGATCATTTCACTGCGGGAGAGCCGCGATCGCTCGACCTCGCCGACGACAGCGATGTGGTGCTGATGCGCCAGGACCCCCCGTTCGACATCGCCTACATCACCGCCGCGCACCTGCTTGAGCGGCTCGCCGGCCGCACGCTGGTGGTGAACGATCCGCGCAGCGTCCGCGACGCGCCGGAGAAGCTGTGGGTGCTCGACTTTGCCCGCTTCATGCCAGCGACGCTGATCACCCGTTCGTTCCAGGAGCTGACCGCCTTTCACAAGCGTCACGGCGAGATCGTGGTCAAGCCGCTGCACGGCAACGCGGGCGCCGCCGTGTTCCGCATCGGCGCCGACGGTACCAACCTGCGGGCGTTGGCCGAGCTGTTCAGCGAAGTCTGGCGAGAGCCGTTCATCGCCCAAGCCTTCCTGCCCGCGGTCAGCGAGGGCGACAAGCGCATCATCCTGGTGGACGGAGAACCCGTCGGCGCGATCAATCGCATTCCGGGCGAGGGCGAGATCCGCTCCAACCTGGCCGCGGGAGGGACCGCCGCCAAGACCGAGCTGACCGAGCGCGAACGGGAGATCTGCGCCGCGCTCGGTCCCGAGCTCAAGGCGCGCGGGCTGCTGTTCGTAGGTATCGACGTGATCGGCGGGCGGCTGACGGAGATCAACGTGACCTCGCCGACGGGCCTAGTTGCACTGGACCGATTTAATGGCACGAACACGCCCGGCATCATCTGGGACGCCATCCAACGGAAGCTGCACGCATCATGACCGACTGGGTGTTCCGGCTCATCGACACGACCGGCTATGTCGGCGTGTTCCTACTGATGTTCCTGGAAACGGTGTTCCCGCCGATCCCTTCCGAAGTGATCATGCCGGTGGCAGGGCTCCGCGCCGCTCAAGGCCCGCTTCACCTCGCAGGCGTGATCGGCGCAGGCTCGGCCGGCGCGATGGTCGGCAACTTCTTCTGGTACCTGCTCGCGCGGGTGATTGGGATGAAGCGCTTCCACCCGTTCATCGACCGCCACGGCCGCTGGCTCACCATGGACTGGGGCGACGTGCAGAAAGCCGAGCGGCTGTTCGGCCGCTTCGGCGGCGTGGTGGTCGGCATCGGCCGGGTGCTGCCCACGGTCCGCTCGGTGGTCTCCATCCCTGCGGGGCTGCTGCACATGCGGCTGAGGACCTTCCTCATCTGGTCCACCGTGGGCACCGTAGTCTGGAGCAGCGGGCTGGCGGTCGCTGGCTATCTGCTCGGCCGCCGCTTCGATCGAATCGAAGAGGTGGTCGGGCCGCTCTCGACCGTGGTGATCGGTGCGATCGTCTTGCTCTACCTGTGGCGGCAACTCACCTGGCGGCGGCGCCACCCAAGCTGAAAGTCAGGCCCGCGGGTGGGCATGGCGATAGACGTCGAGCAGCCGCGCTGCGTCCACGCCCGTGTAGATCTGCGTGGACGAGAGGCTGGCGTGGCCCAGCAGCTCCTGCAGCGAGCGGAGGTCGGCCCCGCGGGCGAGGAGGTGGGTGGCGAAGCTATGCCGTAGCGCGTGGGGCGTCAGCGTGTCGGGCAGGCCGAGGCGGCGGCGTGCAGCCTGCGCGGCACGGCGCACCAGGTCCGGATTGAGCGGTCCGCCCCGCGCGCCGAGGAACAGCGGCGAGCTGCCGCGGACCGGCCACGGGCATTGCTTCACATAGGCGTCGATCGCCTCACGCACTGCCGGGATCAACGGCACCACCCGCGGCTTGCTGCGCTTGCCGACGACTCGGAGCGTCGAACCCAAGGGCAGCACCCGGGCGGTCAGCGACATGGCTTCAGCGACCCGCAGGCCAGAGCCGTAGAGCAGCAGCAGCACTGCCAGATCACGGGCCCCGATCCACGGCTCCGTCGCTGCCTCGCCGGCATCTTCGGCCAGCGCCATGGCATCGGCGGGCGACGCGGGCCGCGGCAGGGTGCGCGGCCGCTTGGGCGCGCGGGTTCGCGGCAATTGCGGCTGCTCGCCAAGGTCGTCCGCAGCGAACTTCAGAAAAGCTCGCACGGCCGACAGCTCGCGCGCGGCGGAGGAAGGACCAAGCCCTTCGCTGCGCCGCGCGGCGAGAAAGCCGCGAAGATCGGCCGGCGCGATTGTCAGCAGCGCGTAGCGGCCGATCGCCTCGCCGCGGTGCCGGGCCATGAAGCCGATAAAACGATGCGCCGTCGCCTGGTAAGCGCGGACGGTATGGGGGCTGCGACGGCGGTCGTGCGCCAGATGGTCGCCGAAGCGGACGGCAAGCGCCTCCGCCGTGTCCCCCGTCAGATCTCGCCCGCCCACCGCGCAATCATAGCCGACAAGCTGCGGCCAAGGAACATCAGAAGCTCCGAGCCATGGCGGCCGTCGAGGCTGGGTTGGGTCCGCTGTCCCAGCGCCAACAGTCCCGCCGGCACGTCGCCCGGCAAGCGGATCAGTGCTTCGGCCCGGATGAGGTCGCACGCGGGGCCGAACAGGGGGTGGCCACGCTCGACGCCGCGAAGGATCACGCCGTCGACCTGCGTCAAGGATCGCCCGAGCATCGCCGCATCGACCAGCTGAGCGCCGCCCGCGTCGACCCTGAAGCCGCGTCCGCCGACCACCAGCGCCAGGGCCACTGCGTCGATCCGCAGAATGAGCGGCCATTCCTGGGTCACCACGTGCAGCAGCGCATCGAAGCTCGGCGCTTCCATTGCGGCCAGCACCGCGCCGTGAATTGATTGCACCGCCCCCGAGTGGCCGCGGGCGAATGCGAGCAGGTCCTGGTTGGCTTCCTCCGCCGCGGCGCAGCGTGCACGCAGCCGGGCCAGCGCATGGTCCTCGAACTGGATCACCCTTGCCATGGCAGCAGGATGTCGCAGGTCGAGGTTAATTTCCAGTGCGGATCAGACGATGGTCTGACCCGTACCTTCCCAGTCCTTAAGGAACGCCGCCACGCCATTGTCTGTCAGCGGATGCTTGATCAGCTGGTGGATGATCTTGGGCGGTGCCGTCATGACGTCGGCGCCGATCCTGGCGGCTTCCACCACATGCATCGGGTGGCGCACGGAGGCGACTAGGATCTGCGTGGCGAAGTCGTAATTGTCGTAAATGAGGCGGATGTCCGCGATCAGCGCCATGCCGTCGAAGCCGACATCGTCGTGCCGCCCGACGAACGGTGAGATGAAGGTCGCCCCTGCCTTGGCGGCGAGCAGCGCTTGCGCCGCGGAGAAGCACAAGGTGACGTTGACCATTGTCCCGTCCGAGGTCAGCGCCTTGCACGCCTTCAAGCCCGCCGTGGTGAGCGGTACCTTGATCGCGATGTTGTCGGCGATGCGCCGAAGCACCTCCGCCTCGCGCATCATTTCGTCGTAGTCGGCTGCGACTACCTCCGCGCTGACCGGGCCTGAAACGACGCGGGCGATCTCCCGTACCGACTCGAGAAAGTTGCGCCCGGCCTTGGCGACTAGGGTCGGGTTGGTGGTGACCCCGTCCAGCAGCCCGGTCTCAGCAAGCTCGCGGATCTCGGCAACGTCAGCGGTGTCGGCGAAGAACTTCATGGATCCGGTCCTCGACTGGGTTCGGCGATTGCGCGGCGCTTAGCGGGTCGTCACAAGGGCGTCCATGATCGAGCACCTCCTAGTCGAGCGCAGCGGGCCACGCCTTAAGCTCACCATGAACCGGCCCGAGCGGCGCAACGCTATAACCGTCGCGATGTATGCAGCGCTGGCGGACGCCATCGAAGGAGCGGCCGGGGACGACGATGTTCGGGTCATCACCCTGGAAGGCGCCGGCGAGGACTTCACCGCGGGCAACGACCTCGGCGACTTCCTGAACGCGCTCCCTCAGGACGGAAGCGACATCCCGGTCTGGCGGCTACTGCGCGCGCTGGCGCGGAACATGGTGCCGCTGGTCGCCGCGGTGCACGGCAATGCGGTGGGCATTGGCACCACCATGCTGTTCCACTGCGACTTGGTGGTGGCGGAGGAAGGCAGCCGCTTCCACATGCCCTTCACCGACCTTGGGCTGGTGCCGGAAGCAGCCAGCTCGCTGATCCTACCGCGGCTGGCCGGACGGCGGGTTGCCGCGCGGCACCTGCTGCTGGGCGAGCCGTTCGGGGTGGAAGAAGCGGAGCGTTACGGCCTCGTCAGCCACCGCGCCGCTGCCGGGAGGCTAACGGAGCGACTGGACGCGGTAGTAACGGCGCTGCTGGCCAAGCCACCCGAAGCGCTACGCCTGACGCAGAGATTGCTGCGCGGTCCAAGCCAAGAGGACGCTCTGGAGCGGATGGACCTAGAGAACGGCCATTTCGCCGAGCGGCTGCAGTCGGCCGAGGTGAAGGCGGCGATCGCCGCCTTCTTCTCCGCGCGGGCGAAAGCTTAGCAGGGTTTACCGTTCTTTTTTAAGCATACTGGCGGCGTCGTCGTCGGCGGCGTCGTCGTCGGTGGCGGCGTCGTCGTCGGTGGCGGCGTCGTCGTCGGCGGCGGATCGGTCGCCGGCGGGTCGGTGGGCGGCGGGTCGGTCGGTGGCGGATCGGTCGGCGGCGGGTCAGTCGGCGGCGGGTCGGTGGGACCCGTTCCGCCACCCGTGCCACCGCCGGAGCCGGAGCCCGAGCCTGAACCGCTACCCGATCCTGAACCGCTGCCTGTAGCGGTGCTTGCCACCCATACTCGCTTGGCCTTCACCAAGCTGACAACCGGCCCCCTGAAGAACAACAAGTCGGTATTCTGACGATAGGTCACCTCAAGATCCTTGTAGCCTGCAAGGCTCTCGTTGAGTGGTGTGGCCGGGTCGTCCACCGGATCGGTAACGCTGGTGTCGAACTCGCCCGGCCCGATGCCGTAGACCGCCTCGTTCATCTTAGTTTGGATCTGGGCATCGGTAGGCGTCGGGAATAGGGTTGCAAGTCGCGCACCCTGCCCAAGAGAATGTTGAATGCCCGAGTTGGCCCGGTATAGCAGTCCAAGTTGAACCATCATGTAGATCAGCACGACAAAGGTCGGCAGAGCGAACGCTAGTTCGACGATAGTCGCGCCACTCGCGTTGCGCAGAAGATGTCGGTTCTTCATTTCGTGCGCATCCCTGCCTTGGCTTGTACCATGTAGTTGCCGTTCGCGAGCTTCGTTCCCATGCTCAGCGCAGGGAAGAACGGCGTATATTGATCAGTCACGACGACTAGGATGTAATGCCCTTCGGTCTCAGTGGCGGCGCATGGCTCTCCCTCGGCGAGCCCGGTTTCATCATCACGGGTCACGTCCGGCATCAGTCGCCTGTCGCAATAGCGAGGGAAGGTCACGGTGACCTGGCTTTCGTCGACATCGGCCTGGATGGCCACCTCGCCGGCGATTGTATCCTGCACGTTGGCAAGCTCGGTGGTCTGCATGACCTTCTCGACCGCGCGCTGTGCGCCTTGCTCCAGTGCCAGCTTGCGACTGAAGGCATTGCCGATGTCGGCTGCGCCCATCAGCAGGCAGGCAAGGATTGGTGCTGCGATGGCCAGCTCGACGATTGCGACTCCCCGCTCGTCGCGGTGCAGTTGGCGAAGGGGGCGCATCATGCCACCAGCCTCACCAGCCAGCCGCCGCCGGTATGCCCCCGCATCCCGGCATGTCCGCAAGTGCTGCCCATTCTGAAGGAGCTGTTACCGCTGAAGTCCACCCGGGCCGCAATCATCTGCATGCACTTGTCTTGCGCGACGCCGCCGCCGCCGTTGTACATCAGCGATCGGCTGGGCATGTAGACCACTCCCTGTATGCCGGAGGTGTTGTTGCCGTTGACGTGGTTGGTCCCGCGCTTGTTGTCGTCCTCCGCCATGCGGTCCTGATAAAGGACCACGCCCATGTAGGGGTTGCCGACCGCGGTGGCGCCAGGAGCGGAGATGTTCACGGTTCCGCCGTTCAGGCGAATGTTGCCGGTCTCTGCCCGATCGTCGAAGTTCGTCATGATGATCGTACAGCCGCTGCAATTTAGCTTGGCACCGCTTTCCGTCATTTTCAGGTCATCGCTGCTTCCGCTGGTGTTGATCACATAGGTTGCAGGAGCCAGGGTCAGTTCCGCCTTGATGTCGAAGCCGCCATCGATGCAGATCGTCTTGCCTGTGTGGCTCGCCGCAGGAGTGGTCGTCGGTGTGTCCCTGAAATCCGTGTCCACGGTAAGCTGAGAACCGAAGTCGAGCCGGAGGGCAGGATCAGGATCGCAGTCGGCTTCGGTGGGCGTCGGCAAGTCCGCGTAAGGATCGGCTGCCGGCTCACTGTACGGGTAGTAATTGTCGACGTCCCAGTTTTCCGACTCTGAATATTCCACCCCACCTGCGGCGGCGATGCAGCCTGCCCGGACCGTCGAACCGGAGCCCGTATTCTTGAAGGCTTGGTTCGGGTGCTTGGAATTCGAGATTAAGCAACAGTCGCCAAGGTTCACATCCGTGCTGCCGCCGATGTCGGAGCCGACAACGTCCCGGGGATCAAGCGCGATCACGCAATATTCGCCGGCCCCGGGGACGCTGGCTGCGGTGGAGCTTACCGTGATGGTCGGCGGCGCGGAGATGAAGAATGAACTGAATGCCAATTCCTTCTTCAGCTTCAGGGTAACGCTGACCTGGTTCATCCGCCTGTCGGCACCTGTGCCAACATCCGCAGGGCATGTCAGTATCGGGTTGCCGGTTACCGGGCAGGTCGCGGGAATCGCCTCGAGGAGCGTTCCAGCATGCTGATTGAGCGCGAGATCGCGCAGAATAGCGTCACTCACCCCGGTGGTAGCCCCGAGCGGGGTCACGTTCCGCTGGTACACGCCGGCGATCGCCGCCGAGTCCGCGGCGCGTTGCAGTTGGCGCTTCCACAATGCCCATTGGATGGTGTCGGTGGCAAGCCCCGCCATGCCGATCAACATCGGCATGCCCGCCGCCATGAGGATCAGGACGTTGCCCCGCTTGTCGCGCCAAAGCGCCCTCAAGAAGCTCAACATGCCTCGTTTGCTCCCCTTACATCGCCAGACGTCCCGGCACCTTTGGGCCTACCACTAGTCCCGACAGGGTGAGCGAAGTGCTGCCGAACAGGGTTAACGGAACACTGACGGCGCCTCCGTGCGTTCTTGAACCGCTAGTGTGCCACATCTATAATACAGTGGAGATGCTTGCGCTGCGCGGGCTGCGTGGGTCATGTTCGGCGTCAAGCAAGGTCAGGTCAGGGGAATGCAATGGCGACGCAGGTGCAGACGGAGACCAAGCTGAAGCTCGACCCGCCCGAGGTGCTGCAGCCGGTGGCGCCGGCGCAGGCCGCGGGGCTGGTGCCGCTCAAGGAGGGCGAGCGCGACCAATTGGAGGAACGGGTGGACCAGTTCGTCGGCGAACTGGTGGCGCTGGACGCGAACAGCCCCGACTTCGGCAAGAAGGTCGACCAACTGACCTCCATGGGGCGCAAGGAGATCGCCGAGGCCGCGGGCGCGTCCAATCGCTTCCTCGACCGGCCGGTCAAGGCGATCGACAGCGACACGGGCATCGGCGCCGACTTGACCGAATTGCGGCGCACGGTGGAAGCGCTCGATCCGGCGCGCAACGGCAAGCTGTCGCCCGGCCGCAAGCTGTTCGGGCTGATCCCGTTCGGTAACAAGCTCAAGAACTATTTCCAGCAGTACCAGAGCTCGCAGACCCACATTTCGCAGATCTTGGCGCGGCTTCAGTCCGGGAAGGACGAGCTGCTGATGGACAATGCCGCCATCGATACCGAGCGCGCCAACCTGTGGAAGACGATGCACCGGCTGGAGCAGATGATCCACATTTCCAAGGCGCTCGACGGCAAGCTGGAGGAGAAGGCCAACGAGCTGGACGCGACCGAGCCCGCCAAGGCCAAGGCGATCCGCGAAACGGCGCTGTTCTACACGCGGCAGCGGACGACCGACCTGCTGACGCAGATGGCGGTGACGGTGCAGGGCTATCTCGCGCTGGACCTCGTCAAGAAGAATAACGTCGAGCTGGTGAAGGGCGTGGACCGGGCATCGACGACGACGGTAGCGGCGCTCAGGACGGCCGTAACGGTAGCGCAGGCGCTGACCAACCAGCGGCTGGTGCTGGAGCAGATCGGCGCGCTGAACACCACCACCGCGGGGATGATCGACTCGACCGGCACGATGCTTCGGAGCCAGTCGGCCGCGATCCACGAGCAGGCGGCGAGCTCGACCATTCCGCTGGAAACGCTGCAGCGGGCGTTCCAGAATATTTACGACACCATGGACCAGATCGACGCGTTCAAGGTCCAGGCGCTCGCCAACATGAAGCAGACGGTGAACACGCTTGGCAACGAGGTCGAGAAGTCGCGCGGCTACATCGCGCGGGCGGAAGGTGCGCAGCAGGGGCGGCTGGAAGGCCCCTCGCCGCTCAATCCGCTTGAGGTGAAGTGAGCACTGAACTCACCCGCAAGGTCGAGCGCACGCTCGAGATGGTCGAGCGGGTCAACCGCTCGCTGGACGAACGCGGCGGCGAGGTGCGGGCGCAGCGGCGGCGCGAGCGCGGGCGGGTGAATCGCGCGATCGGTCGACGGCTGGCGGCAGTTGGCGTCGCGGTGGGGGTCGTGTCCGTGCTGACCATCATCGTCGGCCTGCTGAAGCCGATCGGCATTCTCGGCTTCCTGGCGGCGGTCGGCGTGGCGATCGGGATCGCCGCGCTGCTGTTCTTCTGGCCGGGCGAGGACCGAACGCCGACGGTGCCCACCCACGTCGGCAACGGCGAGATGGTGCAGCGCTTCGACAGCTTCCTTTACAAGACGCGGCGTGCCCTGCCCGCCCCTGCGCAGACGGTGGTGGACGGGATCAGCGCCGAGCTTAGCACGCTCAAAGCGACGCTGGAGCGGGTCGATCCGCTCGATCCTGACGCACAGGATGCGCGGCGGCTGATGAGCGTCCACCTGCCCGGCCTGGTCGAGCGCTACGTGCACGTGCCTCCGGCTTATCGCAGCCAGCCTGATGCGGAGGGGCTGACGGTGGACCAGCGGCTTGTCGAGGGCTTGGGCGCGGCGAAGTCGGCGCTTGGCGAGGTGAGCGAACGGTTGGCCAAGCACGATATGGACGCGTTCCAGACGCAGGGTCGCTTCATCCAATCGCGTTACGGGGAGCCGGGAGCGCCGGCATGACGTCACCGCCGACCCTCACCCGGTCGGTCGCGGCGCCTTCGGCAGACGGGCGCCGTCCTCCGGCACGTCCCTGAGCGCGCCCAACTCGCCACGCTCCCGGGCCTTGCGGCCATAGACCAACTCGAACAGCGGCGAAGCCATCAGGGTGGTCACCACCGCCATCAGCACCAGCATGGAGAAGAGCTCCACCCCGATGATCCCGCGCGATAGCCCGATGTTGATGATAATCAGCTCCATCAGCCCCCGGGCGTTCATCAGCGCACCGATGCCGAGCGCTGTGGGATTGTCCTGACCGGTCAGGCGCGCTGCGGCCCAGCAAGCGCCGAACTTGGCCAAGATCGACGCGGCGAGAATGGCCAGGGTGACGAGCAGCAGCGCTGGGTTCGCCATGATGCTGAGCTGGGTGTTAAGGCCGGAGTAGGTGAAGAACATCGGCAGCAGCAGCACGACGGTGAACGGCTCTAGCTTCGCCCGCAGCTCGCGCGTGAGCAGGCCGCGGGGCATGGCGACTCCGAGGAGAAAGCCGCCGAACACCGCGTGCATGCCGGCCCAGTCCATGACGAACGCCGCCAGCAGGAACAGCATCAGAACCAGCCCGAGCAGGCCCTGGCTGACGCCGCCTTCCCGCTCGGCCTGAGCGCCGAGCGGGCGGAGCAGGCGCGGGCCAAGGCCGAGCACGAGCACGGCAAAGGCGGCTGCACCACCGACCGCCCTGATCGCAACGCCGCTGCCGTCGCCGAAAGTCGCCAGCACCATCGCGAGCACCATCCATGCTCCGGCGTCATCAATCGCGCCCGCTGACAGGGAAAGCGATCCTAGCGGCGAACGCGACAGGCCCCGCTCGTGAATAATGCGCGCCAGCATTGGAAAGGCGGTGATGGAGATGCACGCGCCCATGAACAGCGTCGCTTCGACCTGCGTCAGCCTCGGCGAGAACAGGCCGGGCACCCGCATCAGCCACGGCGTCAGCAGGACGGCGAGCAGGAAGGGCGCGGCCATGCCGGACAGGGACACTGCGCCCGCGCTGCGGACGTTGCTGCGGAAATGGTCGCGGTCGAAGCCCAGGCCGACCAGGAACATGTACAGCCCCACGCCGAGCTGGGCGCCGACGTAGAGCACGCCCTTGGTCTCAGGCGGAAAGATGGCGGCCTGCAACTCGGGCGCGAGCAGCCCGAACAGCGAGGGTCCGAGCACCACCCCGGCGATCATCTCGCCCACGACCTGTGGCTGGCCGAGGAAGCGCTTGCCTAGCCAGCCGACCACGCGCGCCGCGGCGACGATCACGAACAGCTGCGCGAAGAAGACGATGCTGAGTTCGGCTGGCGACATGCGGACCCCCTCCGGCGCACGGCCGGGACGTGCCCGAAGCTACCGGCTAGGGAGCGGCTTGCAAGGCGGAAGTCGAGCGAGGCCACGGCGTGTTGAGCGCGAATCCCTCGCAGTCTTCAGGCAGGCAGCTCGCGAGGAAGGCCGAGGTGCCGACACAGCGCCTGCAATTGTTCGTCCTTCCGCCCGCCTTCATGCTGTGTTCGCAAGGCACCGGCCTGCGTGCTCGGCCATTCGATAGGCTGGCTGCTCGCGCCCGGCGCACGCCTGACCTTGGATCCCGCTTGCCGCCCTTGGAAGAAGAACCAGGAGTCGTCGCACGTGGGACAGAGTTCCATCATCAGACTTGTGTTCAGGACTGCGGGCGAAAGGGAACCCGGCGGGTACAGCACACCTCCAACGCCGGTCGGGAAGAGGTCTTCCGACGGTAGCTCGCTCGGCGCGTCATCGACCCGCCTCTGCCAGTCGCGGTAGGGATTCAGCTTGCCGTCTTTGGAATAAGTTGGCCGATGCGCTCGGTGGCAGACCACAGTTGGCTCAACGGTGTCATATGCACGGACGAGCCGTTCGATGCAGTCCAGTTCGTACATCACATCGTCGTCCACCGTGATCACGAACGCGTGGGGGTACTCCCTCAAGGCATGGACAAGCTTGTTGTAGGACCGGAAATCGTCGCACCCTCGGATTATGAACTCAGCTCCCTGCAAGCGCTTGAGACTCTCGGGGATGAGCGACATCTCCTCCCCGGCGACCCACAGGATGATCAGATCCGGCCTGACCGTCTGGTTCATCAGGCACTTCAGCGTGAGTTGTAGAGCTTCAAATCGAGCCGGATAGGATGTCATGGAGACGATTAGCGTCCCTGGCAGCCGATGGTGCGCGGCCTCCGACCGGATGGGCAGGTTTGCGACTTGCTTCAGCGCACGATCAAGTGCGCAGTGCTTCATTCGCTTAAAGCGGGCGCGCTTGCGGTAGCGCTTCAGGGTGATGGCCCTTAGGATCGTCTTCATCCGAGCGGTGAACCGGTTCACGAAGGACCGATAACTTGAGCGGCCTGCAGACGTCGAATGCTGCTTTCCTCGATACCGATCTCCCCGAGAACTCGCGCGGTGTGCTCGCCGAGTGACGGCGGCGGCAAAGGCGAGTCCGTGCTAGCCGCGTCCAGTCGCAACGGGGACCCCACCAAGCGGAAGCGATCCATCTCCTGCACCATCTGGCGGTACGCGACCTGCGGGTCGGCAAGGGCCTGGCCGATGGAGTTAATCGGGCCAGCGGGGATGCCCGCAGCGTCGAACTCGGCGAACCAGTCGGCCGCCGCCCGCTCCTTCAGCCGTGCTTCGATCAGGGGTATGAGGTCGGCCCGGTGCGCGACGCGGGCAGCGTTGGTGCAGAAGCGTTCGTCCTCGGCCCACTCGGGAGCGCCAAGGATGGCGGCGAGCTTGGCGAACTGGCCGTCGTTGCCGACGGCGATGATCAGGGGCTGATCGCCGCAGGCGAACGGCTGATAAGGGACGATGTTGGGGTGGGTGTTGCCCTGGCGCGGCGGATCCTGGCCTGAAACCAACGCGTTTGAAGCCTGATTCGCAAGGATCGCGAGGCTGACGTCGAACAGGGCGCTGTCGATGTGCGCGCCCTCCTCCGTCATGCCGCGGCGGACCAGGGCGGCGAGGATCGCGCTGGCCGTGTACATGCCGGTGAACAGGTCGACGACTGCGACGCCCACCCGCATCGGCTCGCCCCCGGGTGCACTGTCGGGCTGACCGGTGATGCTCATCAGCCCGCTCATGCCCTGGATTATGTAGTCGTAACCGGCGCGGTCCTTGTAGGGGCCTTCCTGGCCGAAGCCGGTGATGGAGGCGTAGATCAGCTTGGGGTCGGCGGCGCGGAGGGTTGCGGCGTCAAGGCCGAACTTGGCCAGCGCGCCGACCTTGAAGTTCTCGACCACCACGTCGCTCTTCTCGGCGAGGCGGCGGACGAGGTCGGCGCCTTCCGGCTGCGAGAAGTCGATGGCGGCGGAACGCTTGCCGCGGTTGGCAGCAAGAAAGTAGGCGGCGACCCGTTCCTTGCCCTCGCCGTGCCAGGGTGGGCCCCAGTGGCGGGTGTCGTCGCCGTGCCCCGGCCGCTCAATTTTGATCACGTGCGCGCCGAGGTCGGCGAGGAGCTGGGTACACCAGGGTCCGGCGAGGACCCGGCTAAGGTCGAGGACGCGGATGCCTCCGAGTGGCTTCACGCTCGCCTCCGCCAGGGCTTGCAGTCGGCGAGCACCGCTTGTGCGGCATTGTGGCCGGGGGCTCCGGTGACGCCGCCGCCGGGGTGCGCGCCCGAGCCGCACAGGTAAAGACCGGGAAGTGGCATGCGATAGTCGGCCGCGCCGATCATCGGGCGGGCGCTGAACAACTGGTCCAGGCCCATCTTGCCGTGGAAGATATCGCCGCCGATCAGGCCGAACCGGCGCTCCAGATCGAGTGGCGAGTGGATCTGACGGCCGACGACGGAGCCGGCAAAGCCGGGCGCGTGGCTGTCCACGGCCGCGACGATCTGGTCGGCGACCTTGTCGCGGACCTTGTCCCAGCTTTTGCCCGCGGGCAGCTGGTAACGAAAATGCTGGCAGAACAGGCTGGCGACGTGCTTGCCCTCAGGCGCCAGGCTTGGGTCGAGCGTCGAGGCGATCACCAACTCGATGATCGGCTGCTTGGACCAACCGTCACGCTTCGCGTCGATGAATGCACGGTCCATATAGTCGAGGCTGGGCGCTATGATGATGCCGCCGGTCAGGTGATCGCCGGGCTCGGGCAGGACGGTGAACTTGGGCAGTTCGGACAAGGCCACGTTCATGCGAAAGCTGGCGCTCTCGCACGACCAGTTGGTCATGTGCCGCTCGATCGTTTCAGCCACGGCGCCGCGCGGCACGAGCTGGTCGAACAGCAGCTTGGGATTTACGCCGGCGATTACCCGTTCGGCCCGCCAGGCCTTGCCGCCTGCGACCACGCCCGCCGCTCGGCCCCGCTCGATGATGATCTCCTCGGCTGGGGTGCCTAGGACGATATCGGCCCCGGCTTCACGCGCCGCCTTGGCCATGGCCTGGGTGATCGCGCCCATGCCGCCGATCGCGTGGCCCCAAGCGCCGGGGACGCCCGCCGCCTCGCCGAACAGATGGTGCAGCAGGACGTAGGCGGTACCCGGGGTATAGGGCGAGGCGAAGTTTCCGACCACGCCGTCGAAGCCAAATAGCGCCTTGACGAGGTCGCCCTTAAGGTGGCGGTCGAGAATTTCTCCGGCGCTCTTGGTGGCATACTCGTGAACGATGCGGACCCCGTCGGTCGAGAGGCTGCGCATGTCTTTGGCGAGGGTTAGCAGCGAGGGAAGTCCGCGGACCCCTCCGCCCGCCTGGGGCGGCGCTTTCAGCAGCCATTTCCGGATCAGCGGGACGACCGTGTCGAGTTCCGCGAGGTAGCGGTCGTAGGCCTCGGCATCCTCCGGCGCCTGGCGGGCGATCTCGCGGCGCGTGAGGCCATCGCGGCCGGCAAGCAGGTAAGCGCCATCGCCGGGTAGGAAGTTGTCGACCTTGCGCAGGACGACCTTCAACCCGTGCCGCTCCAGTGCCATGTCGCGGATGACCTTGGGCTGCAGCAGGCTGACGGTGTAGGCAGCAGCCGAGTTGCGGTAGCCGGGGAGGAACTCGTCGGTGACCGCGGCGCCGCCGACGGTGTTCTGGGCTTCGAGCAGTGCGACCCGCAGCCCTTTGCGGGCGAGGTAATAGGCGCAGGTAAGGCCGTTGTGGCCGGCGCCGATCACGATCGCGTCGTAAGTCACCGCATCAACACCAGCTCTTCGGCCATGGTCGGGTGCAGCGCGATCGTGGCGTCGAAATCGGCTTTCTTGAGCTTGGCCTTCACCGCCACCGCGGCGCCTTGGAGGATCTCGGGCGCGTCGGGGCCGATCATGTGGATGCCGACCACTTCGTCCGAGCCATCGTCCACGACCAGCTTGTAGAGCGAGCGTTCGTTGCGGCCGGCTAGCACATTCTTCATGGGGCGGAAGTCGGAGGTGTAGGTGCGAACCACGCCAAGCTTGTTCTTGGCCTGGCTTTCTGTGAGCCCAACCAGCCCGATCGGCGGGTGGCTGAAGCAGCTGGAGGGAACGCAGCCGTAATCGACGTGGGTTGGCTTACCACCGAACTGCGTGTCGGCAAAGGCCTGGCCTTCGCGGATCGCGACAGGGGTGAGCTGGATGCGGTCGGTGACGTCGCCGACCGCGAAGATCGATGGAATGGAGGAGCGGAAGTCGGCGTCGATCTTGATCGCGCCGCGCTCGGTGAGCTCGACGCCGAGCTCGCGCAGGCCCATCTCCTCGGTATTCGGCAGGCGGCCGATGGCGAACAGCACCTGATCCGCTTCGATGTCCTGCGTGCCCTTCATGCGGCACAGGAGACTGCCGTCCTCGCGCTTCTCGATGGCGGCGAAGCCGGCATTGAAGCGGAAGTCGATGCCCTTGGCGACGCTGATCTTCACCAGCCGGTCGACGATCTGCTCGTCGTAGCCGCGCAGAATGGTGTCGGAGCGGTTGACGATGGTCACATGGCTGCCGAACTGATGAAAGATACCGGCAAACTCGTTGGCGATGTAGCCGCCCCCGGCAATGACCACCCGCTTGGGTAGCTGGTCGAGATGGAACACCTCGTTGGAGGTGATGACATGTTCCTGCCCCTCAATCTCAGGCAGGGCGGCGCGGGCGCCGACGGCGATTAGGATCTTGCCAGCGGTGACGCTCCGGCCGCTCGCCAGGCTAAGCTGGTTCGGCCCGGTCAGGATGACGCGCTCCTTGAACACGGTCACCTTATGGTTCGTCAGGGTCTCGCCATAGAGCCCCTCGAGCCGTTCGACCTCTGCCAGCACATTGTCGCGCAGCACGGCCCAGTCGAAGCGCTTTTGCGGCACGTCCCAGCCGAACATGGCCGCGTCATCCAGGTCCTCGGCGAAGTGCGAGCCGTAAACGAGCAGCTTCTTGGGCACGCAGCCACGGATGACGCAGGTGCCGCCAACCTTGTGCTCCTCGGCCACGGCGACGCGGGCACCATGCGCGGCGGCGATGCGGGCGGCGCGGACTCCGCCGGAGCCAGCGCCAACCACGAACAGGTCGAAGTCGAAGTCGAACTCGCTCATAGCCCGGCCTTCTCGATCAGGGCGCGAGTCGACGGGTCGAAGCGCTCGGCCGCCTCCGGATCGCCGAGCTGCCGGGCCATGTCCTTGCCGAGCTCGACGCCGAACTGGTCGAATGGGTTGATGCCGAGCAGGGCGGCCTCGGCAAAGGTGCGGTGCTCGTAAAACGCGATCAGCGCGCCGAGGCTGCTTGGGTCGAGTCGTTCGATTAGGATGGTGGTTGAGGGTCGGTCCCCGGGGTAGCTGCGCGCGGGATCATCGCTGTGCCGCCCCGCCATCAGCGCCGCGCCCTGAGCAAACGCGTTGAGCAGCAGCTCGCGGTGGTGTGCGAAATCCTGATCGTCGTCGCCTTCGGCCACGGCCACGAACTCGACAGGCACGAGGTGCGTGCCCTGATGGAGCAGCTGGAAAACCGCGTGCTGAGCGTCGGTACCGGTGCCGCCCCACAGGATGGCGGAACTCGGGCGACCGAGCGGCCGGTTATCGGCGGTGACAGACTTGCCGTTGGACTCCATCACGAGCTGCTGGAGGTAGGAGGGCAGCAGCCGCAGGCGCTCGTCGTAAGCGAAAACACCGCGGGTCTCCGCGCCGAGCCGCTGCGTGTAGAACAGGTCGGCGAAAGCCGCGAGCAGCGGGGCATTGCGCTCGGCCGGGGCTAGGCGAAAGTGGCGGTCCATCTCCGCCGCGCCTTCGAGCAGCTCCTCGAACGCGCCGAAGCCGAGCGCCAACGCGGCGGGGAAGCCGATCGCCGACCACAACGAGTAACGGCCGCCGACCGCCTCGGCGAATGGGAGGATGCGGGTATCGTCGATCCCGAACTCGACGGCCTTGTCCGGGGCCGCAGTGATCGCGATCAGTCTGCCATACGGGTCGTCGACTCCAGCCTCCTCCAGCCAGGCCAGCGCCGCGCGGGCGTTGCGCAGCGTCTCGGCGGTGGTGAAGGTCTTGGAGGCGACGGCAACCAGGGTGGTGGCCGGATCAAGGTCGGCGACCGCATCGTCGAAGGCCTGGCCATCGATGTTCGATAGCACGGCGACCTTGTAGCGCCGCTCATGCCGGCCGAGCGCGTCCACTAGCAGCGCGGGCCCCAGTGCTGAGCCGCCGATGCCGATATGCAGGACTCCGGTCACGTCGCCGAACGCCCCCGCCTCGACCGCGTCGACCAACCCGCGCATCCGGCGGTGGCGGGTAACGGCAAGCTCCACAGACTCCGGCGAGCCGGAGCCGCGCTCCGCCAAGTGCTCGGCGGCACGGCCTTCGGTCGGATTGACGATCTGGCCCGTGAACAGCCGCTCCTGCGCGTCATGGAGCGCTGCCTGTTCGGCGAGCCTTGAAAAGATCGAGAGGTGAGCAGACGACAGATGCGTCTTGGCGAAATCGAAGCGGATCCCGGCAACGTCCATGCTCAGCTGCGGCGCGCGTCCGGGATCAGCAAACAGCTGGGCAAGCGGCTGCACTTCGGCCTCGGCCAGCGCAGCCCAATCGGCATCGGTCAGGGGCATGGCGGCTACATAGCGACGGCCGGGTCAAAAACCACCCTGAAGCCGCGGGCGTCGGCGGGCGCGGGCGCGAGACCGGCTTTCCTGCGGTCAGGCTTGACCTTGCCCCGCCCGGCCCCAAAGAAGCGCGCAATGGCGAAAACCCAACCCAAGCCCGAACAGCGCGGCAGCTTTTGGAAGACCCTGCTCGGCCTGGCACTGTTCGCCTGGGTCCTGCGGAGCCTGATCATCGCGCCGTTCAGCATCCCATCGGGGTCGATGCTGCCGGGCTTGCACATCGGCGATTATCTGATCGTGGCCAAGTGGCCTTACGGGTACAGTCAGGCGAGTTTCCTGTTCGGCTTCCCGCCGATGGAGGGACGCATCTTCTCCCGCCTGCCCGAGCGCGGCGACGTAGCGGTATTCCAGGGACCGGAGGGCGCGGACGTCATCAAGCGCGTGATCGGCCTGCCGGGTGACACGGTGGCGACGCGCGATGGGCAGCTGTTTCTGAACGGCAAGTCCGTGTCGAAGCAGCCGGTCGGCGACTTCGCGATGCCGATCACGCCCAACAGTCCTTGCCGCGTGGTGCCGCCCGCCCAGCCCAGGGTTCGAGACGGGCGGTGCGCTTACCCGGTCTTTCGCGAGCAGCTGCCCGGCGGACCGAGCTACCTGGTGCTCGACCAGGTCGACAATCCGATCGCGGACGACTTCGGGCCGGTCACGGTTCCGGCCGGAGCCGTATTCACCATGGGCGACAATCGCGACGACAGCGCGGACAGCCGTTACGCACCGGCGCTCGGGGGCATGGGCTTCGTACCGCAGGAGGCGTTGGTCGGGCGCGCTGCGGTGATCTTCTGGTCGACCGACGGTAGCGCGGAATGGCTGAAGCCATGGACCTGGTTTACGGCGCTACGGCCCGAGCGGATCGGGAAGACTTTCCCGTGAACGACCTTCGCCGCTGGGTCGAGCAACGCTTGCAGCACAGGCCCTGCGACACGGATTTGTTCGAACAAGCCGTCACCCACCCAAGCGCCGGGGTCATGAACTACCAGCGGCTCGAGTTCCTGGGAGACCGGGTGTTGGGGCTGGTCATGGCGGAGTGGCTGAGCGAGCTGTTCCCGCGCGAGCAGGAGGGCAAGCTGTCCCACCGCTTCACCCAGCTGGTCTCACGCGAATATTGCGGAGCAGTGGGTGCGGAGCTCGGGCTGGCCGAAGTCATCAAGCTGGGCAAGCAGGCCCGCGAGGATCGGGCAGCCCACAGCGAGAACGTGCTGGGCGATGTGGTGGAATCGCTGATCGCGGCCCTATACTTGGACGCGGGGCTCGGGCAGGCCCGGCAGTTCATCCGCCGCTGCTGGCAGTCGCGGGTAGAGGCGCAAGGCCAAGCCCCGCGTCACCCTAAATCGCTGCTGCACGAGTGGGCTGAAGGGCAGCGCCGCAAGGCCCCGGTTTATACGGTGATCGACCGTTCCGGACCCGAGCACGCGCCACGCTTCACGGTCACTGCTTCCGTCGGCTCGGCGGGCGAAGCCACCGGCACCGGCAGCACCAAGCGCGAGGCCGAGAGCGACGCGGCGCTGACGTTGCTGCGACAGTTGGGAGCATTGCGGAATGACTGAACGCTGCGGCTTGGTAGCGGTGCTCGGCGCCCCCAACGCCGGCAAGTCGACGCTGGTGAACGCACTCATCGGCCAGAAGGTGGCGATCGTCAGCCCCAAGGCGCAGACCACCCGCGCGCGGCTGATGGGCATTGCGATCGAGGGCAAGAGCCAAATCCTGCTGGTCGACACGCCCGGCATCTTCGACCCGCGGCGGCGGCTCGACCGGGCGATGGTCAAGGCGGCGTGGGAAGGCGCGGAAGCCGCCGACCGGGTGCTGCTGGTGGTGGATGCGGCGGCCAAGGTGGGCGAGCGGGTGGAAGCCGTGCTGCAGGGAGTCGAAGGGCGGCCCGAGCCCAGGATCCTGGTGCTCAACAAGGTCGATATCGCGCGCAAGGAGGAGCTGCTGGTGCTCGCGGCTCGCCTGGCGGAGCGGTTGCAGCCCGAAGCGGTATTCATGGTGTCGGCAAGCGCTGGCGATGGCGTGCCCGACCTCAAGCGTCACCTCGGCGGGGCGGTGCCGGAGAGCCCATGGCACTACCCCGAGGACCAGCTCAGCGACGCGACCGACCGGATGGTGGCGGCGGAGCTAACCCGCGAGCAGCTCTACCTACAGCTCCATGCCGAGCTGCCCTACGCATCGGCGGTCGAAACGGAGAAGTGGGAGGACCGCAAGGACGGCTCGACCCTCATCCACCAGCAGATCCTGATCGAGCGGGACAGCCAGAAGGCGATCGTGCTCGGCAAAGGCGGCGCCAAGCTCAAGGCCATCGGCGCCGCGGCGCGCCAGGCTATTGGCGAGCATCTCGGGCGCAAAGTGCACCTGTTCCTGCACGTCAAGGTCAACCCGCGCTGGGAGGAGGACCGCGGCCTGTACCGGGAGATCGGGCTGGAGTGGTCGGACTAGCCGCCGAGTAACTCCTCGACCCACCTGGGCACCAGCTCGGCGGCGCGGCCGAGCCGGGTCTCATGAAAGAACATGCTTCCTTGGCTCGGCTCGAGGTTCATTTCGAGACAGCGGGCGCCGTAATAACGGGCGGTCTGGACGAAGCCGGCAGCCGGGTAGACGGCTCCGGACGTGCCGATGGAGACAAACAGGTGGCAGCGCTGCAGGGCCTCTTCGATGGGCTCCATCTCGTAGGGCATCTCGCCAAACCAGACGATGTCAGGACGGACTTGCCCGACCCCGCCGCACGACGGGCAAGTCGCGGCGGTGCCCATCTCCCGTACCCAGGCGAACCGCTCGCCACACGCCAGGCACCAGCCGAGCTTGAGCTCGCCGTGCATGTGGAGGAGGCGCCTGGCGCCGGCGCGCTCGTGGAGATCGTCTACGTTCTGAGTGACGATCAGCAGCTCGCCCGGCCACTCGGCATCGAGCCGGGCCAGCGCCTCGTGCGCGGCGTTCGGCTGCACGGTTTCAAGCTTGGCGCGCCGCGCGTCGTAGAAGGCATGAACGAGGTCCGGATCGCGTTGAAAGGCCTCAGGCGTTGCCACGTCCTGCACCCGGTGCCCTTCCCACAGGCCATCCGGGCCGCGGAAGGTTGCGACCCCGCTGTCGGCCGATACGCCCGCTCCCGTGAGTACAAGGATCGCATGGGAACGCTCCGTACCGGCAACCATTCGCTAACCTATTCAGTTGACACCATTGTCAGCAGCAAGCACGCTGCCCGCATGGGACTCGCAATGTATCGCCACGCAATCGGAATCGAACCTGCCGACATCGACCATATGGGTCACGTCAACAACAGCGTCTACCTGAAGTGGGTCCAGGAAGCGGTGGTGCAATATTGGGAGAAGATTGCCCCGGCCGACGCGGTGGCTCGCCACCTGTGGGTCGCGCTTAAGCACGAGATTAGCTATCGCCGGCCGGCGTTCCTTGACGATATTGTTGTTGCCGATGTGATTGCCGAGCAAGTGCAGGGTGCGCGCGCGCTGTTCACGACGGTGATCAAGCGGGGCGAAGAAGTGGTTGCGGAGATCAACAGCACCTGGTGCTGCCTTGACGCCGTATCGCGAAGGCCCGCTCGGCTGGCCAAGGACATCGTCGGGCGCTTCCTCCCGCAGGCCTGAGCGCTGAAGCGACTTCCGGAACCGTTGAGGTAGGCGACGCATTCGCGGATTCGGCAACAGGGACCATGTTGATGAGCGAGGGCAGGATCCGCGTCGGCATAGGTGGGTGGAGCTACGCCCCGTGGCGCGGCACCTTCTTTCCGCCCAAGCTGCCGCAATCGCGCGAACTCGAGTTCGCTTCGCACAGCTTAGGAGCGATTGAGATCAATGGAACCTTCTATGGCCGGCAGAGCCTCAAGACTTGGCAAAGCTGGGCGGCTATGGCGCCGGAAGGATTTCAGTTCGCCGTTAAGGCTAGCCGGATTTGCGTAACGAGGACCAGGTTGGCTGAAGCAGGCGAAGGCATCGCAAGTTTCATGGATCAAGGTTTGGTGGCGCTTGGCCCGAAGCTCGGTCCGATCCTCTGGATGTTTGCGGCGAGGCGGACCTTCGATCGGGAGGATATCGCCCGGTTTATCGAGCTTCTGCCGGAGCAACTCGACGGCCTTCCGCTGCGCCACGTTATCGAACCGCGCCATGAGAGCTTCCGTGACGAAGCCTTTTTCGCCCTCTGCCGAGATCGCAATATCGCCGTTGTGTTCGATGACGCTGACGAGTTCCCTTGCATCGATGTGGAGACTGCGGACTTCGCATATGCGCGACTGCAGCGGATGCGGGAAGAGGTGGGGACCGGGTATGAAGCGCACGACCTTGATGGCTTCGCTGAGCGGGCACGGCGGTGGCAGGTCGACGGCCGCGAAGCGTACATCTTCATGATAAATGGGGCCAAGGTGCGGGCTCCCGCAGCCGCCATCGCACTACAGCAGCGGCTCGGCATTGCGCGGGCTTGAACGCTGCGCCATCAGCCAGTCATGCGCACCGAAGACCAGCCAATCCGGCTTACATTGATCGCGCCGGAAGGCCGGATGGGACGGGCGATCGCTGCCGCAGTAGAGGAGGACAGGCGCTTCGCTTTGGACCAGGACAGCGGCGACGTTATCGTCGACTTCTCCGCGCCCCAGGCACTGAGTGCGAGCCTTCAGCGGGCTGCCACCGCAGCCGTTCCGATCCTGGTCGGGACGACCGGACTCGACGATCTCGCGGAGCGAAGGATTGCAGAGGCAGCTCGCGAAGTCGCGGTACTGCGCGCGGCGAATACTTCGCTCGGCGTGGCCGTGCTGCAGGACCTGGTGGAGCGCGCCGCGGCTGCGCTGGAGGTCGAGTGGGACATCGAGGTGGTGGAAATGCACCACCGTATGAAGGCGGATGCGCCGTCGGGAACGGCCTTCGCGCTCGGTGAGGCCGCGGCTAGGGGCCGGCAGCGCCCGCTTCAGATGGAAGCCGGCCGACAAGGAACCGGGCTGAAGCGGCAGGAGGGTGCGATCGGCTTTGCCGCACTACGCGGAGGAACCGTCGTGGGCGATCACGACGTGGTCTTCGCCGGGCCGCAAGAGCGTCTGGTCCTCTCGCACCGCGCCGAGAGCCGGATGATTTTCGCCCGGGGCGCGCTCGCTGCCGCCCGCTTCCTGCACCGCCGGTCACCGGGTCTCTACGGCATGCACGACGTGATCGCTGGTCCGTGAAACGAGCCGAGGTTTCCGAGTTCTTCCGGCGGCTGGCTGAACTCGATCCGGCGCCGCAAGGTGAACTCGACTGGGTCAATCCTTATACGCTGCTGGTTGCGGTTGCCTTGTCTGCCCAAGCGACCGATGCCAGCGTGAACCAGGCGACACCCCCGCTGTTCGATCTTGCCGACACGCCCGAGAAGATGCTGGCGCTCGGCGAGGACCGGGTCCGCGAGCTCATCAAGACGATCGGCTTGTTCAACACTAAGGCCAAGAACGTCATCGCCATGGCCAGGCAGCTCGTTGAAGAACATGGCGGGCAGGTGCCGCCGGATCGCGATGCGCTGGAGCGCTTGCCCGGTGTCGGGCGGAAAACTGCCAACGTCGTCCTGAACATCGCTTTTGACGAACCGGCGATCGCCGTCGACACTCATGTGTTCAGGGTCGGCAATCGCACGGGACTGGCACCTGGAAAGACGCCGCTGGAGGTAGAACTGAAGCTGTTGAAGGCCACACCCCAGCCGTTCCGCCAACATGCTCACCATTGGCTGATCCTGCACGGCCGATACATCTGCAAAGCAAGAAAGCCGGAGTGTTGGCGCTGCCCGGTCGTTGATCTATGCCGGTACCAACCCAAGACAACCCCGCCGAAGGGGCTAGTGCCAGAGCCGCTCGAACCTCCGGCCTAGTCCCGTCAGCAGCTCGTATTGCGACATGCCCGACGCTGCAGCGGCTTCTTCCAGCCCGAAGTGCAGCGAAGCCCAGTCGCCCTCCGCCAGCTCGGGCGCGTCGTCACAGCCAAGCGCCACTAGGTCCATCGAAACGCGCCCAAGTACCGGCAGGTCGATGCCCCCCATGTCCGCCTTGCCGCACTCCGAGAACCCGCGCCAATAGCCATCGGCATAGCCGAGGTTGACAATGGCCACCTCCGTATCGGCTTGCGCGACGAACCGCCCGCCGTAGCCGCAGCTCTCTCCTTCACGGATCACACGTCGCTGGACGACCTGCGCTTCGAGGCGAGCCACGGGTCGGACCAACTCGCGCGCTTCGGGCCGCGGCGAACCCCCGTATAGCGCCAGCCCGGGTCTCACCAAATCAAAGCTGTAGTCACCACCCAGGAAAATGCCTGCGCTATTGGCGAGGCTGTAGCGCTTGGCTGCGACGCCGCTTGCTGCGGATCGGAAGCGCTCCAGCTGAAGCTGATTGAGATCATGATCTTCATCCGCGCACGCGAGATGGCTATGCAAGGTATGGATGTTTAAGCCGGTCAGAGCGGACGCTTCCTCCTGCCGAAGGCCGAGCCGGTTCATCCCGGTATCGATCATCACATCGCATTCGCGCTCAGGAGCGATCTGCTTCCAGCGCTGCGCTTGCCTGGCACTATTTAAGACTGGTCGGACGTTCGTCCACAGCAGCGCTGCCGCAACGTCGTCGGGACCAAGGCCGTGGAGGACCGAAACGAACGCGTCGGGCGGCACCGTCCCGAGCTCGCCAACTTCCCACCACGTGGACAAGAAGAAATCACGGCAACCCGCGGCGTAGAGCGCGTCGAAAACCGGCCGAGCTCCCAATCCGTAGCCATCAGCCTTGATTGCTGCGCCACAGGCGACACCAGCCCGCCCGGCAAGCGCCCGCCAATTCGCAATCAGTGCGTCCGTGCTGCAGGTCAGGCGAAGTGGGCGGTGCATCATACCCGCCTAGCGTTGGAGGTGTTCAACGTCGAGCAGGTGCGAGCCTACCGAGCCCTGTTCAGGGCGGTCAGTGACTCGCAGCCCGGCGCCGTTCGGAAACTCAACCTCGCTCGGGAGCGGGTGGCGGCGGCGGCGGTGGCGAAGGCGGCACGGGGCAAGAGTCGGTCGCCAAGATCACTGACCCATCCGGACATGTCTGGGTTGCGGGAGGTGGAGGTGGGGGAGGCGGCGGTGCGGGTGCCGGTGGCGGCGCTGGTGGAGCCGCAAAGTTGTAGGTCAGGCTGGCCAGCAACGCATGCGAGCGAAACCGGTCGCTAAGTTGCTCACCTCCGCCTTCAAGCTCGAACTTGGTATTGAAGAAGCGGTACTTGAGGCCAAGGTCGATGTTGCCGGTGACGGCCGTGCGGACGCCGGCCACGCCCTGCCAAGCGAAGCCCCGATCGCTGCCCGAGAAACCAAGGTCCGAAACTCCGATCCCGCCGGTGCCGGTGCCGCTAAGGTCTCCCCGCATCTTAACTCTAGCGATGCCTGCACCACCTCCGACAAAGCCGCTCAGACCGTTGTCGGCGCCGAAGTCCAGCAGGAGGTTGACCATCCCCGAGAGGACTCTGGCACGGCCATCGGCTTCGAGATTGCTTGCCGGGATGACGCTCTGGTCAACTCGCACTTCGTCCAGCGAAGCGCGCTTGTAACCAACTTCGCCTTCGACCCGGATCGTCCCGAAATCATGACCGCCGACGAAGGCGACGTCAAAACCAGTCTTCACATCGACGCCGAAAAGGTTGTCAATGGAGTCGGCATCGTCCTCGAAATCGAACTCGATGTCCTCGACTTTCATGAGGCCGCCCTCGATCCCGACATAACCCACGCCATCGCGCGCCAGAGCAGGTGTTGTCGCTGTCGACGCAGCAATTGCCACTACTAGTAGCTTCCGCATGGGTGCCCCTTCCTTCGAGCCAGAAAGCCTCCGCGTCATAGTCGGCCGGCAGGCGCTCAGGAAGGGGAAATCGTAAACCGACCCAACCGCCGCGGAGAACGATACACTCGGATCATGACGGCTAGCTCCTAGCGATCAGCCATGGCTTTCGAGCGCCGCCAAGATGCCGAGAAGCGCCGTCCGTGCTTCCGCGTCGACCAGATTCCCTCCGACCGGGCGTGCAATCGCAGGTCGCCTCGCAGACACCACCCGTTCCCCGCCGATCCGCAACTCACCTGCGGCTACGATCCCGAACTGCCATTCGCGGCCATCGAAGCAAGCCTTCAACCCGGTGCCTCCATGGCCGTTCTTGCAAAAAGCCGGCTCCTGCGGCATAGGCGCTCGCAGCTCGGGTCAGGCACGCTGCCTTACCCTGGCTCAGCATAGCGACGACAGCCGGAGGGGCGACCGCATGGTGCGGCGCCAGCGATCGGCCAACATGTGAGACAAGCATGCCGCTCTACGAGCATGTTTTCCTTGCGCGTCAGGATCTGGCTCAAGCCCAGGTCGATGCGCTCGCGGAAAACGCCACTACCATCATCACCGACAACGGCGGCAAGGTCGCCAAGACCGAGACCTGGGGCCTGCGCAGCCTCGCCTACCGCATCGCCAAGAACCGTAAGGCGCACTACGTCATGCTCGACATCGACGCGCCGGCCGCGGCGGTGGCCGAGCTGGAGCGCCAGACCGGCATCAACGAAGACGTTATCCGCTTTATGACCATCCGGGTCGACGAGCATGAGACCGGCCCGTCGGCGATGATGCGCCGTTCGGAGCGCGACCGCGAGCGGGGACCCCGCGGAGACCGTGGCGACCGCCCGGATCGCGGCGACCGTCCTGACCGCGCCGAGCGCGCACCCCGCGAAGACGTGGAGGCTTGATTGATGGCCCGTGCATTCTTCCGCCGCCGCAAGTCCTGCCCCTTCTCGGGCAAGGACGCCCCGCAGATCGACTACAAGGACGTGCGCCTGCTCCAGGGCTTCGTGTCCGAGCGCGGCAAGATCGTTCCCAGCCGCATCACTGCGGTATCCACCAAGAAGCAGCGTGAGCTGGCCAAGGCGATTAAGCGCGCCCGCCACATCGGCCTGCTTCCCTATGTCGTGAAGTAAGGAGCGCTCCCATGGAAGTTATCCTGCTAGAGCGCGTCGAAAAGCTGGGCGGCATCGGCGACGTCGTGACCGTCAAGAACGGC
Source organism: uncultured Sphingomonas sp. (assembly GCF_902806265.1). Classification (GTDB taxonomy): domain Bacteria; phylum Pseudomonadota; class Alphaproteobacteria; order Sphingomonadales; family Sphingomonadaceae; genus Sphingomicrobium. The sequence goes on along the minus strand of NZ_CADCVZ010000030.1, from coordinate 53,662 downwards.
TTCGCCCGCAACTACCTGCTCCCGCGCAAGAAGGCGCTCCGCGCCAATGAAGCCAACCGCAAGGTCTTCGAAGCCAACCGCGCGCGGATCGAGTCGGACAACGCCGAGCGCCGCTCGGCGGCCGAAGCCTCGTCCAAGGGCGTGGACGGCAAGACCGTGCAGCTCATCCGCCAGGCGTCCAACACCGGCCAGCTCTACGGCTCGGTCAGCGCCCGCGACATCGGTGACGCACTGGAGGCGGACGGCGCCAAGGTGAGCAAGAGCCAGATCGTGCTTGACCGTCCGATCAAGGCGATCGGCATGCACGAGATCCGCATCGCGTTGCACCCCGAGGTGGCGGTGACCGTCAAGGTCAACGTCGCCCGTTCGCCGGAAGAAGCCGAGCTGCAGGCGCAGGGCGTCGACGTCATGGCGCAGATGTTCGAGCGCGACAACGCCGGCTTCACCGAGGCCTATGATCCCAATGCCGAGCCCGGTGCGACCGCGGACGCGCCCGCCGCTCCGGCCGAGGGTGAGACAACCGAAGCCTGACGACATACCCCGGCGCGCGCTGGAATTCAGTTGTACTTGCAAGGGGCCGCCGGAGCGATCCGGCGGCCTTCTGCGTCTCCGTTCGTCGCAACTGCCCGCCTTGGTCGTTTCCGCTCCGTAAGTTGCGGAACGCGACCTTCCTCCCTTCCGTTGTTCCGCTGAGAGCATGGGCAATGCGAGGAGATCGAAGTGAACCAGGACAACAACCTAACCGGCCAGCAGGGCTATGGTCGCGATCAAGAAACTGATCAGCAGAACCAGCAGCCGCAAGGGCAGCAGCAGGGCCAGCAACCGCAAGCGCAGCAGCAGAACGCGCAGCCGAGCGGCGGCAACGACAGCAGTACCGGCTCCGGCACGGCGCAGTCCTCCGGCAGCAGCCCCGCCGACTTCTCGACGGGCCAGGCGAGCTACGGCAACAGCGGCCAGGCCGAGGCCATGAGCCAGAGCCAGAACAGCACCGACCTCGGCCAGGAGGCCGACATGGGTCAAGCTGGCAACGGCAACGACACGGGAGACGGCATGCCCCTCGGCACGGCCGGTGGCGGCTACGGCGGCTCGGCCGAAACCCGGTCGGGCGGTCAGAGCGGCAGCGGCTTTGTCGGCTCCTCCTCCGACACCAGCAGCGACTATCTGCAGACGCAGGATGACGATGATCAGGACTTTGCTGATCAAGGCCAGGGCGCGCTGCAGGACGACACAATGGGCCAGGGCGAGGACCCGGGCACCACGGACATCGAGATCGAGCGCAGCCAAGGGCGCGAGTCCGACATCGAAGGAAGCGCCCTCTAAGCGACCGCGATCCGATGATGCAGGCCGCGCTTCCGCTGGGGGCGCGGCCTCTTTCGCCCTTAAGCGGCGACCTTCTGCATGAAGGCCCGCTCCTTGGTCAGGCGCTCGACAAAGCTCGGGCGCGCCAGGATGCGCTCTACATAGGCGGCAAGGCGCGGGTACCTGCCGCCGTCGACCGTCATCCCCATATGCTCCAGGTTTGCCAGCGGGCTGGCCACGGCCACATCAGCCAGGGTCAACCTGTCTCCGACTAGAAAGCCTCCCTCCGGCACCTGCCCTTCGAGGTAGCTCAGCAACGGCGGCAGCTCGCGCTTTTCGGCTGCGTCCGCCACTTCCGGATCCCCCTCCCGCTTGAGGAGGATCGGCGCTACGACCCGATTGAAGAACAGCTTCTGGAGGCAGCCCATCAGCAGCGTGTCGCCGAACTCGTCCCACCAGATGGTGCGCCCGCGTGCCCGCGGCTCGGCCGGTATCAACGCTGGCTCGGGGTGCTTCGCCTCCAGATAGTGGATGATGGCACTCGAGTCCGCCAAATTGTAATCCCCATCGACTAAGGCCGGCATCTTACCAAAGGGGCTTGCCGCACGGAACTCCGGGTTCTCGTCGCGGAAGCCGGTCGGCCGGGACTCCAGCGTGATGCCCTTCTCCGCTGCGCAGGCTAGCACCTTACGCACGTACGGCGACATCGACGAGCCATAGAGTATCATGAGGCGGCCTCCTGCCCTGCCCCAATAACAGCGGCTCAGCGCAGCCGGTAGTGGTCCGCCACTCGGTCGAGCGCGAGGGTCAGCACCAACTTCCCAGCTCGCGCCGGCCAGCCCAGCGTGCTTTCGGCGTCGCGCATTCCCTCGCCGGCGCACACGACCCGCCACAGGATGTCCGATAACCCAGGCCCGGCGGCCGCCACCGGCGCCTCGAACCGTTCGCGCGCCTTGATCTGCGTTTCCGCCGGGTGCGCGCCAGGCCTGGACCCGCCACGTCCTCGCGAGAGCGGCGCCGCATCCCAGCGCATCGTCACGCTGGGCGAGAGCTGCGCCCGTTCCCAATCAAGCCGCAACTGCTCGCCCGCGCTGAACTGACGCTCGCTGATGTGCCCCCTTGCCCGGAGCCACCCAAGCGGCAATTCCGCCGCGTTCACTGTGACCGAGCGCGCCGGCCGCTTGCCGGCATCACCTCCGCTGTCTGCTCCAACCGCACGCTCTTCAAGTAGTCGCCCAGCTTCGTACCGCACTCCGCTCTTCCATCATCGAGTCGAATGGAGGCTTGCCATAGCGGCTGGTCTGTAGGACAGAAGAAAACCGGATAGGTTAAGGAAGCGATAGATGATCACGCGGATACGGGACGTTCGCAAGGCCAAGCGCATGACTTTGGACGACGTTGCGAGGGCGTGCATGCCGGCGACCACCGCACAAACCATCGGCCGTCTTGAAACGGGCATGCGGACGGTATCGGTCAGCTGGCTGAACCGCATCTCCGCCGCACTTGGGGTCGAAGCCGCCGACCTCGTCGAGCATCCGGAGCGCGAGGACTTGGACGTTGTCGCCGTGCTTACCGCCACCGGCGCGGCTCCGCTCAAGAAATCGGCCAAGGTCCTTCCGCCCAGAACTCAGCCCGGCCAAGTCGCCTTGACTGTCTCGGCGAGCGTCGGCGATTATCGCAGCGGCGATGAAGTCTGGTGCGACCGCCTTTCGCCCGAAGAGTTCGGCCGCGCGCTCAACCGTGACGTGCTGGTCCCGCGACCTGCCGGCCGCTTCCTCTTCGGCCGCCTGATCGGCCGCGATGGCGGCAAGCTCCACCTGCTCCCGCCCAGCGCAGGCGGCCGGCAGAGCGTGGTCGCCGATCCCCCTTGGGCCGCGGTCGCCGTTAAGCTCGTCCGCACTCTATGATCGCTCCCGGGAGCCTCTGATGCCGCGAGCAGTTACAAGCACATCCAACCTCAAGGACGCCCATGTTCTTCTTCTTTTCGAACCGCACCGGCTGCCTGGGTTCGCTTCTGATCACGGCGCTTGGAACCTTGCTGCTACTGGTTCTGCTCGGCTGGATTAGCTTCTGACTTCAGGCAAGGACCCAAGCGCCGGGTCCTCCGTTGTCTGAAGCAACGGAATACTCGAGGATCATCATGCCCCCCATCAACGACCCAACCCCGCGCGCCGGGACTAACGGCGCCGTCAAGATCATCGGTACTCTCGTACTCGCGGCGCTTGTGCTGTCGATCATCCTGCTCGCGCTGGGCATCTTCGACTTCGAACAGAGCGGCTGGTTCAACTAATCGGCCGCTCGCAGCCGAAGCTCCAGCGCAGGCTGGTGGGCGCTGACGGGCTCGAACCGCCGACCCTCTCGGTGTAAACGAGATGCTCTACCAACTGAGCTAAGCGCCCGCAGGTGCGGAAGCGGCGCCACTGCCATGCCCGCCTCCGCTGCGCAAGCCGCGCTAGATCACGCCCAGCCTGCCGGCTTCAGCGAAATAGGTGCGCAGCGCGGTGCTGGTGTTCTTCGCCAGTTCGATGAACACCCGCCGCCCGTCATGGGGGTCGTTGCGACGCTGCACCACGCCTCGTTCCGTCATGGTCTTGAGCCAGCGCAGGGCGGTGGTGGCCGGAACCGCCGCCGCATTGCACAAGCTCGACACCGGCACCCGGTGCTGCACGATCTCCGCCTGCAACAGGTCTAGCAGCATATCCCACGCAGGATCGGCGAACAGGTCGGCCGGAAGGTGGTCCGCCCGTAACCGACGCGCCCGGATCACCCCGTGCACCGCCTCCGCCGACACCGCCGGCGCATTGGCTGGGGAAGCGTGGATCGCCGCCTCAGCGATCGCAGGCGGAGCTGTTCCGGTCGATAGTTTGGCCAGGGTAGCGGCGAATCGCGTGACCTCGTCGCTGAGCTGGCGTAGCCGCGGTCCGCTCAGGTCCGAGGCCGAGTCCCGCACGCCTACGGCGGCCGGACGGGCGAGCATCGCCAGGGCGGCGGCCCGCTCCGCCTCTGCGGCATTGATGATCAACTCGATGTCCGGGCAGGCCAGAATTGCGCTCAGCGGATCGATCAGTTCGGGCACTGCGGACACCACGGCGCGGTACCGGCCAGCACCCACGTCTCCGTTGACCTGCTGCAGCAGCCGTTCGACCCGGCCGTCGAAATCGCCATCGATCTCGATCCATACCGCGTCCCACCGTCCGCGCGTCAGCCGATCCAGCGCGACGTCGATCATGGCGCCTGCTTGCGCACGCTCAGCGGCCTGGAACGTCCGTTGCGAGCGCCACAAGGCGGTCGGGCTGTCGCCTACCGCCAGTGCGCTGGGGTGCTCCCACCCGGATTGCTGCGGGAACGAGGAACTTGCTGCGGCCATGACGCAATCCACTGTCAACTGAACCGAGCACTTCGGCTTTAGCGGGGTGAGACTTGGCAGTTAAGCACTTAAATCATTCATTTCGGCGCAAGTTGCTGAATTGTTGCTGCAGAGGCGCAAGGGCAGGTCCTGTCAGCTACACACCCTGCGCCAAGTCGCCCCCGCCCGCGAACTCGCGGAGGAAGGGCTGCAGCGGGGGCGCCGCCCACCCGCCCGTACCGACGAATGCCCGATTGAGGAACGCCCGCTTGCCGTAGCGGAGTGCCTGCCCGTCCGGTCCGTCGCATCGCCCGCCCGCCGCCAGCAGCACCGCATGACCCGCCGCCGTATCCCACTCGCTGGTCGGTCCGAGCCGCGGGTAGATATCCGCGCGACCCTCTGCGAGGATGCAGAACTTAAGGCTCGACCCGATCCCCACATGGCCGCCCCCTTGGCAAATGCTGTCGAGGTAATCGGCGGTGTTTTGCGTGAAGTGCGACTTGGACGCGACCGCCACCATCTTCTCGCCGAGCGCTCGAGTTCGGATCGGCTGGCGAATGCCGCCTTCCTCCAGCCACGCCCCCTGGCCAAAGATCCCACCGTGCATCCGCCCCCGCTCGGGCGCCAGCACCACCCCCAGCTTGGGCTGCCCGCCCGCGATCAGGCCGATGTTGACGGTATAATCGTCCCCGCCTCGGACGAACTCCTTGGTGCCGTCCAGCGGGTCGACCAGGAAGTAGAGGTCGCCATGCGCCGGGATGCGCCCAGCCGCGACCTCCTCCTCCGCGATCACCGGCACTCCGGGCGTAGCCCGGGCCAGCGCGTCCAAGATGATCGCCTCCGCGGCGCGATCCGCTTCTGTGACGGGCGAAGTATCGCCCTTGGTCTCAATTTCGAACCCGCGGCGTCGCACGGCCAGGATCGCCTCGCCAGCCTCGCGCGCGGCTTCGGCGAGCGCCTCGATCAGCCCGCGCTCGTCCACCTCAGCGCGGCGCCATGCGGATACCGCCGTCCAGCCGCACATGCTCGGCGTTGAGGTAGCCGCTCTCGATCATAAACACCGCAAGCTCGGCATATTCCTCCGGCCGCCCGAGCCGCTTCGGGAACGGGACCTGCGCCGCAAGCGCGTCCTGGACTTGGCTCGGCATCATCGCGACCATCGGCGTCTTGAACACGCCCGGCAGGATGGTGTTGACCCGCACCCCCTCGTTCATCAGGTCGCGCGCGATCGGCAGGGTCATCGCCAGCACACCGCCCTTGGACGCCGAGTAAGCCGCCTGCCCGATCTGCCCGTCCTCGGCCGCGACCGAGGCGGTGTTGATGATCACGCCCTTCTCGCCATCCTCCAGCGGCTCAGCATCGACCATCCCGGCCGCGGAGTGCGAGATGCAGCGAAAGGTGCCGATCAGGTTGATGCCGATCACCAGCTCGAACTGGTGCATCGGATACTGCTTGACTGCCTTGGTCTCCTTATCGCGGCCGACGGTCTTTACCGCGTTCGCGACGCCCGCGCAGTTAACCAGTACCCGCTCCTGCCCATGCGCCTCCCGCGCTTTGGCAAAGGCGGCCGCAACCTTCTCCTCGCTGGTCACGTCGCACTCGCAGAAGATGCCGCCGATCTCGTCCGCGACCTTCTCGCCGCGTTCCTGATCGCGGTCGAACACTGCCACCTTCGCGCCCTTGGCCGCCAGCGCTCGAGCGGTCGCTTCGCCGAGGCCCGAAGCCGCCCCGGTGACCACTGCCGCAATGCCGTTGATGTTCATGGCTTTCCTTTCGTCATCCCGGCCTTGAGAAGCCGGGATCCGCCTTGTTCTTCATCTGCCGCTAGGAGGAAGGCGGACCCCGGATCAAGTCCGGGTGACGGCTACTCGCCGCTCGCCTCCACCCGGGCCAACACCGCCTCCACCTGCACCTGAGCGCCAGCCTCCACGTTCAACTCCGCTACCACCCCATCAAACGGAGCCACCATCGCATGCTCCATCTTCATCGCCTCGAGCGTAAGGAGGCGCTGACCCTTGGTCACCTGCTCGCCGCCGGACACGTCCACGCTGGTAACCTTGCCGGGCATGGGTGCGATGAGGGCGCCGTCGGCAATTCCGTGGCCCACGTTGCCACGGTTAGCTTCGAAGCTAACTTGGTACGCGTGCCCACCGGAGAACATGAGGATAGGGCCCTGCGGCTGCGTTTCAGCTTCGGGACCATAGGTCGTCGGGAGTGCTTCGATATTCAGAAATTCGGTTCGTCCATCGATGGCTACATCCCATTGCCAACCCTCTGCGACCTGGTCCGCTTGGACGAGCGCGAAGTGCTGCTCACCATTCAAGGTGAAGCCAAGACGGGCCGGAGCACGGGTGCCGTTCAAACGAAAGCCGAATAGGCCGGAAGGCGACACGGCAGCGTCGCGCTTAGCCTCTGCCGCCATAAACTCTTCCAGTCTCCAACTGATGGCCGACAACAACACGGCGTCCGGAATCGAATAGTCGGTGAGCTCTTCGGCACTGCGAGCAATCAAGCCCGTGTCCAACCGGGCTTGCTTGAAATTCTCGTGGATCACGACTTTGCTTAAAAAGCCTGCGTTTGTTCGAACGGGCCAGACCTCAACCTGCGCAAGCATCTCTTCGAGGCCGCCGATTGCTGACTGGCGGTCCTCCGCCCTGGCGACCAATTTCGCGATCATCGGATCATAAAAGGGCGAGATGGCATCGCCCTCCTCCACTCCCGTCTCAATCCGGCCGTCATCGCCGAGGTTGAAGTGCTCCAACCGCCCCACACTCGGCAGGAACCCCTTCGCCGGGTCTTCCGCATACAGCCGCGCTTCGATCGCGTGGCCCGTAATCGACAGCTCGTCCTGCCGCTTCGGCAGCGGCTCCCCGCTCGCCACCCACAGCTGCCACTCGACCAGGTCCTGCCCGGTGATCTCCTCCGTCACCGGATGCTCGACCTGCAGGCGGGTGTTCATCTCCATGAACCAGATGCGGTCGGCGCGCAGGCCTTCGCTGGCGTCGGCGATGAACTCGATCGTGCCCGCGCCTTCGTAGTTCACGGCCTCAGCCGCCCGCACCGCTGCCGCGCAGACCGCGTCTCGCGTCGCCTGGTCCATGCCGGGCGCGGGCGCTTCCTCGATCACCTTCTGGTGCCGCCGCTGCAGCGAGCAGTCGCGCTCGAACAGGTGGACGACGTTGCCGTGGCTGTCGCCGAACACCTGCACCTCGATGTGCCGCGGCGAGAGTATGTACTTCTCCAACAACACGATATCGTTGCCGAACGAAGACGAAGCCTCGCGTTTGCAGCTGTCGAGCGCGTCCAGGAACGCGGCCGCCTCATCGACCCGCCGCATCCCCTTGCCGCCGCCGCCTGCGACGGCCTTGATCAGCACCGGATAGCCGATCGCGTCCGCTTCGGCCTTGAGTCGCTCGGGCGACTGGTCCTCGCCGAGGTACCCCGGAGTCACCGGCACCCCCGCCTCCGCCATCAGCGTCTTGGCCGCGTCCTTCAGACCCATCGCCCGGATCGAGTCCGGCTTTGGCCCAACCCACACCAGCCCGGCATCGAGCACCACTTGCGCGAAGTCGGCGTTCTCCGACAGGAAGCCGTACCCAGGGTGGATCGCCTCCGCCCCGGTCTGCTTCGCAGCGGCAATGATCCGCTCGCCGACGAGATAGCTCTCCCGCGCGGGCGAAGGTCCGATATGCACCGCCTCATCGGCCATCCGCACATGCAGCGCCTTGGCATCCGCATCGGAATAGACTGCTACCGTCCGCACCCCGAGCTTTCGCGCGCTCCGGATGATTCGGCAGGCGATCTCGCCCCGGTTGGCGATGAGGAGGGAGGCGATCACGTTGCTGAGACTCCATCGCCACGACCGTAGGCTTCCACAAGCTCGTGCGAGATTTGTCTCATCATGGCAGGCAAGCGCCTCACTTCGACCTTCAGAGTGCCGTCTTGCGTGCTCAGCACCCGGTCAGGCGTTTGAATCGTAGCTATGCCCCACGCGCGCTCGTCATCTATTTGATCGAGCAGAAGCGGCCAGTCTGCCTCCAGATGCGAACCAACCTTGTTCCTCAGAAGCTGCACCAATCGAAGGCGAGTAAGTTTCTCACGCTTGTCGTACGGCACGCTTGGAGATTCATTCACTGGTATCATGCCGGGAGATGATCCCGGCATAGCCGCACTTGCCCGGTAGATGACATCCTTGTTCCACCAATCACGGAAAGACATAGTGAACTTCTGCACATCGCCAGAACGGTAAATTGGAAGGTAGCCTAATTTGGGGGGATCGCCTCCAAGCTCCATAAAGGTAAGTTTCTCGACTTCCGAGAGCACGGACGGATTGTCGTAGTCTAGTGGTCCGGAGAAGTTCAATTTCCCTCGTGGCCGTGTCGCCTCCCCGTTCTCCGTAAGAACCTTATAAACCTCAGTTGCGATCGAGGACCCTATTGGAGAGTAGCCCTGATCATACACGGCGTTCGACTTAGCGATGGTGTTCAAGCTCTGCTCGAAATGAGCGAGGAGCTCGTCCGTGCTTAGCTTTCGTGATGCACTATTGTTCCGACGACCCATGATTACATCCTGAACACGCCGAATTGCGGCCGCTCCGGGATTGGCGCATTCAGGCACGCCGCAAAGGCCAACCCCAACACGTCCCGGGTCTGCACCGGGTCGATGATCCCATCGTCCCACAGCCGCGCGGTCGCGTGCCAGGGATTGCCCTCGTCCTCGTAGCGCTGTCGCACCGGCGCCTTGAACGTCTCCGCCTCCTCGGGCGACCATTTGTCGGCATCGCGGTGGACCGTCGCCAGCACCGACGCGGCCTGCTCACCGCCCATGACGCTGATGCGACTGTTCGGCCAGGTGAACAGAAATCGCGGCGAGTAGGCGCGGCCGGCCATGCCGTAGTTCCCAGCGCCGAAGCTGCCGCCGATCAGCACGGTGATCTTGGGCACCTGCGCCGTCGCTACCGCGGTCACCAGCTTGGCGCCGTGCTTGGCAATGCCCTCCGCCTCATATTTGCCGCCGACCATGAAGCCGGAGATGTTCTGCAGGAACAGGAGCGGCACGCGCCGCTGACAGGCGAGCTCAATGAAGTGCGCGCCTTTGACCGCGGACTCGCTGAACAGCACGCCGTTGTTGGCCAGAATCGCCACCGGCATGCCCCAGATGTGCGCAAAGCCGCACACCAAAGTGGTGCCGTACAGCGGTTTGAACTCGTGCAGCTCCGAGCCGTCGACGACGCGCGCGATCACCTCGCGGACGTCGTACGGCGCGCGCACGTCCTCCGGGATGATGCCATAGAGCTCCTCGGCATCGAACAGCGGCGGCCGCGGCTCGCGCGTACCGATCCCCGCGCCCGCCTCGCTTCCAAGGTGCGAAACGATGTCCCGCACGATCGTTAGCGCATGCTCGTCGTTCTCGGCCAAGTGATCAACCACGCCCGACTTCCGCGCATGGAGATCGCCGCCGCCCAAGTCCTCCGCTGAAATCTCCTCGCCGGTCGCGGCCTTCACCAGCGGCGGTCCGGCCAGGAAGATCGTCCCCTGGTTGCGGACGATCACGCTCTCGTCGCTCATCGCGGGCACATAGGCGCCGCCTGCCGTGCACGACCCCATCACGCAGGCGATCTGCGCGATGCCCTTGGACGACATCTGCGCCTGGTTGAAGAAGATGCGGCCGAAGTGATCGCGATCCGGGAACACCTCCGCCTGGTGCGGCAGGTTGGCGCCGCCCGAGTCCACCAGATACACGCACGGCAGCCGGTTCTGCTCGGCAATCTCCTGCGCGCGGAGGTGCTTCTTCACCGTCATCGGGTAATAGGTGCCGCCCTTCACCGTGGCGTCGTTGGCGGCGACCATCACCTGCCGTCCGGACACCCGCCCGATGCCCGCGATCATCCCTGCGCCCGGCACCTCGCCGTCGTACAGGTCGCACGCCGCCAGCTGGCCAATCTCCAGGAAGGGCGAGCCCGGGTCGAGCAGCCGCTCCACCCGCTCGCGCGGCAGCAGCTTGCCGCGGCCGACATGCCGCTCGCGCGACTTCTCGTTCCCGCCGAGCGCCGCCTCAGCCACGTCCGCCCGCAGCTTCCCCGCCAGCGCCCGGTTGTGCGCGACGCGGGCTCGGTAATCCGGGCTATCGGGCTGAACCTTGCTGTCGATCCGCGGTGCGCTCATTGCGCGGCCTTGTCGCCCGCCCCGACCAGCTCCCGCCCGATCAGCATCCGCCGGATCTCGTTGGTGCCCGCGCCGATATCGAGCAGCTTGGCGTCTCGGTAATAGCGCTCGACCGGCCAGTCCTTGGTGTAGCCCGCGCCGCCTAGCGCCTGCACCGCCTCGTTCGCGACCTTAACCGCACTCTCGCTCGCCAGCAGGATCGCGCCCGCCGCGTCGAAGCGCGTAGTCTTGCCCGCGTCGCAGGCCTTGGCGACCTGGTAGACGTAGGCCCGCGCGGAATTCAGCGCGACATACATGTCGGCGACCTTGGCCTGCATCAGCTGCTGCGATCCGATCGCCTTGCCGAACTGCTGCCGCTCGCGGACATAGGGCAGGACTACGTCGAGACAGGCCTGCATGATGCCGAGCTGGATGCCCGCAAGCACCGTACGCTCATAGTCGAGCCCGCTCATCAGCACCCCGACCCCGCCATTCTCCGGGCCCATGATGTTCTCGGCCGGGACGAAGCAATCGTCGAACACCAGCTCGCTGGTGGGCGAGCCGCGCATCCCGAGCTTGTCGATCTTCTGCCCGACCGAGAAGCCCTCCATGCCCTTTTCGATCAGGAAGGTGGTGATCCCGCGCGAGCCCTCGCCGGTCTTGGCGTAGACCACCAGCACGTCGGCATAATGGCCATTGGTGATCCAAAACTTGTGCCCATTGAGGCGGTAGCCGTTGCCGGACTTTTCGGCCTTGAGCTTCATCGAGACCACGTCCGAGCCGGCCGCGACCTCGCTCATCGCCAGCGCGCCGACCTTGCTCCCGTCGATCAGCCCAGGCAGGTACTTGCGCTTCTGTTCGTCGTTGGCCCAGCGGCGTACCTGGTTCACGCACAGATTGGAGTGCGCACCGTAGCTGAGGCCGACCGAAGCCGACGCCCGCGCCACCTCCTCCTGCGCGACCACATGCTCAAGGTAGCCAAGGCCCAGCCCGCCCCATTCCTCCTCGACAGTGATCCCGTGCAGCCCGAGCTCGCCCATCTGCGGCCACAGCTCAATCGGGAAGCGGTCCGCACCGTCGATCTCGGCAGCAACCGGGGCGATCTTGTCGGCGGCGAAGCGCTGGGTCGTGTCGCGGATGGTCTCGGCCATCTCGCCAAGGTCGAATTCCAGTCCGAGTGCGGACATGCCTGGGGTCTCCTCTTGGAGGCAGGCGCTAGCAGAGCGGTAAGCGTTTGAACAAGGCGCGCGGAATGCTTATTGCAGTGCAGCAACAATCCGGAAGTTGGAGTCCGCCCCATGGCCACCGCCGCCACCGATCCCGTCGTCATCCTCTCCTACGCTCGCACCCCGATGGGCGCGATGCAGGGCGCGCTCTCCGACGTTTCCGCAACCGACCTCGGCGCCACCGCGGTCAAGGCGGCCGTCGAGCGCGCCGGCATCTCGGGCGACGACATCGACCGCATCTACATGGGCTGCGTGCTTCCCGCTGGCCTCGGCCAGGCGCCCGCGCGTCAAGCCGCGATCAAGGCCGGGCTCCCCACTTCCGTCCAGGCGACCACCGTCAACAAGGTTTGCGGATCGGGCATGCAGACGGTGATTATGGGCTCCGAAGCGCTCGCCACCGGCAACGCCGACCTGATCGTTGCGGGTGGCATGGAGTCGATGACCAACGCGCCCTACCTGCTCAAGAAGCACCGTTCCGGCGCGCGGGTCGGCCACGACACCGCCTACGACCACATGTTCCTCGACGGGCTGGAGGACGCCTATGAGGAAGGCAGGGCGATGGGCAGCTTCGCCCAGCACACCGCCAACGAGTATCAGCTGACCCGCGAGTCGATGGACAGCTACGCGATCGAAAGCCTGCGCCGGGCCAAGGACGCCATCGACAATGGCGGCTTCGGCGACGAGATCGTGCCCGTCACGGTTAAGAGCCGCGCCGGCGAGACCGTTGTCGACACCGACGAAGCGCCCGGCCGCGGCCGTCCGGACAAGATCCCGCAGCTGAAGCCCGCCTTCCACAAGGAAGGTACCATCACCGCCGCCACCAGTTCGTCCATCTCGGACGGCGCCGCCGCTGTGGTCCTCACCCGCGAATCCGTCGCCCGCGAGAAGGGCGCCGAGCCGCTCGCCCGCATCGTCGCCACCGCCGCCCACGCCCAGGCTCCGGCCGAGTTCACCGTCGCCCCCATCGGCGCCATCCACAAGGTGCTGGAAAAGGCCGGCTGGAAGATCGGCGAGGTCGACCTGTTCGAGGTTAACGAAGCCTTCGCCTGCGTTGCCATGTTTGCCATGAAGGACCTCGGCATCGGTCACGACAAGATCAACATCCACGGCGGCGCGACCGCCCTTGGCCACCCGATCGGCGCCAGCGGCACCCGGATCATCGTGACCCTGCTCAACGCCCTCAGGCAGACGGGCGGCAAGCGCGGCATCGCCAGCCTTTGCATCGGCGGCGGCGAGGCGACCGCCGTGGCGGTGGAGCTGGTCTAGCCGGCCCACGTGGAAGCGGTTCTCCTCACGTCAGCCGCGGCGCTGCTGATCGCAACCATGCTGGTTCATTCGCTGCTTGGCGAGCGACGGCTGATCCGCCCGCTCCTCCGCGAGCGAACCGGCGTGATGCAGCGGCCGCTTGCCCGCTTCATCGTGCCGTTCGCGTGGCATCTGACGAGCACAATCGGCCTGATTGTTGCCGCCACGCTGCTTGCCCTGGCATGGACGCCCGCTCATGTGGGCACGGTTACGATCGCGGCTACCGGACTGGTCTTCACCGTGGCCGGCATCGTGGATGCGATCGGGAGCCGCCGGGAGCATATCGGCTGGCCTTTCCTGACCGCGATCGGGGTTCTGGCGCTCGTAGCGCTGCTTGCCCGCTGAGCCGAGCAATCAGCTCAGCTCAGGCCGCCTGCAGCAGACCCTCGTCCTGCAACGCCCGCTGGACCGTCTCGCGCTGCCTGATCCGCTCCAGGTACCGGGCAATATTCGGCCGGTCGTCGTAGCTGATGCCGAAATGGTCGGCCCAGCTCAGCACCACAAAGGCATAGGCATCCGCCACGCTGAACTTGCCGCCCAGCCAATACTCACGCCCGTCGCCAAGGTGCTGCTCGACAAAGTCCAGCCGTGACTGCAGCTTCGTCATCGCCGCCTCCCGCGCCTCGCCCTGCGGGTTGGCGAAGAAAGGCCCGAACGCCTTGTGCAGCTCGCTGCCGAGGAAGCCCAGCGCCTGATGCAGCTGCGCCTCGGTCAGCGCGTCGCCCCGCGGTGCTAATGAACCAGGCTTCAGCCCCGCGATGTATGGCAGGATCGCGCCATTCTCCGTCAGCACCTCGCCGCCGTCCAGCTCCAGCGCGGGCACGTAGCCGAGCGGATTGACCTCGCGGAAGTCGCGCCCGTCCTCTGTCCGCTTGGCCCGAATGTCGGTGCGGACGAACTCCGCCGGCTGACCGATCTCGTATAGCGAGATGCGCGATGCCATCGAGCATGCGCCGGGTGAATAATAAAGCTTCATGGGTGGCCCTCCTCTGCTGCGTGAACTGGCAGATGGGCCGAAGCTGCGCCGCTTCAAGGCACAGGCATGTGCCTCAGTCGACCGTCTCGCCGTCGCTGATTCCCCAGATGTCCGTGGTCCGGATGTGGCCTTCGCGCGCACCCACCTGGATGCGGCACCAGCCGCCCTCGCAGTCGCTGATCCGGCCGACCACGCCCGGTTCCGCGGTGTAGGCCACGCGGCTGCCGCTGTCCGCCTGCTCATGGATCGGGCGCGGCTCGTCCCCGCGCACCACCGCGGTGCGTCGGTCGCTGAGTAGCGTCACCAGCATCCACCCGCGGACGCCGTCCGGGTCTTCGATCAGCCGCCAGTTGGGATAGACCCGCAGCACCCGGATCGGCAGGTCGCGGCGCTTGTACAGCCACACCCCGGGATAGTTCTTGCCCGGCCCCGTCCGCATCATCGCCTCGCCGGACGCGATCGATGCCCAGTAGGGCGGCGCCTTGTCCTGGGCCGATGCCGAGGCGGCAAGCGCCAGCACGACGGCCGCCATCACCCCCAATCGCACGTTAAGCCCCCGTCAGGATCCGGTCGACCAGCTGCTTCACGGTCGGCACGAATCCATTCGAGTAGAAGGGGTCCTGCTTGAACCGGAACGCCGCATGGCCGGCAAACATCAGGTTCTCGTCTACCGGCTCGCCGTGCGCGATGTTCTGCAATGCCTTCTGGATGCAGAAGCTGCGCGGGTCGGCCAGGCGGCCAGTCGAGTTCTTTTCATTGTCCGCCCATGACGAAAAAGCGCACTGGCTGAGGCACCCCATGCAGTCGGCCTGATCCTTGCGGATGATCTTCTCGTCCTCCGGCGTCACGAAGACGAGTGTGTCGTCCGGGGTCTTCATCGCGTTGATGTAGCCTTGCGCGAACCACTCGCGGGCGTGCTGCAGGTCGCCCTTGGTCACCCAGTAATTCTTCTTGGTGCCGATTCCGACGTCCAGCTCGAACGCATGGTCGCCGATGCTCTCCTTGGTGAAGGCGATCTGCCGTTCGCTGCGCGCTTCCAACCAGCGGAGGAATGGGTTGCGCACTGCCGAGGAGTAAAAGCCGGTGGGCGAGAACTTGTGCAGCAGGACGTCGCCTTCCTCCAAGGTCATCAGCCGCGCTTTCCACTCGGGCGGGATCGGGCTCTCCTGGGTCAAGAGTGGCCGGGTGCCGAACTGGAACATGATGCTCCCAAGCTCGGGATTGTCGATCCAGTCCTCCCATTCGTCGAGGCGCCAGACGCCGCCGGCCATGACGATCGGCACCGTGTCGGGCACGCCGCCCTCGCGCATCACCACACGCAGCTCCGCCACGCGCGGATACGGGTCCTGCGGCTTGCGCGGGTCCTCCGCATTCGACAGGCCGTTGTGCCCGCCCGCGAGCCACGGGTCTTCGTAGACGACCGCGCCAAGCAGCTCCGGAACCTTGGAGTAGGCCCGCTTCCACAGCGCGCGGAACGCGCGTCCGGAGGACACGATCGGCAGGTACTGCACGCCATATTGCGCAGCGATCTCCGACAGCTTGTACGGCATCCCCGCGCCGCAGGTCACGCCCGCGACCTTACCGCGGGTGCGCTCCAGAACGCCGTGGAGGATCGGCTGCGCGCCGCCCATCTCCCATAGCACATTGATGTTGATGGCGCCCTTGCCGCCCGCCAGCTCGTAGGCGCGCTCGACCTGCGCCACGGCCCCTTCGATGCCGTAGTGGATCAGCTCGTCGTGCCGTTGCCGCCGGGTCATGCCGCTATAGACCTGCGGGATGATCCGGCCTTCGGGGTCATAGCTGTCGGCGTTGACCGCACTCACCGTGCCGATCCCCCCGGCCGCGGCCCATGCGCCCGAGCTTGCATGGTTGGTCGCGGAAACGCCCTTGCCGCCCTCGACCAGCGGATACACCTCGCGGCCGCCATAAAGAACGGGCTGAAGCCCCTTGAACACGCCTCTCTCCTGCTCGGTTTTCCGGCGCTATACAGACGCTGTCGGCACTTGCGTCATAAAAACGAAAGGGCCGCGGAATCGCTCCCGCGGCCCCTCGGTTGGCTCACCTGCTGATCAGCGGCAGCTGCTCTTGCCGACCTGGTTGCCGACCAGGGCGCCCAGCGCACCGCCGATCAGGGCGCCCGTGGTGCCGTTGCCGCCGCGCCGGTAGCCGTACCGGTCGTAGCCGCCGCGGCTGTTCGCGACCTTGCTGCCGATTACCGCACCGGCCACGCCGCCGACGATCGCGCCCGTCGTGCCGCTGCAGCGGCGACCATAGTCGCGCCCGTAGTAGGTGTTTCCGCGATAGCCCCCGCGCGGATAGTAGCTGCCCTGCGGGTAGTAGCTGCCCTGCGGATAGTAGCCGTTATTGTACCCGCCGCCATGATAGCCATTGTTGTACCCGCCGCCATGATAGGGCGCGGGCCCCGGATAGTATTGAGCGCTGGCTGCACTCGGAACCGCGACGGCGGCCGCTGCGGCGGAGAGGACGATTAGAGCCTTATTGAACATGGCAGATCTCCTTTGTGAGGTCGAACATGCTCCCGTCGCCTTGTCACCGTCCTGAACGCGCCGTTCTCGCTTCAGAAAGGTTGAGCCTCGAAATCCAGGCCGATGTCCACCGCCGGCGCCGACTGGGTGATCCGTCCGACGGAGATGAAGTCCACGCCCGTCTCGGCGATGCCGCGGATGGTCTCGAGGTTGACGCCGCCGGATGCCTCTAGCGGCACGCGCCCGGCAACGATCCGCACGGCTTCGCGCAGCTGTTCGTTGGTCATATTGTCGAGCAGCAGCCGTTCGGCCCCCGCGGTCAGCGCCGGCCCGATCTGCTTGAGCCGGTCCACCTCCACCTGGATCTGCAAGCCCGTGTTTGCTTCACGCGCCCGGCGCACCGCGGCTTCGACGCCGCCGGTCACCGCCAGGTGGTTGTCCTTGATCAGCACGCCGTCATCCAGTCGCATCCGGTGGTTCTGCGCTCCGCCCATCAGCGCGGCATATTTGTTCAGCACCCGCAGCCCAGGGAGCGTCTTGCGGGTATCGAGCAAGGTTGCGCCGGTTCCCGCGATCGCGTCGACGTAACGCCGCGTCAGCGTGGCGATGCCCGACAGATGCTGCACCGTGTTCAGCGCCGATCGCTCGGCCGTCAGCATCGCCCGCGCGGTGCCCTCCAGCCGCATCAGCACCGCGCCAGCATCGACGCGCTCACCGTCGGTAGCGGCTGGCTCGACCTGCACCTCCGGGTCGAGGGCCTGGAAGAACGCCGCGGCAATCTCCAGCCCCGCAACCACGATCGGCTCGCGGCAGTTCATCTCGGCCCGGAAGCGCGCGCCCGCACCGATGGTCGCCGCCGACGTGACGTCGCCGGCGCTCCCCATGTCCTCGGCGAGCGTATGGCGGATGAAGTCGTCCAGGTCACAATCGGCAGGAAGCATGACCGCCGTTACGCTCGGGCGGACGTCCTTCACAAGTCCTCAGGCCGGGGCCGCCGCGTCCGCCTCCGCCTGGCTCGACTTGCGCCAGCCGTCCCCTGCCTTATGGAATTGCGTAGGTTCGCCGGCTTCGAATCGCTCGCCGGTCCAACGTTTCAGGCTCGCGCTGACGGTTTCGGCATCCACGTCCAGGATGTTGAAGCTCTGCTCCTCTTCCCGCAGCCGGACGGATGTAGCGGTGCCGGCCTGAATGACCAGGGCTCCGCCCGCGCGGGTAACCAGATCGCTTGCCCGGTGCGTCGAGGCGCGGTGATTGTGTCCGGCGAGCAGCAGATCCACGCCGATCCGATTGATCGCGTCCAGCGCCAGCTCCTGCCGCCCGATCGCCTCGCCCAGGACGCCGCTGTCATCGACCGGCAGGGCGAACAGCGGATGGTGGGTGACCAGCACCTTGGCCGTGCCCGCCGGCACCTTGCTGAAGCTTTCTTGGATGAATTCAATCTGCTCGCGGTTGATCCGCCCGTCCTTGATGGTGAGCGACCGAGCCGTGTTGATTCCCAGCACCGCCGCGCCGGGCAGCTGGTGGAACGGGCAGAGCATATCGTCGACGAAGCGCTTGTAGCGGGTCAACGGCGACAGGAAGCGGCGCAGCACGTCGTAGAGGGGCACGTCGTGGTTGCCTGGTACCGCCAGCACCTCATGCCCGGCATCGCGAAGCCGCTCCAAGAACTGACACGCCTCCTGGAACTGCTCGGTGCGTGCGCGCTGGGTGAAGTCGCCGCTGATCACGACGAGATCGGCTTCGGCTTGATCCACCTCCTGTTCGACGGCTTGGACTAGACGAGGGTCATGGGCACCGAAGTGCAGGTCGGACAGATGAACGATACGCGGCATGCCGACTTAACCAGCGTCATGCTGAACTTGTTTCCATATCCATCTTGAGAAAGGGTGACCCGATGGACCGCACTACCGCCAACACCGGCACCAGCGAAGTTGCCGAGCGTCTCCGCTTCGACAAGGCCGCGCTCGCCGGCTGGATGGAAGAGCATGTGCCCGGCTTCGGCGGCCCGCTCACCGTCAGCCAGTTCAAGGGCGGTCAGTCCAATCCGACCTACAAGCTCGACACACCTCGTGGCGCCTACGTTCTTCGACGCAAGCCACCCGGCAAGACCCTGCCCGGCGCCCACGCGGTCGACCGCGAGTACCGCGTGCTCGCGGCCCTCGGCGCACGGGGCTTTCCGGTCCCGCGCGTCCATGCCTTGTGCGAGGACGATGGGGTGATCGGCACCGCCTTCTACGTCATGGGCTTGGTGCCCGGCCGGATTATCTGGGAAGCCGACTTCCCTGGACTGACTCCGGAAGCACGCACCGGCCACTTCGACGCGATGAACGCGACGATCGCGCAGCTGCACGGCTACGATCCAGCGGAGATCGGGCTGGCCGATTATGGCAAGGCCACCGGTTTCGTCGAACGCCAGGTCGCGCGCTGGTCCAAGCAATACCTCGCCGACACCGACGGTGGCAGAGTAGCCGAGATGGACCGGCTGGTCGATTGGCTGGCGAAGCACCTCCCGCCCGACAGCGGCGAGTCCCGGATCGCCCATGGCGATTTCCGCTGCGACAACATGATCTTCGATGCGGAACAGCCGCAGGTCCGCGCGGTGCTCGACTGGGAACTGTCGACGCTTGGCGATCCGGCGAGCGACTTCACTTATCATTGCATGATGTACAGGATGCCCGCGGGCCTGTTCACCGGGCTCGCCGGCCTGGACCTAGCCGACCTCGGCATCCCCAGCGAAGAAGACTATGTCGCCGCCTACTGCCTCCGCACCCGGCGCGCGGGCATTCCGGCGTTCGACTATCTGGTCGTCTTCAACCTCTTCCGCCTGTCCGCGATCATCCACGGCATTAAAGGCCGCTTCGCCCGCGGCAGTGCCACCAGCGCCCACGCGCTCGAAACGGTGAAGGCGCTTGAGCCGCTTGCGGCGCTTGCATGGCAAGAGGCAGAGCAAGCGCGGTTGTAGCCGTCATCCCGGCGAAGGCCGGGATCCCAGACGGCGCTCAGTCCTAACCGGCTGGGACCTCGGCCTTCGCCGGGTGACGCTTAGTTGACCGGAAATCCACGCCGCTTCAGCAGCGCGGTCACGTCCGGGTCGCGCCCGCGGAACTGGCGATAGGCTTCCGCCCGGTCCGTCTCGTTCCCGGTCGACAACAGGAACGTCCGGAACGCATCCGCGGTCTTCTTGTCGAACGGATCGCCAGTCTCCTCAAACGCCGCCCAAGCGTCCGCGTCCATCGTCTCCGACCATAGGTAAGAGTAGTAACCGGCCGAGTAGGCGTCGCTCGAGAACAGGTGCCCGAACTGCGGCAGCCGGTGCCGCATGACGATCTCGCGCGGCATGCCGAGGTCCGCCAGCGTCTTCTTCTCGAACGCGTCCGGATCGACCACCCCGTTCGGATCGGTGTGCAGCTTCATGTCGACCAGTGCGGACGACAGATATTCCACTGTCGCGAAGCCCTGGTTGAAGGTTTCCGACTTCTCGATCTTGTCGACCAGCGCCTTGGGCATCGGCTGCCCGGTCCGATAATGCTTGGCGAAGCGGTCCAGCACCGGTCGGGTCAGCAACCAATTCTCGTTCACCTGGCTGGGGAACTCGACGAAGTCGCGCTGCGCCCCGCCCAGGCTAGGGTAGTTCACGTCCACCAGCAGGAAGTGGATGGCGTGTCCGAACTCGTGAAACAGCGTGGACGCATCGTCCAGGCTGATCAACACGGGCCTGCCCGCTTCCGGCTTGGTGAAGTTGTTGTTGTTGGACGCCAGCACCAGGTCGTCGCCCAGCAGCCGCGCGCGGCTGCGATAGGTCGTCATCCACGCGCCAGACCGTTTGCCTTCACGGGCATAGGTGTCGAGGTAGAACAACCCGACCGGCTGGCCGGCGCGGGTCACCTCGTAGGTGCGCACGTCCGGGTGGAAGACCGGCACCGCGCCCGTGTTCTCCTTGAACTGGAGCCCGTACAGCTGGCCGGCCGACCAGAACATGCCGTCGACCAGGTTCGACAGCTGCATGTACGGCTTGATCTCGTCTTCCGAGAGGTCGTACTTCGCCTTGCGGACCTTCTCCTGATAATAGCGGAAGTCCCATGGCTCGATCGTGCGCACGCTGTCGCGGCGGGCGAACGGCTGCTGGTCGGCCACCTCTTCCTTCACCCGCGCGACCGCGGCGGGCCACACCCGCATCATCAGCTCCATCGCCTTGTCGGGCGACTTGGCCATCGTATCCTGCATCCGCCATTCGGCATGGCTGCCGAAGCCGAGCAGCTTCGCGCGATCAGCCCGCAACTTGACGATCTGGGAAATGAGCTGGTTGGTGTCGTTGGCCCCGCCATTGTCGCCGCGGCCGGCGAACGCCTGCCACACTTTCTGCCGCAGCGCGCGGTTGCTGCCGAAAGTCAGCACCGGCTCCACCGCCGAGCGCGTGTTGCGGATGGCAAAGCTGCCTGCGGGCAGTCCCTTGTCCTTGGCGGTCGCCGCCGCCGCGTCGCGCACGTCCTGCGGCACCCCGGCCATCTCAGCCGCGCTCGCCTGAAGGAAAGTCCCCTCGTCGGCCAGCAGCCGCGAATTGAAGTCCGAGAACAGCGAAGCGAGCTGCTGATTGTAGCCGCTCAGCTGCTGCTTCTGCTCCGGCGAGAGCTTGGCGCCGTTGCGCACGAAATAATTGTAGCTCCGCTCCAGCAACCGGGTCTGCTTGGCATCCAGGCCGAGGCTCGCCCGATTGTTGTAGAGCGTCTCCACCCGGGCGAACAGCTTCGGGTCCAGCGTGATCTCGTCGCTGGCGGCCGACAGCTTGGGCGACCATTCCTTGTCCAGCGCCTGGTAGGCCGGCGTGGACAAGTTGTCGGTCATCACGCCAAACACCGCCTGCACCCGGCCGAGCCGCTGCCCGGCGCGTTCCATCGCCTCCATCGTGTTGGCGAAGGTCGGCGCCTCGGCGTTGTTGGCGATCGCCTGATACTCGCGGCGCTGCTCGTCGATGGAGAACTGGAAGGCCTCGGCGAACAGCTCGGGCTTGACCTGATCCCACGGCGGAACGCCGTCGTAGGGTCCCGTCCACTCGGCCAGGAGGATGTTGTTGGGAACCGCCACCATCGCCGCGGGTGCGGCCTCCGCAGCGGCCTCTGCTGTGGTCGCCATCGTATCCGTTCCTGCAGTGGTGGTCGCGCATCCCGATAGCGCCGCGAGCGCGGTGCCCGCCATAAGCATGTGCCTGATCATCATCTCGCCTTCTTGAGCCCCTCGTGTGACTTATGCTGGCCGCCCGCGGAACGAACCCGCAAGCGCAGCTTCGACAAACCGACGAGCGGTGGTTTGCGCAGATTGCGATAGCCTAAGTGCCTGAACTCAAGATGATTTATCAAGCCATCCGGGCGCCAGCAAGAGCAGCAACTTGACGTCCATGGCCACGCCCTCGGCCCGCTTGGCAGCAACGAACCCGGCGATCTCGGCCCTCGGCACTAGGTGGACCTCGATCTCCTCCTCGCCCTGGACCCCGCCGCCCGCTCCAACCTTCCGCACGTCATGCGCGCGTACCAGGGTGAAGCTTTCGGACAGCATCCCGGGCGAGGCATGAAAGTCGCCGAGCCGCTCAATCCTTGCCGCGGTGAAGCCGGCCTCTTCCTCAAGCTCGCGTACCGCGGTGTCCTCGATCGTAGCGCTCGGATCATGGTCGCCGACCAGCCCCGCCGGGAGCTCCAGGCACCGCCCACCGAGCGGCGCCCGGTGCTGCTCGACCAGAATGTAGCGGCTCTCATGCTCGGCCAGGATCACCACCGCGCGCACCCCGCCCACCCGGCCCGCATACTCCCACTTGCCGCGGGTCACCGCGCGGACGAAACGCCCCTGCCAGCGCACCTCCTCCGGCGCGTCGAAGTCGGGGTCGAGGGTCACAGCTCGATCAGCTTGTCGGGGATCTCGTTGGTGTCGGTCGCCGAGCGTGGGAAGTGCTGGCCGAGCACCTCGCCGACGATGCCGATCGCCGCCACCATGCCTGCGGCTGTTCGCCCTTCATGCACCTCGGCGATCAGCGCCGCCATCGCTTCGCCCCAGGTGTCCGGGGTGGTCACCTGCACGATGGCCTCGTCCGCGACGATCTCCGCCCGGTGCTCGCCGGTCGAGAGATAGATGAGGATGCCGGTCCGCCCTACGGTGCGCCGCTCGGCGGCCGCCTTGAACAGCGCCACCGCCCGCCGCCGCACCCGCCGGGTTTTGGTTGCGCCGGGAGTCAGCAGGAGCCGCAGCGGCATATAGCGGAGCGCCAGCAGCACCACGGTAAAGACCAGCACCGCTACGAACATCAGGAAAAACAGCAGCGACCCCAGACCCGGCGTGCTGCCCCAGCCGCCGAACAGCCCACGCCAAATATTCTCAAGGGCCCGCGGGAAGGCGGCCGCCCAGGCCAGCACGCCGATCAGCGCCGCCACCGCCCAGTGCAGCCCGACGTCGTGGTAGGCGTCCGACAACTCGCTGACCATGGTGACGATCTCGCCGTCGCTCTTGGCCTCGGCCGCGGCGATCGCCCGGCTGACCCGCGCGTGATCCTCGTCGCTGATTGTGAGCTTCACCACGACCCGGACGCGCCCCCGCCGCCGAAGCCACCGCCGCCCCCAGAGAAGCCGCCGAACCCGCCTCCACCGCCGCCGAAGCCTCCTCCACCGAAGCCGCCGCCGCCGCCGAAGCCCGGACCCCAGATGATCACCGGCCCGCCCCAGCCGCGCCGCCGCCGCCGCCCGCGATACTTGCGCCCGCCGCCCAGCCCGCGGATCAGCGGCAGGATCACGAACAGGATGATGAGCCCCCAGAACAGGATCGCACCCAGGCCGGGACCGCCGCTGCCCCGCTGCGATCCCCGCTGCGCCCTCGCCTGCGCTGCTTCCAGCGCCTGCCGTTCCGCGACCTCCGGCGGCGCTTGCAGCTGGGCGATCAGCGCATCCACCCCGGCCTTGATGCCGCCCGGGTAATCATTGGCCTTGAACCGCGGGATGATCGCTTCATCGATCACCCGGTTGGAGAAGGCATCGGTCAGGATCGGCTCCAGCCCCAAGCCGACCTCGACCCGCACCTTACGCTCATTGGGCGCAACCAGCAGGATGGCCCCATTGTCGGCCTCCTTCTGCCCGATCCCCCACGCTCGGCCGAGCCGGTAGCCATAATCTTCGATCTCGAACCCGCCGAGCGATGGCACCGTCGCCACCACCAGCTGCCGGCTCGACCGCTGCTCTAGGTTCTGCAGCTCCCCCGTCAGCTCCGCCTCGTCCGCCGGCGAGAGCAGGTTCGCGCCGTCGACGACGCGGCCGGTCAGCTTGGGGAACTCCTGTGCGGCGGCGGGTGCGGCCAACAGAACGACAACGCTTAGGAGCAACAGCAGCCACCAGCCGTTACCCCGGCGCAGGGTCCCCATCAACGTACCACTTCGATGGGGGCCAAGGCCGAGATACGGTTGCCGCACGGGATCCCGGCCTCCGCCGGGATGACGAAGGTGGGCCACCGGACGCGCTCTAGCTCGCGTTGAAGTCGATCCGCGGCGCCGTTTCCGCGCCAGGCGTAATCGCTTGGAACGGCACCTTGGGCTTGGCGCCGTGGATGATCCTGGCGCCGATCGCGTCGGGGAAGGTGCGGATGGTGGTGTTATACCCCTGCACCGCCTCGTTATAATCCTGGCGCGAGATGGCGATGCGGTTCTCCGTACCCTCGATCTGCGACTGGAGGTCGCGGAAGTTGGCGTTGGCCTGGAGCTGCGGGTAGGCCTCCTGCAACTGGCGGAACACCAGGGGCGCCGACAGCCGCGCCTGGGCGTCGGCATAGCGCTGGATTGCCTGCGGGTCGGACAGCTGGTCGGGCGTCAGCTGGACCGAGTTGGCGCGGGACCGGGCCTCGGTCACCTCGCGCAGCACCGTGCGTTCCTGGTTGGCGGCGGCGCGCACCGTTTCCACCAGGTTGCCGTACAGGTCCGAGCGGCGCTGATACTGGTTTTGAACGTTGGCCCATTTCGCGTTGACGTTCTCCTCCGCGGTCGGGACGGAGTTCAAGCCGCACCCCGCGAGGCTGACGGCGGCAAGCGGCGCGAGAAGGCCGAGGCGGCGAAAAGCGGTCATGCGTCGTTTCCCCTGTAGAACGAACCTGCGGTGCCTTACGTAGATGGCACACCGCCCGCTTTCAATCAGCAACGCGACGGGAACAAGGGAAGGTGGGAGGCTTCTGTTGCCCGGCGCCTCCCGTGCCGCTGGATTCCCCTTCTGTTGCCCGGTGGGGTCCGACCGCGCTTTTGTCTTTGTAACCTCTGACCGTTAGGCCGTCAGTTACGCAGCAATCGCAAGAGCCTCGTTATCGTTGGCACTTGTGTGAATGAGCCTTCAACGGTGTGCTCATACCGGCTGGCAGCAAGTCCTTTATTGCACCCGTCGATCCTGTTTCGCCCCCATCAGCAACGGCGCGTGGAAGAGCCCCCGCTCATATTCCCCACACGCCGCTGCTGGTGGAGGCGCCGGGGTACTGCCCCCCGGGTCCGAAGTGCCTATTCCAACCTACACTCTACCAGCATAGCCGGTTGCCCGGCCCCATCCAGATAGTCCTTTTTGCGGTAACTCTCAAGGTTTGGAGCCGCGGCCGTGACGGAACCGAACCGAAAGGGCTGGCGTTCTGCTCCGCCAAGCGGATATAAACCGTACCGCTAATGAAGAACCATAAGGGGAAAGCACTCATGAAGAAGATCAGTTTCGCGCTGGTTGGCGCGGCTTCGCTGGCGCTTGCGGCCTGCGGCGGCTCGGGCGACGATTCGCTGGGCGAGAACGTCCAGGAGAACTATGAGGCGGCGTCCGAGAACCTCGAGGGCATGGCCGAGAACACCTCGGGCGCGACCGCCGCGACCCTGGAGAACCAGGCCGACGCGCTGGAAGCCGAAGGCGAGCGCAAGGAAGAAGCGATCGACGAGGCCGACGTGAACGCGACCAACCCGGTCGAAGCCAACGCCGCCGTCAACGCCATGTAAGATGGCGCACTGCCCTTTGCGGCAGTGCCAAGGGCCGGTCTCCCCAGCGGAGGCCGGCCTTTTTCTTTGCCTCGGCCGTGCCTAGGTCAGCGCCAATGAGCGACGACGCCATCCCCGCCGCGACCCTGGTCGTCATGCGCGACCTTCCGGCCGGACCGCCCGAGTTGCTGATGGTCACTCGATCCCGCGGCATGGCTTTTGCGGGCGGGGCGATGGTCTTCCCCGGCGGCCGGATCGACGAGGGCGACCGGGCGCTGGCTGCCGATGCGGTGGAAGCCGGAAAGGTCGCCGCCATCCGCGAAACGCTTGAAGAGACGGGTTGCCCTGTAGGCCTCGCGCCGCTTCCGACCGATCCGGGTGAGATCCAGCAGGCGCTTCATACCGGAGCGAGTTTTGCAGAGCTGTTGGAGCGTCACGGCATGCAGCTCGACTTGCCTTCGCTAACGCCGTTCGCCCGCTGGCGGCCGACTTTCAACCAGCCGCGCCGGTTCGACACCCTATTTTTCATCGCGCAAGCGCCGGCTGGCGATTGGCCGCTCCACCCGCAGCAAGGCGAGTGCGACGCCGCCGAATGGCTCGGGGCTGCCGCCGTGCTCGAACGCATCGCGGCAGGACAGGCCAGCGCCATCTTCCCCACCGTCCGCAACCTCGAACGGCTCGCCCGCTTCGGCTCCTTCGCGGAAGCGCGCGAGGACGCCCTTGCCCATCCGATCGAGACCATCAGCCCTTGGGTCGAGGAGGTGCGCGGGGAAAAGTGGCTGCGCATCCCCGACCATCTCGGCTACCCGGTCACCCGCGAACGCCTGACGGACGCGGTGCGCGCCTGATCCGCAGCGCTCGGCCTTGGGCGGCGATGCGGCGGGGGGCCATCTGGTTCGTCCTGCTCAGCCTGCTGGTGGTGGCTGTGATCGAGCTTCGCGCCTGGTTCGACCGCCACCCGCAGGACCTGCCCTGGACCCGGCTCGACCTTCACGATCCCGTCGGCCGTTTCACTGCCGCCAAACTCGCTGCGCTCGGCTCCTCCCCGGCGCAATGCCGTTCGCTGCTCAGCGCGGCAGGCAGCCCCGATCGGCCTGCGCCGTCGCGCACCGCCGGGACGGAATGCGGTTACGAGGACGGCATACGCCTGGGACTAGGCCGCGCCCGCGAAGCCGGCTTTTCTCCAGCCGGCCTCGTCACCAGTTGCCCGGTGGCAAGCGCGCTCCTGCTGTGGGACGAGCGGGTGATCCAGCCGGCCGCCCTCCATCACTTCGGCGTCGCCGTGATCGCGATCCAGCACGCCGGCAGCTTCAGTTGCCGCCGGCTCTACGGCCGCAATGCGGGTCCTTGGAGCGAGCATGCGACTGCCGACGCGGTCGACATTCTCGGCTTCCGCCTGGCTGACGGCCGCACCGTTTCCGTGCTGCGCGACTGGCGCGGCAGCGCGGAGGAGCAGGCCTTCCTGCGTCGTGTCCGCGGTGGCGCCTGCCGGCTGTTCACCACCGTGCTGTCGCCCGACTACAACGCCGCCCACCGCGATCACCTGCACCTCGACACCGCGAACCGCGGGCCAGCGGGGTGGCGCGCCTGCCGCTAAGGCGAGTCGCCTTGGCCTTCATGCGAAGAAGGGACCCGCCGGCCCCGGCGAGTCCCTTCTGATGTGCTTCGGCCGTTGCCGGCGGCGCTCTACGACAGGTGCTTGGATAAGTGCTTGTTCATCTCGAACATGGTGCAGCGATCCTGGCCGAAGACCTTCTTCAGCTTGTCGTCGGCGACGATTTCCCGCTTGTTCTGCGGGTTTTGCAGGTTGTTCTTGCGGATGTGATCCCACACCTTCGACACGACCTCGCTGCGCGGCAGCGGCTCCTTGCCGACGATCGCGGCCAGGTCCGGAGATGGGGTTACTGGACGCGCGAGACCGCCGCCTGCTTTACGCGCCGTCCCGCTAGATGCTTTTGCCATTCGGCCCTCCTGTTGTTCCGGCGCTTGGTAGAGCGCAACTCAGCGGCCTTTGCAATGGCCACCCTCGGCAGGAACATCCTTAACGGATCAGAAGGGAACGACCTTGTTGCCCGCGTCGTGGCCAATGTCGGCGCGGCCCAGGTAAGGGATGCCGGACCGCGCGCACCAGTCCCGGACTATTCCCTCCTCGTCGCTCCCGAACGGCCGGTCGTTCTCCGGCACCTGGCAGCGGCCAAGCCGGATGCCGCGGCACCGCCGCGCTGCCGCCGAGCCCGTCACATGGAACATCAGCCGATCGATTCGGTAATGCTGCTCGTCCAGCTCCTCCACCAGCAGCTCCCGGCCCGAGAAATCCGGCTTGAGCGCAGTGCCGAGCAAGCACGACAGCACCGTCAGGTTGAAGGCGAACGCCGGGCCGCCCAGCCCACCCTCGATCGCCGCCGGGTCGCCGCGCACCAGCCAGTCGAGCGCCCGTCCGACGGCCGCTCCCCCGCCCTCGCGCGCGATGTCCTGCGGCATCGGCCCATGCGCCACCCGGCACCCAGCCTTGTGCAAGGCCGCCAGCAGGAAGCCGCCGTCGCTGTACCCGAGGTAGAGCTTGTCCCGCGTCCCCATCGGCAGCTCCGCCGCAGCCGCCTCCGCGATCCGGTTCGACCCATAGCCGCCCCGCGCGAACCACACCGCGTCCACCGCCGGGTCGGCCATCACCTCCCGCAGCGCCGCCAGCCGCTCGGCATCCGGCCCCGCGAAGTGGCCATCGCTGGAGAAGCATTGCGGGTGGATCAACAACTCGCAGTCGCCCCGCGCACCGGCGAGCGCCAGCACCGCCTCCGCCGCCTCGCGCTTCAATGGGCAACTCGGCGCCACCACCGCTATTCGCATGCTTCCCCCATTTGCCGACCGCTTCCGAACCCAATAGGGCGGCGGCGATGACTCAATCCAGTTTCTTCTGCGGCATTGGCGGCAGCGGCATGTTGCCCCTCGCCTGCATCGTCCGCGCTCGCGGTCAGCGGGTCGCCGGGTCCGACCGGGCGCTCGACGCCGGCCGCCTCGCGCCCAAGTTCGACTTCCTGCGATCGCTAGGCATCCAGCTGTTCCCCCAGGACGGCAGCGGCCTCGCCGAGGCCATGACACTGGTGACCTCCGCAGCGGTCGAGGAGACCATCCCCGACGTGATCCGGGCTCGCCAGCTCGGCCTGCCCCACCTCACCCGTCCCCAGCTGTTGGCCGAGCTGCTCAACGCCGCCAGTCGCAGCGTCGCGGTCGGCGGCACCTCGGGCAAGTCCACCGTAACCGGCATGGTCGGCTGGATCCTCCATGCCTGCCACCGTCAGCCGACCGTGATGAACGGCGCGGTGATGAAGAACTTCGTCGCGCCCGAAGCGCCATTCGCCAGCGCGCTGGTCGGCGATCCCGAGCTGTTCGTCAGCGAGGTCGACGAGAGCGACGGCTCCATCGCGCTATACCGGCCGGAAATCGCGGTGCTCACCAACGTCAGCCTCGACCACAAGGAGATGGACGAGCTGCGCGCCCTGTTCGGCGACTTCCTCCGCGCGAGCCGCAAGGCGGTACTCAATCTCGACGATCCCGAGACCCGCTTGATCTCGGAGCAGGTGCCAGCCGCCAAGCTGGTCGGCTACGGGTTCGACAGCCCGGGTGCGGCGGTTTCCGGTCGCAACCTCCAGCTGGAGCCCGGCGGAGCGCGCTTCACCGTGCACGCGGGCGACGAACGCCACGACGTGCAGCTGCAGATCCCCGGCCGCCACAATGCTTCGAACGCGCTCGCCGCCCTTGCCGCGGTGCGCGCGCTCGGCGTGCCGCTGGCCGAGGCCGCCGCCGCGCTCGGCCGCTTCGCCGGTTTGAAACGACGGCTGGAAACGGTCGGTGCCGCCGCGGGCGTAACGGTAATCGACGACTTCGCCCACAACCCCGACAAGATCGCCGCCACGCTGCACACCCTGACCGCCCGGCCCGGCCGCCTGCTGCTGATGTTCCAACCGCACGGCTACGGCCCGCTCGCCAAGATGGGCGAGCAGTTGGCGCAGACCTTCGCCGACGGCCTGCGGCCTGACGACAGGCTCTACCTCAGCGATCCCGTCTACCAGGGCGGCACGGTGGACCGCTCCCGCGGCTCCGACTGGCTGGCGGACGCGGTCCGGTCGGCAGGCGGCGGGGCCGAGCACATCCCTGCCCGGCCGGACATCGGCGAACGCCTCCTCGCCGAAGCGCGGCCCGGCGACACGATCGCCATCTTGGGCGCGCGCGACGACACGCTGAGCGAGTTCGCGGCCGAGTTGGTGCGGAACCTCGCCGAGCGGCCCTCATTGTGAGGGAATGGCTAAACCCGGAACCGTGATCGGCTGGAAACTCGACCGCGCCCAGCGCGACGAGCTTCTTCAGCAACATTCGCCGCGCTACGATAACGCTGTAGCAGATCACGTCACGCTGGAGACGGACGCGGCCGCCAAGCCGCTGCCACGCGAGGTCACCGCTTACATCGTCGGCCGCACCGACGACGAGCGCGGCGTCGAGACAATGGTCGTCACCATCGACGGCACCGTCGACCGGCCCGACGGCTCCACCTACCACATCACCTGGTCGCTGGGTGAAGGCCGCCGCGCCCGCGAGAGCAACGACGTATTAAAAGAGCGCGGCTGGAAGGAGCTGGACCACCCGGTGCCGGTGAAGCTCACGCCGGCGCGGTTCTAGGTGCCCCACCTATTCCTCGATTGCGACGGGGTCCTCGCCGACTTCGACGCAGGCGCCCGTAGAATCCTAAACGACGACGTCCGATCCTTCGAGGCGCGCCATGGCAAGCGCGAGTTCTGGCGGCGGCTCGCCCGCGCCCAGGACTTCTACGCGACGCTGCCCATGATGCCCGACGCCCGCGAGCTGTTCGAAGCGGTGAAGCACCTCACCCCCACCATCCTGACCGGCCTGCCGATCGGCAACTGGGCCGCGCCGCAGAAGGTTCGCTGGGCCGCCGAGCACTTCCCGGGCGTTCCGATCATTACCTGCATGGCCCGCGACAAGGCCCGGCACATGAGCGGCGCCGATGTGCTGGTCGATGACAGCCTGACGCACCGCGCCAGGTGGGAAGATGCCGGCGGCATCTTCGTGCATCATAAAACAGCACGGGCGAGCCTCGAAGAGCTCGCCCGTATCTTTCCGTCGATTCAATTATCGGCGTGATCGTCAGGCCGCTGCCGCCATGTCGACCTTTTCGACCCACTCCGGCCAGAACACCGGCTCGCGGTTCGACCAGCCGGGCGCGGTTGCCGCGCTTTCGCTGATCGATTGCAGCAGGCTCCGCCGCCGGTCCGGGTGAAGGTGGGGCAGCGCCGCCGCCGCGCAGAACGCGCCCGGCAGCCACGGCCGTACCGCCGCGCCCAGCAACCGCTCGTAGAGAAAGCGATAGGCCGCGAAGTTCGGCAGCCGATCCTGCCCGAGGTCAAAGCCGGTGACGCTGATCAACAGGCCCATGAAGGGATCGATGCTGTCGAGACCGCTGTCGTCCGGCACCTGGAGACGAAGAGCTTCGAGCTGCTTGTAGAGCCGGGCCTGCGCCCGGATCGAAGCCGCTTCGCCTTCGTCGCGCGCCCAGCAGTCGAGCGCGTCCCGGCGTCCGTAGGCGACATCGAGCGAGCGGCGGATGTACCGCTGCGTCGCCTTCGGAAAAGCGGCAAACTCCTTGATCTCGCTCAGCAGCAGCGCCCCTCCGGCAGGCTGGCTGGTCCGCGTGCTCATGACCCCGACTCCTTTACCCGTCGGCAGGACCATGACGGTGATTTGGTTGCGAATGGCTTAACCACGGTCCCGCCCCCCGTTCAGATTGAATCAGAGGGAGGAGTCCGCAGCAACACTAATCGCCCGCGCTTCGTCGCAAAGCGATGTGTATGTCACCAATTTGCAACGCGTCAGCTTCTCACCTTGACGAGCCGGCACCTTCAGGAAACCCGGAGGAGGGCACTGCTTCGTCCGACTGGCCCGGCTGCGCCGCAGCCGGCGGGTCGGAGGCGTCCATGGACTCGTCACTGCCGACGTCGACCTTGGCGTCCTGGTCGCCCGGGTTCTTCTTGAGTCTGCGCTCCAGTTCGCGCTCGGGGTCGCCCGACAGCACCGGCGGCGGACAATTTTGTTGATCGGTCATGTTCTGGTCGGACATCGAGCCTTGCTCCTTTTGCAGGAAACGAATGGCCGCCCGGCCACGTTCCGGTGCCTGCGTTTTTCGACAGGCGGTCCCCGAGCATCTGCCGACCGCCCAGTGCCGGATTGCGCTGCGCGCCGCCGATGCGCAAAGGTAAGGCCGATGAACATGCACCCCAGCGCCGAGGCGATGCTGGATTCTTCCAGCGAATGGCAGCCGCGCCGCTTCGACGATTGGGCGCTCGCCGCCCGAACGGTGGCGCTGCTCTGGGGCCTTTACCTGTTCACCGTTGTCGCCCGGGCCTTTCTCGGACCCGACCCGCTGACGTTCCTCCAGAACAAGATCTGGATCTTTCTTGCCGGCATGCTGCTGACCGGCGCCATCTACCTGGCGATCAGCGCCCTTGCGCCGGGAGCCAACCTGCGCCGCAAAGCCGTCGTGGCGGCCATCGGTTCGCTCTTGGCGTCCGCCGCCATGGCAGGCATCCTCGTCAGTGCCGAAGGCCACATGCGCGACAGCGAAGAGGAGTTCCGCTATGAGGTGCAGGAAGGCTTCGTGGTGGTTACCAAGGGGCAGCAGGTCCGGATCGAACGGAGCCGTGGCGACCCCCTGGTCCTGACCATGCCCAAGGTCGCCGACCTCAAGCAGTGGGACCAGTTCCGGATCGCCGCCGATACCGCCGTCGTGTGGCTATTCTTCTTTGCCGCCTGGAGCGCCGTCTACCTGGCCGCGGTGAGCCAGCGCCAGGCGCTCGTCCTGCAGCGCCGCGCCGCCCAGGCGGAGACCGCGGCACAGGCCGCACAGGTCCGGGCGCTCCGTTACCAGGTCAATCCGCACTTCCTGTTCAACACGCTGAACAGCCTGTCCTCCCTGGTCATGACCGGGCGCGGCCAGGAAGCGGAATCGATGATCCTTAAGCTGTCGACCTTTTTCCGCACCAGCCTGTCGCTCGACCCCAATGCCGACGTCACGCTGGAGGAGGAGATCGAACTCCAGCGGCTTTACCTCGACATCGAGAAGGTCCGGTTCCCGCGCCGCCTCAAGCCCGAGTTCGACGTTCCCGCCGAGCTGCGCGGCGCCCGCCTGCCCGCACTGATCCTGCAGCCGGTCGTGGAGAACGCGATCAAATACGGCGTGTCCGCGACCAAGGACAAAGTAACCCTGCGGATCGCCGCGCGCTCGCCGCAGCCCGGCCGGCTGCAGCTCGAGGTGACCAACTTCGGCGGCACCGCGCTTAAGTCTCCCCGGCAGCGCCATCAGCCGGCTAGCACGGGGGTCGGCCTCGCCAACGTCTGCCAGCGGCTCGACGCCCGCTTCGGCCGCGACGCCAGCTGCAGCTTCGGCGCGCTCCCCGATGGAGGTTACCAAGTCGTCATGACCCTGCCGCTGACCGACAAGGATGGGTGACAAGGCGCTGAAGGTGCTCGTCGTCGACGACGAGCCGCTCGCAACCGAGCGTCTGCAGCTGCTGCTTGCCCGCGCGCAGGGGGTGGACTTGGTCGGCACCGCTTCGGACGGCGAGGGCGCGGTGCGGATGGCCGAAGCCCTGTCGCCCGATCTGCTTCTGCTCGACGTCGCGATGCCCGGGATGGACGGGATCGACGTCGCCCGGGCGCTGGCAGCCGCCAACGCCGCACCTGCAGTGGTGTTCGTGACCGCCTTCGACCAGTTCGCGGTGGCCGCCTTCGAGGTGGAGGCTGTCGATTATCTAATGAAGCCGGTCGATCCGGTCCGGCTCGAACGCGCGCTCACCCGTGCCCGCAACCATCTGCATGGCCGCGAAGAGGGAGCGAGTGGAATTCCGCCCGCGTCCTCGTCACCCTACCTCGAGGAGTTCTGGGCGTCCGATCTGACCGGCCTGGTGCGGATCGCCACCCGCGACATCGACCGGATCTCGGCGGAGCGCGATTACATGCGGCTCCACGTCGGGCAGCGCAGCTGGCTGATCCACCATAGCATGGGTGCGCTGGAAGAAGGCTTGAACCCCGCCGACTTCGTCCGCCTGCATCGCTCGGCCATCGTCCGGCGCGATTTCATCGGCGGCTTCGGGCGGAACCCGTCCGGCCGCTGGATCGCCCGGCTTGCCGACGGGAGCGAGCAGCCGGTCGGCCGCCTTTATTCCGATAACGTCCGCGCCATCGCCGGGCGCTGAGAGAGAGGGTTGCGGCGCGAGCCCTTCGGGGGGCCGAAGGTCCTGCCCTCGCGCCGCCTCTTCCAGCTAGGGCAGCAGCCTCCTTGCGTCGCGCCGCCGTCGACAAGTGACCTCGGAGGTTCGGCAGCTCCGACCGATGCTCTTCGTGGGACGCCCAATCGACGAACGGCGGGCGGTCAGGTCCGGGCTTCGGCCGGCAGGTCGTCCATCAGCGCGTCGCCTTCCTGCCGCGCCACCGCTCCGGTCACCGCCACGTCCAGCACGACATTGCCCCATGTGCGGAAGATGTCGGGAATGGTCTCCACCGCGATCAGCAGCGCCAGGGGCTCGATCGGCACCCCCATCGCCAGGCTGATCGGCGCGATGGAGGTGACGAAGCTCACCTGTCCCGGCAGGCTGACCGCTCCGACCGAGGCCATGGTGGCCACGGCGATGCCCGCTGCGAAGGCGATCGGGCTGATCTCGTACCCCAGCCAATGGGCGACGTAGACCGCGACCCCGACGTTCATCGCCGGCCCGGTCGCCCGGAACAGCGCCACCGCCAGCGGCAGCAGCACGTCCGCCTTGCGCTCGTCCACGCCAAGCCGGATCGCCGAGGTCAGCATCGCCGGCAACGAAGCGAGCGACGAGCGGGTGGAGATTGCAACCGCGGACGGCCCCGCCATGGCGCGGGCGAAGGCGGCGGGCCGGAACCGCGCGACCAGCAGGGCGATCAGGAAGCCGACGATCGTGATCCCGACTCCCAAGAGCGAGATCAGCACCACATAATGCGCCACCGCGCCAAGCGCCGAGCCGCCCGCCCCCGCGCCCACCGCAAAGGCAAGCGCGAAGACGCCGATCGGGGCCAGCCACAGCACCCAGCCGATGACGACCAGCATCGCGTCGCCGACCGCCTCGAAGAAGGCCAGCGCCGTACCCCGCCGCTCCGCCGCCACCCGGCTGAGGGCAAAGGCGAAGATCACGGTGAACACCACCAACGGCAAGATCTGGTCGTTGGCCGCCGCGCCGACCGGATTGGCCGGGATGATCGCCTTGAAGAAGTCCGCCACGCTCGGGACCGCCGCTGCGCTGACCGGCTGCTCGACATTGGCGAGGCCCGCCCGCAGCGCCTCGGCCCCTTCAGCCGGAAGCGGGAACAGCGCAGTCAGCGCCTGCATGCCAAGCCCCCCGAACGCCGCCGAGAACAAGTAAAATGCCAAGAACCAGAGCACCGCCCTGGCGGCCAGACCGCCGGCCTTGGCTGCATCCGCGCCGCCGACGATCCCGGTCACCAGCAGCGCCACGATCAACGGGATGACCGTCATCCTGAGCGCGTCCAGCCACAATCCGCCGACCAGTGACGCCGCCTGCACCAGCGGCTCGCGCCAGCCGTCGCCGGCGTTTCCCGCCGCAATGCCGAGCAGCAGGCCTGCCAGCAGCGCGCCGAGAATCAGCAGCGCCCCGCCGCTTCTGCGCGATGTCGGCGCGGCTTCATTCTCGTTTGTCATCGAAGTCGCAATTTGCACGCTGCCCGGTCAGCCGCAAGGCCGACCGATTACTGCCTGCACGCGCTTAGCGTATCAGCCAGTGCACCGCCTGCACCACGACGTCCCGTGCCGGCCGGCCGTCGGCTCCGATCGCCGGCCTGAGCTTGGCCCGGTCCTTAATGAGGACGCAGGTCTGGGCGTCCAGTGCGGCCACGCCGCTGGTCTCGGTAAGGGAGCAATCGGCAACCTTGCCGTCCGCCCCGACGAGCAGGACCACCTTGACCCGTCCTGTTTGATTGTTCCGGATGTTGATCGCCGGGTAATCCTCCGACCTGATCAACCCCGTCAGATCGCCCATGGCCGACTGGCGATGGTTGGACGGAACGCCCTCCCTCGTATAGTTCCAGTGGCTGCGAAGGTCCGCCACGCACTCGTCCATGATCTTCAACAAGGGGTGCAGACCGGTCAGCGCCAGCTCTTCCCTAAGGCTAGCCTCGGCTCTCACATCGAGACTGGTGCTGGTCGGCCACGCGGCCACGTCCGCTCGAGGCAGGTTGTAGAGGAACACGCGAAATCGCTGCTTGGGCGGCGTATAAGCCAGGGCGGTAAGCTGTTTCGCCGGCGCGTTCCCGGCCCGAAGCCTGCCATCCAGCTGCTCAGCGAATGACCGGACCGCGCCTTTGCGTATCACGAACAGCTGGAGAACTCCGCCGGTTTCGGGCGCCTTGGGCATCAGCGTCAACGGCTTGTCCGGCGTGCCGTAGCTGCGCTGGGCGATGCATTGCGTTTCGCCGAAATCCACCATCCATTTGCCGGTGGGTTCGCGCGGCGCGGCTGCGGCTGGCTGCGGAACAGTTGCAGCGATCGCCACAAGCGCGGCCCATCTCCCAGTCCGGATCATGGTATAACGTTATCACGCCGGCGCTGCCTCGTCAGCCCGGCACTGCGATCGTTCGCCCCGACGAAAAAATCCCGCGACTCGCGAACCTGCCGGGCTCGCCCGCGTTGTTGCGGCATCGTTCCCATTACATTCAAGGAGAACAGCCATGGCAGACACTGCGGGCGTAGGTACACTGGAAACCCTCACCACCACCCTGATCGACAGCATCAACGGCTATCGCGACGCCGCGCAGAACGCGGAAGGCAGTCAGTTCCAGCAGCTGTTCCGCCAGATGGCCGACGAGCGCAGCAAGGTCGCCGAGGACCTCCGCGCCGAGGTTCGCCGGCTGGGCGGCAACCCGCCAGACGACGGCAGCTTCCTGGGCGCCACCCACCAGCGCTTCCTGGATCTCAAATCCGCGATCACCGGCCGCGACGACAAGTCGATCATCAACGAGGTCGAGCGCGGCGAGGACTATCTCAAGGAGAAGTTCGAAACCGCACTGAGCGGCTCGGACCTGCCGACGGAAAGCCGTTCGGTGATCGAGCGCGCCTACCAGTCGGTCCGCCAGGGCCACGACCGCGTGCGCGATCTCAAGCACGGGCTGGAGGCCTAACCCATGGGCATCTTCGACAAGATCAAGGGCGCCATCTTCGGGCACAAGGACCCGGGTCCCGGCAACCGCCCGACCATCCCGGCAGGGATGGCGGGCGGCCCGCCGCTGCAGCAGGGACAGCAGCAGCAGCAACAGGCCCAGCCGCAATTTCAGCAGGGCGGTACGGCAACCGCCCAGCCGCAGGGGCAGCAGCAGCAGGTCGACGTCGAGCAGGTGCTGAGCCAGATCGCGCAAGCGAAGGGCAATCCGGACCTCAACTACAAGACGTCGATCGTCGACCTGATGAAGCTGCTCGGCATCGACTCCAGCCTCGAGAACCGCAAGGAACTCGCGCAGGAGCTCGGCTACACCGGCGAGCGCAACGGCTCGGCCGAGATGAACATCTGGCTGCACAAGGCCACGATGAAGCAGCTCGCGCAGCATGGCGGCAAGGTGCCGGCCAGCATGCTCGACTAAGCTTGTCGGCAAGCCGGTCGAGAAAGGGCGGCGGGAGCGATCCTGCCGCCCTTTCCTTGTCGCAGATCCGCCCGGCATTGGCCCGTCCGACGGCCGGTTCCCCGCGCAAGGCAATCTCGACGGCCGCAGCAATCGCTACGCCGCGCTCGACGTCAGCCTGCCGCTGCCTTGCACGCCACTGACACTGTCTGGCGCCTTGGGGATTGAGGACGGCGCGTTCGGCGATCGCAAGCGCGACTGGTCGCTGGGCCTGTCGGGCGAGATCGCCGGCTTCGCGCTTGGCGCGAGCTACGTCGATACGGCCCGCGCCGATGCGGGCAG
Source organism: uncultured Sphingomonas sp. (assembly GCF_902806265.1). Classification (GTDB taxonomy): domain Bacteria; phylum Pseudomonadota; class Alphaproteobacteria; order Sphingomonadales; family Sphingomonadaceae; genus Sphingomicrobium. Next base: position 15,922 of record NZ_CADCVZ010000030.1, on the reverse strand, counting down.
GCTCGGACGAGCGGGCCTGGCCCTGTTCGCCGGCCGAAGCTTCTAAGGGGAACTCGCCACCCTCCGCTGCGCTTCGCTCCCTGGAGGTACGGCATGGAACAGAGCAGCGGCGGCGCGACGCGCGGGTCGATCGACCGGATCGCGCTATGCTTCGACTTCGACCGGACCCTGTCCGAAGGCACGTTCGAAGCGCTGCTGAAGCGGCTGGGCGTCGAGGACAATCAGCGCTGGCGCAAGGACCAGCTGATGCCGCTGGTCGAGGACGGCTGGGACGAGATCCTGGCCAAGGGCTGGCTGGTGGCCCGCATGGCCGACGATCAGGGCATCGCCGTCACCAAGCCCTTGCTACAGGAGGTCGGCCGTTCGCTCGATCCCTACCCTGGCGTGCTCGAAGCCTTGCCGCAGCTTCGGGAGCAGGCCGCTGAAGCCAGCGGCGGCGCGGAGGTCGAACTCCACGTCGTGTCCTCCGGTTTCGTGGACATCATCTGCGCCACTTCGGTGGCCGACCATCTGGACGGGGTCTGGGGTTCGTCCATGCACTTCGGCGAAAGCGACCGCTTCCTGGCCGTTAAGCGCACCCTCATCCATTCGGAAAAGGCGCGCTATCTCCTCGCGCTCGCCAAGGGCCTCGACATCGCCGGCGCCAACGAGCCGCAGGACGTCCATCGCGACAAGCCCGCCGCCGAATGGCACGTACCGCTCGACCAGATGATTTACGTCGGCGACGGCGCAAGCGACCTCGATGCCTTCAACCTGCTTCACGACAATGGCGGAATCGCGATCGCGGTGAATGCCTCGCAGCATGGCGAGCCGTGGCAGGCCGGCGCGCACATGTTCGACGCCGCCCGGGTCGAGAACCTCGCCCCGCCCGACTTCCGCGAAGGTGCCGAGATGCATCGGTCGCTGATGCTGGCAGTCGAGATCGTCGGCAAGAAGGTAGCGCTGCGCCGCCTTGGCCGGGGCGAGTAGCCGTCCCTCTGCGCGTCGCGCGAAATGGGGGCCGGCATCGCTACCAGCCCCCACTGCGCCGAGCGTTGGATCTGCCGGTGGTCCCTGGACAACTCGCGAAGGAGCCATCCAGGATCCTGGCGCACCAGCTCAGGCGTCGCGCTTCATCCAAGCCGCGCTCCCTCGTCGGGAGCCTTCCCCGGCATCTCGCCCGTCGCTCCCCGTAAGGGAAGCAAGGGCTCATCCGGCTCTGCCTTAGCTCCGGTGCTCTCTCGCGAGGGCTCCGTCATTCGGGCTGTCCTGCTACCGGCTGCAGACATGCGCCTTTCGGCACCTTCCGCTTCGCCGACCGTCGGACCGGGTTCGGTTCTTGCGTTCCGAACCACCGCTTCTCGTCGCGCGGCCCTTCTTGGGATGATCGCTCGCCTCAGCCCGCCGACTTGCCCGGAGGCCGTCCTGCGCTGCCTTCGCGAGAGAAGATCATCTCTTCCGGCGCCTCTTGCCGGCTTCCCGTCCTTCACCTGGCGGCCAAGTCGCGTCCTGGGAACGCGTGCTTGAACCGATCGGATCCGGTCGCTGGCCGGCGATGATCGAAGGTCTGGCCCGTGGCGGAACTCGCCTTTCGGCGCTATCCGAACCGGGCCGCTGGCCCCCGATCACCTGACGAGAATGCCGCGATCATCGAGTCGCACAAAGCGGATTCGGCTGCGCCATGCCTGTGGAAAGCGGGGATTTCGGGTGCAACCGTTCGCTTATAGCGCACAGCATCGCTGTTGCCGTTCCGTTCCACCCAGCCTAACTCACCCCGGTGTCCGACGCCGCCGTCCTCCCCCAGCCTGAGCCCGCGTACCTCCAGGGCCTGAACGGCCCCCAGCGCGCAGCGGTGCTCACCACCGAAGGCCCGGTGCTGATGCTGGCCGGCGCGGGCACAGGCAAGACCGCCGCGCTGACCGCCCGCCTCGCCCACCTGCTCGCCACCCGCCGCGCCTGGCCGTCGCAGATACTCGCGGTCACCTTCACCAACCGAGCCGCGCGCGAGATGAAGGAGCGGATCGCCGACATCACCGGCGGCGCGGTCGAAGGCATGCCTTGGCTCGGCACCTTTCACTCGGTCGCCGCCAAAATGCTCCGCATCCATGCCGAGCTCGCGGGCCTGCAGAGCAACTTCACGATCCTCGACACCGACGACCAGCTGCGCGTACTCAAGCAGCTGATCGCCGCCGCCGACCTCGATGAGAAGCGCTGGCCCGCGCGCCAGCTCGCCGGCTGCATCGACCGTTGGAAGAACAAGGGCTGGAACCCGCAGGACGTGGACGCCGGCGAGAGCGAGGCCTTCGCCAACGGCCGCGGCGGCGAGCTCTACGCCCAGTATCAAGATCGCCTCCGCACGCTCAACGCCTGCGATTTCGGCGACCTGCTGCTGCACATGCTGACGATTCTTCGCACGCAGCCCGAGGTGCTCGGCCAGTATCGCGAGCGCTTCCGCTACCTGCTGGTCGACGAATATCAGGACACCAACGCGGTCCAGTATGAGTGGCTGAAGCTGCTCGCCGAGCCGCGTCGGAACCTATGCTGCGTCGGCGACGACGACCAGTCGATCTACTCTTGGCGCGGCGCGGAGGTTGGCAACATCCTCCGCTTCGAGCGCGACTTCCCCGGCGCCGCCGTTATCCGCCTCGAGCAGAACTACCGCTCCACCCCGCACATCCTCGGCGCGGCTTCCGGCCTCATCGCCAACAACTCGGGCCGCCTCGGCAAGACGCTGTGGACCGAGGTCGACGCCGGCGACAAGGTCCAGGTGGTCGGCGTGTGGGACGGCCCGGAGGAAGCCCGCCGCGTCGGCGATGAGGCCGAAGCCCATCAACGCAGCGGCGGCTCCCTCAACGACGTCGCCATCCTGGTCCGCGCTCAGTTCCAGACCCGCGAATTCGAAGAGCGGTTCATCGCCGTCGGCCTCCCCTACCAGATCGTCGGCGGCTTTCGCTTCTACGAGCGGGCCGAGATTCGCGACGCCCTCGCCTACCTCCGCCTGGTCCAGTCACCCGCCGACGACCTCGCCTTCGAGCGCATCGTCAACACGCCCAAGCGCGGCCTCGGCGACAAGGCCGTCGCCGCCATCCACCGCCATGCCCGCGCCGCCCGCCTCCCCCTGCTGTTGTCCGCCGCGGAGATGCTCGGCAGCGACGAGCTCACCCCGCAGGCGCGCCGAAGCCTCGGCCGCTTCGTCGGCGACTTCGCCCGCTGGCGCGAGATGCACCAGACCAGCGCCTCCCCCCCGAGCGAGGTGGCGCCGCGGAGCGGTAACGGAGGGGTCTTCGCCGCCGCGGAGGAGTTCACGAAGGGCCAGCGCACCGCCCCCCACGCCGAGCTCGCCCGCTTAATCCTTGAAGAATCTGGCTACACCGCCGCCCTCCAGGCCGAGCGCAGCGCCGAGTCCGCCGGCCGCCTCGAGAACCTCGCCGAACTCGCCCGCGCGATGGAAGAATATGAGAACCTCTCCGCCTTTCTCGAGCACGTCAGCCTGGTTATGGACAACGACGCCAACCGCTCGGGCGAGAAGGTCACGGTCATGACGATCCACGCCGCCAAAGGCCTGGAGTTCCCGATCGTCTACCTGGCCGGCTGGGAGGAAGGCGTGTTCCCCTCGCAGCGCGCGCTCGACGAAGGCGGCCTCGCCAGCCTGGAGGAGGAACGCCGCCTCGCCTACGTCGCCATCACCCGCGCCCGGAAGCGCGCCACGATCCTTCATGCCGCCAACCGCCGCATCTATGGCCAGTGGACCAGTTCCATTCCCAGCCGCTTCGTGGCCGAGCTGCCGGACGAGCATATCGAGAGCGAGACCACCATGACCGGCGGCGAGTCCCTGTGGCGCGCCCAGTGGAGCGAGCGCGAGGACCCCTTCGCCCACCTCGCCTACGGCGCCACCCACCGCGCCACCACCCGCGGCCCCGGCTACCAGCGCGCGGCCGCCTCGAGCAGCCCCTCTCCGCGCGAGGGAGAGGGCAGGGTGAGAGGCGGTATGGACCTCTACCGCACCCCACCTGCCGAGGCCCGGGCTCCCGCCGTCTCCCTCGGCAATCGCGGCCGCACCGACCTGGCGCTAGGCCAGCGCGTGTTCCACGGCAAGTTCGGCTACGGCACCATCGCGCAGATGGAAGGCAACAAGCTCGAGATCGATTTCGAGCATGCTGGACGAAAGCGCGTCCTCGATTCCTTTGTAAGCCCCGGCTGACCCCGCGAGCATAAGGGAGCGTTTGCGAAAGCAAACGTGAGCTTATGTCGAAGAGAGGGCGAAAAGCCGGCCGGCCTGCGAGCCTAGCTCGACAGGTCCGACGTCATGGGATTCACTCCCATGACGGTTCCGGGGAACAGCATGAGGTCGAGCCGGTTACGCTCCCATGTCCGAGACGGCCGAAAAGACCGACCCTAAGCTTTGGGAAGAGATCAAGCAGCGGGTGACCGCCGGCGACAAGGGCGGCGATTCCGGGGAGTGGTCCGCGCGCAAGGCGCAGCTCGCCGTGGCCGAGTACAAAAAGGCCGGCGGGGGCTACCGCGGCGCGAAGGATCCTCACAACCACCTTATCGAGTGGACCAAGGAGGAGTGGGGCACCAAGTCGGGCAAGGAAAGCGGCGAGACCGGCGAGCGCTACCTCCCCAAGGCCGCCCGCGAGGCGCTCAGCGACGAGGAATACAAGCGCACCACCGCCAAGAAGCGTGCGGATACGCGTAAGGGCAAGCAGTTCTCCGCCCAGCCCGCCGACGTCGCGACGAAGGTCGCGCGCGCCCGCGGCGGCGGCACCAAGGCCGACCTCATGGAACAGGCGCGCAAGCAAGGCATCAAGGGCCGCTCGACGATGACCAAGGCGCAACTGGAAGCGGCGCTGCGCTGATCGCCGACCGCCGCCGCCCATGACCCGCGTCGCCCTCCTCCGCGCGATCAACGCCGGCATTACCCTCCAGATGAGCGAGCTGCGCCGCATCGCCGCCGAGCTCGGCCTCGCCAACCCACGCACCTACATCGCCAGCGGCAACCTCCTGTTCGACGGCGACCATCCCGACGCCGAGGTCAAGCGCCTACTCGAAACCCGCCTGACCGAGCACACGGGCAAGCCCGTAACCCTCACCCTCCGCACCCCCGAAGAGCTGGCCGCCGTCGCCGCCGCCAACCCCTTCGCAGAGGCCCCCGGCAACCGCGTCTACGCCACCTTCCTCGACAACGCCCCGCCGCGCGACACCCTCACCAACCCCAAGCACCGCACTGTCGAAGAAATCGCGCTGGGCCCCCGCGAGATCTACGTCCACTATCCCGAGGGCATGGGCCGAAGCCGCCTGGTCATCCCCGCGGCGAGCGCGGGCACGGCGCGCAACATGAACACGGTGGCGAAGCTCGCGGAACTTGCCTCCTCCTAGCGCTGCCTCCGCCCAAGCCAGTGGCTCAGGTCGCGCCCGGTGAGCCGCTCCAGCTTCTCGACCTCGCCCGCATAGAGCTGCTGGAACTCCGCGACGATCTCCGGCGGCACGCTCGTTTTGCGCGCGGGCATGCGGTTCCAGCGGAGGAGGCGCTTGCGGGCGCGCATGACCAGGCCCGGCCGCTTCTCGCCCTTCGCCTTCGCCGCACCTGCACCCTCGTCGGGAGCCTTCAAATGCTCGCGCATCGCGCTTCCCGCCAGCATCCGGCGGGTGAGCACGGGCGGGCGCTTGAGCAGCCGTTGCAGCCAGCCGATCCGAAACGCCTGGCCCGAGCGCGCAGCGGAGAAGTCGGTGCGGCCGTCATGCGGAAGCCCGAGGAAACGCAGCACCTTGGCGTACTCGCCCGCCGGGTCGCTCACCAGGTCGTCGAATACCACCACATGGCACCGCTCCCGCCCGACCGCGGAGAGAAGCTGCTCGAGGTGAGTGCCAAGCCGTCCGCCCTCGTCGTAGCGCAGCCACCTGGGCTCGATGCAGCTGCGCGGGATCGCCTCGCCCCGGGCCCGCCGGTGCCGCAACGCCCAAGCCTCGGCGAAGTCCGCCACCGTCTCGTCGCCAAGGTAGAGCAGCCGCTGGTGCAGGGACGGGATCATCTGGAGCGGATCGCGGACGCAGATGACGAAACGCGCTTGCGGCCAGAGCTTCAGCGTCACCGCCACCTGCTCGGCGGCATAAAGATAGGTGACCGAGCCTTCCGCCCGGAAATCGCCCGGCCGGCATTCGGCGAAGAAGCGGCCGATGTACTCATGCTCCACCCGCTGCTTGAGCGCCGCTTCTTCCAATTCGCGGAGGTCGTGTTGCGCGAACCAGTGCGGCTCCTTGGTAGAGGAGAAGCAGACGTCCGGGTGGGTCCGCAGCCAGCGCGCGAGCGAGGTGGTCCCGCTGCGCGGCGCCCCGACGATGAAGCCGAAGCGTGGGTCGGCGAACGGGCTGGGCTGCGGCTCGATGTAGCTCATGCGCTCGGCCGTTAATCCTTGGCCGCCGCCCTGTCACTTGGCAGCTGCGGAACCGGCCCCTTTCCGGTGCGCTGACTCAGTGAAGCGCAAGGAGACTGACCGATGCCCCAAGCCACCCTCTACCGCATGGTCCTGCCCGACCACGAATGCCCGTTTGGCCGCCGCGCCAAGGACATGCTCGACGACGCCGGCTTCGAGGTCGAGGAGCACATCCTCGGCAGCCGCGAGGAGGTCGAGGCCTTCAAGGAAGAGCATGGCGTCAGCACCACCCCGCTCGTCTGGGTCGACGGCAAGCGGATCGGTGGCTCGGACGACCTTGGCAAGTTCCTCGTCGCCCACGCCTAGGCGGCAAGCGAACTGTTGCAGCTTCGACTCACCTGGGAACCGCTCTTTCTACGGCTCGTTTAGAGCCATGAAGAAAAGTCAACAGGAAAACGAGTTGCGTTATGAGGAAGCTAGCACTTGCGCTGGCGGCGTCGGGCCTGTTCGCCCTGTCGGTTCCGACCGCCGCCACGGCCGCGATCGAGACCGAGGAAGCCAAGTTCGAAGCCGCGGGCGCGGCGGATACCGCCCGCTGGGACATGCTGGACGTGTTCGGGCCCAAGGCGCTGGCGCCTAACCAGTATCTCTGGGCGAAGGACCTGGGCGAGGGACCCCCGCGCGTGGTGATCAGTCTCGCCGACCAGATGGCCTACATCTACCGCGGTGACCGATTGGTCGGCATCTCCACCATCTCCAGCGGCAAGCCAGGCAAGGACACCCCCACCGGCATCTTCCCCGTCAAGGAGAAGAAGCCGATCCATTTCAGCCGCAAGTACGACAACGCACCCATGCCGCACATGCAACGGCTGGACGACTATGGCATCGCGCTGCACGCCGGCTTCAACCCGGGCGAGCCCGCCAGCCATGGTTGCGTCCGCTTGCCCAAGGCCTTCGCCGCCAAGCTATACGCCATGACGCAGGTCGGCACCCCCGTCCTGATCGCGGCCTGACTTGAGTTCGCGGAGGCTGCCGGCCCCGGCAACCGGGGAGCTGCGGCGAGGGTTGAAGCGGCATGTCCCCGCACAGCCTGCCAAATCAGCTCGATCGCGAGCGGCTAACGTGCCGCGCCGTTATCGAATCGCCCGCGGGTAGCCAGGCCAAGTTCGACTTCAACGCCGATGCCGGCGCGTTCGAGCTCCACCGCATGCTGCCCGCAGGCTTGGTGTTCCCGCTGGATTTCGGCTTTGTGCCGTCGACGCTGGGCGGAGACGGCGACCCGCTCGACATACTCGTGCTGACCGAAGCTGCGGTTCCGGTCGGCTGCCTGCTGATCGCTCGATTGCTCGGGGTAATCGAGGCGGAGCAGACGGAGGAAGTCGATGGCCGGTCCAGCACGTTGCGCAACGACCGGATCGTCGCTCGCCTGGCGGAGAGCCGCAGCTACCGCGAGGTCGCCAGCCTCCAGCAGCTCGGCAACGACTTCGTGACGGAGCTAGCCGGCTTCTTCGAGGCATTGAACGAGCTCAAGGGCAACCGCTTCCGAGTCCTGGCGACTGCCGGACCGGAGCGCGCGGCGGAGCTGGTCGCACACGGGAGCACCCGTTGGACGGACCAAGGGTGAAGCCCTCGCCCCGGCGTTCAGCAGCAGCGATCCGACGCTCCCCCGCTTGACCAAGGGGGCGACCATCATGTTTCATCCCCTGCCTCAACGCATAAGGATAATGAGAATGTTGGGATCGGCACATCGGCACCTGGCGGAGGCTGGGGAAAGCTATACGGAGCACCTGGTTTTCGCTTCCGTGGTTGGAACCATGCTGGTCGGCGCGGGGCTTGCCTGCGTCCTCCACGCGCTCATGCCGGCGATCTGCCAGCGCACCGCCAGCCAGACGGTGCAGGCCCTCACCGAACTGTTCCGTGACCGTTCACGGCTTGGTGCCGTGGCGTCGGGAGCATCGGGTTCGCTGGTGCTGGTCGGGCTGCTCGCGCTGGTGCTGCCTTTGGCAGTCGCCGTGATCCTGCTGGCCCAAGCGTCGGTTGCTCTTCCGCTGGCGCTGATGCTGCTCGCGGTCCCGGGCGCCTTCCTTTGGTCGAACCCCGACCTCAACCCGGTCGGGTAGAAAGCGGGCTTAAAGCTTTACGCCTTCCATGGTGGCGAGCTTCGGCTTGGGCAGGCCGTTCTTCTCGATCCCGGCCATGAGCTCCGCCTTGCGCTCTGCCAACTCGTCGCCCAGCGCGTCCATGTCGATGCCATGCCGCCGCGCCTGAGCGAAGATGCCGTTCAGCCTGCCTTCCTCTTCCTTGACGTGGTGCTCGATTTCTTCCTGCAGCACCTTGACCTTGGCCTCATAGAACTCGTCGTCGGGTCCGCCGCCAGCGATCTGCGCGATCAGCACCTTGGCGCCGTCATGCTCGACATAGGCCTCCTTGAGGTCGTCCTCCTTCACTGCGCCCTCGCAGGCCGGATAGAAAATCTCCTCTTCGATCGCGGTGTGGACGATCAGCTCCGCGCATATCTGTTCGGCCAACTTCTTCTTCCGCCCATCTCCTTCGGCTTTCTGGAACTCGGAGAACAGCTCTTCGACCTTGCGGTGGTCGTCCTTCAGCAGGGTGATGGCCTTGGGCATGGAAGGGCACTCCTTTGCCGACAAACAGGCGTGCACTCGCGAATGTTCCGCGCCTATACTGTCATCGAAATGTAACAGTTAAGAGGGCGGTTCATGCGCGGGGTCGGTTACCTCATCTCCATCATCAGCGTGTTCCTAATCGGTGCCGTGGCCTGGCCGCGCCCGGACGAACCGAGCTGGAAGGCGGTGGCTCTCTTGGCCGGCATGGCTGCGTCGATCATCGGCATGGCGTTTCGGTGGATCGCCAGCCGCAAGCAGCTTGGCGAACTGCGCGGGGTGGAACAGCAGGTACAGGCCGGTCAGCGGCCCGCGCGCACCCCGCCTCCAGCCGAGCCCTCAGCGGCGATCGCCTCTGTCGCTTCGGGTTCCTCGGGCGCTTGAGGCGTCACTGCCGGCTGGCCGGGCACCTTGTCCAGCTCCATCCAGTCGCGGAACGGCAGGTGGTAGAGCATGTCCATGACCTCGAACTCCAGCCCGCCGGGCTGGCTGGTGCTGCTGTTCCACAAGGCGACCACCCCGCTCTTGCGCTGGGGATCGAACAGCATCAGCGAGCGGTAGCCGCTGACTCCGCCGCGATGACCGATGATCGGGTGTCCGGCATAGTCATACTGGCGCCAGCCGAGACCATAGTAAGCGTCACCCACCCGTTCCAGGAACTTGCGCAGCCGCCCGCGCTCGCCGGGCGTCTTCACCACGGGCGCATGGATGGTCTGCAGCAGGCTGGGCGATAGCACCCGAGGCATCCCGCCGGCCTGCGCGATCATCCACAGCGCCATATCCTTGATGTTGCTGTTGACCCCGCCTGCCGCGGGCACGCGGTAGTAGGGCTCCAGCACTTCCAGCGGCCGACGCCCCGCGCTGTGCGGGCGCGCCCAGCTGCGCGCCGTAATCAACCCCTCGCGGCTCATGCTGGCGCTGGTCATGCCGATGGGATCGAACAGCTGCTGCTTGACCGCGTCCGAGAACGGCATGTTGGCCGCCCGCGCGACGATGTCGCTGGACGCGTCATACGCGATGTTCTGGTAGCTCCAGCAGGTGCCCGGCTGGCAGATCGCGTTGAGGCTCGCCAGCTGCAGGCGCAGCAACGCGGGCTGCTGCCCTTCCTCCAACTTGTTGTCGAGCGCGTTGCGATACAGCCCCAGCCGGTGGCTCAATAGGTCACGCACGGTGGCTTGATACTCAGCCCCGCCCGGCAGCTTCAGCCCCGGGGCGTAGTTCACCACCGGTGCGTCGAGCTTGACCCGCCCCTGCTCGGCAAGCTTGGCGACCATGGTCGACGCAACGCCCTTGCTGACGGAGGCCCAACGGAACACCGTCTCCGGGGTGACCTTCTCGCCCGACCCGGCGACCGTCTCGCCATAGCCGGAGAGGAAGGTGATCCGGCCGTTCTCCACGATGCCTACGGCCAGGCCGACCATGTTCGGCTTGGCGGCCATTCGCTGCAGGCGCGCGTCGAGCGCGGCATAATCAATGTCACGCCTAGCCGCCGGGGTGACCTTAGCGAGATGCAGGTTGGCGGCGGCCGGGCTGGTCGGCCGGGCCTGGGCCGCCGGCTCGCCAATCACCCGCACGCTGGCCAACGCACCGGCGACCAGCAGGCAGGCGCCTGCGCCCAGCAGCGTAAGCTTGTTCAGTGTTCCGTCCTCCCCATCGCCCGTCTGGTCCCGGAATGTGCGCCGCTCAACGGAGCAGCATGCCGCACTGCGGCCAAGCGACTTACCGTAGCGACGAACGCAGGCGGGTGGAAATACGACGCGGCCTGGCCTAGTGCTCGCTGCATGCAATTCCTGCGAACGCTCTTCTGGATCGTCGTAGCCGTGTTCCTGGTCATCATGGCCCGCAACAACTGGTCGGATGTCACGCTCAACCTGTGGGGGACACTACAGGCCGACATCAAGATCCCGCTGCTCATCCTCCTGGCGTTCCTGCTCGGCTTCCTGCCCACCTGGCTGACGCTGCGCAGCCGCATATGGCAGTTGAAGCGGCGCCTGGCCGTGCAGGGCCGGCCGCCGGCGCTCACTGCCAACCCTCCTGCGGTTGAGCGGCCCGTCGACGGTCAGCTGGACGCGGCATGAGCAATCCGCTGTTCGTCGCGCTCGACGTACCCGATCCCGCCCGCGCCGCCGAACTCGCGCGCACCGTCGCACCTCATACGGGCGGACTGAAGCTCGGGTGGGAGTTCTTCGCCGCCAACGGGCCGGGCGGCGTGGCGGCGGTCGGCCAATGCGGCCTGCCGATCTTCCTCGATCTCAAGCTGCATGACATCCCGAACACCGTGGCCAAGGCCATCGCCGCGCTGGCTCCGCTCCGGCCCGCGGTGTTGACGGTGCACGCCGCGGGCGGCGCGGCCATGCTCGCCGCCGCCAAGGCCGCTGCGCCCGAGGGCACCAAGATTGTCGCCGTGACGGTGCTCACCAGCCTCGACGAGGACGATCTTCGCAACATCGGCGTCGCCGATCCCGCCGGCGAGCAGGTCCGCCGCCTGGCGACGCTGGCTCGGGAGTCCGGCTGCGACGGGATCGTCTGCTCGGGTGCGGAAGTCGCCGCGGCGCGAGCCGGCTGGCCGGACGGCTATTTCGTCGTTCCCGGCATCCGCCCCGCCGGTAGCGAGGTCGGAGATCAAAAGCGCACGATCACCCCGCACGATGCGCTTGCCGCGGGTGCCTCCATGCTGGTTGTCGGCCGTCCCATCACCGCCGCTCCGGACCCCGCCCGGGCCGCTCGCGACATCGCGGCTTCCCTCTAGTGCCCGGCCGCGCTAGGCGCCCGATCTCCACCAACCGAGGCGAACCCATGAGCTGGCTCGGCCGCGTCCGCAACGGCATCCCCTTCCTGCCTAAGCGGCAGGTATCGGACAATCTCTGGCACAAGTGCGGCAAGTGCCAGTCGATGATCTTCACCAAGGAATGGGAAGAGAACCTCTGGGTCTGCCCGCGCTGCGACCATCATGACCGCATCCGCCCGCACCAGCGCTTCGCCACCCTGTTCGACGATAGCGATTACGGTGTTCTGCCCACGCCCGAGGTACGCGAGGACCCGCTGAGGTTCCGCGACACCAAGAAGTATGTCGACCGCCTCCGCGCCGCCCGTGCCAACACCGACGAGCGCGACGCATTGCTGAACGCGCGAGGCGAAATCCACGGCCACACGGCGACGGTCGGTGTCCAGGATTTCGCCTTCATGGGCGGGTCGATGGGCATCGCCGTGGGTGCGGCCTTTGTCGCCGGTGTGAAGGCAGCGATCGACGCCCGCACCCCCTACGTCATCGTCACCGCAGCGGGCGGCGCGCGCATGCAGGAAGGCATCCTCAGCCTGATGCAGATGCCGCGTTCCACCGTTGCCCTCGCCCAGCTGCGCGAGGCGGGCCTACCCTACATCGTCGTGCTCACTGACCCCACGACAGGCGGCGTTACCGCCTCCTACGCCATGCTCGGCGACGTGCAACTGGCCGAGCCAGGCGCGCTGATCGGTTTCGCCGGCCAGCGCGTCATCGAGCAGACCATCCGCGAGAAGCTGCCCGAAGGCTTCCAGCGCGCCGAATATCTGCTGGAGCACGGCATGATCGACATGGTGGCGCACCGGTCCGAGCTGCGCAGCATCCTGGGCAAGGTGATCGGCTACCTGGCACCGGAGAAGGCAGCCGCCTGATGGCTGGCAAATGGCGGTGGTAGACCGAGCGCGCTCGGACCATCCGGGCGTCCAGGCGCAGCTCCACCGGCTGGCGCAGCTCAGTCCGGGCGGCGACCGTCTCGGTCTCGACCGGATCACCCGGCTGCTCGACCGGCTCGGGCGGCCGCACGCGGCCTTGCCGCCGGTGTTCCACGTCGCCGGCACCAACGGCAAGGGCTCGACCTGCGCCTTTCTCCGCGCTGCGCTGGAAGCCGCCGGGCACCGCGTCCACCTGTTCACCTCGCCGCATCTCGTTCGCTTCAACGAGCGCTTCCGGCTCGCCGGCAAGCTGATCGAGGACGGGGCGCTCGCGCAGCTGCTGGCCGAGGTACTGGACGCCAGCACCGGTATCGAACCGAGCTTCTTCGAAGTCGCGACCGCCGCCGCCTTTCTCGCCTTTTCCCGCGAGCCCGCCGACGCAGTGATCCTGGAAGTCGGCATGGGCGGACGGCTCGATGCCACCAACGTCATCGAGCGCCCGCTGGTCTGCGGCATCGCGGCACTCGGCATCGATCATCAGCATTGGCTTGGCTCGTCGCTGGCCGAGATCGCGGGGGAGAAGGCGGGCATCGCCAAGCCGGGCGTTCCCCTGGTCACCCTCAAATACGAGCCCACGGCCGCTGCGCGCGTCCGGGCGGTCGCGGCCGAGCGTGGAGCGAACTGGCTGCCATGCGGATCGGCCTGGAATTCCGCGGCCAACGGGTCTGGCATCCATTACCGCGATTGCCGGGGCGAGCTGCTTCTGCCCAGACCGCGCCTGCCTGGCCTCCACCAACATCAGAACGCCGCCCTTGCGGTCGCCATGCTCCGCCACCAGGACCGGCTTCTCGTTCCCGAAAGCGCGCTGGTCGTCGCCATGGGCGCAGTCGAATGGCCGGCCCGCCTGCAGAAGCTCGGGCCGGGGCCGCTCATCGGCAGCCGGGAGGTCTGGCTGGACGGCGGTCACAACGCCGACGCCGCCCAGGCGCTCGCCGAAGCCGTCCGCGGCATGGCGCCGTTCACCCTGATTGCAAGCAGCCTGCGCATCAAGGACCCACGTGGTCTGCTGGCCCCCTTCCGCGGCCTTGCTAGCCAGGTGCACGCCGTGCCCATCGCCGAGCATGACAGCTTCATGCCCGCCGAACTCGCGGACATCGCGACGGAGTTGGGCATGCCGGCCAACCCGTTCGGTGGCATCGAAGACGCGCTAGCCGCCGCCCCGGCCGGCCGGCCGGTCCTGATTGCCGGCTCGCTCTACCTCGCCGGCGAGGTGCTGGCGCTCAACGGCGAGGCGCCGGCCTGACCTCCGCCTCAGGATCGCCGGTCCGGGCATCGCCCTCGCCGACGATGCCTGCCGTCCCCATGGAGCTGTCCACCAGACCCGCCCGGATCATCCACCAGAACAGCAGGATGCCCGGCAGCGCCAGCACCGTCGTCAGCAGGTAGAAATTCACGTAGCCCATGCCTTCCACGAGGGCGCCGGCGCTGGTCCCGGTGAGGAACCGTCCGACGATGCTCGCAGCCGCCGAGATCAGCGCGTACTGCGACGCGGTGAAGCGCAAGTCGCACAGCGCGGAGAAGTAGGCGACCACCACCACGCCGCCGATGCCGCTGGCGAAGTTCTCGAACCCGATCGCGCCTGCCAACCCAAGGTTGCTGTGCCCCGCCTGGGCGAGCAGCGCAAAGGTGAAGTTCGAAACGCCCATTAGGATCAGGCTGACCAGCACCGAGCGCTTCATGCCCAGCTTGGAATACAGCACCCCGCCGACGAAGATGCCGATCAGGTACGCCCAGAAGCCGACGCCCACGTCGTAGATCGCGATCTCGTCGTTGGTGAAGCCGAGGTCGTCCAGCAACAGCCGCAGCGTCAGCTGCCCCAGCGTGTCGCCGATCTTGTGCAGCAGGATGAACAGCAGCACCAGCAATGCGCCGTGCCGTTGGAAGAACTCAACGAACGGGACGTAAACAGCGCGAACCGCTTCGCCCATCCCGCGCCGCTCGACCGGGTCGCGGTGCCGCTGCGGCTCGCCCCAGAAGAGCGCTACCAGCATGGCTGGCAGCGCCAGGGCGGCGCAGGCGAGATAGGCGGCCTCCCAGCCCACGCGCGCGGCGACCACCAGTGCCAGCGCGCCCGCTCCGGCCGAGCCGATGCGCCAGCCGTATTGGTTCATGCCCGAGCCCACGCCGAGCTGGCGCGGCTCCAGTATCTCGATCCGGAACGCATCGATGACGATGTCGAAGCTCGCGCCCGCAATGCCGACCAGGATGGCTGCGGTGGCCACGCTGCCGATGCTGGCGGCCGGGTCCTGGAATGCCAGGTTGATCACCGCCGCGATCACCAGCGCGCCCATCACCAGCATCCACGATACGCGCTGCCCGAGCCGGCCGATCACCGGCAGCCGCACGCCGTCGACGATCCAGGCCCACAAGAACTTGAGGTTGTAGGCGAGGAAGACCAGCGTGAACGCCGTTACCGTCTTCTTGTCGATGCCGTCCTGTGCCAGCCGCGTGGTCAGCGTCGCGCCGATCATCGCGTAGGGGAAGCCGGACGAAATGCCGAGGAAGAAGGCCGCGATCGGTGCCGCTTCCGTGTAGGGCCGGACGGCTTCCGGCAGGCTCCGCCGCCAGCCGAGATCGACGCTTCCTTCCGCCTGCGTTGCCAAGCTTGCCTCCCCGTCCGCACCGCCCTCGCGATGCTTAGCAGCCGCACCGCGCATGAACAGGGGGTGAGTAGCTTATCCAGTGGGTCGCGGCGCGAACAGCACCAGGCCGTCGGGCACTTTCGCCTGCTCCCCCGACAACGTCCGGTCGACGGCCTTGAGCGCAGCGCGTAGCGTCCGCTCCTGATAGGGCTTCAGCAGATATCCCAGCGCCAGTTCCTCCGCGCCTTGCGGAGGGGTGCCGGTGATGAACAGAACGGGGATGCCGCGCCGCTTGGCTTCCCGCGCAAGGTCGTAGCCGGTCCGCTCGCCAGCCAGCGTGATGTCGGTCAGGATGAGGTCGATGCCGCGCGGATCCTCGTCCTCGTCGCGACCCGGGGGGAGTTCCTGGAGCTCGCTATCGAAAACTTCCACGGCATCGGCGAAGGTGTCCACCGTCGCGACGACCGTGTAGCCGGCGTCGGCCACCATGGTCTCGTTGTCGAACGCGACCAGCGGCTCGTCCTCCACGATGAGGATGCGCTTGACGATCCGCTTGCGCTTGCCGAACAGCACCAGGCACCCCCACGAAGGAACAGAGTTTTGCCCCCGGAACGAACGAACGGCTTGGCGGTGCCGCAAAGACCGGCGCGGA
>NZ_CADCVZ010000029.1 GCF_902806265.1 uncultured Sphingomonas sp. | reverse complement strand
GCTGTCGCGTCTCAACAAGCGATACAGCAGCACGCCAGTGAACCACCCCCCGACAGCTCCAAGAGTTGGCCAAAGCGGCCCGAACACAAAATTGAGTACGCTTGTGGAGGTAAGGGCGTCTGGGTTCTGGCTTTGACACCACCAAATATAAGCGAACATGGCAACCGGGATGACCGCCAATACCATACAGCCATACTCGGGCTTAGCTAAACCGAAGATGAGGCCGACAACGAAGCCTGCCAATACCCACATTTCAATGGTCATACTTTGTCGAGCATACGGCTGCACTGAAGGTCCGCAATGGGTCGTTTCCGGACATGAGCTACTAAGCTGAACGGGCGTTTGCTTAGGGTCACGGAAAAGGCACTGCGAACGACCGGGATGAGCGCATAGCAAACCCTCGGCACTGAGCGCATCGGGCGTCCGGGCATTCGCCCGATCCCGGCGGTTGTTCTTCCCCTGATTTCTAGCAACGACTTGCCTGCTATGGCGCCGCCGACTCCCTGTTCGGAAGTGCAGGGAACTGCATCCATAAGTCGCTAAAAACCAGTGCTTCTACCAGCCTAGCGCCCACCACCTATGCGCACTGCTGGTGCAATTCGCTGTAAACCTCCATATATCAGCATATCGAGAGGGGAGACTTGTGCACCTTGAACTGGTCCCACCTCCACCTTCACCGGACAGGATGGTGCGATGGCTGAGGCCTACCTCGTAGCGGCGGCGCGGACGGCGGGGGGCAAGCGCGGCGGGGCGCTGAAGGACTGGCACCCGGCCGACCTCGGCGCCGCGGTGCTGGACGCACTGGTCGAGCGGTCGGGCATTGACCCGGCGAGCGTCGAGGACGTGATCGCGGGATGCGTCAGCCAGGTGGGCGAGCAGAGCTTCCACATCGGCCGCAACATGGTGATGGCCTCCAAGCTGCCCGACAGCGTGCCGGCGGTCTCCATCGACCGCCAATGCGGCAGCTCGCAGCAGGCGCTGCACTTCGCGGCGCAGGCGGTGATGAGCGGTACGCAGGACGTGGTGATCGCCGCCGGGGTCGAGCACATGACCCGGGTGCCGATGGGCACGCCCGTGTTCCTGCCGATGCAGGCGGGCATCGGCACCGGGCCCTGGTCGCAGGCGATCAAGGACCGCTACGGCGTTACCGAGTTCAGCCAGTTCATCGGCGCGGAGATGATCGCGCGCAACTACCAGATGAGCCGGGAAGAGCTGGACGGCTTCGCCTTGGAGAGCCACCGCCGCGCCGCCGCCGCGACCGAGCGCGGGGACTTTGCCGACGAGATCGTGCCGCTCGAGGTGGTCGACGCCGAAGGCAGCGAGACGCGTCACACCCGCGACGAGGGCATCCGCTTCGACGCGTCGCCGGAGGGCTTTGCCAGCCTCAAGATGCTTAAGCCCGACGGAGTTGTCACCGCCGGCAACGCCAGCCAGATCTGCGACGGGGCGTCGGGCGTGCTAGTGGTGAGCGAGCGCGCGCTCAAGGACCATGGCCTGACCCCGCTCGCGCGCGTGGACAACCTCACGGTGACCGCGGGCGATCCGGTGATCATGCTGATGGAGCCCATCCCTGCCACCCGCCGGGCGCTGGAGCGCTCGGGCCGACGGATTGGCGACATCGACTTGTACGAGGTTAACGAGGCCTTTGCGCCGGTGCCGCTGGCCTGGCTTCGCGAACTGGGCGGCGATCCCGAGCGGCTCAATGTCAACGGCGGGGCGATCGCGCTCGGCCATCCGCTGGGCGCCAGCGGGACCAAGCTGATGACGACGCTGCTGCATGCGCTGGAGGCGCGGGACAAGCGTTTCGGCCTGCAAACCATGTGCGAGGGCGGCGGCATCGCCAACGTGACGATCGTCGAGTCGCTGCACTGATCGAGCGGTCGCGGGTGAAGCGCGGCATGTTCCTCGGGGCCGGGCTGGTCGGGCTGGTTCTCGGCTTCATCGGGATCGCCCTGCCCCTGCTGCCCACCGTCCCATTCTGGATCCTGGCGGCCTGGTGCTTCACCCGCTCGGACCCGCGGCTCGAAGGCTGGCTGCTGGCGCACCCGCGGGCGGGTCCAAGCATCCGCGCCTGGCGGGACCGCGGGGCGATCAGCCGGCGCGGCAAGCTGGCGGCCTCCGCTGCACTGCTGCTGAGCAGCGCCGCCGGGCTGATCGTGCTGGAGCCGCTCTGGTCGCTCCTGCCCTTGGCTGCGTGCCTGGGCGCCGCCGCCTTTATCTGGACCCGGCCCGACTAGCGCCCTAGATAGCGCCCATGCGCATCTTCCCGCTTCTCGCCGTGCCGCTCCTCGCCAGCACAGCCGCGCCCGCCCAAGGCCCCGCGATGCATGTGAGCGGCTGGGCTCGGGCCACCGTGCCCGGGCAGACCGGCTCGGCCGCCTATCTCACCATCCACAACGGAGAGCGGAGCGGCGACCGGCTGGTCGCGGTGACCACCCCCGCGGCGGCGAAGGCGAGCGTCCACGTGACGACCACCGCCGGTGGCGTGGTGCGGATGCGTTCCGCCGGTGCGGTGCCGGTGGGTGCTGGCCAGATGGTGGAGATGAAGCCGGGCGGGCTGCACGTCATGCTGACGGGCCTTGAGTCACCGCTGCGCGTCGGCGAGCAGCTGCCGCTCACCCTGCGCTTTGCACGCGTCGGGACCGTCCGCTTGGCCGTGCCGATCCGCCTGCAGGCCAGCGATGCCGGACACCACCAGCACTAGCGCTCCGCCCGCCGGCCTGCGGCGGGTGCGGCTGATCGTCTGGGCGCTGGTCGCGGTCGCCGCGCTGGCGCTCGCCTGGCTGCTGCTGCGGCCGGCGTCGCAGGCTGGCCAGCTTCAGTCCGTTTCCACCGGTGTTGCCGTGGGTGGTCCCTTTACCCTGACCGGTGCGGACGGGCGGCCGTTCTCGAGCACGCAGCTGGCGGGCAAGCCCTATGCGGTGTTCTTCGGCTTTACCCACTGCCCCGACGTTTGCCCGACCACCCTCGCGCGGCTGGCCGGCCTGCGCCAGCGGCTCGGCCAAGGCGAGGACGCGTTCCAGATCCTGTTCGTCTCCGTTGACCCGGAGCGCGACACGCCGGAAGCGGTGGGCAAATATGCGCAGCTGTTCAATACGCCGATCATCGGCCTGACCGGGAGCCGTGCGCAGATCGACCAGATGGCCAAGCAGCACGCCATCTACCAGGCCAAGGTGCCGGATGCGGAGGCTCCCGACGGCTATACGATGGACCATGGCGCGACCGTTCTATTGTTCGATCGTGCCGGCAAGTTCGTCGCGACGATCGCGCCGGAGGAAGGCGACCCGGCGGCGTTGGACAAGCTGAAGCGGATCGCCGCCTAGCGGGTCAGCCCTGCGCGGTCCTGACCCGGTCCAGCAAGCGCCGGAGCGCAGCGATCGACTCCGGCTCATCGAAGGACGGCGCATGGCCGACCCCGGGCACTGTCACCAGTTCGGCCGCCTCCCCAAGCTCCCGCACCATGCGGTCGGCGACCTCGGCCGAGAACAGGTCACTGCGCTCGCCGCGGAGGATCGTCACCGGCTTGCCGTCGAGCCCATTCAGCAGCGGCCACAGGTTCGGCTGTGTGCTGTCGTTCGCTTGCCCGAAGGGCTCGGCAATCGCCATGTCGTAGTCGAGCACAATCGAACCATCTTCGTTCTCGCGACACAGCCGGCGCACGTAACGCTCCCACGCGGCGGGCTTCCACGCCGGATAGACATCGCCTTGCGCTGCCTGGAACGCCTGCCCGGCTTCGGTCCAGCCCGCCCAGCGCTGCGGCTTGCCGACATAGCCGCGGATCCGCTCGATGCCCGCGGGGTCGACCTCCGGCCCGATGTCGTTGATCAGCGCTCCCGCGACCCGCTCCTCATCGTCCCCGGCGAGCAGCATGGTGACCAGGCCACCCAGCGAGGTGCCGACGAACACCGCATCGGCGATCCCCAGCTGGTCGAGCAGCTTCAGCACGTCGCGCACGTAGGTCTTCGGCAGGTAGCGGCGCGGGTCGGGATCGGGGCCGCTCAGCCCGCGACCGCGGAAGTCGAGCGCCAGCACCCGCCACTCACCCGCGACTGCTTCGGCCACCGGCTCGAAGTCGCGGGAATTACGGGTGAGGCCGGGCAGGCAGAGCACCGGCGGCTGGTCCGCCGGGCCGGCATATTCGCGATAATGGAGGCGGATGCCGTCGGCGCTGTTGAAATGGCGGTCCTCGAATGGCTTCACGCGCGTTTCCTCGTCTTTCCGCCCCCTATCCGGACGCCATGAAAAAAGAGCAACCCTACCGACCGGACCCGCGCATCCTGGAGCTCGGCCCCGACTTCTACGACCCGGTCGAGCCCGCGCGTTTTCCGCAGGCGATTGAACGCTTTACCAACCGGCGATGGGCCGACGCGATCGGCCTGGTGGAAATCGACTGGGCGGCGCACTTCCAGCGCTTCGAGCCGCTGCCCGACAACCTCCCGCAGCCGCTGGCGCTCCGCTACCACGGGCACCAGTTCCGGTCCTACAATCCGGACATCGGCGATGGGCGCGGTTTCCTGTTCGCGCAGCTGCGTGGGCCGGACGACCGGCTTTTGGACCTCGCAACCAAGGGCTCGGGCCAAACACCCTACAGCCGGTTCGGCGACGGCCGGCTGACGCTCAAGGGCGCGGTGCGCGAAATGCTGGCGACCGAGATACTGGAAGCGCTTGGCGTCAATACCTCCAAGACCTTTGCCGTGTTCGAAACCGGCGAGCAGCTGACCCGCGGCGACGAGCCCTCCCCCACCCGCTCGGCGGTGCTGACCCGGCTGGGGCATGGGCACATCCGCATCGGCACCTTTCAGCGGCTGGCCTTCTTCGAGGACGGCCCTAACCTCGCCAAGCTGACCCGCTATTGCCTCCAGCACCTCTACGACGAGGCGCCGCGCGAGGACGATGGGGAGAACGCCGTGCGCCTGTTCGACCTGGTCGCGAGCGCCACCGCGAGGCTCGCGGCGAGCTACATGGCGGCGGGCTTCGTGCACGGGGTCCTCAATACCGACAACATCGCCATCACCGGCGAGAGCTTCGACTACGGCCCGTGGCGGTTCACGTCCGAATGGGACCCGCAGTTCACCGCGGCCTATTTCGATCATTCGGGACTTTACGCCTTTGGCCGCCAGCCCGAAGCGATCCAGTGGAATCTGGCTCAGTTAGCGGGGTGCCTGACCTACCTCGCGGACGGGTCGGCGCTGGGGCAAGTGCTGGAGCAGTGGCCGGAGCGCTTCCAGCTGGCGCTGGTCGACGCGTTGCTGACGCGGTTGGGCGTGCGGCGCACGGAGCCGGAAGCGGACCGCACTCTCGCTCGCGCGCTCCTGGGGGCATTGGCCAGCCGAGCCGTCGGGATCGACCGGCTGTTCTTCGATTGGCGCGGCGGCCGCGTGCCGGAGGACGAGCCCTACGGCGCCGAGCCGTTCCGGGCGCTGGCCGATGCGCTTGCCGGGCGGGAAGGCGAGCGCACTCATCCCTACTGGGCCGACCCGGAACCCTGCTCCATGCACATCGAGGAGGTGGAAGCGATCTGGGCGCCGATCGCCGAAACGGACGATTGGTCCCGCTTCGAGACAAAGGTCGCCGCCATCCGGCGCATGGGCGAAGCGCACCAAGGTTTCGGCAGCGCCTAGCGTCGTTGGAAGTGCGCGGAGGGGAGGCGATGCGGCCGCCAGCTTGACGCACTTCGCCCGCCATGCTCGGAAGCGCGCCAATGTCTGATATTCTCGTTTCCACCGAACCGGCCACCGGTGCGGAACTCTGGTCCGGCCCGATCGGCGATGCCGCTGCCGAAGTCGCCACCGCCCGCACCGCCTGGCCCGCCTGGGCCGCCCAATCGGTCGCCTATCGCAGCGAGGCGCTGCGCCGCTTCGCCAACGTCGTGCGCACCCGTGAAGCGGAGATGGCGGACCTGATTGCGCGCGAGACCGGCAAGCCGCTGTGGGAAGCGAAGACCGAGGTCGGCGCGGTGGTCGGCAAGGTCGACATCTCGATCAACGCCTACTCGGAACGCACCCCCACCCGGCGCATGGAAGCGGCGCTCGGCAACAAGATCGCGGTTCGGCACAAGCCGCACGGCGTGCTGGCGGTGCTCGGCCCGTACAACTTCCCCGCGCACCTGCCCAACGGGCACATCGTCCCCGCCCTGCTCGCCGGCAACGCGGTGGTCTTCAAGCCGTCGGAGAAGACACCTGCCACCGGCGCGCTGCTGGTCGACTGCTTCCACGAATCCGGCATTCCCGCGGAGGTGGTTCGCCTGCTGATCGGCGGCCCGGACCAGGGCCGAGCGCTGGCTTCGCAGGACGGGATCGACGGCTTGCTGTTCACCGGCTCGGCGCGGGCCGGCATGGCGCTGCACCGCCAATTCGCCGAGATCCCGCACAAGATTCTCGCGCTCGAGCTGGGCGGCAACAATCCGCTGGTCGTGTGGAACGCCAAGGATGTGCAGTCGGCCGCGGTGATCGCGGTGCAATCCGCCTACCTGTCCGCGGGCCAGCGCTGCACGGCCGCGCGGCGCTTGATCGTGGGCGAGCGCGAGGCCGACGCGCTGGTTCGAGCCATCCTGAAGCTGCTCGACCGGATCATCGTCGACCATCCGCACGCAACGCCCCAGCCCTTCATGGGCCCGGTCATCGACAACGCCGCCGCCGATCACCTGCAGGAGCAGTTCCTCAATTTGATGATCAAGGGCGGCCGGGTGCTCCGCCGGTTGGACCGGCCGCGCGAAGACCAGCCGTTCCTGACGCCGGCGCTGATCGACGTCACCGGCATCGACGACCTGCCCGACGAGGAGCTGTTCGGCCCCGTCCTGCAGCTAATCCGAGTGCCCGACTTCGACGCGGCGATCGACCAGGCCAACCGCACTCGCTACGGCCTCGCCGCCAGCCTGGTCGGCGGCTCGCCGGAGCTATACGACACTTTCTGGGCCAACGTCCGAGCGGGCGTGATCAACTGGAACAAGCCCACCAACGGCGCGCCCAGCAACGCCCCGTTCGGCGGGGTCGGCCTGTCGGGGAACCACCGGCCGAGCGCCTACTACGCGGCCGACTATTGCGCCTACCCCGTCACCAGCAGCGAGGCCGAGATCGCGCGGGCAAGCATCAACGAGGGCTTGCGCGACCCCAACATGCTCGAGGATTAGCCGGGTCAGGTCCGGAGCGCGGCGACGCAGCCGGCGACCGCGGGCGAACGGGTCACCAGGGTCGCGCCCGTCCGGTAGAGTTCGGCAGCCGAGCCCGCGCCTCCCGTCCGTACCGCCATCATTCTGCCGTCCGCGCTCATCCACACGACCGGCGAGTTCGCCGCCAGCGCCGCTTCGAAGGCTCGGACCGGAGTGCCGCCCGAAGCGAACAGCACTATCGCCGTGCGGCTGTTCGGCGGCGGCAGGCTCGCGAGGGGTGCAGCGAGCAGCGCGAGCAGCGCCAGGGTGACCGCCGAACCTCCGGCGCCCACTCCGTCGCTCGTGCCTTCCTTGCGGAGCAGCAGCCAGCCGATCGCCAGCGGCACGCCGCCAAGGATCGCCAGCCAGGCCAGGTCGTAGGTCATGGGGTCGGGCACATCCACGCGGATGCGGTGGATGCCAAGCGTCCAGTGGAAGAAGCCGACATCGATCACATTCCAGAGGCCGAAGCCGACCAGCGCACCGCCGATCACGGTGCGCCAGCCCACCCCCTCCGCGAAGTGCCGCCGCACGCGCCACAGGAGGTACAGCCCGGTAGCCGTGACCAGGTACATCAGCACGTGGAACAGGCCGTCGGCGAGGATCTGCGCTTCGATGCTGCGGAAGGTCTCGCCGGGCACCAGGCTCAGAAGGTGGTGCCATTGCAGCACCTGGTGCAGCAGGATGCCATCGAAGAAGCCGCTCAGGCCGATCCCGAGGACGGCGGCCGCAGTGATCACTTCGCGTCTTGTCGGGGACCTGTCCACTGCGCCGTGTCTCCTCTTCAAGCGCCGCAGCCAGAAACGTACCGCTGCGACGCCGGTTGCTCGCAGCGTCAGGAACAACCGCCGCCGTCCTGCGCTTACAGGCATCACCAACCAACAGAGGAGCCAAGCCATGCAAGGTAGAGTCGCATCCGCAGTATTCGACAACTACAACGAGGCCGAACGCGCGATCGGCGACCTCCGCTCGGCCGGAGTCCGCGACAGCGCGATCTCCGTCATCGGCCGCCACGAAGGCACCACGACCGAGACCACCGGCAGCGGCGAGAAGGTCAGCAACAGCGACGAGCCCGCCAGCTTCCTGTCGAAGGCTGCGGCAGGCTCGGGTATCGGCGCGCTGCTGGGCGTCGCCGCACTCGCCATTCCGGGCGTGGGTCCGCTGGTCGCCGCCGGAGCAATCGCCGAAGCGGCAGTCGGTGGCGCAGCGCTGACCGGCACGGCGATCGGTGCCGCGGCCGGTGGCCTCAGCGACCTCTTCAGCAAGCACGGCGTCAGCGACGAAGACAGCCGCTACTATGGCGACCGGGTCAACAACGGCGGCATCTTCGTCTCGGTCGATACCAGCGACGGCGGGATCTCGCAGGATCAGGTCCAGGATATCCTGTTCCGCGCCGGCGGCCATAACTCCAGCCGTTCGCGGGACGGTTCATCGGGTTCGCCGACGACCTCGACTTCGACGACCTCGACCTACTGAGGCAACCGGTAGCCCTGCCTGGGGCACCGCAAGCAAAGCGGGCTGGTCCGGTTGCAGAAACCGAGGCCAGCCCGCCTCTTCCCCTCCCGGAAAAGGTTAGCCGCGCATCTCGGGCAGGTAGGCTTCGTCGGCGGCGTCGCTGAACTTGGTGATGCGCGCGTCGAAGCGGAGGCGGACCTTGCCGGTGGCACCGTGGCGTTGCTTGGCGACGATCAGCTCGGCCAGTCCGTACACCCGCTCGATATCGCGCATCCATTGTTCGTGCGCTTCGAAGATTTTGGCATCGTCGCCCTCGATCGGCCGCTTGGGCTCCTTGGCATTGATGTAATAATCCTCGCGGTAGACGAACCAGACCATGTCGGCGTCCTGCTCGATCGAGCCGGATTCCCGCAGGTCCGATAGCTGCGGGCGTTTGTCCTCACGCTGCTCGACCGCGCGGCTGAGCTGTGACAGCGCAAGCACCGGCACGTTCAATTCCTTGGCGAGCTGCTTAAGGCCGCGGCTGATCTCGGAAATCTCCTGCACCCGGTTGTCGCCGGAGTTCTTGCCCGTCCCCTGCAGCAGCTGGAGATAATCGATGACGACAAAGCCGATGCCCTTCTGCCGCTTCAGCCGCCGCGCCCGTGCCCGCAGCGCCGCGATGGTCAGGCCGGGCGTGTCGTCGATGTATAGCGGCAGCGCCTGCAGCTCGGCCGCGGCCCGGGCCAGGTTGCGAAACTCGGCCTGGCTGATCTTGCCCATGCGCAGGTTCTCGGCGCTGATCCCCGACTGCTCGGCCAGAACGCGGGTGGCCAGCTGGTCGGCCGACATCTCCAGGCTGAAGAAGGCGACCGCCGCCCCGGCGGACTTGCCCGGCTCGATCCCGTCTTCCTGGTCTTGGAGGAAGCGCCGCGCCGCAGAGTAGGCGATGTTGGTGGCAAGTGAGGTCTTGCCCATGCCCGGCCGGCCCGCCAGGATCATCAGGTCGGACGGGTGCATGCCGCCGATCTTGCTGTTCACGCTGTCGAGCCCAGTGGTGATGCCGCTGAGATGGCCACCGCTGTTGAGCGCCTTTTCCGCCGTTTCCAGCGCCAGCTTGGTGGCATCGGCGAACGCCTTGACCTTGCCCTCGCCCCCGCCTTGCTCGGCGACCTTGTAGAGTTCGGTCTCCGCCCGCTCGATCTGCTCCAGCGGGAGCACGTCCTCCGAGGTGTCGAGCGCGCCCTCCACCATGTCGCGCCCGACCGCCACCAGGCTGCGCAGCAGCGCGAGGTCATAGATCTGCTGGGCAAAATCCCTTGCGCCGATGATCGCCACGCCCGAGCCGGTCAGCTGCGCCAGGTAGGAGGCGCCGCCGACCTCCTTCATCGCCTCGTCGCCTTCGAACAAGGGGCGCAGCGTGACCGGGTTCGCGACCATGTTGCGGTCGGTCATGCGCAGGATGGCGTCGTAGATGCGGCCGTGCAGCGGCTCGAAGAAATGGTCGGAGCGGAGCTTCAGCTGCACGTCCTCGACCAGCCGGTTGTCGAGCATCAGCGCGCCGAGCAGCGCGGCCTCCGCCTCAATGTTGCTGGGCAGCGAGGGCGCTTCGGGCACGTCCGCTGCGCCTGGATGTCGGAGGATATCGGCCATGAGCGAGCTTTACGCGCAAGGGCCCAAGCGAACCAGATGCCGCAAACGGAGCATCTGTGGAAAAGATTGTGGGGGAAGCCGGGGGCGGTCCCTGCGAACGGCCCCATTCTACCGGCGGCGCCCGTCCACAGGAAAGATGCCGTTCGGCCCAGCCGTGCTCCTCAAGCGGCAGGCGGCGCAGCGACGCGGACGAGATCGCTGAGCGGCAACGATGCCCCGCCCAGCTTCAGCCACAGCTCGCCGCCGCTTTGCACCACTTCGCGCACGGTGCCGACCGAGCGGATCGTCACGGGCACGCCGTTGCCGGCGGAGTCGGAGGCGCTGAGCTTCAGCTGATAGGCTCCGTCCGGCGCCTGCCCTCCTCCGGCAAGCTGGCCGTCCCAGCTGTAGCGCCCAACTGGTGGCCGCCCGATCGAGCGTCACCGTCGCCACGCTGCGCCCCGCCGAATCGACCACCTCGCCGGTGAGCGTCGCAGCGTTGCGCGGGAGCGACCAACTCCAGCTTGCGGGTTCGTGGCCAAGCCCCGCGATCACGCTATCGAACTCTGCCTCCCGTCCGATCAGCGCCGCGGCCTCGGTCATGTCGTTGGCCGACATGCGGCCCAGCAGATCGCGTAGCAGGCCGGTCTGCTGATCGACTGCTCGACCTGTGAATATTGCACCAGCTGCTGGGTATATTGCGACGTGTCCATGGGACTGAGCGGGTCCTGGTTCTGCATCTGGGTGGTCAGCAGCTTCAGGAACATGGTGAAGTCGCCGCCGGCCGCGCCGAACATGCCGGCGGGCGCGGCGGCTGGGGCTGTTGCGGCCGCGGTAGATACAATGCTCCTGCCTTGGTCCTCATGCCATCAAATTGACGCGGCCGGCTCCGCGTAGCGGCCGGTAGCGGATGGGTTCGTCGTCATTCTCCCCGGGTTGCGCCCGGGTATCGCCCTGCCCCTGCCGCCAGGGCCGCGGCAGGTCGCCGCCGCCGCCCGACTGGTGGCCGCGGTCGAAGCGGAAGCTCTGCGCGTCCGTCCGTACGCCAGCGTCGGCCAGCGCGCGGCCGAGTTCCCCGGCATCGCGGCGGATGGCGTCGAGCACCTGCGGACTGTCCGCCCCGACCACCGCGCGCAGGCTGCCGCCCTCGTCGAAGGACAGGCGGACGTGAATTCGGCCAAGCTCCGCCGGGTCCATGCGGATCTGCACCTCGCCTGCGCCCTCCCCCGCCTGGCGGGTGACGAGGATGCCCAGCCGCTCGCCGAAATCACGATCGAAGCTGAGCCGCGGCGTGCCCAGCGACGCCGTCGGCTGAGGCTCCGCGGCCGGCGTCGCCTGCGCCGACGGTGCCGCCGGGTGGAGCGCGGGCGGAGCTGTGACGGGAGCGGCCGGCGCTGCGGCAGGGTCGGTGGCTGCCGGCATGGCGCGAGCGGCCGGTTTCAAGGACGGGTCGCCGCCACCCTGCTCGGGAACGGTAGCGATCAGCGTCAAGCGCGCCGGTGCTTCGGCAACCGCGTCGGCGGGGCGCCGATCGCTTGAAGCAGGTTCCTGCCGGCCACGCCCTTGCCCGGCGACCTCAGCGCTCATGGCATGGGCTTGCGGTGGACCGTTCGGTGCTGCGATCGCCGCTCCGTCTCCACGGTCGGCAGCTTCATGCCCGTCTTCGACAATGGTCTCCACCGGCAGCTCCCCTGTGGGCACCTCGGCCTTCGGCTCACCCAAACTTGCGGGCGACATAAGCGGGAGAGCCGACAGCACTTCCCGGAATATAGGTGCGGCAAGCGCATCCGGCTCCTCGCGGGCCTCATCGATTGCGGCTGCCTCCGCCGGGCGTTCGGGTGACATCTCGCCCGGCACCGACGCAATCGCCGTCAGCGTCGCCGCCTGCGGGTTGGTTGCCGACGGGGACGGCGGCGCAGGCGCCGCTTCCGACCCAGGCATTGTGACCGCAAGCTCAGGGAGCGGACCGACGGGCACGGACGCCAGCATTACCGGGGAGACCGGAACAGGCTGCCCGCCGCTGGCCGACGGTGACAAGGCAGGCTGGAGCAAGCCGGCGAACTCACCGGTGGCTGAAGCCGCCGCGCGCATGGCGGCCGTACCCGCGGCCGGCACCATCGCGGCGCTCACCAGCTCTGACGCTATCTCCATCCCCACCATTATAGCGCGCCCGTTCAACCGATCGTGCCGAGCGAGCGGATTCATGCGCGGGTTTGGATCTCGCTTTGCGACAGCACGGTGGTCGCCGGCCGCACCCTCTCGATGATCGAGCGGACGAACGGGCGCATCGACGGGCTGACCAGGATGCACGGGATCTCGCCGCCCTGTGCCAGCCGGTCGAACGTTTCCTCACCGCCGCGATGAAGCCCTGCAGCGCGGACGGCGCCATCGCCAGGTGCCGCTCGTCGCCCTGGCCGGCGATGCTCTCGGCGAACGCGCCGTCCCATTCGGCCGACAGAGTCACCACCGGGATCGCGCCGTCGTGGGCGTGGCGGCGGAGATCTGCCGGGCGAGGCGGGCGCGGACATGCTCGGTGACTTGCTGGAGGTTCGCGGTGAGCGGCACCGCCTCGGCAAGCCCCTCGAGGATGGTCGGCACGTCGCGGATCGACACGCCTTCGCCCAGCAGGTTCTGGAGGATGCGCTGCATGCCCGACACGGTGATCTTGGCGGGCACTAGGTCTGCAACTAGCCGCTCCGCGTCCTTGTGCACCTCGTTCAGCAGCTTTTGCGCCTCCGTGTAGTCGCAGATGAACTCCACCAGGTGGTGGTCCGCGAGGATGTCGGGGTAGCGGGAGAAAATCGGGCTCTCCGGTGGCGCATCGAGATGCCGCTCGATCCCGGTCGCGCCGTCCTTCTTGAAGGTGCTGAGCAGCGCGAGCAGCAGGGTCAGCAGCTCGCGGTACATGGCGCTTGTCCAGCGCGCTCCCTTGCCGGCGAGCTTGGCGGTCCGCATGGAGTTGGCGACCAGGAACGCGCCGAGCGACGCCCCGCCGAGCGCCACCATCTCGTGCGGCAGGGCATGAAGGATCACCGCCATCTTGCCGCCGGCAACGATGAAGCTGCCGAACACGCAGGCCAGGATGACCAGACATCCGATTCCGTTGATCACGCCTGCGCCCCGCCTCTGCTCCCTGTCCTTATAGAGGCCGGGGCAAGCGGACCGGTCGTCCGGGGCCGGAAAACGGAACCAGTCCCGGCGCTAGCAGACCGCCGTCGTCTACAATGGGGAAGCAGGGAGGAAGAACATGTCGCTTGCAGCCTATCAGCGCGTCCGCACGCTGGCCGAAACGCCGCGCGCCACCGAACATCGGCTGATCAGCGAAGTCACCCGGGCGATCGAGGAGGCCTGGACCGGCGGGCTGCGCGGCGCCGCGCTGATGCCCCCGCTGCATCGCAACCGCGAGATGCGGAGCACCTTCGCCGCGAGCTGCGGAGCGGTCGGCAACGCGCTCCCGCCCGAGCTTCGCGCTGGCCTCATCTCCTTGTCCTTGTGGGTCGACCGGCACACCAGCGCGGTGATGGCGGGCACGGAGCCGGTCGAGCCGCTGCTGGAAGTGAACCGCCTGCTGCTCGACGGCCTGTCGCCCCGGCGGCTGGCCGCGTGACGGGAGCAGCACCCCGGCCCGGCTCCCTTCACCAACCGGTAACAAACGTCGTGCCATCATGGCCGTGAGCAATGCGGAACTCGGCCGTCAGCTTGCGGGGAGTGGCGGGTGAACAGGGCACCGGTCCAGACGACGTTGTATTCGCTTAGCGAACGCCCGCCGCAGCCAAGCGACCGGCGCAGCGGCGAGCGGCACCTCACGCTTCTCCGCGTGGGCGTGGTAGTGATCGCAAGCCACCGCGAGCTGTGCCTCATCAAGAACATGTCGTCGGGCGGCATGATGCTGCAGCTCTACTGCGAAGCCGAACCGGAGCAGCCGATCGAAGTGGAGCTGAAGACCGGCGTGTCGGTCGCTGGCCGGGTCAGCTGGACTCGCGATGGCCAGGCTGGCGTGACCTTCGCCGCACCCATCGACCTGGTCGACATTCTGGCGCACGATGGCCGCGGTCCGCGTCCCCGGACGCCCCGGGTCGAAACGGATGCGCTGATCTACGTCCGCCATGGCGCCTCCACCTTTCGCCTGCGAGCGGCGGATATCTCGCAAGGCGGAGTCAAAGTCGAACTCGCCGCCGAGCTGCCGGTCAATGCTGAGGTGGTGGTCACCCTGCCCGGCCTACCGCCGCAACCGGGGGCCGTCTGCTGGAACCACGGCGGCTTCGCCGGACTGTCGTTCAATCAACCGTTGCCGTTGGCGACGCTGGTAGGATGGTTGCGGCAGCAGCGGGGCTGAAGCTGCGCTCCCCAATCGGTTCTACTTGACGGCGGGATCCTGACCCGACCGCCACATCCATTCGGCCGCGCTGAGGCGTTCGGCTTCGGTCATCTGACCGGAGATGCCCGGCCGCTTGAATTCCGGCAACACACGGGCGCGCGGTGTCGGAATGTGGCGCAGCACGATTTCAGGCGTTAGCGGTTCGTCGAAGGACAGGCCGGCACGCTGTTCGCGCACCCACACCACCTTGGCGGCGACGCACAGGTCCTGGCGCCGGAACACGACGGACGATCCCTCGACGGGCAAGCCGTCGCCTTCGACCAGCGCGCCCTCGGCCGACAGGTTGCGCATCCTGACCGCCACGGACCCGCCCGAAAGCTCCAGTGAAGCCGCCAGCAGTACCTGGCTACGCCTTTGGCGGCGATTCTGACTCGCGCTGCTCAAGTCCATGCCCAAGCCAGTAGACCGAGAGGGTAAAACTTCGTTTAACGAGAGCCATGCCCTTCCGCCTGATCCTCGCCTCCGCCCTGCTGCTGATCGTCCTCGTGGCCGGACTATCCGGGGGCGGGGGGTTGTACGGCGATGCAGCGGTGGTGGGGCACTTCGTGGGCTGGCGTGCCCGCTATCCGGACGCTGCGGGGGCGCTGATCTTTCTCACGCACCTGGGCGGATCGGCGGCATTGATCCCTGCCGCAGCCGCAGCCGCGCTGGCGACGGCCGCGCGGCATCGCCCGGCCGCCATCGCGCTGCTGGCTACGGTCGTCGGCGGCCGGCTGCTGATCGAGCTCACCAAGATGGCGGTAGGCCGGCCGCGCCCGACGCTGGACACGCATCCCGTGTACGTCTTTTCCCAAAGCTTTCCGAGCGGACATGCGGGCAACACGATGATCACCTTCGGCGCGATCGCACTGATTGCCTTGCCCGAGCGCTGGCGGGCGGGCGGGCTGGTCGCCGCCGTTACGCTAAGCCTGCTTATTGGATCGACCAGGCCGATGCTGGGCGTGCATTGGCCGAGCGACGTGGTCGGCGGCTGGTGCCTCGGCCTGCTCTGGCTCCTCATCTGCTGGACCTTGTGGGAACGCTTCAGCCGGTCGCGGACCTGAACAGCAGCATGCGGTTGTTGGCCGGCATGGCGCGCTCGGCCTCGAGCGTCAGGCCGCGCTTCGCGGCCTCCTCCGCAAAGACGGCGACGCGGCGCAGACCCCAGGAAGGGCTTCTGCGCTTGAGGTCGGCGTCAAACAGGAGGTTGGAGGGCGCAGTCTCCTCCCCGTCGACGATCCACGGCCCGTAGAGGATCAGCGGTCCGCCGGCGGCAAGCAGCTGCGCCGCGCCGGCGAGCAGCCCGAGCGAGGCCTCCCACGGGCTGATGTGCACAATGTTGATCGACAGCACGGCCTTAGCGGTGACCACCGGCCACTCGCGCTCCGCCACGTCAAGGCGAACGGGCGGCAGCAGGTTGCGCGGTCCTTCCTCTGCCCGCCATTGGGCGGTGGACGCGAGCGCCGCTGCGTCGGGGTCGCTCGGCTGCCAGTCGAGGTCCGGGAAGCGCCGCGCGAACGCCAGCGCATGCTCGCCGCTCCCGCTCGCCACCTCCAGCACCAGCCCGCCGGCGGGCAGCCACTCCGCCAAGACGTCGCCGATCGGACCGACGTTGCGCGCGGCGGCCGGCGAGCGCAGCTTCATGCGGGCAATCGGGCGGCTCGGCGCGCGCGTCCCTCGCGCAGTAGGAGCCACAAGAGCAGGCCGAGCGGACCCGCGAGGAAGGTCAGCAGCAGGACGGGCAGCTGGACCCAGCGGCTGACCTCCTTCGCGTCGGCGTCGCGCGCGATCCACAGGCCGACGAACAGGTCGAATGCGAGATAGTGGGTCCAACCGATCACCAGCCCCGCATCGCTCATGAACAGGGCGCGAAGCCCGGGGATGCTGTAATCGGCCAGCTCCGGGGTCCCCGCTAACGCGACCCGGCCGGGGTCGGCACCGCCGAGCACCAGCGCGCCGACCATCGCGGCATAGGCGAGGCACAGCAGACCGACGCACGCGAACAGCACCAGCGAGTGGACCGCCGGCCTGCGGGGAAGCAGCAGAAGGGCGAGCCAGCCGAGAACGGCGACCAGATTGGTCAGCCCGAACAGCGCCGGCCAGCTCATGCCGCTACTGCCCGCCGACCTCGTTCCGGCCGCTTATCTTAGGGGCGTCGGGCGCCGGCGTCTTCCAACCGATCACCGGCTTCCTGGCAGCCAGCGTCTCGTCGAGCCGCCGCCGCGGGGCGTAGACCGGCGCCGACTTGAGGCTCTCGTCCCCCGCCCGCGCCCGCTCGGCGATCGAGCGGAGCGCAGCGATGAACTGGTCAAGCGCCGCCTTGGACTCGGTTTCGGTCGGCTCCACCAGCATCGCGCCGTGCACCACCAGCGGGAAGTACATGGTCATCGGGTGGAAGCCTTCGTCGATCAGCGCCTTTGCGAGATCGAGCGTAGTAATGCCCCCGGCAAAGCCCGCGTCGGAGAAGATGGCCTCGTGCATGCACGGTCCCGAACGCGCAAACGGCGCATCGAGCACGTCCTCCAGGCTGCGGAGCACATAGTTGGCGTTGAGCACCGCGTCCTCGGCGACTTGCTTGAGCCCGTCCGCCCCGTGGCTGAGGATGTAGGCCAGCGCCCGGGTGAACATGCCCATCTGTCCGTGGAAGGCGGTCATCCGCCCGAAGCTCTGCATCGCGCCGCCAAAGTGGACTTGGCTGAACTCCTCGGCCTGCTCCTCCTCGACCAGGTGCACGACGCCATCGGCGGTGCGGGCGGTGTAGGGCAGCGGTCCGTAGGGCGACAGCGCTTCCGACAGCACCACCGGGCCCGAGCCCGGACCGCCGCCGCCATGCGGGGTGGAAAAGGTCTTGTGGAGGTTGATGTGCATGGCGTCGATGCCGAGGTCGCCCGGCCGCACCTTGCCGACGATCGCATTGAAGTTGGCGCCGTCGCAGTAGACGAACCCGCCAGCGGCATGGACCGCGTCGCTGATCGCCTTCATGTCCGGCTCGAACAGCCCACAGGTGTTCGGGTTGGTGATCATCACCGCCGCGACATCGGGTCCAAGTCGCCCTTTGAGCGCCTCCAGGTCGACCCGGCCACCGTCGGTCGCGGGAATGTTCTCGACGCGGTAGCCGCAAAAGGCCGCTGTCGCCGGATTGGTGCCGTGCGCGCTTTCGGGCACCAGCACCACCTCGCGCGCGTCGCCCCGGGCTTCCAGCGCGGCCCGAATGCACAAGAGGCCGCACAGCTCGCCGTGCGCGCCGGCCTTGGGGCTCATCGCCACGCCATGCATGCCGGTGAGGTCGATCAGCCAGAACGCCAGCTCGTTGATGACCTCCAGCGCACCGCCCACCGTTTCCCGCGGTTGCAGCGGGTGGATGTCCGCGAAGCCCGGCAGCCGCGCGACCTTCTCGTTGAGGCGCGGATTGTGCTTCATGGTGCACGAGCCGAGCGGGAACAGGCCGAGGTCGATGGCGTAGTTCTGGCGCGACAGGCGCGTATAGTGGCGCACGGTCTCAGGCTCGGTGAGGCCCGGCAGCCCGATCTCGGACGTGCGGGCGAGATTGCCGAGGCGAGACTTGCCCGCTTCCCCGTCCGCGAAGTCCACCCCGGTCGTGTCCGTGTCGCCGATCTCGAAGATCAGCGCTTCTTCCAGCATCAGCGCGCGGTTGCCGGTGATGGTGCCGGTGTCGCCCGGCCCAGCCACGGGGGCCGCCGGCTTCCAGCCGCTCTGGTTGATCGTCACGCCACCACCTCCTTGAGCGCCCCTTCGAGCGCGTCGATGTGCTCGTCGGTTACAGTCTCGGTAACTGCCACCACCAGCCCGTTCGCCAGCGCGTCAACGACGGGGTAGAGGCGCCCCAGCGACACACCGCCGAGCACCCCACGCTCCACCATCGCGTGCACCGCCGGCCGCGCCTCGACCGGCAGCTCCAGAGTGAACTCGTTGAAGAAGCTGTCGTTGACCAGCCGCACGCCGGGGATCGCCGCCAGCCGCTC
Organism: uncultured Sphingomonas sp.; assembly: GCF_902806265.1. Taxonomy (GTDB): domain Bacteria; phylum Pseudomonadota; class Alphaproteobacteria; order Sphingomonadales; family Sphingomonadaceae; genus Sphingomicrobium. The sequence continues at coordinate 19,531 of NZ_CADCVZ010000029.1, read as the reverse complement.
GGCCACCTCAACCGCGCGGGCATGGTTCAGCGCAGCAAGCTGCCGCAGCCCCTTCTCGCCGAGCAGGGTCATGTGGATGGAGAAGGCCAGTGCGCACAGCCCCGAGTTGGTGCAGATGTTGCTGGTCGCCTTTTCGCGGCGGATGTGCTGCTCGCGGGTGCTGAGCGTCAGCACGAAGCCGCGCTTGCCCTCCGCGTCCACCGTCTCTCCGGCGATCCGCCCCGGCATCTGCCGGACGTGCTTCTCGCGGCAGGCGAACAGGCCCACATAGGGACCGCCGAACTGCAGCCCGACGCCGATCGACTGGCCCTCGCCAACGACGATGTCGGCGCCCATCTCGCCCGGCGCGCGGATTGCACCCAGCGCCACGGGCTCGGTCACCACTGCGATCAGCAGCGCACCGGCAGCGTGCGCCGCATCGGCGATCGGCTGGAGGTCGGCGATGCGCCCAAGGATGTCGGGGTACTGCACCACAACCGCGCTGGTCTCGCGGTCGATGGCGGCGATCAGCCGCTCGCCATCGGTCTCCGCGCCCAGCTCCGGCACCGCGGTCTCCAGCGTGTCGCCGGTAAAGCGCGCCATGGTCTTGCACACCGAGACGTAATGCGGGTGCAGCCCGGACGAGACCACCGCCTTGGTTCGCCGGGTGATCCGCCGCGCCATGCCGATCGCTTCCCAGCAGGCGGTGGAGCCGTCGTACATCGACGCGTTCGCCACCTCGCAGCCATATAGCCGCGCGACCTGGCTCTGGAACTCGAACAGCACCTGCAGCGTGCCCTGCGCGATCTCCGGCTGGTAGGGCGTGTAGGCGGTCAGATACTCGCCGCGCTGGATCAGGTGGTCGACGCTCGCCGGGATATGGTGCTTGTACGCGCCACAGCCGAGAAAGAAGGGCACTTCACCCGCGGGGATGTTCTTGCGGGCGCGCTTGGCGAGGTGCCGCTCCACCGCCAGCTCGGAGGCGTGGTGCGGCAGGCCGGCGATGGGTCCGCTCTGCCGCGCGCTCTCGGGAACATCGCGGAACAGTTCATCGATCGAACCGGCGCCGACGACCTCGAGCATGGCGCTGCGGTCGGCATCGGACAGGGGCAGGTAACGCATCTAGGACGGCTTCCTCATGGTAAATCTTAGGCGGATATAGTCGGCGATGTCGCTGCCGTGCCGTTCCGCAACGGCTTTCGCGATGTCGGCTCGCTCATCGGGCGGCACTGCCGCCGCATCGAGCCAGCCGGCGCGGAACACGCCGACCCAGCCTTCCACGCCATGCTCGAGCCGTGTCGGCCGTTCGATCAGCTCGGCCTCGACGCCGCGGAAGCCGGCGGCTTCGTAGACGCCGGCAAACTCTTCAGCGGTGGGGTACCAATTCGCCTGTCCAAGCGGCGGCCGGTAACCTCGGGACCTCAATTCGTCATTCAGCGCCTGACGCAACCGGCGCAGGTTGCCGGCCCCTCCGAACTCACCGGCGAACCGGCCGTCGGGCTTCAGCGCAAACCAGATCGCCCGCGCCGCCCGTTCCTTGTCCAGCACCCAGTGCAAGGTGGCGTTGGAGAATGCCGCGTCGAAAGCTTCCCCGAACTTCAGCTGGGCCGCGTCCATCAAGCGCGCATCGAGCCCCTTGCTTCTCGCCGCACCGATCATCGACAGGCTGTTGTCGATGCCGACCACATCGGCCCCGCGCTCCTTGATCTGGATGGTCAGCGTGCCGTCGCCGCAGCCCACGTCCAGGATCGCTTCACCCGGCTGCGGATCCAGCAGCTCCAGCGCCGCCGCGCCAAGCGCGGGCACGAAGCCGCCAGCCCGGGCGTAGTCGCCCGCGTCCCACTTGCTGGTCGAGGCGAGCGTATCGATCAAAGCTTGGACGACCACTCGCGGTAGCTGGGCTCGTCCATCAGCCCTTCCAGTTCCGACCGGTCGGTCAGGCGCAGCTTGAAGAACCAGCCTTCGCCTTCCGGGTCGGTGTTGATCAGGGCGGGCTCGTCGGCGATCGCCTGGTTGGCTTCGATCACCTCGCCGCTGATGGGCGAGTAGACGTCGCTCGCGGCCTTCACCGATTCCACCACGGCCGCCTCGTCGCCCTTGTTCAGCTGGCGGCCGGGCTCGGGCGCTTCCGCGAACACGATATCGCCCAGCGCGTGCTGCGCATGTTCGGAGATGCCGACGGTGGCGGTGTCGCCCTCGACTCGAATCCACTCATGTTCCTTGGTGAAGTAGAGGCTCATTCAGGCGGCTCCCTTGCGGTGGTAGCGGTGTTGGACGAACGGTGTCGGCGCGACGGCGGCGGGGAACAGCTTGCCGCGCTGCTCCAGGGTCAGCGGAGTTCCGGGCGCGCCCAAGGCGGCTGCGACGTAGCCCATGCCGATCGGCCGTCCCAGCGACGGCGCGAAGCCGCCGCTGGTCACCCGGCCGATCTCGTTGCCCTCGCCATCGAGGATGCGTCCGCCCTCGCGGACCGGCTGGCGTCCCTCGACCGTAAGGCCGACCCGCTTCTGCACCGGCCCTTGCTCCAGCTCGAGGAGGATCCGCTCGGCCCCGGCAAACCCGCCCTCAGCCCGGCGGCGCTTGGAGATGGCGAAGCCGAGGTCGGCCATCACCGGCGTGGTCCGCTCGTCCAGGTCGTGCCCGTAGAGCGGCAGCCCGGCTTCCAGCCGCAGCGAGTCGCGCGCACCGAGGCCGATCGGCCGGACGCGCTCGTCTGAGGTCAGGGCGTTGGCCAGCTTATCGGCATGGCTGACGGGAACCGACAGCTCGAACCCGTCTTCGCCGGTGTAGCCGGAGCGGCTGATGCCAATGGCCACCCCTCCCCACTCCCGAGAGGTACCCTGCATGAAGCTCAGCTCGTCGGGGACGCCGGGGAACACGCCTTCCAGCACCTCCGCTGCGCGAGGTCCCTGCAGGGCGAGCAGGCCACGGTCTTCCAGATGCTCGAGCGCCACCAATTCCGGCAAGCGCTCGCGCAGATTGGCGATGTCGCCATGCTTGGTGGCGCCGTTCACGACCAGGTAGAAGGCCTCTTCGTCCCCGCGCGAAACGTTGGTCACCATAAGATCGTCGATGATCCCGCCCGTCTCGTTCAGGAGCAGCGAGTAGCGGAGGCGCCCGGGCTTGAGCCCCTTGATGTCGCCAGGCAGCAGCGCTTCGAGCGCCTCGGCGGCGCCGCTGCCGGTCAGCATCAGCTGGCCCATGTGGCTGACGTCGAACAGGCCGGCCGACTCGCGCGTCCATTGATGCTCGGCCATGATGCCCTCATACTGGACGGGCATGTGGTAGCCGGCGAACGGCACCATCCGCCCGCCGCGCGCACGATGCCAGCCATCCAGCGGCAAGGTCTGGGTCAGTTCAAGCGTGTCGGCGTCGGCCATCGATCAAGCACTCCCGGGCAAGTCCGTGCGAAGCGCGTCGCCGCCCTCCGGATCACGAACCCCCGTCTGTCGCTTGCGGCCTGAGAGCTTTGCCCCTTCGGCGTTCCGCCCCGCTCAAGGCAAGACGGACACTTTCCAGACGTCCCTTGTCGCGCGCGGTCCTCGGTGCCTGAGAGATTCCGGGGGCGGTTGCTCCTTCGGCGGCGACGGTCGCCCGCCACACTCTCCCGCGCGCGCCTCCACCAGTTGCCTGGCGGAAGACGGGCGAAGCCTTGGCTGTGCGGACGGGTGAAGTCAACGCCCCGCCGAACGGTTCAGCGCGTCGCGTTGTAGCGCAACTGGTCCTGTGTCAGTTGAAAACCGACCAGGTGCTCGAAGGTCGCGCGGGCGACCGCGTCGCGGATTTTGGGATCGGACAGCGGGTCCACCGCGGCGTTCGGGTCGCCGGCCTTGCGCTCCCGGGTAAGTTCACGCCGCACTCCCGCGGGGAGCGCGGCGGCCGAGCGGGCAACGCGGACGATCGACTGGCTGTTGGTCGAGGCGCGCAGCCCGCCGGCCGGGAAATCCAGCGCCACGGCCCCGACCTTCTTGGCGACCACGGCGGTGCCGCCCTGCACTGCGACCGAGTAGAAGGGCAGCACGACCTGCCGCGGCTGCGACGGATTGCGGCGGGTCGCGACCACGTCGAAGGTGGCCGTGGACACCAAGTTCTGCGTGTCCTCCGTGCAGGTCGAACGCAGGTTGGTGATTGTCGCGACCACGTCGATCGCCGCCGCCGTGCTGTTGCCAGCCGGGTCGAACAGGGTGATGTCGCCGGTCGCACCAGGGATGGCCACCTGCGGGCAGCCGCTGCGCTTGGTATAAACGCCGCCCGCGACAATGTCCCCGCTGCGCGAGCAGGAGGTGGCCAACAGCATGGCGATCGTCAGCGGAACCAGGGTGAGTTTCACGAGGGATGCGTCCTTACCGAGGAGGTGCGTGGTGGCGCGCATCCATAGGAAGCGCCTTTCAAGGCTGCAAGCAATCGCTTACATCGCGCCCATGCTGTCTTCTCTCCCTCCGTTGACCGTCGTCATCGCCGCACCGCGGGGCTTCTGCGCCGGGGTGGACCGGGCGATCAAGATCGTCGAGCTCGCCCTCGAGCGCTACGGTGCGCCCGTCTACGTCCGGCACGAGATCGTCCACAACAAGTTCGTGGTCGACCGCCTGCGCCGGCTCGGCGCGATCTTCGTGGAAGAGCTTGACGAGGTTCCCGACGGCCTACCCGTCGTATTCTCCGCGCACGGCGTGCCCAAGGCGGTCCCGGCCGCCGCGCAGGAGCGTGGGCTCGACTACCTCGATGCCACCTGCCCGCTGGTCAGCAAGGTCCACCGCCAGGCCGAGCGGCTGATCGAGGCCGGGCGGCACATCATCTTCATCGGCCACGCCGGCCACCCGGAAGTGATCGGCACCTTCGGCCAGGTTCCGGCCGGGGCAATGACCCTGGTCGAAACCGTTGGGGACGTCGCGACGCTCCGACCCGCGGACCCGGACAATCTGGCGTTTCTCACCCAAACCACCTTGTCGGTCGACGATACGGCGGCGATCGTCGCGGCGCTCCGAGCGCGCTTTCCCGGCATCCGCGCGCCCCGCGGCGAGGACATCTGCTACGCCACCTCCAACCGCCAGGCCGCGGTCAAGGCCATCGCGTCACGATGCGACCGGCTGCTGGTGATCGGCGCCCCCAACAGCAGCAACTCGGTGCGGCTGGTGGAGGTCGCCGAGCGCGAAGGCGTTCCGGCCCGGTTGATCCAGCGCGCGGGGGAGATGGATTGGGATTGGCTCGGCGACGCACGAAATCTCGGGCTGACGGCAGGCGCCTCGGCCCCCGAGGTGCTGGTCCAGGAAGTGCTCGACACGCTGGCACGACGCTACACGCTGCAGGTCGAAGAAGCCGAGCATGTGCCGGAAGGCATGACCTTCAAGCTTCCGCGCGAACTCGTCGCCTGATCGTCCAGCCATGACCGAACTGCCGGCAGTTGAGCTGTTCACCGACGGCGCCTGCCGCGGCAACCCGGGTCCGGGCGGCTGGGCGGCGCTGCTCCGGATGGGCGGCAACGAACGCGAGCTGTCGGGCGGCGAGCCGCTGACCACCAACAACCGGATGGAGTTGCTGGCCGCCATCCGCGGGCTCCAGGCATTGAAGCGGCCCTGCCGGGTCGTGCTGCACACCGACAGCATGTACGTCCGCGACGGCATCACCAAGTGGGTCCACAACTGGCGCCGAAACGGCTGGCGCACCGCCGACAAGAAGCCCGTCAAGAACGCCGAGCTGTGGCAGGAGCTGTGCGAAGCCGCGGCGGTTCACCGGATCGAGTGGAAGTGGGTGCGCGGGCACGCCGGGCACCCGGAGAACGAGCGCGTCGACAAGCTGGCGTGCATTGCGGCGGATGGGATGCGGTCCCCTGCGTCATCCCGGGCTTGACCCGGGATCCGCCTTCCACCTTCATCGACCAGCAGAGGAAGGACAGGGGACCCCGGCTCAGGGCCGGGGTGACGAGCTAAGCCGCCTCGGATCGTAGGGCGCCGGATCGACCGGCACCTCGCCCTTCCCGAGGATCAGCGCCGCACACAGCGCAGCCGCCGCCGGCGCCGTCTGGATGCCAAAGCCGCCCTGCCCCGCGCACCAGAAGAAGCCAGCCGCGTCGCGATCGAACCCGAACACCGGCAGCCGGTCGGGCGCAAAGCTCCTTAGCCCCGCCCAGCTCCGCTCCACCCGCTCGACCGGCCAATCGACCACCTGGCTGAAGCGATCGATCGCGACCGCGACGTCCAGCTCCTCGGGCGCCGCGTCGCACGGGTCCGTTGCGACCTCGTCGTGCGGGCTGAGCCAGATCGACCGGTCGCCCTCACCCTTGAAGTAGAAGCTGCCGTCCGCAGCGATCACCAGCGGCAGCCGCTGCAGCCCCGTTCGCCCGAGCCGCAGCTGCACCATGGTCCGCCGCTTTGGGGCGATGCCCAGCGGCCGCACGCCGCAGCGCTCCGCCACCGGGTCGGCCCAGGCGCCCGCCGCGTTGACGATGACGTCCGCCGCGATCTCCTCCCCGCGCTCGAACCGCGCGAGCCAGCGCCCGGGGCGCCGCTCGGCGGACATCAGCCGCATGCCCGTTCGCACGGCACCCGCATTCGCTTGCAGCTCGGACAGGTATGCCTGGTGCAGCCCGCTGACATCGATGTCGGCCACGGCAGGCTCGTCCAGGCCGCGCACCCACTGCGGCCGCAACCCAGGTAGTAGCCGCTCCAGCGCCGCCCGATCGAGCGGCTCCACCGCGCAACCCGGAACGATCTCGATGGCGTCGCCTGCCCGCGCGAGATGGATGGCGCCACGCGGGCTGAGATAGCCGCCCAACTCCAATGATGGCCGGCTCGCTCGGGTCAGCGGCGCGACCAGCGCTCCGCCATAGCCTTCGTGCCAGAAAGCAGCCGACCGGCCAGTCGCATGCTGGCCGGGCACGTCCTCCGCCTCCGCCAGCAGCACGCGAAGGTGCGGGGCCAGGGCTGCGCCCAAGCTGGCCCCGGCAATCCCGCCTCCAATAATCAGAACGTCGACGCGGTCCATTGCGGCTCGCCGGTTACGGTTTGGAAAGACGGCTCGTCTAGGCCTCAGCCATGATGAACGCCGCATTCACCTTATGGCTGCCTGACGCGCTGCTCCTCGCCCTGGGGCTGCTGCTGCTGCTGGCCGCCGGAATCGACGTCCGCACCTACACCATCCCCAACCGGCTGAACCTGCTCATCGCCGTTCTGGCGCCGCTCTTCTGGTGGTCCGTCGAGCTGGCCTTGTGGCCGGATGTCGCGATCCGGATCGGCGTCGCCCTGCTCGTCTTCGGGTTGCTCGCCCTCGCCTTCGCGGCCGGGATGATGGGCGGCGGGGACGTCAAGCTGGCCGCGGCGGTGGCGCTGTGGTTTCCGCCACTCGCGACGGTCAAGATGCTGGTCGTAATGTCGATCGCAGGGGGCGTGCTGACGCTGCTCATCCTGCTGATCCACCGCGCGCGGGCCCAGCAGGGCCGACCCAAGATCCCGTACGGCGTGGCCATTGCGGCGGGCGGCTGGGCCATTCTCGCCGAACGATATCTTAACCAATTTGCCTGATGTCTGAGACGATCAAGGGAACCCATTCGGGGGAGGCGGATACGCCATGGATGTGAAGAAGATCGCGCTTCTGGTCGGAGCGCTGCTGGTTGCCGCGGTGACTGCGATCATGGCCAAGAACATGTTCACCGGTGCCTCGGCGCCGAGCGCGGAAGCGGCCGCCGTTCCGGTTGGGCCGAGGATCCTGGTCTCCAAGAAGGCCCTCACCGTCGGGACCATCGTCGATGCGGAGAGCTTCACCTTCCAGCCTTGGCCCAAGGACCTTATCCAGAACGCCTACTACCAGGAAGGCCAGCCCGACAGCAACATGCAGTCGCTGCTTGGAACGGTGGTGCGCCAGCCGATCACGGCCGGCCAGCCGCTGACCCGCGGTTCCCTGGTCGGGCCCAACGACCGCGGCTTTCTCGCCGCGGCGCTCGGGCCGGGCATGCGTGCGGTCACCGTTCCGGTGAACGTGATCGGCGGAGTTTCCGGCTTCGTCTTCCCGGGTGACCGGGTCGACGTGGTCCTGACGCAGGAAGTGGTCGGCGGCGGCGATGGCCCCCCGCTCAAGGTATCGGAGACGATCGTCCGCAACGTACGGGTGCTCGCCACGGACCAGGCGGTGGACCGCAAGGGTGAGGACGGCAAGCCGCTGGTCAAGACCTTCAGCAACGTCACCGTGGAGGCCACCCCGCGGATCGCGGAGAAGATGGTCGTTGCCCAAACGCTAGGCGCCCTGACGCTGTCCCTGCGTTCGCTGGCCGACAACACGGCTGAGCTGGAGCGGGTCGTGGCTTCGGGCCAGGTCAAGCTGCCGGCCGGCAGCACCCCGGCGGAGGAGCGGCGCCTGCTGCTCGCCCTTGCCAACCAGCCTACCGACGTGGCGGGCACCTACAGCACCGGCGGCGACGTGTCGCGCTTCCAGCGGCGCACGGTCCCGGCTCGTCCGGCTGCGCCGCCGTCCGCGCCGCCGGTGCGGATCGAACCGCCGGTCAACGTCGCGAGCAGTGCTTCGGGGGAAGCGCGTCCCGCGGGACCGATGGTCCGGGTGAGCCGCGGCAACAATGTCAGCTACGTTCCAGTGGGGGCTCGCTAAGATGACCAGTTCCACCATCCGCCGCCACTCGCGCCTGGGCACCGCCCTTGCCGCACTGGCCCTCACCACGGGCACGGTCGGCCTCGCCGCTCCCGCCGCGGCCCAGCCCTCGGCCGCCCGGCCCTCGGAGACGCTGAACCTAGCCCAGAGCACCGGCACGCTGGTCCGCCTGCCGGCACCGATGACCGACCTGTTCATTGCCAACGACGCGGTGGCCGACGTCCAGGTCCGCTCGAACAGCCAGCTCTATATCTTCGGCAAGCAGCGCGGCGAGACCACCGTCTATGCCACCGACAAGGCCGGCCGGGTGGTCTACTCGGCCAACGTCCGGGTCGGCGCGAACGTCGCGTCGGTCCAGGACATGTTGCGGGTGGCGATGCCTGAAGGGCAAATCCAGGCCGTCCCGATGAACAATCTGGTGCTGCTGACGGGCACCGTCAGCTCGCCGGACGATGCGGCGGAGGCGCTGAAGCTGACCCAAGCCTATGTCGGCGAAGGCACCCAGGTCGTCAGCCGGCTGCGCTCGGCCACTCCGCTGCAGGTCAACCTCAAGGTCAGGTTCGCGGAGGTCAACCGCTCGGCGCTGAAGCAGATCGGCGTGAACCTGCTGAGCCGCGATACGACCGGCGGGTTCCAGTTCGGCATTGGTCAGGGCGACCCCGGCACGAACAATGCATCCGGACAACAATTCAAGTTCGGTACGGCCGGCACCACCCTCGCTGGCGCTGGCAGACTGTTCGGCCTGGACCTGCTGGCAACCCTCAACCTGGCAGTGAACGACGGCTTGGCCTCGATCCTTGCCGAGCCGAATCTCACGGCGTTGTCGGGCGAAACTGCCAGCTTCCTGGCTGGGGGCGAGTTCCCGGTTCCGGTGAGCCAAGCTCAAGGCGCCGTTACGGTTGAGTTCAAGCAGTACGGCGTGGGTTTGGCGTTCACGCCCATCGTGCTTGCCGATGGCCGCATCTCCATGCGTGTTCGACCCGAAGTCAGCGAACTCAGTGCGGAAGGGTCGATCAAGATCGGCGACTTCTCCATCCCCGCGCTGACCACACGACGGGCGGAAACAACAGTCGAGCTCGGCTCGGGCCAGTCCTTCATGATCGCTGGCCTGCTTCGGAACGTGAACACCACCGCCATCAACAAGGCGCCGTTCCTGGGCGACCTGCCGATCCTTGGCACACTGTTCCGCTCGAGCAACTTCCGCCGGCAGGAAACGGAGCTGGTGATCATCGTGACGCCCTATCTGGTGCGCCCGACGTCAGGCCGCTTGGCGCTGCCGACCGACGGCTACCGCGCCCCGAGCGACCCCGAGCTCACCTTTGAAGGTCAGATCTTCAAGGGCGTCTCCGGACCGCGTGCCGTGCCTTCAGCCGTCCGGCCCGGCGTCAGCGCCTCTACCACGGGCGCGGCCGCGACGACCGCCCCTGCGCCAGGCTTCAAGCTGTGACCCGCCCTTCGACAGGAGACCGCACGATGCGCAAGACCTTGGCCCTCCTGCTCCTCGCTTCGGCGGCTGGAGCCTGCGGTCACACCCCCAGCGACCAGCCGGAGCGCGGCGTGTCCGCCCTAAACGTGCCGGTGGTTGCCCGGACCGATTACGCCTTTGACGCGGCCGCTCCCGGCGGCATGCTCGCGCCCGGCGAGGCAGGCCGCCTCGATGCCTGGTTCCGCGGGCTGGAACTTGGCTACGGCGACGCGATCTTCGTCGACGGCCCCTACGCTGACGCCGTGCGCGGCGAAGTAGCTCAGGTTGCCGGCCAATACGGCCTGATGGTCTCGCGCGGCGCCCCGGTCACCGTTGGCGCGATGCTCGACGGCACGGTCCGGGTGGTGGTCAGCCGCAACCGGGCAAGCGTTCCCGGCTGTCCCAACTGGAGCGAGCCCGCCTCGCCCAATTACCAGAATCGCATCATGTCGAACTTTGGTTGCTCGGTGAACGGCAATCTGGCCGCCATGATCGCCAACCCCAGCGATCTGGTCCACGGCCAGGAGGGCGGCGCAGTGGTCGACCCGGCCACTTCGGCCAAGGCCGTCAACGCCTACCGGAACAAGCCGGCCACAAGCGGCGGCGTGCAAGCCGTCAGCACCAAGTAAGCGGAAGGCCGATCCCATGAATGCTCCTTTTCAAGCGCGCGCGGGCCTCCGCGACCCATTCCAGGCGTTCGTCTGCGACGACGCCACCGCCGACCTGCTCCGGCCGCTGGCGGTTGAGCACGGCTGGAGCCCGGAAAAGGTCAACAAGGGCGGGCTGCGCAACGCAGTGCAGACCTTGTCGGTCGCCGCCAGCCCCAACATCCTGTTCGTGGACCTGTCCGAGTCCGCCGACCCGCTGAACGACATCAATGCGCTCGCCGAGGTTTGCGAACCGGGCACCATCGTGATCGCGGCGGGCCAGGTGAACGACGTTCGCCTGTACCGCGACCTCGTCGCCAGCGGCATCCACGATTATCTGCTCAAGCCCTTCAGCGTCGACCAGATCCGCGACACCTTCGCGCACGCCCAGTCGATCCTGTCCGGCCCGCGCGGGGAGGTGCAGGTCGACCGGCCGCATGTGATGACGGCGGTGGTCGGCGTGCGCGGCGGCGTTGGCGCCTCCACGGTCGCCACCTCGCTCGCCTGGATGCTGGGCGACAAGGCCCACCGTTCAACCGCGCTGCTCGACCTCGACATCCATTTCGGCACCGGTGCCCTGGCGCTGGACCTGGAGCCGGGACGAGGGCTGACCGACGCGATGGAGAACCCCAGCCGCATCGACGGATTGTTCATCGAACGCGCCATGGTTCGCGCCAACGAGCGGCTGTCCGTGCTGTCGGCCGAGGCGCCGATCAACACGCCGCTGATGACGGACGGCGCCGCCTTCTTCCAGCTGCAGGAAGAGATGCGCAGCGCGTTCGAGTCCACGGTACTGGACCTGCCGCGGCACATGTTGATCCAGTTCCCGCACATGGTCCACGATGCCCATGTCGCGGCCGTCGTCTCCGAACTGACCCTGGCGTCGACCCGCGACACCATCCGGATCCTCGCCTGGCTCAAGGCCAACGCGCCCCAGACCAAGGTGCTGGTGATCGCCAACCGGGTGCCCACCGGCGGCGCGCTGGAGATCAGCCGCAAGGACTTCGAGCAATCGATCGAACGCCCGGTCGACATTGTGATCGGCGAAGACGGCAAGCTGGCGGCCCAGGCCGCGAAGCTCGGCAAGCCGGTCGCGGAGATCGCCGGCGGCAAGGCGGGTCAGCCTTACCTGCAGCTGTGCAACATGGTGCTGAGCCACGCGACCGAAGAAGGTGCCGCCGCCAAGTCCGGCGCTCCCGCCGCATCCAAGTCGCTCGTCGGCAACCTCAAGGCCATGCTGAACAAGCCCAAGATCGCGGCCTGACCCGGGTTCCCGAGGCGGCGATCGCCGCTCGGGCGGACGCGGCAGGCAGGAAGGATTGAAGCAATGTCGACTACGACGGTGATGCTGATGGCAGGGGCCGCGGCCTTGATGCTGTTCATGCTCGCAGCGGCGTTCAGCGGTCCCTCCCCGACCAGGGCCTACAAGCGCCGGATGGAGCTCATCAAGGAACGGCACAGCGAGAACCTGCTGGCAGCTAACGCCAATGCGCAGATCCGCAAACTGTTCGCGCAGCGGCAGAGCCGGGCGGACACCTGGGCTTCCACCCTGATGCCCAAGCCGGCGCTGCTCCGCCGCCGGCTGGAGCAGACCGGCAAGCCGTGGACCCTCGCCCAATATGGGCTCGCGACCGTCGGAATCGTCACGGTTATCGCCGGCCTGCTCCTCCTCAAAGGCATGCCGGCGGCCTTGTCGCTGTTGTTCGCCGTGTTCGTGGGTGTCGGCTTCCCGCACCTGGCGATCGGCTTTTTCATCAAGCGCCGGGTCGCGGCGTTCAATGCCAACTTCCCCGACGCGATCGAGTTGATGGTTCGTGGCCTGCGCTCCGGGTTGCCGATCACCGAAACGCTGGGGATCGTCGCGACCGAACTCTCCGGCCCCGTTGGCGTCGAGTTCCGGGCCGTCGCCGACCGGATGAAGATCGGCCGGACCATGGATGCTGCGCTTCAAGAAACCGCGGAGCGGCTCGGCACGGCCGAGTTCCAGTTCTTCGTGATCACCCTCAACATCCAGCGCGAGACCGGCGGCAACCTTGCCGAAACCCTGTCCAACCTCGCCGACGTGCTGCGCAAGCGCGCGCAGATGAAGCTCAAGATCAAGGCCATGAGCTCCGAATCCAAGGCGTCGGCCTACATCGTAGGCTCCCTCCCCTTCATCGTCTTCACCATGGTCTACATGATGAACCCCGAATACATGGCCGGCTTCTTCGTCGACGACCGGCTGATCGTCGCGGGGCTCGGCGGGCTCCTGTGGATGGGCATTGGCGTGTTCATCATGGCCAAGATGGTCAACTTCGAGATCTAAGGGGCTTTTGTCGTCATGCAGCCTGCTTCCGGTCCGACCCTGCTCGGTTTCGACGTCATCTGGGTGGCGACCCTGCTGTCGGCAGTGGCCACCATGGCGGTGCTCGTCGCCCTTTACGCCGCGACCACCGTCCGCGACCCCATGGCCCGCCGGGTCAAGGCGCTCAACGAACGCCGCGAGCAACTGAAAGCCGGCATCGTCGCCTCCACCAACAAGCGCAAGAAGCTGACCAACAAGAATGCCGCCGCCGACAAGGTCCGCGGCATCCTGTCCAGCTTCAAGATGCTGCAGGACGATCAGCTCAAGGCGACGCAGCTGAAGCTGATGCAGGCGGGTATCCGGGCCAAGGACCTGGCCTTCTTCATCATTCTCGCGCGCTTCCTGCTGCCGTTGGTGCTGGGCGGCGCGGCGATTGTGCTGATCTACGTGCTCGACACCTTCCCCGACTGGGGTGCTTTCAAGAAATACGGGGTGACCGCGGGCGCGCTGATCGGCAGCTACAAGGCGCCCGACCTGTGGCTCAACAACAAGGTCAAGAAGCGCAGCGATGCGGTGCGCAAGGGCCTGCCCGACGCGCTCGACCTGCTGGTCATCTGCGCCGAAGCGGGCCTCACCGTCGACGCCGCCTTCGGGCGCGTCGCCAAGGAGCTCGGTAAAGCTTATCCGGAGCTCGGCGACGAGTTCGGCCTGACTGCGATCGAATTGGGCTTCCTCGCCGAGCGGCGCCAGGCGTTCGAGAATCTCGCCAGCCGGGTCGACCTGGAAGCGGTGCGCGGCGTGGTCACCACCATGATCCAGACCGAGAAATACGGCACCCCGCTCGCCTCCGCGCTGCGCGTGCTGTCAGCCGAGTTCCGCAACGAACGCATGATGCGCGCCGAGGAAAAGGCCGCGCGCCTGCCCGCGATCATGACCGTTCCGCTGATCCTGTTCATCCTGCCGACCCTATTCGTGGTGATCCTCGGCCCCGCGGCCTGCTCGATCAGCGACAGCATGATCGCCGGCGGCGGCAAGTAAACGCTTCCCGATAGACCGCCGCCCGCTTGCCATGTGGCGCGGGCGGCGGAACTTCCGTCCGGTCCCCGCGCTCTAGGTCGTTACGGACGCGACAAGGGGAACACACGGCCATGACGACCTTCACTCCCGACCAATGGATCATCCTCGGACTGGTCTTTGCGCTCGGCCTGCTCGTCGGCATGTGGCTGACCAGCGGTGGCCGTCGCAAGTGGAAGACGCGCTACAACGAGGAAGTGGAGCGCCGCCGCACGCTGGAGCGCGAGAGCAAGGATCGGGAAGCGCACTGGACCAGCCGTGAAAAGGAATGGCGGGAGCAGGACAGCCTGCGCACCGCCGCCGCCGGGCGCCACCGTGACGGCCCGCGCTTCGTCGAGACGCGTGACGACGAGACCTCGCGGGTGACCGACATCCACGGTCGGGACGGACAGCGGCGCGACGTCGATCGCGACGGCGTCCCCGACCGCGACGACCGGCGCCCGGCGGACGACCGGCGCTTCTGAAGCTTGTGCTCCCGCGAAGGCGGGAGCCTAGTCGTGGGCTCCCGCCTTCGCGGGAGCACAGCCGATCAGCCCTCGATGCTGGAGAAGTCCGCGACCCGGTGCACCGCATCGCGGAAGCGGGCGAGCAGGTTAAGCCGGCGCGCACGGACCTGCGGTGCGGGGTCGTTGACCGTCACCTTGTCGAAGAAAGCATCGATCGGCTGGCGGAGCGAGGCCAAGGCCGACATGGCCGCGCGGAAGTCCTCGGCCTCTACCGCTGCCTCCGCCCGCGGCTCCGCCTCGTCCAGCGCGGCCACCAGCGCCTGTTCCTCGGGCGGCGCATCGTCCGGCGCGGCGGAGCCCTGGGCCATCTCCCGCACCGCTTCCGCGATCGCGGGCTCCTCGACCAGCACCAGCGGGTCCTCTTCCCCCGTCTGCGGCATCGCCTGCTCCCCCGGCCCCGCCATCACCCGCGGCAGCGACCAATTCTCCTTCTTGAGAATGTTCGCCGCCCGCTTGTAGCCGGCGACGAGGTTCGCGCCGTCCTCGGTCTGGACGAAGGATTGTAGGGCTTCCATGCGCGCTCCCAACCTAGCGAGGTCACCATCCGAACTGACGGCTATCACCGCATCTATAAAGTCAGGTCGACCGCCAGCTTCGCGGTTCTGGAATTTCCAACGATCAACCATGAACTCGAAAGCTTCAGGGCCGAGCAGCTCTCGCAGGTTCAGCCGATAGGATCGAACAAGCACGTAATAAACTATCCCGAGCCCGGCGCGCCGAACAGCGAACGGGTCGCGCGAACCTGTCGGCTTCTCACCGATCGAGAAGAACGATCGGACATTGTCGATGCGATCAGCTAACGCGACTGCAGCAGGCACACCGTTGCGGGCTTTAAGGCCATAATGATCGCGCACCGCATCGGCGACCGCCTTCGGCTCGCCTTGGCGCTCGGCGAGATAGCCTCCAATCACCCCCTGCAGCTCGGGGAACTCGCCGACCATGCCGGTGACGAGGTCGGCCTTGGCCAGGCGGGCGGCGCGTTCGGCCTGGTCGGGATCCGCGCCCTTGACCACGCCCTCCTCGACCAGCCACCGCGCCAGCTTGGCGACGCGCTCGACCTTGTCCGCGACGGTGCCGAGCTTCTCGTGGAACACGACCTGTCCGAGCTTCGCTGCCTGCTGCTGCAACGGAACCTTGAGGTCCTGCTCCCAGAAGAAGCGCGCGTCGGCCAGCCGGGCAGCCAGCACCCGCTGATTGCCCTCCACGATCGCCGCCCCATCGTCGTTGGCGGCGATATTCGCGGTGCAGATGAAGGCGTCGGCGAGCGCGCCCTCGTCGCCGCGCAGCACGAAATACTTCTGGTTGACCCGCGCGGTCAGCTGGATGACCTCGGGCGGGACGTCGAGATAGTCGGCGTCGAAGCGTCCCAACAGCGGCACGGGCCATTCGGTCAGCCCGGCGTTCTCGGCGACCAGTCCCTCGTCCTCGACCAGATCCAGCCCCGCTCCGTCCGCCAGCGCCCGCGCGCCATCGCGGATGATCGCGGCGCGCTCGTCCTGGTCGACGATCACATGGCATGCGCGCAGCTTCTCGGCGTAGTCGCTCGCGCCGGCCAGGGTGATCGGCCCCGGATGATGGAAGCGGTGGCCGACGGTGGTCGCGCCGCTCGCGGTGCCGTCCACCTCCACCGGCACGATCTCGTCGCCGAGCAGCGCGACGATGCCGTGCAGCGGCCGCACCCAACGGAGCGACGCGGTGCTGGCGGAGGCCGCGCCCCAGCGCATCGACTTTGGCCAGGGAAAGCCGCGGACGATGCGCTCGATTGCCGGCCCGAGCACCGCGGAGGTCGCCTGCCCCGGCTTGTCGATCACCGCGTAGAACACGCCGTCGCGCTCGACCAGCTGCTCCCGCGCCAGCCCGGTCTTGCGTAGGAAGCCCTCCAGTGCCTGCGGCGGCGCGGACGCACGCGGCCCCTTCAGCTCCTCCCTGGCGGCGGCGGTCGCCACCGGCAGCCCCCGCGCGATCAGCGCCAGCCGTCGGGGCGTGGCGAAGGTCTCGATCGCCTCCGCCCGCAGCCCCGCCTTGTCCAGCTCTTCCGCAAACATCCGCGCCAAGCTGTTCCGGGCCCCCGCCTGCATCCGCGCCGGAACCTCCTCCGAGAGGAGTTCGAGCAGGAAGTCGGCGGTGCTCACGCCGCCTCTCCCCGGCACTCCAGCCACTTGGCGCACGCCGCCTTGGCGAGGTCGCGGACGCGGCCGATGTAGGCCTGGCGCTCGGCAACCGAGATCACCCCGCGGGCCTGCAACGTGTTGAAGATGTGGCTCGCCCGGATCGCCTGCTCGTAGGCTGGGATGGCTAGGCCCGCGCCCAGCGAGTTCTCCGCCTCCGCCGCGGCCTTGCGGAAGCCGTCGAACAGCGCGTCGGTGCCCGCGACCTCGAAGTTCCAGGTCGACATCTGCCGCTCGTTTTCGCGGAACACGTCGCCATAGGTCACGCCCGCGTTGTTGAACCGGAGGTCGAACACATTGTCGACGCCTTGGATGTACATCGCCAGCCGCTCCAGCCCATAGGTCAGCTCGCCCGCGACCGGACGGCAGTCGAAGCCGCCGACCTGCTGGAAATAGGTGAACTGCGTCACCTCCATCCCGTCGCACCAGACTTCCCAGCCCAGCCCCCAGGCGCCCAGCGTCGGGCTTTCCCAATCGTCCTCGACGAAGCGGATGTCGTGGCGGAGCGGATCGATGCCGATCGCGTCCAGCGAGCCGAGGTAAAGCTGCTGCAGGTCCGGCGGGCTCGGCTTCAGCATGACCTGATACTGATAGTAATGGCCCAGCCGGTTCGGGTTCTCGCCATAGCGCCCGTCGGTCGGGCGGCGGCAGGGCTGCACATAGGCGCACTTCCACGGCTCGGCCCCGAGCGCCCGCAGCACGGTGGCCGGGTGAAAGGTCCCCGCCCCCATCTCCATGTCGTAAGGCTGGAGGATCAGGCAGCCGCGGTCCGACCAATAATGGTGCAGGGTGAGGATCAGGTCCTGGAAGCTGAGGCCCGTGCTGGTCACCGGCGGCGCTTTGGCAGCAGCGCGGAAGCTCGGCAAGTGGACCGGGGCAGCCGCCGCACCTACATCGGCTGTTAACCGAGGCGAGGGCAAGGCCGAGCGCATGACATTGAAGCATTGGTTCAAGCGGGGGCTCGCGGCCCTCAGCATTGCAACGCTGGCGGCCGGCTGCGGCAGCGCTGCACCGGCTCAGCGCACGTCGGCGGCCCCGCGCCCGGCGCTGTGGCAGGTCAAGGACCGCGACACGATCGTCTACCTGTTCGGCACCATCCACCTGCTGCCCCGCGGCTACCAGTGGCGCACGCCCAAGCTGGACGCGGCGGTGGCGCGCTCCAACGGGCTGGTGGTCGAGACCATCATCGACGCCAAGAACCCGGCCGAGCTGATGGCGGTCATGGCGCGCCTCGGCGTCAATCCCAGCGCCCCGCCGCTGCTGAGCCGGGTGCCCGCCGACAAGCGGGCCGCGCTGCAGGCGGCCATCGCGCGTTCGGGCGTGCCCGCGGCCGCCTACGACCGGCTGGAGACCTGGGCGGCTGCCTTCACCCTGATCGGAACCCAGTTCCGCTCGATCGGCCTGCATGGCGACGAGGGGGTTGAGACCACGCTCAAGCAGGCCTTTACCGCCGCGGGCAAGCCGGTTGGCCAGCTCGAGACCAACGCCGAGCAGCTCGGCTTCTTCGACACCATGCCGGAGGAAGCGCAGCGCGCGCTGCTGATCGCCTCGCTGGACCAGCCGGAAAAGGTCCGCGACCAATTCAACGACATGCTTGCGGCCTGGGTCCGCGGCGACGTCGCGGCGATCGCCAAGACTTTCAACGACGACATGGCGGGCTCGAGTGCGCTCAGCGAAGCGCTGCTGCGTCGCCGCAACGCCAACTGGGCGCGCTGGATCGAGGGGCGCATGGGCCAGCCCGGAGCCGTGCTGGTGGCGGTCGGCGCCGGGCACCTGGCCGGCAACAACTCGGTCCAGGCCATGCTGCAGCAGCGCGGTCTCAAGGTGACGCGGGTCCAGTAGCCCGCCCGGACTTGGCGCGGCCACCGTTGTCCAATGCACGGCTTGGGACAGCTTTGCGCCCAGGCAGTAGTTAGGGCCGCGATCGGCGATACCTGTTAGCGAATATCCGTTCAGCCTGCGCGATCGCATAATGCGAATCCTCGCATAGGCAGCTCGGCTGCACGCTTCGTCTTCGGCCTACCTCGGATGCCGCAACAAACGTGCACTAAGTCCGCAGTCGCCGGCCCCGATGCATTCCGGCTCATCGCCGAATTCCTTATGTCAGGGCTCGATGTCGACCTCAAGGCGGCTTTTGGCACCAACGTTATCGGTGCAGCCCGGCATGTCGACGACTACTACATAGGCTTGGGCGGTGAAGCGGAGGCGTTAGCTGCCCTTTCCGTGCTTCGAGACACGCTGCAACGGTACAGCCCCCATGCGAATGATAGTAAGACCTCGATCATGAAGGGTGTCGAGCCCCTGAATGACCTTTGGGCGCAGGAACTCCGCCAAACAGCCCGGAGCATCAACAGCTGGCGTGGCGCCTCAGAGATCAACGATCTCGTGCTGTTCCTGAACAAGGCCGTCTCGATCGGGAACGCAATCCGATCAGACAGCCCGGTCGAAAATTGCGCTCCGCACGTTGGACCAGATAAGAGCTTATGACGGGAGGAAGTGGGACACCATCGAGCCCTATCTGCAGCGTATCATGTTCCATCATCCGCATGCGATCGACTATGCAGCGCTGTTGGTCGTTAAGAGAGTGGCTGAAGGGCAGCCGATCGATCGCGACGGCTGGAAAGAGGCTGCTTACGATTTGATCCGGCGACACCTTGCCCTCAATCATCATCACGAAATCGTGTGGCTGCTCTGGCTGTTGCTGACGGTCGACCTGGAAGTTTCCGAACAGCTTGCAACCGAATGCTGCCGAAACCAGAATGCGCATATTCTATCGATGCTCGCTGCCGCAAACCAGAAGGGCATGCTAGGGCGCC
>NZ_CADCVZ010000028.1 GCF_902806265.1 uncultured Sphingomonas sp. | reverse complement strand
CGGCAATTAGTTGTTGATCTGCTAAGAAGGTTTGCGATGACGCAGGATGGCAGGAGTTGGCGGATGTTCGCATTCAGGGGTTCCAGCCGGTCAACTGCCATCGCGTTTCTGGCGGCAGTCACCATGTCTTGCACGCCGGCGCCGACGAGGAGCGCCTCAGCGCCGCTCGTGGAGCTCGCCGGCCGGACGGCCGGAACGCCGCAGCGTTGCGTCGGAATTCAGCAGAACGAAGCCTTGCGGCTCGGCGCCGACCGGGTGGTACTTTACGGCCGCGGCCGCCTGGTCTGGGTCAATCGCCTTTCCGAAGACTGCGCCGGCATGAGGCCGAACGATATGCTGATCGTGGAGCCGGTCGGAGGGAGCTATTGCCGCGGCGACCGTGTCCGGTCGATGGACCCCATCAGTCGCATTCCCGGCCCCGGTTGCAGGTTGAACGACTTCGTGCCCTTTCGCCGGTGAATGACCCGCGGCAATCTGGCGCGGGCTTGGCACTTCTGCCAAGTCGCCCCCGTGACAAGTGCGTTGACCAGGCTCCGGGACCCTGCGGATAGACGTTCGCGGCAGCGAAGCGCGCAGCCGGCAAGATCGGCTCTCCAGGCTGAGACCACGAGCATTCACGAGGCGCTGCACGACGCTCCGCCGTTCGCCGCTATCGCCGAGCAGCGCCTGCGTTCCAGCGACTACACGCGGCTCCTCTCGGCGTTGTTCGCGTATCATTCTTCCTTGCAGTTCATCGTCGCGGCGGGATGCCGACGCTTGGAGCTCCAAGCCCTGCTGAACGCGTGCGAGCTGCGCCGGCACCGGCTCGCAGTTGATCTCGCCACCCTAAACGCGCAGCTTCCTCCGGTCGGTAAATCGGTCGCAGCGGTCGATGACGCGTGGGCCGTCGGCTGCCTTTATACGCTGGTGGGATCGAGCTTGGGCGGCAAGGTGATCTTTCGGCAGCTAGACTACCTGCTTCCGACCCCCGCCGGTCGCACCTTCTTCGCGGGGACGGCTGGGGACGGCGAGCGCTGGCGAGAGTTCTGCAACCGGCTCGAGGCGTTCGGCACGGAACAGCAAAGCTTGACCCCGCTCATTGAAGGCGCGCATTTCGCCTTTGAACATTTCGCTTCGTGCCTGGAAAGACACCGTTGACGCATTCTGCTGTTGTTGCCGCGCCGGCCCCCGGCGCCAGTTCGCTTGACCTGACCACTTGCGACCGCGAGCCGATCCATATCCCAGGTAGCATCCAGCCCTATGGCGCGTTGCTTGTGCTGGAGCCGGGCACGCTCAATATCCTGCAGGTAGCGGGCGGCGCGGATCGTATCATGCAACCGGGGCACGGCTGGCTGGGAGCGTCTCTTGCCGATGTCCTGCCGGCCAGCGTCTTCCAAGTTATCGAGCACATCGACTTCGCTCTCCCGGACACCGGCATTGCGCACTTCGGAACCGTCCGCTTCGCCCACGGCGGCGGCTGGCGCTCCTACCATGCCATCGCCCATCGCTCGGCCGGGAGCATCGTCCTGGAATTTGAGCAGACGGTTGCGGACGAGCCGGGTTCGTTCGAGGACCTTTATCCGGTAGTTCGCGAGTTCCTGGATAGCCTGCAGGCAGTATCGTCGGTGGACGAGCTGGCGTCCCTGGCGGCGCTGGAGGTCCGGCGCATCACGGGCCTGGACCGCGCGCTCGTCTACCGGTTCGACGAAGACTGGAACGGCACGGTCATCGCCGAGGACCGCAACGATGCGCTGCCGTCCTACCTGGACCTGCGCTTTCCCGCGTCGGACATCCCCGCCCAGGCGCGTGAGCTCTACCGCCTCAACCGGCTGCGCCTCATCGCCGACGCCAATTACCAGCCGGCACCCATCCAGCCGGCGCTCAACCCGTCGACCGGAGCTCCGGTCGACCTCAGCCTCTCGGTGCTGAGGAGCGTATCTCCCGTGCACCTAGAATATATGCGCAACATGGGGACGCACGCCTCCATGTCGATTTCCCTTCTTCGGGAGGGGCAGTTGTGGGGCCTCATCTCCTGCCACAACGCCGCTCCGCACCGGGTGCCGTACCATGTCCGCACCGCCTGCGATTTCATCGGCCAGATCCTGTCGCTTCAGCTGGCTGCCAAGGAACATGCCAGCCTGGCGGAGCGCCGCCACGACCGCCGCATCATCGTCGGACGATTGCTCGGCCATATGGCGGCGGAGGACCACTTCCTCGATGGCCTGGTCAAGCATGGCGACGATCTCCTCGCCCTGGCCAATGCGCGGGGTGCCGCCGTGGTCTTCGGCGGCACCTCGACGCTGATCGGCGAAACGCCTGCCGCCGTCGAAGTCGACCGGATCACCTCGTGGCTCGCGGCGCAGCATAGGGGCGACGACGTGTTCGTGACGGACAATCTGGCGGCGGTCATGCGGGCTGCCGATGAGCTGAAGGATCACGCTAGCGGACTGCTAGCGATCTCCATCTCGCAGGTCCATGCGAGCTACGTGATCTGGTTCCGTCCGGAAGTGATCCGAACGGTGAGCTGGGCCGGCGAGCCCCGCAAGCGGGCCGAGCTGGACCCCGGCGGGCTGCGGCTGCATCCGCGCAAGTCGTTCGAGGTCTGGAAGGAGACGGTCAGCCTGCGCTCGCTGCCGTGGCACGAGACGGAGGTCCACGCGGCCGCCGAATTGCGCACCGCCATCGTCGACATCGTGCTCCGGCGGGCGGAGGAGATGGCCGCCTTGTCCGAGCGCCTCGTGTCGATCAACAAAGAATTGGAGGCGTTCAGCTACTCGGTCAGCCATGACCTACGCGCGCCGTTCCGCCACATCGTCGGCTATTCGCAGCTATTGAAGGCGAACGAGGGCCAGCAGCTGACCGAGCGAGCGAGCCGCTACGTCGACACCATCATCGAGTCCGCGATATCCGCCGGAACGCTGGTCGACAACCTGCTGAGTTACTCGCAGATGGGGCGGACGACCCTCACGCCGGTGCCGCTCGACATGGACGCGCTGGTGGCGGAGGTCATCCGCAAGCTCGACATGGAAATCGGCGAGCGCGCGATCGAGTGGCGCATCGGGACGCTCGCACCCGCCCGCGGCGATCCCACAATGATGCGGCTTGTGTTCCAGAACCTCATCTCGAACGCCATCAAGTTCACTCGCGACCGGGCACCGGGCCTGATCGAGATCGGCTGCGAGCCGGCCGCCGCCGAGCACATCTATTTCGTTCGCGACAACGGCGTCGGCTTTGACGAAGCCTATGTTTCCAAGCTATTCGGAGTTTTCCAGCGATTGCACCGGGTTGAGGAATTCGAGGGAACCGGCATCGGCCTTGCCAACGTCCGGCGCATCATCGAGCGCCACGGCGGCAGGGTATGGGCACAAGGCAAGATGGACGAGGGCGCGATGATCAGCTTCGCGCTCCCGGTTGGGACGGAGTGACGGATGGCGGAGCTGAAGCCGATATTGCTGGTCGAGGACAGCCCCAAGGACGTCGAACTGACGCTGGCCGCGCTTGAGCGTTGTCAGCTGGCGAATGCCGTGATCGTCACGCGGGACGGGGCCGAGGCGCTCGATTACCTGCACGCGCGCGGTAAGTTCACCAACCGGACCACCGGTGACCCGGCCGTAGTCCTGCTAGACCTTAAGCTGCCCAAGGTGGACGGCCTGGAAGTCCTGGAAGACATCAAGAAGGATCCCAGGCTCCGGCACACGCCAGTGGTGATGCTCACCTCCTCGCGTGAAGAGCGCGACCTGGTTCGCAGCTACCAACTTGGCGTCAACGCCTTTGTCGTAAAGCCGGTCGGCTTTGAGCAGTTCTTCGAGGCGATCCAAGACCTCGGCATGTTCTGGGCGGTGCTGAACGAACCGCCTCCGCCGCGAGCCAGGCTGCGCAGCGAACACGCCGCTTGAAGCCAGTCGCGCCGCTTTCCGACGCTCGGCGGACGGTTCGCGTCCTCCATCTGGAGGATAGCGCGCTCGATGCCGATCTCGTTTGCGAGTTCCTGAGGGTGGCGGGCGCCGAGTGCGAGATTGATCGCGTCTGGACCCGCGACGGCTTCACTGGAGCGCTGCGCGAGAAAAGCTACGACCTCATCCTCGCCGACCACGCCCTGCCCGCTTTCGACGGAGAGGCCGCGCTGGAGATCGCGCGGGTCGCTGCCGGCCACATCCCTTTTGTTTTCGTCTCCGGCACGCTGGGCGAAGATGTCGCGGTGGAAGCGATGCGGCGCGGTGCAACCGACTATGTCGTGAAGCAGCGCCTCGACCGCTTGCCGACGGTGGTCGGCCGCGCCTTGGCCGAGGCTGCCGAGCGGGCCGAACGGCGGCGCGCTGAGGCCGCGCTGAAGGAAAGCGAGGCGAACTTCGAGACGCTGGTGAATGCCATGCCGCAGCTCTGCTGGATGGCCAATGCCGACGGCTACATCAGCTGGTACAATCAGCGCTGGCACGACTATACGGGCACCACCCCGGCGGAGATGGAGGGCTGGGGCTGGGAGAAGGTGCACGACCCCGGCGTGCTGCCCGAGGTCAAGGAGCGCTGGCAGCGGTCCATCGCGACCGGCGAGCGGTTCGAGATGACCTTCCCTTTGAGGGGCGCGGATGGCGTGTTCCGCCCCTTCCTGACCCGGGTCGAACCGGTCCGCGAGGAGGGTGGGCGAGTGATCCGCTGGCTCGGCACCAACACTGACGTGTCGGCTCAGCACGCCGCTGAAGCCAAGCTGCGCCGGTTGGCCGAGACCCTGGAGTCCCGCATCGTGGAGGCGATTGCCGAACGGGAAGCGACCCACGCCAAGCTCGGCGAGCTGCAGAAGATGGAGACCATCGGGCAGCTCACCGGCGGCGTGGCGCACGACTTCAACAATCTGCTGACACCGATCGTCGGCAACCTGGATCTGCTTCGTCGCCGCTTGGAGGGGGACGACCGCAGCCAGCGCCTGCTCAGCGGAGCGCTGCAGGCTGCCGACCGCGCCAAGACGCTTGTCCAGCGACTGCTGGCGTTCGCCCGGCGGCAAGTTCTCGAAGTTCGCGCGGTGGATGCTGTCGCGCTGGTGGAAGGCATGACCGACCTCATTGCCCGTTCCATCGGTCCGCGGGTCCGGATCGAGGTTCAAGCGGAGCCGGAGCTATCCGCCGCGCAGGTCGATCCCGGCCAACTCGAATTGGCTTTGCTCAACCTGGCGGTCAACGCCCGCGACGCGATGCCGGCCGGCGGGACGTTGACGATAGCGCTCAGCGAGCACCAGGTGGGACCTGGACACCCGGCTGCACTGCGGCATGGGTCTTACCTGAAGCTGGCAGTTTCCGACACCGGCACCGGCATGGACGCGGTTACGCTCGCCCGTGCCATCGAGCCCTTCTATTCGACCAAGGGCATCGGCAAGGGCACCGGGCTTGGGCTGTCGATGGTGCACGGGCTCGCCGCGCAGTCGGGCGGCACCCTCAACCTGACCAGCGAACCCGGCCAGGGCACCTGCGCGGAGATCTGGCTGCCAGTTGCGCCGGTGGCCGCCGAACGGGTCGGCGGTCCGGTCGCCGCTTCCCCGCATACCCGTCCGCTGCTCGTGCTGCTGGTCGACGATGAAGAACTGGTGCGCCTGAGCGCGGCCGAGATCCTGGGCGATCTCGGGCACACGGTGATCGAAGCGGGATCCGCAAGCCACGCGCTGGAGTTGCTGAGAACCGGGATGGAGCCCGATCTGGTGATCACCGACTACCTGATGCCCGGCATGACCGGGACCGAGCTGGCTGCCGAGATCAGGAAGGCCCGGCCCGATCAACCCATTCTGCTTGCCACCGGCTACGCGAACCTCGCCGGCGACGAGATGGCAAGCTTGCCCCTGCTGACCAAACCGTTCCGCCAAGCCGAAGCCGCCGCCCGGATAGCCGAACTGATGCTGCCCGGCGCCAGCTGCAGCCCTCCGGCGCTCAGGGCCGCCCACTAAGGGTCGGGCACCCGAGAGGTGCCGATCGGCAAGTATCCCTTGGGATACTCGAAGCGTGCGATCGACCCGCCTATTGACCTTGTATGCGGAACCCTCCCGCGCCCAGATCCGCGACTGCTCCCGGGTAATCGATCGGCTACAAGCGGATCACATACTGCCGCGGGGACCAGCCGGCGGCGTTGCTGAGCCCGAGGGTGATGACGAACAACGCCAAGGCCACCAC
Organism: uncultured Sphingomonas sp.; assembly: GCF_902806265.1. Lineage (GTDB taxonomy): Bacteria > Pseudomonadota > Alphaproteobacteria > Sphingomonadales > Sphingomonadaceae > Sphingomicrobium. Next base: position 32,277 of record NZ_CADCVZ010000028.1, on the reverse strand, counting down.
GAGAATGCCGATGACCCCGAACCGATGGTCGCGGCCGTCGCGATCCCGGGGGGAGAGCTTCCTCTCGGGCGGAGGCGGGTCGCGGCGGATGCGTGAAACCCGCACTGGTGCCGCGGTGAGGTCGACCGACTGCTTTGCGGTGGGGAGCGGGCTGGCCATAGGCTCGCGCTTATCAGCCGGAAGTTAGGACCGGGTTAGCGCCCGGTGCAGTCGCTCACGAAAGTAAGTGGTCGGGGAGAGAGGATTCGAACCTCCGGCCCCTGCCTCCCGAAGACAGTGCTCTACCAGGCTGAGCTACTCCCCGACCGGAACCCGCTTGGGAGCGGGAGCCAAGGCGGGGTGGCTCTTAGGCTCCGCGGCGCGGGAGCGCAACTGCCTAGTGTCTGCGGGCGCGGAGCAGCTCCTCCACCCGCACCAGCTTCTCGCGCGGGGCGCCGGCCCGGGCGGCGGCGACCTCCGCCGCCTCAATCTTCTGCCAGTCGGCGAAGCGCACGGGATCGGACCCGCGCGACGCCAGCAGCCGGTCGAGCCCGGCCGATCCTTCGCGCCCGCTCGGGGCTCCCGCGGGCGGAAACAGCGCGGCAATCCGCTCGGCCACTTCCTGGCCGTCGGGACGGTTGGTGCCGATCGTGCCCGTGGGCCCGCGCCGCGCCCAGCCGACCGCGTACAACCGCTCGGCGATGCGACCGCCTTCGTTGGGGAAGCGCCCAAGCTTCTCGTCGTAGGGCACTCCGGGCATTGGCGGCGAGGCATAGCCGATGCAGCTGACCACCAGTCCGGCCTCGACCACGTAGGTCTCGCCCGTGCCGCGGGCGTTGCCGTCCGCTGCCAGGGCGGTACGCTCGACGATCACCCGCTCGGCCCGGCCGTCGCCTTCGATCACCAGCGGCTTGGCGAAGAAGTCGAACGCGATGCGCTTGGGTTTAGCCTTGTCCGGCGGAGTGGCCGCGAAGTGCCGCAGGTGTGCGACCGACTTGCGCTGTCCCGGCTCGAGCATGCCGTCGGCCTCTGGCGGAGGCAGGTCGATCGGATCGACCAGCGGAGCCGCCGCCTGAAGATGGCCGAGTTCCCCCAGCTCCTTCGGCGTCATCGCGATCTGATGCGGCCCGCGCCGGCCCAGCACGGTGATGGTGCGGACGCTGCTACCGGTCAGCGTCCGAAGCGCATGGTCGACGATGTCCGAGCCGGAAAACTCGTCGTTGGTCTTGGCTAGGATGCGGGCGACGTCCAGTGCGACGTTGCCGTTGCCGATCACTGCGGCACCCTCCACATCGAGCGGTGGTCGGAGGTCGGCGAAGTCGGGATGCCCGTTGTACCAGCCGACGAACGCCGCAGAGCCGATCACGCCGGGCAGGTCATCTCCGGGAATGCCGAGCCGCCGATCGTTGGGCGCGCCGGTCGCGAGCACAACCGCGTCAAAATAGTGCAGCAGCTCTTCGACCGACACATCGGCGCCGAGGTGAACATTGCCGAGGAAGCGCACGCTGGGCTCCAGCGCGACCTTTTCATAGCGCTTGGCGACCGCTTTGATCGACTGGTGATCGGGCGCGACGCCGAAGCGGATCAACCCGTAGGGCACCGGCAGCCGGTCGAGGATGTCGACCCGCGCGCCATCCCCGTAAGTCTTGGACAGCGCTTCGGCCGTATAAAAGCCGGCGGGCCCCGACCCGATTACCGCGAACTGCCGCATGCACGTCCCCTTCGGTTGGTGGCCGGAGGGTAGCGGCGCAGCTTCGTCGCGCAAGGCGCTTACTTGGTCTTGTCCTCCAGCAGCAACTCGGCGCCCTTGGACTTCAACATGGCCTCGATCGGCTTGGCGAGCATCGCCAGCATGGGCGGCAGCTCGATGCGGCAGCGGACATGCCGCTCCTCCACGTCGATCTGCGTCGCCACCTGTTGCCCGAGCGCGGCCACAGTCATATCCAGCCGGCTGCCGGCCCAAGCGCTGGTCACCTGCGCGCCCCCTGGAATGAAGCCCTGGAGCTTGTGGATGTTGGCCGCGATCCGGCGCTGCGCCTCCTCGCGGCCGAGGCTGTGGGGAAGGTCCACCTGGATTGGCTGGTTCATGGGCACCGGCCTGCCCGCGGAGGAAACACTTTTCAACCCGTTCCAACTCCTCCATGTTTCAGTCGTCATGCGCCGGGCCCTCCCTTCCTCGCTGCTGCTGCTGCTGCTGCTGGCGACCCCCGCCGCCGGGCAGGTGCCGTTCCCGACAAGCCCACCGGGTGCGACCTGGCAGGCGCCTTACGTGCCCTGGCAGCCCGCGGCGCCCTACGTCACCGCCGGGCAGGATGAGCCCGGCTATCGGCGCTGGATCGCTGCCCGCCCCTTTCGCTCGGCTCATATCGGCCAGTTTCACCGCTATCTCGACGGAGCGGGCGTTGCCTTTGTGGTGCCGACCTGGCAGCTGTTGCGCACCGCCAGCGACTGGCAGCGGTGCGGGGCCGAGCCGTTCGACGTGCCGCCGCTCGCCGAGTGGGCGAACGTGGTCCAGACCCTGCGCTACCTGCGCGACTATGTGATCCCCGTGGTTGGGCCCGTCGAGCCCGTCTCCGCCTACCGCAACCCGCTGCTGAACCGCTGCGCTGGAGGCGCGGCCAACAGCGTTCACCAGCATCTGTCGGCGATCGACCTGGTTCCGCTTCGGCCGATCAGCCGCGACGGGCTGATGCGGCAGCTCTGCGCGATCCATGCGCTGGAGGGCCCGCGCTATAATGTCGGGCTGGGCTTCTACTCCAAGCTGCGCTTCCACGTGGACAGCTGGAAGTTCAGGACCTGGGGACGCAATAACTCCGGCGCACTGGCCTGCCCGCGTTCCTACGAAGTGGCGCACCGGCCAACGGCGTCGCCGGTCGCCGCGGCTGCCGCGCAAGCTGCGCAGCCCCAGTCGCAGCCGGTGCTGTCAGGCCCTCCTGCGTCCGATCCGCTCGCACCGCGGCCCTGATGGCCGGTCGCGCGGTTCGATCTGCGCGGGGACGGCGCACCGCGACGCATCCAGGCACCCCGGACAGGTCCGGACCTGAGCGAATCAGCTTGGCGACGGTCTCGGCGTGACAGCTCGCCAGGATCGGGGCGGCCGAACCGCGCTGGAAACGGTAGCCCTTCTCCGCCCACAGCATCTCGTAGGAGCGCAGCACGGGAGCATAGTCGTGCCAGGTTCGTAGCCGAGTGCCGGGCTCGACCACGGTGGCCTCGCGGATGCCTCGCGCTGCGAGGCTGCCGAACAGCTGCCCGTAGCGCGACTCCGCCCCGCGGTGCTCCTGCGACAGTGACACGGCACGCCAGTACAGGGTCCTGACGGTCGGGAGGCTGAGCAAAAAGGCCGCTAGGACGGTTAGTAGGACGCGCTGCGATGCGGTGGTGACCATGCCCGCAGCCCGCTTCCACGTGCCATGGAGGAGCAGGGCGGCGGCGATCGCCAGTGGCGGATAGGCTGGCAACGCGTAGTGCGGCAGCTTGGTCGAAGCGAAACTCACCACGGCGAGCAGGGAAAGGCCGGTGCACAGGCAATAGGCAACCAGGAAGCGCTGCCTGCCCGGAAGTTCGCGCCACCCGAACAGTGCCAGCGGGGCCAGCGGAGCAGCGAAGAACCAGCCTTGCCACATGTCGCGCACGTAGAAGTAGATGGGCTCCTCGCGCCCGATCAGCGATCCGCCGAACCGCCCGCCGAACTCGTTGTGGAGCACGGCCCGCAGGTAACCCGGCTCAACCGCCTCCCGCGCCGCGTAGAAGAGCGCCACTGGCACGAAAGCGACTAGAGCCGCTAGCCAGGTGCGGGGCAAGGCGAGCACCCGCGTCAGCCGTCCGCTCGCGAGTAGGAAGACCAGCACGCCGGCGCCCGGTATCAGGCCGGCGCTGCTTTTCGTCAGCACGGCACCGGCGATGCATGCTCCGGCTGCCACCGCCGTGGCGCGAGACGGCCTGAGCCGCGTCGCCATCCGGAACAGCAGAGCGAGGTAGGCCGTGGTGAAGCAGGTGAGCAGCGCGTCGTAGTCGGCGGTGTGCGCTCCATGCACCCCATAGAAGCCGGGGCTGAGCAGGACGATAGCGGCGGCGAACACACCCAACGCTTGCGAGCGGCTCACCCGCTGCGTGAAGATGTAAGTCGCGACCAGCGCGCCCAAGCCTGCCAGCAGCGCAGGGAGTCGCAACGCCCATTCCGTTGGACCGAACAGGGTCACGCTGGCGTTCAACAGCCAGATCATCAGCGGCGGCTTGGTGTTCCACAGGTCGGGCTTGAAGTCGTAGGTGGTGACCAGGCTCCATCCCGTGATCCGCATCTCGAGCGCGTTGATGATGTTGCGGGACTCGTCCCATTTCACGATTGGCGAATTGTGGGCATCCGCTCCAAGGAACAGAACCGCGAGCAGGAGAATGGCCGCGAGCGGCAGTTGTCGCGCCGCGTGCGGGGGATGACCGGCAGGCTCCCCCGCCTTGATCTCGATCCTGGACAGATACACGGCCGCCGCTCCCCCGCGAACAATGGCGCCTGACCGATTAAGGCGGAGATAAGCTTGCCGCGAGGACTTGTGTTGCCAATGTGCAACACTAACTAGCCGGGCGAAGGGGAGGTGCTTTCATGGATTTCGATAAGCTTACGGATCGCGCCAAGGGCTTTCTGCAGGCGGCGCAGACCATTGCCGTGCGCGAGCACCATCAGCGGATCGCGCCCGCGCACCTGTTGAAGGCGCTGCTCGACGACGAGCAGGGCATGGCCGCGGGCCTGATCGGGGCGGCCGGCGGCGATGCCAAGGCGGCGCAGCGCGAGACGGACGTGCTGGTCGGCAAGATCCCGGCCGTGACCGGCTCGGGCGCCACCAGTGCGCCCGCGCTCGACGGCGATACCATCCGCATCCTCGACCAGGCCGGTGAGGTCGCCAAGAAGAGCGGCGACAGCTACGTCACCGTTGAGCGTATCCTGCTGGCAATGGCGCTGGCCAAGGGCACGGATGTGGCAAACGCGCTGGCCCGGGCTGGGGTGACGCCGCAGAACCTCAATGCCGCGATCGATAAGCTGCGCGGCGGCCGCACGGCCGACACGCAGGGCGCCGAGGACCGCTACGATGCTCTGAAGAAGTTCGCGCGCGACCTCACGGAGGCGGCGCGCGCGGGCAAGCTCGACCCAGTCATCGGCCGCGACGAGGAAATCCGCCGCACCATTCAGGTGCTCGCCCGCCGCACCAAGAACAATCCGGTGCTGATCGGCGAGCCGGGCGTCGGCAAGACCGCGATCGCCGAAGGGCTCGCCATCCGGATCGCCAACGGCGACGTGCCGGACGGGCTCAAGGAGCGTCGGCTCCTGTCGCTCGACATGGGTTCGCTGATAGCGGGTGCGAAGTATCGCGGCGAGTTCGAGGAGCGGCTCAAGGGCGTGCTGGACGAGGTCAAGCAGGCCGCGGGCGACATCATCCTGTTCATCGACGAAATGCATACCCTGGTCGGCGCCGGCAAGAGCGAGGGCGCGATGGACGCGTCCAACCTGCTGAAGCCGGCGCTGGCCCGCGGCGAGCTCCACTGCATCGGCGCGACGACGCTCGACGAGTACCGCAAGCATGTCGAGAAAGACGCGGCGCTGGAGCGGCGCTTCCAGCCGGTGTTCGTGGGCGAGCCGACCGTGGAGGACACGATCTCGATCCTGCGCGGGCTTAAGGAAAAGTACGAGCTGCACCACGGCATCACGATCACCGATCCGGCGATCGTAGCCGCGGCGACGCTCAGCAACCGCTACATCTCCGACCGCTTCCTGCCTGACAAGGCGATCGACCTGATGGACGAGGCCGCTTCGCGCATCCGCATGGAGGTCGAGTCCAAGCCCGAGGAGATCGAGAACCTCGACCGCCGTATTATGCAGCTCAAGATCGAGCGCGAGGCGCTGAAGCGCGAAAAGGACGAGGCGTCGCGCGACCGGCTCGGGACTCTGGAAGGCGAGCTTGCCAACCTCGAGCAGCAGTCGGCCGAGCTGACTGGACGCTGGCAGGGCGAGAAGGAGAAGATTGCCGCCTCGAGCAAGGTGCAGGAGCAGCTAGACGCCGCGCGGATCGAACTAGACCAGGCGCAGCGCTCGGGCGACCTCGCCAAGGCCGGCGAGCTGGCCTACGGGCGCATTCCGCAGCTCGAGAAGCAGCTGGAGGAGGCGCGCAGCGCCACTCAGCACGCCATGCTGCGCGAGGAGGTCACGGGTGAGGACATCGCCGCAGTGGTCAGCCGCTGGACCGGCGTTCCGGTCGAGCGGATGCTGGAAGGCGAGCGCGAAAAGCTGCTTGGGATGGAAGGGGCGATCGGCGCGCGGGTGATCGGCCAGGAGGATGCGGTCAAGGCCGTGTCCGCCGCGGTCCGCCGCGCCCGCGCCGGGCTGCAGGACCCCAACCGGCCGCTCGGCTCCTTCCTGTTCCTCGGCCCCACCGGTGTCGGCAAGACGGAGCTGACCAAGGCGCTCGCCGAGTTCCTGTTCGACGATCCCGCTGCCATGGTTCGCATCGACATGAGCGAGTTCATGGAGAAGCATGCGGTCGCGCGGCTGATTGGCGCGCCTCCGGGCTACGTCGGCTATGAGGAAGGCGGCGTGCTGACCGAAGCAGTCCGGCGGCGGCCCTACCAGGTGGTGCTATTCGACGAGGTTGAAAAAGCGCACGGCGACGTGTTCAACGTGCTGCTGCAGGTGCTCGACGATGGCCGGCTGACCGACGGTCAGGGCCGGACGGTGGACTTCACCAACACGCTGATCATCCTGACCTCGAACCTGGGCAGCCAGTACCTCGCCCAACTCGGCGAAAATGAGCCCGCCGAGAAGGTCGAGGGGCAAGTGATGGAGGTGGTCCGCGCCCATTTCCGGCCGGAGTTCCTCAACCGCCTGGATGAGATCATCTTGTTCCACCGGCTGTCGGCCACCCACATGGCGCCGATTGTCGACATCCAGGTCGGCCGGCTCGGCAAGCTGCTTGAGAACCGTAAGATCAGGCTGGAACTAACGGGCGCGGCGCGCGCCTGGCTCGGACGGGTCGGCTACGATCCAGTCTACGGCGCCCGGCCGCTCAAGCGTGCGGTGCAGAAGTATCTGCAGGACCCGCTCGCCGACCGGATCCTGCGCGGCGAGATCAAGGACGGGCAGACGGTGCGGGTAGACGAAGGCGACGGCCGACTGGCGATCCAGCCCGCCTGAGCCCAAGGATCAGCCGGCCGGCTTGTAACCGGTCTTCTGCTGCACCCGTTCAGTCTCGGTCCGGTCGTTCGCGCGACGGGCCTGCCATTCCTCCGCGGTCAAGCACACCTGCCGGCCACCCAGCCGGGTACCGGTTTCTTCTACACGCTCACAAATCTTCTTGGCAGGCTTGACCGTCTTGGCGGGCGCCGGCGCGGCGCTTGTAGCGGCCACCTGAGCGGCTGCAGGCACAGCCGCGGTGGTGAGCATCGCAGCAAGGAAAACGAGATTCAATTTCGATCTCCCGATTTGTTCGAAGGCTGAAGGGTGCTGGTATCTGGTCGTCCTGTCCAACAGCTTTCGACGAATGACCTGACGTTGCCCGATCGAGCATCCGTCATGTTCTCCAGCGACACCGCCCGGGCGAGCAGTGCGAACAAGTCGAGCGGCGACAGCACGAGCGCCCGATCGAATTGGGTTCAGCGCGCCAGGGAGTTACCGGGCACGCGGCAGATGGCCGCCAGCTTCAGCAAGCGGCCGACCCGCTCCGGCGCAAGCGCGGCAGCCTCTTTCGGCAAGCATCCAACTGTGGCGGGATCCCGGCAACCGACCGATCCGCGCCCCGGACCAGTCAGCTTAAGGGGCGGCTAGCGCCCGTCTTCACTGAAGATTGAGACCCGGAAGAGCACGTCGGAACTTTGAAGATGCCGCGGAATCGCTAGCACCCAAGAAAACGGCGGAGGGTCGCCCCTCCGCCGCTTACTTTTTCCTGCCGCGCAGCGTGGCTTAGAAGCGGAAGCGCACACCCGCATAGTAACGCCGTCCGAACACGTCGTACGTACCCGCATTCGTGTCCGTGCCCGTCGTGTTGAAGGGCGAACCCGTCAAGATGTTCGGTGGGTTGTTGTCGAGCAAATTGTCGGCACCCACGTAGAACTCGTACTGGTCCGCTGCTTTGAACGAGGCTTGTGCATCCAGATAGAACTGGGCCGGGATCTTGATTGCGTCCGGCTCAAGGTCGAATGCTGCCAGCGTCTGATCGTCTTCCCTCGACTTACCGATGTAAGTGCCGGTGAGATTAAGGTTGAAGCGATCCACCGAGTAACCGACGTTGGCTGTGAAGCGGTTCTTGGCGGCCCCGATCTCGCCCGCAAACACGTCCTTCTCTGCACCGGGCAGGGGGATGAGGTAGCCATCCAGAACGTGAGTGTAGGCTAGACGGGCGTTGACAACCCCCGGTACCCCGAGACCGCCAAGTGGCAGCCGTTGAGTAAGGGTGAAGTCCAAACCCTTTGTTGCGAACTCACCCGCGTTGACCGAAGCCGCGTTCACAAACTCCAGCGTACCGGCGTTGTTGACTGCGGTGGCGGTCGCCCGGCGCTGAATGAAGGAGCAATAGAGGGGATCGCCCTGCACGTAGCACTGGGTCAAGATGAACGCGCGCGGCGGCGCCGAGATCACGTCTTCGATCTTGATGTTGAAGTAGTCGACACGAAGCACGGTGTTGCGAAGGACATCGATCGAACGAGGATTGATCGTGACGCTTGCCGTGTACGAGTCGGACTTTTCCTCGTTCAGGTTGGGGTTGCCGCTGTTGAAGCCGCTAACGCCCTGACGATCGGACTGGCTAACGGTGAACACACCATTGTTTGCAGCGATGTTCGCCAGCACGCCCGGTGCCGCGCGGCACTGGGTGCCCAAGGTTCCGCCAGTGGTCAGCGTCACGCCGATGCATGGATCGATCACCGACGGGAAGGTCTGCGACGGCCCGGTGAACAGCTCGCCGACATTCGGAGCACGCACCGCGCGGGCGTAGGTACCCGACAAGCGAATGTCCCGAACCGGCGACCATTCGACGCCGCCGCTGTAGCTGTAGACGGTGCCCACCGTTGAATAGTCGGAGACACGACCTGAGAGGCGCAGATTGAGCTGGTTGAAGAAGGTCCGGTCAGCAAGGATCGGCACGTTGACCTCGCCGTAAGCCTCCTTGACGTTGAACGAGCCCGAGGTGTCGGGAAGCGCGTTGCCGGCGTTCAGCCCCTGGTTGGTCAACGCATCGTTGTTCTCGGAGCTCGACTCCTTGCGGTACTCGCCGCCGACTGCGATGCCCAGCGGACCCGCAGGCAGTTCGAACAGCGAACCCGACAGGTTGGCCTGGAGAACCTGCTGCGTGATGCGGGTCTGGAAGGTCTGCTCGGCCTCCAGATAGTCGAGAGCAGCCTGCGAAATGGTGCCCTGGCCGAAGATGTTGACTGGGACGCAGCCTTGGGCTCGGGCCTGCGGGTCGGCGCAGACCGGACCATCCGTGCCGGGGATAGCCGAAAAGGCATTCCGGAAATTGACGGTGTTGATCTGACCGTTGCCGCTCTGGTTCTCGATGGTGCGCCCAAAGTTGTAGGTCGCGTCCCAGCGGAACCGGTCGCTGAACAGGTCGCCCTCGAAGCCAGTGACAAAGCGGTAGAAGTCACGAGTGGTCTCGCTGCGGCGATTGCCGAATTCGAGCAAACGGCGTGAGAAGCCGATGTCGCGCAGGCCGTCACCGTTGGTATCGGTCGCGGCATTGAAGATTTCGTCGGGAACGAACGGATTGCGGACGATCTCGAAAGTGCCGGGCGCACCCGCCACCGGGACGCGGGTCTCGATTGGAGCCTGGCCGCCGGTGCCCGGGAAAGCACCGGTGCTGCCGGCCGAGGTGAAGCCGAATGGCTCGATGTTACGGCGCGCACTGGTATTGGAGTAGGTCGCCTCACCGATGAACCGGACGCCGTCGTCGGCCAGGTCATAGTGCATCCGAGCAGCGAACAGGTAACGCTCGACCGGCACCGCAATGGTGCGGAAATTCTGACGGTTGAAGCCTCGTGCGTCCAGTGCCGTACCCGGCGCCACTCCGCAAGCCGCTGCCTGACCGGGGGTGATCGTCCCACCGTTCTGGCTGAAGCCCCGCTCCAAAACGTTTCCGGGGCCAAAGGTGAATTGGCAGCCCCCTGCCGTGAAGACGCCTTGGGGCGGCAAGCCGGAGAAGCGTCCTTCCGCCGGAACTCCGTAGTCGTCCGGGTCACCCGTTATGTTGAAGAAGGTGTCAAGATCATCGATTCGAGTGTTGCGACGCTGCCGCGACAAAAGCTGACCCTGCTTGGTGTAGCCGATGTGGGCCATCACATTTCCGCGGTCGTCGGCGAAGTTGCCGCCGACCGTGACATTCGCTTGGCGACCAGGCGTGTCGCCGCGCTCGGTGATGTCGAACTGAGCGTTCGCCTCCACGCCTTGGAAGTCATCCTTGTAGATGAAGTTGACCACGCCCGCGACCGCGTCTGAACCGTAGAGCGACGACGCGCCGCCGGTCAGAATGTCGATGCGCTGGATGAACTGCTGCGGGATGACGTTGAGGTCGACGGTTGCCGAACCGGGCAGACCGGCGACGACGCGGCGGCTGTTGACCAGTACCAGCGTGCGGTCGGAACCCAGGTTGCGCAGGTCAACGGTCGCGACGCCCGTACCCGAGGTGAGGAACGCGGTGTTGGTACGGGCCAGGGTCGGCGTGCCGAACACCGGGTTTTCGAGCAGGATGTCCTGGACGTTGGATACGCCAGCCTGATCGATCTGGACGTCGCTGACGACCTGAACGGGCTGGACCGACGTGATGGTCGGCGAGGCAATGCGCGAACCCGTGACGATGATCTCGTCACCCTGCTCAGTGCTGGTCGCCTGACCGGCGGCCGCCCGCGTTTCCTCGGTCTGACCAGCCTCTGCCGGAGCTGGGACATCGGCCGTTGCGCCTACGCACTGGCCGTTGGCATCGCGCTGCGGGCAATCCTGAGTCTGGGCCTGGTCCGACTGGGTTCCCAGCGTCTGGGCCGCAGCCGGCGTGGACAAGGATGCAACACCGAGCGCGAGCGGAGCCACGCTAGCAAGGCTCATGAACTTGAACGAAGTTTCCACTGAGTTTCCCTTTTGGACTCGAAAGACGTTGGGTCAGCCGAACATTCAGCTGAATGGAAAAGACACCCGCCATGAGGCTAGCTCCTCCCACCCGTCGGCGCGCTGATGCAATACAGCTGGCCGAGGTGTAAACCCGCGGGCACCTTGCTCAAGAGCTTTGCTTCGACATGTCTCCAAGATGCAACACTGGCATCGCCGGTGGGCTGCGGTAACACGGGCTGGAGTGGGCACAGGAGACTTGGCTATGAAGTGGGGAGTGGCTGTTATCGCAGCGGCGGTTCCGGCAGCAGCGGCGGCACAAGGCAGCGAACGGCCGGAAATCCTGACCAAACTCATCGAATGCCGTCGTATCGATGACGCGGGGGCACGGCTACGTTGCTTGGACACGCAAGTGGGTCAGCTAGTGGAGGCTGAACGCACGCGGGAAGTAGTAATCATCGACCGCGGGGATGCGAAACGGCCCGAGTTTACCGAGATCAACTCACGCTTGAAATCGGTCAACAACGCCGGTGGGCGCTGGCGCCTCACGCTTGAGGATGAGGCGACGTGGATTCAGGCAGACAGCGAAGAGCTTGCCCGTGCGCCCCGGCCTGGAAGCTCCATTCGCATCCGCAAGGGCGTTCTGGGAAGCTTCCTTGCCAACATCGATCGGCAGCCGGCAATCAGGGTCCGACAGGTCCGCTAGGTCGTTCCCTCCGCCGCCAGACTGGCGTGGGCATCGCGGTAGGCTTCCTGCCGGGCGACGTTCCAATAGCGGAGCTTCTCCAGCGGGATGCGCTCGCCGGTAACCGCGCAGCGAACGTGGTCTCCGTCCGAGAGCAAGCGAAAGGTGCCGGCCATATAATGTACGCGCGCCTCCCGGCGACCGCCTTGCATCAGCATGTTCAAGCTTCCTCGCCGTCGAACAAGGACGGCTGCGGGTTAAGATAGGAGGGGCGCGGCCGGCGCTCAACCCGGCGTTGCGGAGCGGCGATGTCGCCCGTGCTTGCCTCCACCCGGCCGTCGCCGAAGTGCAGAGAAAGGTCGCGCGCCGAACGGGCATCCGCGGCGCGAGTCAGGGTTCGTCCGGCGCGATCGGTGACCCGCACGAAGCCGCGGCTCAGCGGCCGTTCGGGGTGAACGAGCTCGGCCATCTTCCAGGCTGCCTGCAGCCGCTCGGCGGAGCGGGCGATCCGCTGAGCGATTAGGCTCGGCTGCAGCCGCGGCGCCACCAGGTTCATCGCCGCCTCGCCTTTGTGCGTGCGCGCCGTCAGCGCCCGCGGCAGCCGCGCGGCCACCTCGTCCAGCCGCTGCTGCCTGACGTCCAGCAAACCGTCAGCTTGCGGCCACCGGCAGGCGGTCAGCGCTAGGCGTTCGCGGGCGAGGTCGGCCCGGCGCTGCAGGCAGCGCCGCTTGCGGGCAAGCAGGTCGTCCAACTGCGCGCGCAGCTCAGCACGGACCGGTACCGCCAGCTCTGCGGCGGCAGTAGGGGTCGGCGCGCGCAGGTCGGCCGCATGGTCGATCAGGGTCGTGTCGGTTTCATGCCCGACCGCGCTGATGAGGGGGATCGGGCACTCGGCGGCGGCGCGCACCACCTCTTCCTCGTTAAAGGCCCATAGATCCTCAATTGAGCCGCCGCCCCGCGCAACGATCAGCAGATCGGGGCGCGGGCTCATCGCCGGGAAGCCGCGAATGGCGGCGGCGATGCGGGCCGCAGCGCCCTCTCCCTGCACCGGCACCGGCCAGACGACCACGTGCGTCGGGCAGCGGTCTTCCAGCCGGTGGAGAATGTCGCGGATCACCGCGCCGGTGGGCGAGGTCACCACGCCGATTACGCGTGGCATGAAGGGCAGCCGCCGCTTGCGCTCCGCCGCGAACAGGCCCTCGGCAGCGAGGGCGCGGCGCCTCCGCTCGAGCAGCGCCATCAGCGCGCCTTCGCCCGCCAGCTCCATGCGCTCGACGACGATCTGGTACTTGGAGCGGCCTGGGTAAGTGGTCATGCGGCCGGTCGCGATCACCTCGGCGCCGTCCTCGGGCCGGAACGCCAGCGTCGTCGCACCCGAACGCCAGATCACCGCGTCGATGCAGGCCTCGTCGTCCTTGAGGGTGAAATAGCAGTGGCCCGAGCTGTGGCGCTTCCACCCGCTGATCTCGCCGCGGACGCGAACCCGGCCGAAGCCCGCTTCCACCGCCCGCTTCACGGCTCCGGCAAGCTCCGCAACGGTGAGCGGCGGCGAATTGTCGCCTCCTGCGGTCTGCGCTAGGAGGCCGGGCGTGTCTTCGGGGAAGCTCATTGATATTCTGCTGCTGGGGTCGGGCGGGCGCGAGGATGCGCTGGCCTGGCGGCTGAGGCAATCGCCAAGCTGCGGCCGGCTGCTAGCGGCGCCGGGAAATCCGGGCATTGCTCGCTGGGCGCAGTGTGTCGCAATCGATCCATGCTCGCCAGCCGATGTAGTGACGCTCGCCCGAAGTGCGAACATCGACCTGGTCGTTGTGGGTCCGGAGGGGCCCTTGGTCGCCGGGGTCGCCGATGCCTGCCGGGCCGCGGGCATCGCAGTGTTCGGTCCCAATGCCGCCGCGGCCGAGCTCGAAGGGTCCAAAGGCTTCACCAAGGACCTATGCGCCGCAGCAGTAATCCCCACCGCTTCCTATGTGCGGGCGAACGGCGACCAGGAGGCCCTTGCCGAGCTGTCCCGCTTCTCCCTGCCGTTAGTGGTCAAGGCGGACGGCCTGGCCGCGGGCAAGGGCGTGACGGTCGCCGAAACCCGGGCGGAAGCGGAAGCCGCGATCGCCGACATCGGCAATGCTCCGCTGGTCATCGAGGAGTTCCTCCATGGCGAGGAAGCCAGTCTGTTCGCGCTGGTGGACGGCGAGGTTGCGGTGCCGCTCGCCTCGGCCCAGGACCACAAGCGCGTCGGTGATGGCGACACCGGCCCGAACACCGGCGGCATGGGCGCCTACAGCCCGGCGCGAGTGCTGACGCCGGAGCTGCAGGCGCGGGCCATGGCGGAGATCGTCCTGCCGACCGCCCGGGCGATGGTGGCCATGGGCCGGCCGTTCAGCGGCGTGCTCTATGCCGGGCTGATGCTGACGGACGAGGGCCCCAAGCTAATCGAGTATAATGTTCGCTTCGGCGACCCGGAATGCGAAGCGATCATGCCGCGCATCGAGGGGGATCTCGCGGAGTTGCTGCTGGCGGTCGCCACCGGCAGGCTGGCCGAGATCGCTCCGCCAGAGCTCTCGGACGAGACCGCGATCACGGTGGTCGTCGCTGCGGAGGGCTATCCTGGCACTCCGCGCAAGGGCTGTGTCATCGATGGCATCGAAGCGGCCGAGCAGGTGGAGGGCGTAACGGTGTTCCAGGCCGGCACGGCGCGGCATGGCTCCGGCGCGTTGCTTGCAGCGGGCGGACGGGTTCTGGCGATCACCGCGCGTGGGCCAACGCTGGCCGAGGCACGGGCGCGCGCCTACCGAGCGACTGACGCGATCGACTTCGCCGACGGTTTCTGCCGCCGCGACATCGGCTGGCGCGAACTGGAGCGGGAAGGAACATGAAACGCAAAGCCATGCTGCTGGTGGGAGCCTTGGCCGCGGTGGCGGCGGCCGAGGTCTACCATGGCCCCCTCCGTGCAGCGCAGAGGCTTGAGCAAAAGATCGAGCGGCAGGCCCGGGCCGAGCTCGACCGGAACGAGATGTTCCAGGTGCAGGCGCAGCTGCAGGATCGACCGCTCAGCCGCACCCTGGTCCTGTCGGGCCCGGCCGACGACTTCCAGCGGGGCGAGCTGGTCCGGGTGATGGGTGAGCTTCCCGGAGTCGCCGCGGTCGAGTGGGACCCGGCCTCCCTGCAGCCAAGGGAAACCCGGTCATGATCCCGTTGTTCATTGAAGCGGCGGTGCTGGCGCTGCTCGGCTATTTGCTGGGGCTGGGCACCGCCTGGCTGACCTATCTGCACCTGCGTTATCAAGCGAGAGGATGGAAATGAGTGAATTGTGGGCCGCTTACTGGCCGGTGATCCTGATTGCGGTCGCAATCGGGCTGATCACCGGCTTTCTGATCTTCCGGCCCAAGCAGCGCGTCACCCTGACCAAGGACGAAGCGCCGGTCCGACCGCACATGGCAGTGGCGCAAACGGCCGAAGTGTCCCGGCCGATGCCAACCCCAGCACCCGTTACGGTTGACCCACCGAGCCCGGACGACAGCGACGGCGGCGGCGAAGGCGAGGACTTGGCGGACGAGGCCGCGGCGGCAATCAGCGACGTCACCGGCGAGTTCATCGGTGCGCCCGTGCACAGCCACCTGCCAGGCTCCAGGGGCGTTCCCGACGACCTGCAGAAGCTCAAGGGCGTCGGCCCCAAGCTGGCGGGACTGCTGCAAAGCAAGGGACTGGTCCGCTTTGAGCAGATCGCCGCGCTCGGCAGCGAGGACGTGCAGCGGATTGATGCCGATCTCGGCGCCTTCCGGGGAAGGTTGACCCGCGACCGGGTGGTGGAACAGGCTGGCTACCTCGCCCGCGGCGATCATGCCGGGTACGAGGCGCAGTTCGGAAAGCTATAAGGCTAAAGAAGCGCTTCGGCTTCCTGCAAGCGAGGCGCCCTGCGGGTCACGAGCAGCTTGTCGATCTTGCGGCCGTCGAGGTCGACGATTTCGAACGTCCAGCCGTCGTGCCCGAACCGCTCGCCGGTCTCGGGCAGGTGCTTCAGGACCGAGAGGGCGAAGCCGGCAACGGTGGAATAGTCGCGCTCCGTCGGCATGCTGATGCCGAGCCGGTCCTCCAGCAGGTCGGCGTTGGCGGCGCCGGACACGAGCCAGCTGCCGTCCTCGCGTTCGACCAGCGGCGGGTCCTCGTCTTCCATGTCGTTGGCGAACGAGCCCGCCAGCGCCGCTAGGATCGATCCGGGCGTGACGATGCCGTCGAAATGACCATATTCGTCATGGACCAGCGCCAGCGGAACCTCGGCGGAGCGGAGCACGGACAAGGCGTCCATGGCGTCCATCACATCCGGGATCACGGGCGCCTTGCGCGCTAGCGCCCGCAGATCTAGCGGGCGCCCGTCCAGCATCGCGTCGAGCAGATCGCGCGCCCGAAGTACCCCGACGATGTTCTCCACCGTTCCGTCCGCCACCGGGATGCGGCTGTGCGGGGTGTCGGACAGCGCGCCGCGCAATTCGTCGGGCGAGGCGTTGATGTCGATCCAGTCGACGTCCGTCCGCGGGGTCATGACCTCGCGTACCGGCCGATCCGCAAGGCGCACCACCCCCGAGATGATCGCTCGCTCATTCTCCTCCAGCACGCCGGCGGTCTGGGCCTCGGCAACCACCATGTGCAGCTCCTCGGCCGTGACCTGGTCCTGATTCTCGCGGTTCAGGCCCAGCACACGGAAGATCAGTGCGCTGGTTTGGTCGAGCAGCCACACGAACGGCGCCATGGCCTTGGCCAGCCACAGCATCGGCCGGGCCATGGCCACGGCGATCGGTTCGGGCGTGCGTAGCGCGAACTGCTTGGGCACCAGCTCGCCGATCACCAGCGAGGCGAAGGTAGTGACCACGATTACCAAGCCAAAGCCGACGCGGCGCGCCGTGTCCGGTTCGAGGCCGGTGGCCGCGAGTCGCTGGGCGACGGGTTCGCCCAAGCTCGCACCCGAATAGGCGCCCGCTAGAATGCCGATCAGGGTGATGCCGATCTGAACGGTGGAAAGAAAGCGCCCAGGATCGGCAGCAAGCGCAAGGGCCGTCCGCGCTCCGCCCCTGCCGCCCTTGGCGAGGCCCTTCAGCCGCGCTTCACGCGCGGACACGATCGCCAGCTCGCTCATCGACAGAACGCCGTTCACGGCGATCAGCGCGAGGATGATGAACAGGTCGGTCCAAGGGAACGGGAGCAGGTGGTCGCTCATCGAAGACAGTCGCCTTAGCCGGTCGCCGGTCCCGGCAGCAAGCACAAGATCGGTTCGCATCCGGAACCATCGCCGCATGCTGCCGGTTTCACCCGCAGTCGTTTCCTGTTCCTGGAGTTTGTATGTATCGCCTCACCCGAACCATGACCGGGCTTTCCCTAAGCGGCGCACTGCTCGCCACCTCGGCCTGCGTGACCAATCCGGAAACCGGTAACCGCCGCTTGTCCAACACTGCGCTTGGAGCGATCGGCGGCGTTCTGGGCGGTTATCTCCTGGGCGACGTGGTGGGTGGACGCAGCGACCGCACCGCCAAGATCCTCGGCGCAGGCATCGGCGGGCTCGCGGGCGCGGCCGTCGGCCGGTACATGGACCAGCAGGAGGCGGAGCTCCGCAGAGAAACCGCCGGCACGGGCGTGGAAGTGATCCGCCAAGGCGACGACCTGGTGCTGCGCATGCCCTCGGGCATCACCTTCGCCTACAACCGCTACGACGTTCAGCCGCAGTTCCAGTCCACGCTGAACGAGGTTGCCTCCACCCTGGCTCAATATCAGCAAACTTATATCGACGTCTTGGGCCACACCGACTCGTCGGGCAGCTATGAATATAACCAGGGCCTGTCCGAACGGCGGGCACAGTCGGTTGCCAGCTATCTCGCCTCACGCGGGGTCAATCGGGCGCGCATGGCGACCCGCGGCTTCGGGGAAACCCAACTGCTGGTCAGCCCTGAGCAGACCGAGGCCGACCGCGCGGCGAATCGGCGGGTGGAGATCCGGGTGGTGCCGCTGCGCACTCAAGGCTGACGCTGCCGCTGGACGGTCCTGATCAGCGTGCCAGGAAGGGCGCTCCGGCCGGTGCCGGGGCGTCCTTCTTTCTAGCGCCGCTCAGCAAAGAAGCTTCGTAGCTGCGCCGCCGCCTCGGCTTCGCCGATCCCGCCAAGCACGTCGGGACGGTGTTGGCAGGTCGGCTGGCCGAACACGCGCGGGCCGTGAAGCACGCCCCCACCCTTCGGATCCTCCGCGGCGAAGCGTAGCGCGTCGAGCCTGGCGAGTGCGATCGCGGCCGCGCACATCGCGCAGGGCTCCAAGCTCACCCATAGCGTGCAGCCGTCGAGCCGCGGCGTACCGAGCGCCTCGGCCGCCCGCCGGATCGCCACCATTTCGGCATGAGCGGTCGGGTCCAGGCCCGAACGCATGGCATTGCGCGCTTCCGCGATCTCCTTCCCGTCACGGGTGATTACCGCGCCAACGGGCACCTCCCCAGCGATCGCGGCCTCAGCTGCAAGGTCGAGCGCGCGGCGCATGGGCAGGGGAAGCGGGAAGCTCATTGCTTCCCGCGCTAGCGCAAGCCGGTCGCCGAGTCAGTCGTCAGGGCTGGGTCGCGTTGGTCGTGGCAATCCCGTTCTGCTGCGGCGGCTGCGCGCCCTCCTGCTGCGGCTGCGCGCCTTGCTGCCGCTGCTGCTGCGCGGGCACCGCGCCACCGTCCGCCGGCCGCACCTCGATGGCGGGAAGCTTTACCGTGCGTTCCTGCGTGCCGACCCCGATCTTGCCCGTCTCCACGTCGAACCGCGGCGCCTGACCGCCCGACGCCACCACGCCCGACTGGTTGACGTCGATCTCGGGGGCCGCTGCCGCCTGGGTCTGGTTGATGTTGATGAAGCCGGTGGCGATCGCTCCGATGGCCACCACGATCAGCAGGATGAGCAGTAGCAGGATCGCACGCATGAAGCCTCCCTAGTGTGTTTGGCCGTCAACGCTCGCTTGCGCCGCGCGGTTGCCTCCGGTTGACGACCTGTCCTCCAGCGGCTATCGGGCGGCGCTTTCCGGGTGCCTTCGGGTGCCCCTTTTCTTATCGGGATCGAACCATGTCGCGCGTGTGCGAGCTGACCGGCAAGGGCCGGCAGGTGGGTAACAATGTTTCCCACGCCAACAACAAGACCAAGCGGACCTTTCTGCCGAACCTGCAGAACGTGACGCTGATCAGCGACGCGTTGGGCCAGAGCGTCAAGCTGCGCGTGTCGACGCACGGGCTGCGCTCGGTGGAGCATGTCGGCGGCCTCGACAATTGGCTGGCCAAGACCAGCGACGACAAGCTCAGCACCAAGGTGCGCAGGCTGAAGCGCGAGATCGCCAAAAAGGCGACAACCGCCGCGTAAGTGGATGTTGCCGTGCTCCGCGCCTGCGGGGACCGGTTCCTCCTTGCTACGGCAGGTCAACCGCAAGCAGGACCGTGCGGCGCAGGTCGCTGAAGTCATTGTCGCTGATCAGCCATAGGCGCGTGCCCCCTGAGGGTAGGCGCTCGGCGGCAAGCCCTTCCATGTTGGTCAGCGGCCCCACCGGGACGCGCCAACGCAGTCGCACCCGGCCGCCGCCACGCTCGCGGCTGAGCTGGCCGAGATGGTTAACGAGACCGGTTATCCCGGCCTGACGCACCAGCACCAGCACGCGCCCGTCGGGCAGCCGGGCGGCATCGGCGATCTCGCCCTGCGCGCCCTGCAACTGTGTTCGCGCTAAACCGTGCGGGCTCAAGCGGAGCAACTCGCTTCCATTCTCCGGCAGTAGCAGCAGCCCGCCAAGGTCGTCAGCGACCAGCGCCTCGACCCCCTTGTTCAGGACCCAGTTCCGGCCAGGGCCGAAGGCCGCCTTGGCCTCGACCCGCGCGAAGCTCCGATCGTACCGCCACAGCGAATGGCGGTTCTCGAACGCTACCCACCAGGAGCCCGACCGATCACGCAGCAGGGCTTCGCTGTCCCGCCAGCGCCGCTCATGCGGCGGGCCGGGACCATCCGGCAGGTCATGGAGCAAAGCCCGGGCGCTTCGCCCCGGCTTGGGTAGCGAAGCTACCACACCTGAATCGGTCAGGACCAGCAAACGGGCGCCGTCCACCGCCAGCGCTGAAGCGCCGCCGAAGCGCGGGTCGTCGACCGACACCGTCCAGGCGCCTGCGCTGCCCGCTACTTCAAGCGGCTGATAGCGCACGTCCGCCACCCGGTCGGGCAGCGGCTGACGGCTCGGCATACTGCGCAACTGGGCGGCCGTAAGGATGATCAGAAGCGGCAGGAGCACGGCCGCGGCCAACGGCGCCGCCAGCATGAACTTTGGCTGCACGGCCCGTTCAGAACCGTTCAACTGCGAATCGCGCATAAGCGACTGAGCGGACGGGACTTTCTCCCCCTGTCTCCCGTCATTCCGCCAGCCACGGCGGAGTACGAGGTCCCTCGCGTCGCGTAACGAGGGGGGGACCCGGTGCCAGTTGTGTAGCGCACCGGGTCTTTCCTCTTTGTGGAACGGCCTGCCTCATCCCTTTACTTCGAACAGGCCGGCCAGCTGGTCCACCAATGCTCCGCCGAGCTGCTCGGCATCCATGATGGTGACCGCCCGGCGGTAGTAGCGGGTCACGTCATGCCCGATGCCGATGGCCGCGAGTTCCACCGGCGACCGGCTTTCGATCCAGCCGATCACCTGCCGGAGGTGCTTCTCCAGATAGGCGCCGCCGTTCGCGCTGGCGGTGGAATCGTCCACCGGCGCCCCGTCGGAGATGATCATCAGGATGCGGCGCTCTTCGGGTCGGGCGATCAGCCGGCCGTGCGCCCACAGCAGCGCCTCCCCATCGATATTCTCCTTGAGGAGACCCTCACGCATCATCAGGCCGAGGTTGCGGCGGGCATGGCGGTAAGGCTCATCGGCGCGCTTGTAGATGATGTGCCGGAGGTCGTTGAGCCGCCCGGGGTTAGGCGCACGGCCGTCCCCCAGCCAAGCCTCGCGGCTCTGCCCGCCTTTCCAGGCGCGGGTGGTGAAACCGAGGATCTCGGTTGCGACCCCGCAGCGCTCCAGCGTCCGGGCGAGGATGTCCGCACTCATCGCTGCAATGGAGATCGGCCGGCCGCGCATTGAGCCCGAGTTGTCGATCAGCAGGCTGACGACCGTGTCCTTGAACTCGGTGTCGCGCTCGACCTTGTAGCTGAGCGAGTGGCCGGGTGAGACCACCACGCGGGCGAGCCGGGCGGCGTCCAGCAGCCCTTCCTCCTGATCGAAATCCCAACTGCGCGCCTGCTGCGCCATCAACCGCCGCTGCAACCGGTTGGCCAGCCGCGTGACCACGCCGGACACCTGCCCCATCTGCCCGTCGAGGTAGGCCCGGAGCCGAGCCAGTTCTTCCTCGTCGCACAGGTCGTGGGCCTCGACCACTTCGTCGAAGCGAGTAGTAAAAGCCTTGTAGTCGCCTGCCAGCTCCGGCTCGCCCACGCGGCGATTGGCGCGGGGTTGGGCGGACTCGTCGCCTTCTTCGCCGGGCTGACCCTCGTCGCCGTCCATATCGTCGGCGGAGATGTCCTGGTCCTCGCCACCTTCATCCGTTTGTTCGGCGCGCATCTCCATCTCGCCGGCGGACGGGCTCTGGTCCTCCGTGTCCTGGTCCGCCTCGTCCTGACCGGAGTCCTCGCCTTCTTCTTCGTCACCACCTACGTCGGGCGCCTCGTCGCTCGGGTCCTCGGCGGCCGCGAGCTCCAGATCCTCAAGGAGCTTGCGGGCCAGCGCCGCGAAGGCAGTCTGGTCGTCGAGCGCCAGCCCCAAGGCGTCGAGGTCGGTCCCGGCGCGCTCCTCGATCCAATCCCGCACCAGCCCGAGGCCCGGCTCGGCCGCCCGCGGGGGAGGCGCCTGGGTCAGCCGTTCCCGCGCGAGCAGGCCAAGCGCCGTTGCGAGCGGCACTTCTTCGGCGGTCCGCGCGCGGGTGATGGCATCGGCTCGCACCCGGGCTTCGGTCAGTTCGGCCAGGTTCGCGCGGACGCCGGGCATCGTTCGGGCGCCAAGGGCTTCCACGCGCGCGGTCTCCAAGGCGTCGAACACGGCCCGGGCGTCAACGTCGAGTGGCGCTGCGCCATGGTGGAGCGCGCTGTTGTGATGGCGCAGGCGAAGCGCCACGGCGTCCGCCGCCCCCCGCGCCTCGGCGACCAGCTTGGGTGACAGGCTTGGCCCGGGCGACACGACCCGCGCCAGCTTGCCTCCCGTTGCTCCGCTTTCGGAGGCGAACGCAACCTCCACTTCGCCATCGTGCGCAATCGCCCGGGCAGCGCCCGCGAGCACCCGGCGGAACTGGTCAAGAGAGGACGGCTCACCCATCGCCGCCGCTTTAATGGGGGGAGCGAGTTGATGCAAAACGTCCCTTTCGGGGACGTCGAGCGCGTGCGGAAAACACCGCCGCATCAAGTAGTTAATAATTTGTTGACAGTCCGTTGCCGGACATGCAGGTTGCGCTACCTTGCGCCCCAAGGGGGGCCAAAGTCGGGCACCGGCCCCCTTCTTCGAGGGGACGATCGAATGTGCGGAATCTGTAAAAAGCTGGGCGTTCAGAACCGCCATGTCCGGGAAGGTAGCGAGCGGCTCGACTTCAACTTGGACGACTATGCGGGATCAGGCCTGACTTTCCGCGGCAAGCCGATATTCGATCAGGCAGGGGTCATCAATCAGATCGACGCCGGGCGCGAGATCAAGGCGTCCAACGGCGTGATCACCTACACCTTCCTCGACCTCAATCACCTGACGGGGTTGTATAACAACCCGAACTTCGGCTTCACGGCTGGTACCGGCCTCAGCCCGTTCACGGCCGAACAGCGGGACCAGGCACGCGACTCGGTTAAGCTGTGGGACGAGTTGATCCCGCAGACCTTCAAGGAGACCAATGGGCTGGGTGCCGACATCCAGTTCTCCAACTCGGCCGATTCGGCTCAGGCCTATGCCTATTATCCGGGCAAGAAGGGGTGGAAGTTCCAGAGTGACGTGTTCGTCGCCGATCCGGAACTCAATTGGACGAACGAGTGGTTCAGCTTCGGGGGCTACGGCAAGACCATCCTGGTTCACGAGCTCGGGCATGCGCTCGGCCTGTCGCACCCGGGTGAGTACAACGGCGCCGGCGCGACCACCTATGCGGCGCAGGCTGAGTACGCCCAGGATAGCACGCAATATTCGATCATGTCCTACTGGAGCGCGTCGGAAACGGGCGCTCGGATCGTGAACTGGAACGAGTTCCTGTTCAGCAACGCGCAGACGCCGCTGCTCCACGACATTCTGACTATCCAGTCGAAGTACGGCGCCGACCCGACCACTCGGGCAACCAACACCACCTACGGCTTCAACTCGAACGCGGGCAACGCCGTCTACGACTTCAGCAAGAATCCCTACCCTTACCTGTCGATCTATGACGCCGGTGGGATCGATACGCTGAACCTATCGGGCTATACGATCGGGCAGTTCATCGACCTGCACCCCGGTTCGTTCAGCTCGGTCGGGGCCGGTGCCCCCACGGAGGCGACCGTCAACGCCGCGCTCGCCAAGCTGACGGAAATCAGCGGCGAGGATTGGGGTTCGATCGATCAAGCGTCGATCAACGGGATCATCAATAACTTCCGGACCGCGAACGCCGCCGACATCGCCCTCGATACCGGCGTCAGCGACATCTTCGCCTCCGAGTACAGCAACCTGTCGATCGCCTATAAAACGATCATCGGGAATACGATCGGCGGCTCGGCTCGCGACCTCATCTGGGGCAACGCCGTCGCCAACCGGCTGGAAGGCCGCGGCGGCAATGACGTGCTGAACGGCTACGAAGGCGCCGATACCTTGTTCGGCGGCGCCGGCAACGACACCTTCGAGTTCTCGCACCTGGAGAAGGGCGACCGAATTGCCGACTGGAACGCCGGCGACAAGATCGACCTGACCAAGCTCGATGCGATTGCCGGCGGTGCGGACAACGCCTTTGCCTTCATCGGGAACGGCGCCTTCACCAAGACGGCCGGCCAGCTGCGCTACGCCGACGGGTTGCTGCAGGGCGACACTAACGGTGACGGCATTGCCGACTTCGCGGTGGTGCTTACCGGCGCCCCGGCGCTCACGGCGGCCGATATCCTGCTCTAAGCGCAGCTCACCTTCGGGTGGATGAAAGCCCCGCCGGTTCGCGCCGGCGGGGTTTTTGCCTGTCAGGCCCGCGCCGCGACACTCTCCGGCAGGTCGGTTCCGAACACCCGCTGATACATCTCGGCGATCAACGGCCGCTCGGCCTCGTCGCATTTGTTGAGGAAGGACACGCGGAAGGCGAAGCCGACATCCTCGAAGATCAGCGTGTTCTGGGCCCAGCTGATCACCGTGCGCGGGCTCATGACGGTGGAGATGTCGCCATTGATGAAGGCTTGCCGCGACAGCTCGGCCACCTTGACCATCTTGTCCACAGTGGCCCGGCCGTCCGGCTTGTCATACTCGCCCGACTTGGCGAGCACGATCTGCGCTTCGACCTTGGCTGGCAGGTAGTTGAGCGTGGTGACGATGTTCCACCGGTCCATCTGCCCTTGATTGATCGCCTGGGTGCCATGGTAGAGCCCGGTCGTGTCGCCGAGCCCGACGGTGTTGGTAGTCGCGAAGAGGCGGAAAGCGGGGTTGGGCCGGATCACCCGGTTCTGGTCGAGCAGGGTGAGCTTGCCCTCTACCTCCAGAACGCGCTGAATGACGAACATGACGTCCGGGCGCCCCGCGTCATATTCGTCGAATACCAGCGCGACCGGATGCTGCAACGCCCAGGGCAGCAGGCCTTCGCGGAACTCGGTGACCTGCTGGCCGTCGCGCAGCACGATCGCGTCGCGCCCGATCAGGTCGATGCGGCTGATGTGCGCGTCGAGATTGATCCGGATGCAAGGCCACTTCAGCCGGGCCGCGACCTGCTCGATATGGGTCGACTTGCCCGTGCCATGATAGCCCTGGACCATCACCCGGCGATTGCGAGCGAAGCCGGCGCAGATCGCCAGGGTGGTGTCGGGATCGAACACGTAGGCTGGGTCGAGGTCGGGGACGCGCTCGTCCGCCTCGCTGAAGGCGGGCACTTCCATGTCGCTGTCGATGCCAAAGGCCTCGCGCACCTTTAGCACCTTGTCGGGCGCGGCCATCAGCGTTTCGCCGCTGGCTTGCGGCTGAGCATTGGAGATGTCGTTCATGGCGGGTGGCCTTAGGGCAGCTGGCTTGGAGCCTCAACAACGCCGCTCGCCGAAGCTTTCTCCGGCAGGATGAAGAGAGAGGGAAAGCGGCGGGCAAGCGCGACATTTCCCTCGACCAGCACCGTCTCGACCGGCGCACCGCCGTAGATGGCCGCAGCGACCGTGGAAGCATCGGGTGCGGCCATGACCAAGTCGGGTTTGTCCGGGGCGCCGCGGCCCACTTTCACCTCCTCCCCGGCCTTGCTCCAGTGGTAGGCCTCGTTGCCGATGTGAAAGACGATGCTCGCTTCGAACCCCTGCGCGGCTGCAGCATCGAGCATGGTGCGGAGCGACAGCATCAGCGAGACCGGGCTGAAGGGCCGGGTGGGATCATGCTGCGGCGAGCGTACCGCCCACCGCCCGAGCGCAGCGAAGATCGGTGCCGCCTCATAGCCCCAGCGCGTCAGCTCATACACCTGCACCGAGGCCGGCGGCGGGAGCTTGCGGCGGGTCAGCACGCCGGCGGCCTCCAGCCCTTCAAGCCGCTGGGTCAGCACGTTGGCGCTGATGCCGTTGAGGCTCGCCCGCAGGTCCGAGAAGCGCCGCGGCCCGAACAGCAGCTCGCGGATCAGCGGCATCGACCAGCGTTCACCGATCAGGTCCATGCCGTGCGCCGCCGCGCAGGCATCGTCGTACCGCCGCTTGTCCTCGCCTCGTCGCGCCTTGGTTACTTTTTCTAACTCCACAGTTGTCATTTATAACTTTGGAGTGCATTCTTCAAGGCGAATCGAGTCGAGAGGAGAGAAGACAATGTCCCGGATGATTTTCATCAACCTGCCGGTCAGCGACCTAGAGCGGTCCGTCCGCTTCTACGAGGGCATCGGCGGTCGCAAGGAGCCCAAGTTCTCCAACGAGGCGGCGGCGATGATCGTGCTGTCCGATGTCATTCACGTGATGCTGCTGACCCACCCCTTCTATTCCTCGTTCACCGGCAAGCCGATCGCCGACGCGCACGCGACCAGCCAGGTCATCCTCTGCCTGTCCGCGGAGAGCCCAGCCGCAGTGGACGCGATGGCCGAGGCGGCAGCCAAGTCGGGCGGCAGGGTCGATGTCGGCCGCAAGCAGGAGCCGGTGCCATTGATGTACGGACGCGATTTCGAGGACCCGGATGGGCACAGCTGGGAGGTCATGTGGATGGATTCCGCCGCCGCCGAGCAGGGTGCTTCCGCGTTCGAGCAGGTCGCCTGACTTTCCCCGGCAAGGAGAAGAGCGATGTCCTTCCAGGCTTACCTGCGAACGATCGAGGAGAAGACCGGCCGCGACCCCCAAGGTCTGCGCGATTGGGCGCGGGCCAAGGGGCTGCTCGAAGGCGAGCGGCTCAAGCCTAGCGCGAAGGCGGGTGACGTTCTCGCTCCCGCCAAGGCGGAGCTCGGGCTCGGCCACGGCCACGCGATGGCGGTATATGCCCTGCTCAGCGGTAAGCGCCATGAAGGGAACGCCTGATGCCGGTCGATCCCACCGCAGCCGCCGAGATGACGGCCTTCCGCTGGGTCCCGCCGATGGCGGCCGGACTGGTGCGCGACCTGCGCGTCCGCTGGGCGCTGGAGGAGGCCGGCATCGCTTATCGCGAGCGCTTGTTCGACTTCCAGCACCTGCCGGCGGATTACCTCAACGAACAGCCGTTCAACCAAGTGCCGGCGTATCGCGACGAGGCCGTTCAGCTCTTCGAGACCGGAGCCATCGTCCAATACGTCGGCGAGCAATCCGAGGCGCTGCTGCCGCGTGAAGTCCAGGCCCGCCACCGCGCGATCGGCTGGACCTACGCGGCGCTGAACAGCGTCGAGCCCGGGATCATGAACCTGGCGATCATCGACCTGTTCTACCCCGGCGATCAGTGGGCCAAGCTCCGCCGGCCGGGAGCGGAGGAATTCGCGCAGCTCAAACTGCAACGGGTGGCGAATTGGCTAGGCGAAAAGGAGTGGCTGGAGGGCCGGTTCACCGCGGGCGACCTCGTGATGATCACCGTGCTGCGTATCCTCCGCCACACGCAGCTGGTTGCCGAGCACCGGAACCTGGCCGCGTACGTGGCCCGAGGTGAAGCGCGGCCCGCGTTCCAGCGCGCTCTGGCCGATCAACTCGCCGCTTTCGAGCGGCACCAGCCGGAAGGAGTTGCAGCATGACCTACGTTGAAGGCTTCATCGTCGCTGTACCGCAGGAGAACCGCGAGGCCTACCGCCAGCATGCCGCGGCGGCCGTGCCCTTGTTCCACGAGTTCGGCGTGCAGCGGCATGTCGAGGCGTGGGACGACGACGTCAAGGAAGGCCAGCACACCGACTTTCGCCGGGCCGTGCAGGCCAAGGATGGGGAAAAGGTCGTCTTCTCCTGGTTCGAGTACCCGGATAAGGCCGCCCGCGATGCCGCCAACGCGAAGATCATGAGCGATCCGCGCATGGAGGAGATCGGCAAGTCGATGCCGTTCGACGGCAAACGCATGGTATTCGGCGGCTTTGCTCCCTTCGTCGACGTGGGCAGTTCAGCCGGAACCTATGTCGATGGGTTCGTCCTGCCCGTGCCCGAAGCCAAGCGCGAGGCTTACCACGCCATGGCGAACCAGGCTTGGGAGAACTTTCGCAAGCACGGCGCGCTGCGTCTGGTCGAGGCATGGGGCGACGATGTGCCCGACGGCCAAGTGACCGACTTCCGGCGTTCCGTCGCGGCCGAGCCGGGCGAAGGCGTCGTCTTCTCCTGGATCGAGTGGCCGTCCAAGCAGGCGCGCGACGAGGCCTGGCCGAAGATCATGGAGGACCCGACCATGCAGCCCGACGGCGAGATGCCGTTCGACGGCAAGCGCATGTTCTGGGGCGGATTTGAAACCATTCTCGACGAGCGAAAGGGCTGAATCATGGCGAACCAACAGGGAAGTTTCATCTGGTACGAGCTGATGACCCCCAGCCCGGACGACGCCAAGCGCTTCTATGACACGGTGGTCGGCTGGAACATCGAAGCCCAACCAGCTGGTGACATGGACTACCGCATGATCGGGCGCAGCGACGGCAGGCTTGCCGGCGGCGTGATGCGGCTTTCCGACGAGATGCGCGGCGGTGGTGCGCGCCCGGGCTGGCTTGGCTACATCGGGGTCGACGATGTCGACTCCACCGTCTCAAGGATCGAAGGCGAGGGCGGCAAGACGCTGATGCCGGCGCACGACCTGCCGGGAGCCGGGCGCTTCGCCCTGGTCACCGATCCGCAGGGCTCGCCCTTCTACGTCATGCGGCCGGAGCCGCCGGCGGACCAGCCGGACGCCGTCAGCGACGTCTTCTCGGTCGACCAGCCGCAGCATGTGCGCTGGAACGAGCTGGCGACCAGCGATCCCAGTGCGGCGATCGACTTCTACAGCCGCCACTTCGGCTGGCGGCAGGACGGCGACATGGACATGGGAGAGCTCGGGAAATACCAGTTCTTCTACCAGGGCGACACGATGATCGGCGCGGTCATGCCCAAGATGCCGCAGATGCCCGCGTCCACCTGGACCTTCTACATCGGCGTGGACGACATTGACCGTGCGCACGAAGCCGTTCGCTCCGGCGGCGGCCAGGTGCTGCAGGAGCCGATCGAGATTCCCGGCGGCGAATATTCGATCACCGCCGTCGATCCGCAGGGCGCCGTCTTCGGACTGGTCGGTCCGCGCAACGCTTAGCAGGAGAGAAAACATGAACAAGCTCACCACTTGCCTGTGGTTCGACCATGGCGAGGCCCGCCGCGCGGCCGAGTTCTACGCGGCGACCTTCCCCGACAGCCGTGTCGGCTCGGCCACCGACGCCGCGGCGGACAACCCTTCCACCCAGGCGGGCGACGAGATCACGGTGGAGTTCACCGTCCTTGGGCAAAGCTTCGTCGGGCTGAACGGCGGCCCGATGTTCAAGCCGAACGAGGCGGTCAGCTTCATGGTGCTCACCGACAGCCAGGAAGAGACCGACCGCTACTGGAACGCGATTGTCGACGGCGGCGGGGCCGAGAGCCAGTGCGGCTGGTGCCGCGACCGCTGGGGCTTCTCCTGGCAGATCACCCCGCGCCGGCTGCTCGAGCTCACCGCCGAGGGCGGCGACCGTGGCAAGCGGGCGTTCCAGGCCATGATGCAGATGAAGAAGATCGACATCGCCGCGCTCGAAGCGGCCGCAGCGGGAGAACCGGTTGATGCGTAAGATCAGGGGAAGCGCCTTCGTCTCGCTCGACGGAGTCATGCAGGCTCCCGGCGGGCCGACGGAGGACCCGACCGGCGGCTTCGCACACGGCGGCTGGCTGCCGCAGTTCTTCGACGAGGACATCGGCGGCGCGATCGACGCTTTCTTCGGCCACGACTACGACCTGCTGCTGGGCCGGCGCACCTACAACATCTTCGCGGCGTACTGGCCCTATGTGGGCGGCGAGGCGACCGGGATCGGCGAGGTCTTCGACCGCATCGGCAAGGACGAGGGCGAAGCCGCGGCGATTGAAATGGGCGAGGCGTTCACCCGTGCGAACAAATATGTGCTGACCCGCGGCACGCCCGAGCTCGGCTGGTCCAACAGCCACCGGCTCGGCAGCATGGACGAGCTGCGCTCGATCAAGGAGGGCGAGGGTCCCGACCTGCTGATCCAGGGCAGCAGCACCATCTACCCCGAGCTGCTCGCGGCCGGACTGCTCGACCGGCTGACCCTGATGACCTTTCCGGTGGTGCTTGGGCCCGGCAAGCGGCTGTTCGGCGAGGGTACGCCGGCCAAGGGCTTGCGGCTGGTTGACCACCAGGTCACCCGTTCGGGCGCCGTGATCGCGACCTACGAGCCCGGCGGCAAGATCGCGCACGGCTGGGCCGGCCCGCAGTCGACCAGCGGGCGTGAGCAGGCCCGCCAGCACGCAATCGCGGACGGCAGTTGGTGACCCCCTCGACGCCGCTCGGGACAGACCTCCAGCTCTTCGCCCACCCGTTCAGCAGCTACTGCATGAAGGTGCTGATCCCCTTGTGGGTGAACGGAACTCTATTCGAGTACCGGATCCTCGACGAAGAGCACCCGGAGAACATGGAAGAGTTGCAGCGCCGCTGGCCGTTCGGGCAGTTCCCGCTGCTCGTGGATGGCGACCGGACGGTGGTCGAGACGACCTGCATCATTGAGCATCTGCAGGCGCGCGATCCTGTCGGCATGCGATGGATCCCGGACGGCGAGATCGGCCGGCGCGTGCGCTTCCTTGACCGCTTCTTTGACCTCTACGTCATGAACAACATGACGGTGCCGGTGTTCGACACGCTGCGTCCGGAGGGTTCGCGCGATCCGTTCGGCGTGGCGAAGGCACGCGAGCGGCTGCTGGTGGCCTACGACTGGCTGGAAGCGAACATCGGCGGCGGACCCTGGGCCGTTGGTGACAGCTTCACGCTCGCGGACTGCGCCGCCGCGCCCTCGCTCTTCTACGCCGACTGGGTGGAGGAGATCGGGCCCGCCCGGCCGAAGCTCGCAGCCTATCGCGAACGCCTGCTGGCGCACCCGGTGGTTGCCCGCGCGATCGACGAAGCGCGGCCGTACCGCGCCTTTTTCCCGCTGGGCGCGCCTGACCGCGACTGATTGACGCAAGCATGTAACACTATAACAATGGCTCGCTTTGGAAGGAGCCAGTTCATGCGTCACCTTGCCCTCGCCTGCACCATCCTGCCCCTGCTGTCCGCCTGCCAGGCTCGCGAGCCCGATCCGCGCGGCGTCGAGCCGGGCGAAACGCTGCTGACCATCTCCGCGACCGGCCGTTCCGACAGCCGTCCCGACGAGGCCAGGCTACGGCTGGGCGTCACCAGCCAGGGGCCGAGCGCGGGCGGCGCTAGCCAGCTCAACCGCGAGAAGATGGCCCGGGTGACCGCGGCGCTCACGGCTCTTGGCGTCAAGCCCGACGACCTGCAGACCCAGGATCTGTCGCTGCAGCGGATCGACTACGGCCGCGAGCGCGGACAGTTCCGCGCCGCCAACATCGTCGAGGTGCGGCTGACCGACATGGCACGGGTCGGCGAAGCGGTGACTGCGGTGACGGAGGCCGGCGCGAACGTGCTCGGCGGGCCGAGCCTCAGGGTCTCGGACCGCGAAACCGCCAATCGCTCCGCCTACGCCGCCGCCTACAAAGCGGCCCGGTCGCGAGCGGAAGCTTATGGCGAGGCGGCGGGCCTGAAGATCGTTCGCGTCGTCAATATCGTGGACGGCGGCGAGTACGGCGTCCCCTACCCGCCACCGATCGTGCGCGGAGAAGCTTCGGTGATGGACATGGCCGTCCAAGCCACCGCCGTCGCCCCACCCCCGCCACCCGAGTCCGGCACGCCGTTCAACCCCGGCGTGAACCGCACCGAGGTGCGGGTGCGGGTGGACTTCGCGCTGGAACCGGCCTGATCAGCCGAACGCCGGCGCGGCCTTGAGCGTCTGCCAGGCGTCGATCACCGAGCGGAGCTTGGATTCCTGACTGCGGTCGCCGCCGTTGCGGTCGGGATGGTAGCGGCGCACCAGTTCGGAATAACGCTTGCGCACGGCGTGCAGGTCGGTGTCGGGCCCGAGTCCCAAGGCTTCCAACGCCCGCCGCTCGCCAGCGGAAAAGCGGCTCTGCGGCGCCGAAGCAGCGTTGACGCGCGCGCCGAAGCGTCCGGCGATCGCGTCCAGCGGATCGCGAAAGTCGCTCCACGGCGGCGCCGGGTCGGCACCCCCATGCGCAAAGGCGCGGGTGGCGCGGTCCCAGGCGGCGACCGGCGACTGGGCGGCCTCGATCTCCTCCGGGCTCATGCCGGTGAAGAAGTTGTAGCGGGCATTGTGCTCGCGGACGTGGTCGAGACACAGCCATTGCCACTCGCCCGGCCCATCGAAGCTGCTCGCGCTCAGCGGCGCCTTGAACTCGCCGGCGTGGGCGCAGCCCGGCACGGCACAGCGGTCCGCCGCCCCTTCAACCCGCCCGTGAAATTTCTGACTTCTTGACGCCACTCTCGTCCTCTTGAGCCAAGCCGCCTAATATAGCGCCCATGAACCAAGCTTCCACCGGTCCGATTGCCCGCGAGATCACCGCTCGTCTTCAGGACGCACTCGCCCCGACGCGGCTCCAGCTAGATGACGACAGCGAGCAGCACCGCGGCCACGGCGGCTACAATCCGGCGGGCGAAAGCCACTTCAGCCTCCTGATCGAAAGCCCGGCGTTCGCCGGCAAGAACCGGGTCGAGCGGCAGCGGATGATCTATCGGGCGCTGGGCGAGTTGATGCAGGAGCGGGTCCACGCGCTCGCCATCACCGCAGCAAAGGCGCCCGGCGAATGAACAACGACAGCCCGATCCTGATGAGCCTGGCGCCGGTCAGCCACGACCTCGGCGGCTTCAAGGTCCATCGCACCCT
>NZ_CADCVZ010000027.1 GCF_902806265.1 uncultured Sphingomonas sp. | reverse complement strand
CCTCGCCATGGAAGAAATAGGCGTCGCCCGCGTAGAACAACCAGCCTGCGCCCGTGTCGATGGCTACCCCCGAGTGCCCCCAGGTGTGCCCCGCCAGCGGCACCAGCAGGATCTCCGGCGGTAGCCCGTCCAGGTCGCGAACCGCGTCGAACCCCATCCACGGCTCGCCCCGGCCCATCGGGTACAGCTTCCAGCTGTCCACCTCGTTCCACTGCCATGGGGCGTAGCGGCGCGTGCCGACGAACGCGCCGCCGCGCTGCTCGTCCGCGACCTCCTTCTCCCGGGCGGTCAGGTGCACCGTCGCATTGGGGAAGTCTTCCAGCCCGCCGGCATGGTCGAAGTCGAGGTGGGTGATCAGGATATGCCGCACGTCCGCGGGATCGTGCCCAAGCGCCCGCACCTGGTGCAGCGCCGTTTCCTCTTCGCGGAACTGCGGCTGATTGAGCGTGCGGAAGAACTTGGACAGGCGGCCGTGGTTGCGCACATCCTTGCGCCCGAAGCCCGTGTCCACCAGCACCAGCCCCGCATCGGTCTCCAGCAGCAGGCAATGGCAGACGATGTGCCCGTGCAGCAGCCCGCGGCTGGTACCGTCGAACACGCGCCCGCCCCAGGGGCAGCAGGTCCCGCAATTCAGATGGTGGATGCGCAACGGAGACCTCCTGTTCAAGCTTGCGCGACCAACGCCCTTGCCGCTGCCGCGGCAGCAGCCGTTGCGCCGGCGGAACGGATCACTCGTGCAAACCGTTGGCAAGCGAACAGGAGGACCCACGCCCATGAACGCTTCCGCGCGCCTGACCACTTTGACCCGCCTCGGCTTCGCCGCGCGCGGATTGCTCTACCTCGTGATCGCTTTCCTGGTCCTGCGCGGCGGGCGGGCGGAGGACCCCAGCGGAGCGCTGCAGGTACTGGCGAGCGGCGCCGGCAAGTGGCTGCTGATCCTGATGACGGCAGGGCTGCTCGCCTATGGGCTGTGGCGGCTGGCCGATGCCGCGCTGAACATCGAGCGGCACCCGGACGGCTCCAAGGGGCTGGGCGAGCGGCTCGGCGCCGCGGCGAGCGGGCTCGTCCACCTGTTCCTGGCCTGGCAGGCCGTGCGGCTGATCCGTGGCACCGCGAGCAGCAGCAGCGGCGGCGGCGGCGGCGGAGCGGAGCAGGGCGCGCAAACCGCCCTCGGCCTGCCCGGCGGGGCCCTGTTGCTGCTGCTCGGCGGACTCGTGCTGCTGGGCGTCGGCCTCTACCAGTTGATCAAGGCGTACAAGACCAGCTTCCGCAAGCACCTCGACGCCCGGGTCGCGAACGAGTCATGGGTCAAGTGGGTGGGCCGGCTCGGCTATGCCGCACGCGGTCTCGTCTTCCTGATCACCGGCTACTTCCTGCTGCAAGCCGGTCTTGACGAGCAGGCCAGCGAAGCCGGCGGCATGCGCGAGGCACTCGCCTGGCTGACCAACCCCTGGGACTCGATCGTGGCGGTGGGGCTGATGATGTTCGGCATCTTCAGCCTGATCGAGGCGCGCTACCGCGTTATCCACGACGTGCCGGTGGAGGGCGCGGCACGGGCGGCGCGATCCAAGCTGCCGGTGTGAGCTAACCGCCGGAAAAGAGCGGAGAAGCTGGACAGCGCTTGCCCGTGAACATATATCGAACGCATGGCGCAGCTGGACACTCGCGAGAAGCTGGCAATCCTGGCGGACGCGGCCAAATATGACGCGAGCTGCGCTTCTTCCGGCACGACCAAGCGGGATAGCCGCGACGGCAAGGGCCTGGGCTCATCGGAGGGCATGGGCATCTGCCACGCCTATGCGCCCGACGGTCGGTGCATCAGCCTGCTCAAGATCCTGCTGACCAACAGCTGCATCTTCGACTGCCATTACTGTATCAACCGCAAGAGCTCCAACGTCCGCCGCGCTCGCTTCACGGCGCAGGAGGTCGTCAACCTCACGCTCGCCTTCTACAAGCGTAACTACATCGAGGGGCTGTTCCTTTCTTCCGGCATCGTCCGCTCGTCCAACTACACGATGGAGCAGCTGGTGGAGGTCGCGCGCTCGCTGCGCGAGGATCACGACTTCCGCGGCTATATCCACCTCAAGACCATCCCAGATGCCGATCCCGAGCTGGTGCGGCAGGCCGGGCTCCATGCCGACCGCATGTCGATCAACGTCGAGCTGCCGACCGAGCCGGGGCTGAAGCGCCTTGCGCCCGAGAAGAGCGCTGCCCGGATCGAAGGCGCGATGGGCGAGGTCAAGGGCGCGATCGACGAGACCAAGGACGCAGGCAAGCGCTTCAAGTCAGCACCCAGGTTTGCACCGGCCGGACAATCCACGCAGATGATCGTCGGCGCGGACGCGGCGAGCGACGGGGACATCGTCCGCAAGGCCTCGACCCTCTACGACCGCTTCGCGCTGCGCCGCGTCTACTATTCCGCCTTCTCGCCCATTCCGGACGCCAGCGCCGTTCTGCCCCTCCAACGCCCGCCGCTGATGCGCGAGCATCGGCTGTATCAGTCCGACTGGCTGATGCGCTTCTATGGCTTCAAGCCGGCGGAGGTGGTGCAGGCGGCGGACGCGAACGGCATGCTGCCGCTCGACATGGACCCGAAGCTGGCCTGGGCGCTCAAGTTTCGCGAGCACTTCCCGGTGGACGTCAACCGCGCCCCGCGCGAGCAGCTGCTGCGGGTGCCGGGGCTCGGCACCAAGGCGGTCGACCGCATCCTCAAGTCGCGCCGCTTCCGCCGCTTCACCCTGGACGACGTTGCGCGGCTGACGGTCAGCGTCGCCAAGGTGCGGCCGTTCATCGTGACCGCCGACTGGCGCCCGACGCTGCTGACCGACCGCGCCGACCTGCCGACGCTGCTCAAGCCCAAGCAAAAGCAGCTGGAGCTGTTCGCCGCCTAGGCCGGCACGATCGCGAAGGCGCGGTCGGCGACGATCGGGGTCGAGGTGAACCGAAGCACGCCGCCGGAAACCTGAACCCGCTGTTCCTCGACGACGGCACCAGCCGACGTGTTCCAGCCGCGTAGCCGATACTCGCCATTGGCAAGGCCCGGCAGGCTGACCTTCGCCTCGACCGGAACCGCGTCCGTCCGCACCCGCCCGCCTGCACCAAGCGCGTTCCGCCGCAGCAGCCACAGCACCGCCTGCCGCTCGTCACCACAGGCGAAGGCATGAAAGTGCCGCATACGCACCTCGTCGTTGAGATTGCGCCGCCGAAATCGCGTCCAGTCGACCAGCGGCAAGAAGCCCGCCATCGCCTTCTGCGCCGCCCGCATGCCGGCAGTCAGCACATGCGGGCTGCGGTTGGGCCAACGCATCCCGCCGCCCGCGCCACCCGACGCCAGATGAGCCCAGGCCAGATGCCGGAAATACTCGTCGTCGAACGCTTCCGGCAGCGTCCGCTTGCGGTCCTTGAACGCATGGATCGGCCCATGCTCGGTGTCGAGGAACGGACGCCCGTCGGCGATCTCGGCTAGCGCCTCCCGCACGATATCGCCCATCGCCACGGCCGGCGCGACCGTATCGCGCGGGTTGTCGATCGTGCCCTTGGCGTAGATGTGCAGGGTCGCGAAATCGAGGTCGGTGTGGCGGAACACCGAGGGTCGCATCGGCAGGTGCGGCTTCAGCTCCAGCTCCGGCCCGAACAGCGACACGGTCTGCGGGTGCGAGCGCCCGTAGAGCTGCAACTCCAGCCCGCGGACATGGCTCGACAGGTCGTGGATGAACTCGTCCCACCCGCCGACCTCGTCCCCGCTGTGCGCGGGATGAATCTCGTTCCACAGGTCCCATGCGAACAGCGCGCCCGAGCCGCCCCAGCGCCGCACCGCGAACTCCAGCCGGCCCTTGATCAGCTCGCGCGTGGCGGGGCACAGCAGGCACTGCCGCATCGAGCCGAGCGGTCCGCCGTTCGCCGCATTCCACGGGTGATGCCGCCAGTGCAGCCACATCCAGAAGGTATCGACCGGCGTCAGCAGGATGCGCAGCCCGACTCGCTCGCACATGGCGAACAGGTCGTCCCACAGCTGCACCATGGCTGGAACGAAACGCCCCGCCGGGCGCTCGAAATAGCGATGCCGCACCTGCGCATATTCCAGCATCAGCCGCAGGCAGGTGACCCCGTGCGCGCGGAGCCAGCGCAGGTGCGCCTCCACGCTCGGGAGGTCGCGCCGACGGAACAGGCCGGCCAGTTCCGGCCAGCTGATCGCGTCGTTCTGCCCGATGGGGGTCCATGGCTGGCCCCGCTCGTTAACGAAGTAAGATGCCCCGGGCGCGACCGTGATCCACGGGAGCGGGCCGCGTTCGCGGTCGAAGTCGATGGAAGGCGCAAAGCCGATCTGGAGCAACATGGACGCGGGCCCAACCCGCCGGTCACGCCGAAGTTGCCAGTGCTCGCTTCATGAGCATCGCCGGTCGCTCGGCCGATCAGCCGGTTCGCATCACCCTCGCCGCGGCCGATGATTTCGACGGCTGGCGCGATGCCGCCCGCGACCTGATCGAAGCCGGCACTGCCCCTGAACGGGTAGTCTGGATCGTCGAGGGCGGCGTCGGCGACCTGTTCGGCGGCGACGCGCCACGCCCCCCGGCCGCACCGAGCTTCTCCGTGCTCCGCCAGTTCGTCGACTTGGCCAAGGCGGTCGTATGCCATTCCGACCCGGAGCGCTTCGGCCTGCTCTACGCCATGCTGTGGAAGCTGCAGGGCAACCGCAAGGCGATGGAGGACCGCGCCGACCCGCTGCTCGACCGGCTCGAGCGGCTTGCCAAGGAGGTGCGCCGCGACGCGCACAAGATGCACGCCTTCGTCCGCTTCCGCGAAGTCGAGGAGGAGGACAACAAGACACGTTTCGTGGCCTGGTTCGAGCCCGAGCACCATATCGTCCGGCGCGAGGCCGGTTTCTTCGTGCGTCGCTTCGCCAACATGCGCTGGTCGATCCTGACGCCCGAGCTCAGCATCCATTGGAACGGGACGACGCTGACCGAAGGTCCGGGTGCGACCAAGGCGGACGCGCCCGGCGGCGACCCGCTCGAGGAGACATGGAAGACCTACTACGCATCGGTCTTCAACCCGGCCCGGCTCAAGGTCAAAGCCATGACCAAGGAGATGCCCAAGAAATATTGGCGCAACATGCCGGAAAGCGCGTTGATCGCTCCACTGATTGCCGGCGCGCGGGCGAGGGAGGTGGAGATGATCGATCGGTCGGCGGCTGAGGCCGGCATGGCGGGCGCGCTCGAAGCCGAGCGCCGGATCGAGCCCGGGGGCAATCTCCGCGCGGCCTGGGAAGGGCTGCTGGCCGAAGCGCGGCAGTGCACCCGCTGCGACCTCTACAAGTGCGGCACGCAGACGGTGTTCGGCGAAGGGCCGCTCGACGCCGCCATCCTGTTCGTCGGCGAGCAGCCAGGCGACCAGGAGGACCTTGCCGGCCGTCCCTTCATCGGCCCCGCCGGCCAGTTGTTCGACGCGTCGCTCCAGCAAGCCGGGATCGACCGCTCGCAGACCTACGTCACCAATGCCGTCAAGCACTTCAAGTTCGAGGCGCGTGGCAAGCGGCGGATCCATTCCAAGCCGGACGCCGGGGAGATCGAGGCCTGCCGCTGGTGGCAGGAGCAGGAACGCGCGCTGATTAAGCCGCCGCTCACCGTCGCCCTTGGCGCCACCGCCGCCCGGTCGCTCACCGGCAAGACGGTGACCATCAGCCGCGCGCGCGAGGCTCCGCTGACCCTGGTCGACGGCAGCGAATGCTGGGTGACGGTGCACCCTTCCTTCCTCCTCCGCATCCCGGAAGAGGACCGCAAGGCGGCCGAGCGCGCCCGCTTCGTCGAAGACCTTCGCCGCATCAAGGCACGGGCGGACGAGCTGACGGCTTAGTACCCCGGCTCAGAAATCCGCCCGCAACGTCAGCCGTGCCGTCCGCGGCGCACCCGGCGCGATGTTGTTGTCGTTGTGCGCGGTCGGGAAGTAGTCGCGGTTCAGCAAATTCTCGACGTTGAGCTGCGCTTCGATCCCCGGGGTCAGCCGATAGTAGAGCGCGCCGTCGAGCCGTGCGTAGCCCGGCAGCTCCACCGCATTGCTGATCGAAGCATAGCTCCGCGACCTGGCAAGCACGCCCAGCCCTGCGGCGAACGGCTTGGTGAACTGATACTTCGTCCACAGCGAGAAGCTGTGCCGCGGCACCAGCGGCACGTCGCAGCTTCCGCTGACACAGGCGGTCGTAGCCTCTGTGATCCCCGAGTCCTGAAGCGCATATCCCCCCGACACCTGCCACTCGTCGGTGATGCTCCGCTCCAAACCGAGTTCGACCCCGCGGGTCCGGGTTGCGCCGGTCAGGACGACCCGGTCCAACGAGTCGCGGGCCTGGGTGTTGGTGCGGTCGAGTTGGTAGATCGCCGCTGTCGCCAGCAGCCCGTCCACCGGCTCCCACTTGGCCCCGACCTCGATATTGTCGAAGCGCTCGGGCTTCAGCGCTGCGGTGGCCGGGTTGAGCCCGCTGAACTGCTCGCCCGACTGCGGCAGGTAGGAGCGCGAGTAGCTGCCGTAGAGGGACAGTTTGTTCGCCGGCTTGAACACCAGTCCCAGCCGCGGCGACCATAGCCGGTCGGTGCGGGTAAAGGTCGCCACTTCGGGCCGCTCGTCGTCCACGCTCAGCCGAAAGCGGTCGAACCGCAGACCGGCGACGATCTCCAGCGTATCGGTCGGGCGCAGCTGCGTCTGGACATAGCCCGCCGCGAAGGTGGCACTGGTCCGGTTGTCGGCATCGCTGGCGCCCCGCGCGTAGCTGATTGTCCGCTTCACGACCGGATCGTCCAACGACACGCTGTTCCCGTCGGCGATCGTGCCCGACAGCCGCTGGTTGCGGCTGCGCTGGCGTCCCGCTTCGAACCCGACCAGTAGGGTCTGGTCGATGCCCAGCAGCTGGCCGGTCCAGATCAGGTCGGTCTGGCTGATCAGGTTCCGCCGGTCGTTGCGGCTGTTGTAAGCGCCGACGGTCAGCGTGTCCGTCCCCGGACCCACCGCACTGCTCGGAAACACGTTCTGATAGAATTTGTCGTAGTCGGCGAGCTGCGTGCGGTGCCGGACCTTGAGCGCGTCGCTGAACCCGTGCTCCGCGCTCAGGCTGGCGATCTGCACGTCCGCATCGGACCAGCTCGCCTCGGGATTGCCGAAGAAGGTCCGGTCATAGCCCTCCAGCGGCCGCCCGCGCCGCGACGGGATCCCGCGGTCGGTCGTCCGCCGGTCGTGGAAATATTCATACGACAGGTCGATCCTGGTGTCCGGCCCGGCGACGAAGCCGATTGTCGGGTTGATGCCGTAGCGCTCCATCTCGGTGTCGCGGCGGAAGCTGTCGCCCTTCTCCCAGACGCTGTTGACGCGCACGCCAACGGCGCCGGTCACCGGCAAATCCACATCGGCGGTGCCGCGCGTGCCGCCCTCGCTGTCGCGGCTGATGATGAACTGCTGCCCGCTCGACAGGCTGGCGCGCTTGGTCACTCGGTTGATGATCCCGCCCCCGCCGCCGCGGCCGAAGATCATCGCGTTGGGACCCTTCAGCACCTCCACCCGGTCAAGATTGTAGAAGTCGCGGAAGTACTGCGCATCGTCACGCAGGCCATCGACGAAGAAGTCAGCGGTCGTGTTGTTGCCCCGCAGCGTCAGCTGGTCGCGGTTGCTTTCGCCGGTTCCGGGCGTCGCGCCGGGCACGAACAGCAACAGGTCGGCGATCGAGCGCAGCGATTGATCTTCGATCTGCGCTTCGGACACCACCGACATGGCTTGGGGCACGTTGCGCAGCAGCGTGTCTGTTCTGGTGGCGGTGCTCGTGGACTTGATCCCATACTCCCCGCGCTGGCCGGTGACGACGATGGTCTGCTGATCGTCCTGGGCCTCCGCTCCCGCCTCGATGGCGGCGACGGCAGCCCGGTCCGTGGCTTCAGCCGCGGCTGCGGCGGTGCTGAGGGCGAACAAAGAGGTGGCGCCAGCGAGGGCGCGAACGACGATATGCAACTGCCTTCCCCTTGAACGATTGGATTCGCTGGTCGGCTAGTTGCTAAAGCTAATGAGAGACGTTCGCAATAAGCGGGCCGTATTCAGCGATAGAACTTGTTAGATGGGCACGATCGATCGGTTCACCTGCTGCTGCGGCCAATGCTTGGGACCGCACGTCGCCGGCCGGAGCAGGCCTTTGCGCCTAGGCCGGCCGGCGAAATGGGACCTCCCCGGCCTTAGCCGAGCGCTCCCCGGATCTGCCGCTCCAGGTTCTGCCAGTGGGTCTGCCCGGCCTGCGGCGGCGCAGCGACTTCGCCGTCCAGCAGGAAGGTCGGCGTTCCCGTGACCTCATGCTGGCTGCTGGCATCGCTGGTCATCTGCACCAGCCGCTCCGCTTCCGCCTGGTTCGCTAGGCATTGCGAGGTCCTAGCCGACGGCAGCCCCCGCTGCGCGGCCCAGGCCTGCAGTCCCGCAAACTGCGCGAACTGCCCGAACTGCTGCGCCGGCGATGCCGATTGCAGCGCCTGCAGCTGCTGCGGCGGAACCTTCTGCACCTGCTCCAGGATGCGTGGCTGCTCGGCGTAGAGCGCGCTGGTCAGCTGGAAGAATTGCGGCGTGGCGCCGGCGCAGCGGGTGATCAGCGACATGCTGATGTCCAGCGGATCGCGTACGAAGTTGCGGAACTCGTAGGACACCTGGCCCGACTTGACGTAGTTCTCGACCAGCTTGGGCTCGCCCTCGGCCGCGAATTCCTGACAGATGTGGCAGGTCATGGAGCCGAACTCGACCACCTTCACCGAGGCATTCGGATTGCCCAGGAGCATCCCACCCTCGGGCGTCTGCGTAACCGTCCTGGTCCAGTCCCCGCCGTTCGGCGCCGCCACCTGCTCCAGCGGCGCGTTGGAGGTCGCGGCGGTAGTGTTGCTCCCCTCGCCGCCGCACGCCGACACCAGCAAGGCCGCGGCAAAAAGGCTTAGCTTCTTCATGGCTTCACGTCACTCCGGATTGTTGATCGGTTTGGGCAGTGGCGCCGCGGCGTTGATCCGCGGCAGCCCGTTGGTGGAATCGAGCTTGCCCGCCAGGGACTCGAGCACCGTGCGCAGCTCGGGGTCGGCAATGGCGCGCAGCCCCTCGCCAAGCTCTCGCGGCACGGCGGTGGCGGCGGGCCGAGACGGGCGCGGAGCCTGCTTGGCAGGCGTGCCCTGGCGAAAGGCGATCTTTACCACCGCTTCGTAGCCGAAGAAGCGATTGACCCGCTCGGTGATGGTCGGGGCAAGGTGTTGCATCAGTGGCGCATGGGCCCCCTCGACCAGCAGGGTCAGCGTTCCGCCCGCCTTCTTGCCCGCCGGGAAGCGGATGCACTCGGGCGTGGACACCCGGGCGTAGCGCTCGCCCACGATCTCCCGCCAGCGGCTGACCACCGCGCCCTGGACGAAGCCGAAGCGCTTGAACGCCATGCCCCCGACCGCACCGACGATCTCGCCGGCCGCGCGCACCCGGCCCTGCCGTGGAGCCTCGTCGGTGGTGTTTCGCTTCGCCATCGGGCGCGGTCATGCCATAGGCCCGCCATGCACGCCAGCGCGGCCGACCGACTTCTCCACCACTATCGCCAGCACGCCCGCGAGCTGCCCTGGCGCTCGCGGCCGGGCGAACTGCCGACCGATCCTTACCGGGTGTGGCTGTCCGAGGTGATGCTGCAACAGACCACCGTTGCCGCCGTCGCGCCGCGCTACGCCCGCTTCCTGGAGCGCTGGCCGACGGTGGAGGCGCTGGCG
This sequence comes from uncultured Sphingomonas sp., assembly GCF_902806265.1. Taxonomy (GTDB): domain Bacteria; phylum Pseudomonadota; class Alphaproteobacteria; order Sphingomonadales; family Sphingomonadaceae; genus Sphingomicrobium. Next base: position 30,020 of record NZ_CADCVZ010000027.1, on the reverse strand, counting down.
GCTGCGCCGGAGGAAGCGGTGTTCGCCGAATGGGCGGGCCTCGGCTACTACGCCCGCGCCCGCAACCTCCACGCCTGCGCCAGGGAGGTGGCGCGGCTGGGCGGCTTTCCCACGACTGAGGCCGAACTACGCAAGCTCCCCGGCGTGGGCGCCTACACCGCTGCCGCGGTCGCAGCGATCGCCTTTGGCGCGGACTGCGTGGCGGTGGACACAAATGTCGAGCGGGTGATCGCCCGCTTGTTCGCACTTTCGGGCAAGGCCGACGTTCCGGCCCGTGCTGCGGCAATGCTGCCCGTCGGCAGCGGCGGTGGCGACTTCACCCAGGCGCTGATGGACTTGGGCGCAACGATCTGCCGGCCCAAGGCGCCCGACTGCCCCAGCTGTCCGCTTCGAGACGGCTGCCAGGCTTACGCGCTGGGCACTCCCGAGGCGTTCCCGGCCAGGCCGATCAAGCGCCAGCGCCCGCATCGCTTCGGGATCGCCTGGTGGTGTCGGCAGGGCGACGAAGTGCGCCTGGTCCGCCGGCCGGCGCGGGGGCTGCTGGGCGGCATGGCTGCGCTTCCCGGACCCGAGTGGAACGAGGCCCGGCCGGCGGTGCAGCCGCTCGCCGCCGTCCGCCACATCTTCACCCATTTCTCGCTCGACCTGCTGGTCGTCGAGGCGGCGGCGGACGACGGCTGGTGGCAGCCGCTGGACCGGCTGGACGAAGCCGGCCTCCCGACTCTTTACCGCCGCGCCGTCGATGCAGCGCTCGCCGCCGAACGGCAGCCCCGTCTTGCCGCCTGAAGCCTTTTTCTCCGGCCCGGGCCTGAACCGCGCCGACCTGCTGCGGCCGAACGCCGAAGCCCTGCGCGCGCTCGCCGCACAAGCGGACGCACGCGAGCTCAGGTGGCAGGACGGACTGCCCGCACTCACTGCCGACGGCACCCTCAGCTGGCAGCCGGTCCGCACCCCCGACCTGTTCCTCGGCCTGGCGGAGGACGGCCCGCGCTTCTCGGCGATCCCGGACGGTAGCCACGACTTCCGCGCGCAGTTCGCCACCTTGAGCCTGCTCGGTCCGGCCGAGGCGCCGCTGTTCGCCGCCGCGCTCAGCCTTGGCAATTGGCACCGCCGTCATCGCTTCTGCGCCAACTGCGGCTCGGCCAGCGGGATCGTCCGCGGCGGCTGGTCGCGGCGTTGCCCAACGTGCGCCGCGGAGCACTTCCCCCGCGTCGATCCGGTGGTCATCATGCTCGCCGAGCACGACGGCCAAGTCCTGCTCGGCCGCCAGCCGCAGTACCCGCCCGGCCGCTACTCGGCATTGGCCGGGTTCGTCGAAGTAGGCGAGACGATCGAAGCCGCGGTCGCGCGCGAGCTCGGCGAGGAAGCGGGGATCGCGGTGGCGGACGTCCGCTACGTCGCCAGCCAGCCGTGGCCCTTCCCCTCGTCGCTGATGATCGGCTGCACCGCGCGGGCGCTTGGGGCGGAGCTGACCGTCGACACCACCGAGCTGGACGATGCCCGCTGGTTCACCCGCACTGAGGTCATCGCGGCTCTGGCCGACGAAGCCGGGGCCGCGTTCCTGCCGCCCCCGCCCTACGCCATCGCCCGCACGCTGCTGGAGCATTGGCTCCACGCTTGAAGAAGGCCGGGGCACCTCCTAAAGGGACGGCCAATCTCTCCACGGGCGGAAATCTCACTTCATGGACGATCGCAAGAACACCATTGCCGGCTGGCTCCTGTTCGCCGGCATCGTCGCGCTCGGCAGCACGATCGTTGCCGGTGAGGTGTTCCATACCGAGCGGCCGGAGAAGATGGGCTATCCGATCGAGGGCGTTGAAGCCGAGGGCGAAGACGCCGAAGCGCAGCAACCGATCGAATTCTACCTGGCCAGCGCCGACGCCGCCGCCGGCGCGAACGTGTTCAAGAAGTGCCAGGCCTGCCACACCATCGAGCAGGGCGGGGCGAACGGCCTCGGCCCCAACCTGTTCGGCACCATGGGGGTGCCGGTCGCCCATGTGCCCGGCTTCGCCTATTCCGAGGCATTGAAGGGCAAGGGCGGCAACTGGGACTGGAACGCCATGAGCGAGTGGCTGGCCAACCCCAAGAAGTTCGCGCCGGGCACCAAGATGACCTTCGCCGGTCTGTCGAACCCCGAGGATCGCGCGAACGTCATGGCCTACCTCAACAGCAAGGGGGCCTCGCCCCTGCCAGTGCCGGCCGCCCCGGCGGCGCCAGTAGCGTCCACCCCCGGTGCGGCGGCAGACAAGGCGGCATCGGAAGCGGACGATGCCGGCGCGCAGAAAGCCGAAAACGAGCCGATCCTGACCGAGCAGCAGGCGGCGCAGAGCCCGCAAGGCAGCCTGCGCGGCGAGGGCGCCTCCAAGGTCACCGGGCCGACGCCGACCGTGAAGAACGAGGGTGGGCGCTAAGGCGTCTCCCCTCAGCCTGCCCGAAGCCCTGCTGGCGGGGCTTCCCCCCGAACGTGCCGAAGCGCTGGCCCATGCCAGGCAGCTGGTGAACGACGCGCTCCTGCCCGGCTACGAGGAGAGCGTGTCCGGCAAGATGATCGTGTGGAGCATTCCGCTCAGCCGCTACCCGAACACCTACAACAAGCAGCCGCTGCAGCTCGCAGCGTTGGCGGCGCAAAAGAACCACAACGCGCTCTATCTCATGTGCACTTACATGTCGCCGGAGCGCATGGCGGCCCTGCAGCAGGCCTACACCGCGGCAGGCAAGAAGCTCGACATGGGCAAGAGCTGCCTGCGCTTCCGCACCGCCGATGAGCTATGCGACAAGGCGGTCAGCGCGGCGATCGCGGCCGTGCCGGTCGAAACCTACATCCGCGACTATGAGGCCGCCCGCCACTCCTGATCCTGCGCGGCATAATGATCGCACACCGCGGCCCACCCCTCCTCGGCGGTTTCGCACCAGGTGATGAGATCGAGGTCGCCCTCGGAGATCACGCCCTCCTCGACCAAGGCGTCGAAGTTCACGACCCGGTTCCAGAACTCGCGCCCGAACAGCAGGATCGGCAACCGCCGGACCTTGCCCGTCTGCACCAGGGTCAGCAGCTCGAACATCTCGTCGAACGTGCCGAAGCCGCCCGGGAACACCGCTACCGCCCGCGCACGCAGCAGGAAGTGCATCTTCCTGAGCGCGAAATAATGGAACTGGAAGCTCAAGGACGGCGTGACATAGGGGTTTGGCAGCTGCTCGTGGGGCAGCACGATGTTGAGCCCGATCGACTCCGCATCGGCGTCGCAGGCTCCGCGATTGGCCGCTTCCATGAAGCTCGGCCCGCCGCCGGAGCAGACCACGAAATGCCGCTGCCCTTCCTCGTCCCGGTCGTAGCGGCTGGCCAGACGGGCCAGCTCCCGCGCCACGTCGTAATAGCGCGACTTGGCTTTCAGCCGCTCCGCGATCACCCGCTGCTTGCCGGTCCGCGCGGCCGCCAGCAGCGCATCGGCCTTGGCCGGCTCCGGCACCCGGGCCGAGCCGTAGAAGACGAAGGTCGAGCCGATCGCCTGTTCGTCGAGCAGCAGCTCGGGTTTCAGCAGTTCGAGCTGGAAGCGTACCGGCCGAAGATCGGGACGGAGGAGGAAGTCCTTGTCCTGGAACGCCAGCTGATAAGCCGGGCTCTCGGTCTGCGGCGACGACGGTATGTGCTTGGCAGCCTCCGCATCGACGGCGGCGTCCGGGAAAATACGCTTGGGAGGTACTGGATCGGTCATAAGCGCGCGGGCCCTAAGCGGGTTTGGACGGCGCGTCAAAGCGCGGCCTCGGCCCGCTGCTGTCCTGTCCAGTCCAGCCGCCGAGTGACGAACATAGTGCCCGCCAGCGCCGCGAGCAGCAGCAAGGAGCCGATCAGCAGCGAGTAGGCTTCCAGGCTGAGGAGGACGTAGAGCACCGCGTAGAGCCCGGCGAGGATGCCGCCGATCACCAGGCCGCGCCGCCAGCTCCTGAGCACCGCGGCGGAATAGGCGGTGTTCAGCCCGGCGATGGTGGCGGCCGCCAAGACATAGGCCGGCGTGAAGCCGATCACTTCGGCAAAGGCGAGCAGGAGGACGAAGAACAACACCAGCGCCGCGCCGGCCAGCAGATACTCGACCGGCGCCACCCGCACTCCGCCGATGGTGTCGAACAGCAGAAAGGCGAGAAAGGTGAAGCCGATGAACAGGAAGCCGTACTTGGTCGCGCGGTTGACCTGGCTGTAGAGGTCGACGGGCTCCATCAGGTCGACCGCCGCCACCGCACCGGCGCTGCGTCCATCCGCGGCCATCGGCGGAGGCACGCCCCGCTCGGTTGGCACCTGCGGGCCGCCTCCGCCTTCCTGGAACAGCAGCGAGCGGCCGAGCGCGAGGTTGCCGATCCGGTACTCGGCGCTGAAGCCATCGCCAGTGACTTGCCGCTGTTCGGGCAGAAAGCCGCCGGTGAAGCTTGGGCTGGGCCATGGCGAGGAAACCCTCCACCGCGTGTCCCCGGCGCGCGGCGCCAACGCGAACGACTGGTTGCCGCGCAGGGCGAAGCGGAAGTCTACCGAGAAGCGAGACGGGTTGATGCTGGTGAGGTCAAGCGGGGCATAGAAGCCGGTCGAAATCAGACTGGTGCCGCCGCCGGGTCCAAGCTGCAGCGGCCGGTTGCCGACGCGGATCAGCGGATTGGCGGTGAGCCCCCGGGGATCGCTGACCCCGAACCGCAGCTCCGCTCGGTCGAGCTCGAGCGCGCCGGCCGGGACGCCGACCTGCGACAGGTCGGCCGGCAGCGCAAAGGTCGCCCGCCCCTGCGTGTCGGCGCGGTAAATCACGACCTCGTAGATCGAGCGGCTGCGGCGTTCGGGCACCAGCCTGGTCGCGGCATCCACCCCGGTTGGGGCGAGCGTCAGACGTCGCTCGGCCACGCCTGGCGCGGTGATCTGCTGCCCTGCCTCATTGCGCGCGGCGGGTACCGCGACCTTGTAGGGGACGCTGAGCTCCGGACCCGCGATCGTCTGCGGCCCACCCCAACCCTCCGCGATGCTGGCCCGCGCCTGCTCCGACTGCGACTGGCGATCGGAGACGAGCAGCCAGGTCACGAAGATCCCGACGGAAAGCAGCGCGGCAATGCCGATGGCGCGGAGGAACTTGCCGGTCGGGGTCGGTCCATCCACGCGCACTCTCCTGCAGCAGCAACTCAGCTTGTCTACGGAAAAGCACGGCTCGTCGTCAAGGCGGAGGCAACCGCAAACCTTGCCTCTGCTGCAGGACACTCGAATCGAAGATTGCGGGCGAGTTCAGCTTGCTGCGCGGGCAATCGAAATACGGTCGCTTGTAACGGAAGGTACGTCAGGTGGCCTGGATCGGGCACATGCCGGCGTAGACGCGCCAATCCTGAATCCGGCCCTCCACAAAGCGATAGAAGTCCGCACACGGGAAAGTTACGCGGGCCCCGTCGACCACGCGGGTGAAATGGCTAAGCACTTCAACCACTAGCAAATTGTCGGCTCGGGTGACGTTCTGCACCGTATGACCGTCCCAGCGCGCCCGCTGCTCCTGCTCCCGAGCATAAGCAACGACGGCGTCGATCCCTCTACGGGACGTCTGAGCGCCTACCGTATAGGACACATCCTCCCGAAGGTATTTGACAGCTTCCTCGATGTTGCCCGAACCGACCGCACGTTCCATCGCTTCGATGAAATCAAGGCCGGGGGTGGCCACCCCTAATACACCCGCGCCTTGGGCTTGATGTACTGGATGTCCTCGGTCAGCGTGTATTCGTGCACCGGCCGGTAGTCGATCGCCACGCCGCGGCCGAAGTCGCCGCCCCAGCCGTCCAGCCACGCCACCGTATGCTTCATCCAGTTCGCATCGTCGCGCTGGGCGAAATCCTCATGCATGTGCGCCCCGCGGCTTTCCTTGCGGTTGGCCGCGCAATGCATGGTGACCACCGCCTGGGACAGCATGTTGTCGAGCTCGAGCGTCTCAATGAGATCGGTGTTCCAGATAAGGCTGCGGTCGGTGACCTTGACGTCCGCGATGCTGCGGAAGACCCCGTCGATCGCGGTCTGCCCCTCGGCCAGCGTCTGCTCGGTCCGGAACACGGCGCAGTCGCGCTGCATGGTGCGCTGCATCTCGTTGCGGATGACCGCAGTCGGGGTGCCCCCATCGGCGTAGCGGAAGCGGTCGAGGCGGGCGAGCGACAGGTCGGCCGAGTCCGCCGGCAGCAGCGCCTGCGAAGCGCCCGGCTTGATCACCTCGCCCAGCCGCAGCCCCGTTGCCCGGCCGAACACGACGAGGTCGATCAGACTGTTGGAGCCCAGCCGGTTGGCGCCGTGCACCGACACGCAGGCCGCTTCGCCGATCGCGAACAGCCCGGGCACCACCGCGTCCGGGTTGCCGTCCTTCAGCGTGACGACCTCACCATGATAGTTGGTCGGGATGCCGCCCATGTTGTAGTGCACCGTCGGCACCACCGGGATCGGCTCGCGGGTCATGTCGACGCCGGCGAAGATCTTGGCAGTCTCCGTGATACCCGGCAGCCGCTCGGCCAGGATCTTGGGATCGATATGGTCGAGGTGAAGGAAGATGTGGTCCTTCTCCTTGCCTACGCCGCGGCCTTCGCGGATCTCCATCGCCATCGAGCGCGATACCACGTCGCGGCTGGCGAGGTCCTTGGCGCTCGGCGCATAGCGCTCCATGAAGCGCTCGCCCTGGGAATTGGTAAGGTACCCACCCTCGCCGCGCGCACCTTCCGTGATCAGCACGCCCGCGCCGTAGATGCCGGTCGGGTGAAACTGCACGAACTCCATATCCTGCAGCGGCAGGCCGGCGCGCAGCACCATGGCGTTGCCGTCGCCGGTGCAGGTGTGCGCGGAGGTCGCGGAGAAGTAGCAGCGACCGTAGCCGCCGGTCGCCAGCACCACCGCCTGCGCCCGGAAGCGGTGGATGGAGCCATCGTCCATGCTGAGCGCCACCAGCCCGCGACACTCGCCGTCGACCATGATCAGGTCGAGCGCGAAATATTCGACGTAGAAGTCGGCGTCGTAGCGCAGGCTTTGCTGGTAGAGCGTGTGCAGCATCGCATGGCCGGTGCGGTCGGCGGCCGCGCAGGTCCGCTGCGCCGCCGGACCTTCGCCCATGTTCTGGGTCATGCCGCCGAATGCGCGCTGGTAGATGCGGCCGTCGTCGGTCCGGCTGAACGGAAGGCCGGCATGTTCCAGCTCGTACACCGCCGCCGGCGCCTCGCGGCAGAGATACTCGATCGCGTCCTGGTCGCCGAGCCAGTCGGAGCCCTTGACGGTATCGTACATGTGCCAGGTCCAATGGTCCGGCCCCATGTTGCCCAGGCTGGCCGCGATGCCGCCCTGCGCCGCCACCGTGTGGCTGCGGGTCGGGAACACCTTGGTCACGCAGGCGGTCTTCAGTCCCTTTTCGGCCGCGCCCATGGTCGCGCGCAGGCCCGCGCCGCCCGCTCCCACCACAACAACATCATAAACGTGATCGACGATACGGTACGAACTACTTGTCGGCATTAGGAAGCGGCTCCGAAGACGATGCGAACCAGCGCGTACAGCGCCAGTGCCCCCGCCCCCACATGTAGGAAGAGGCTGACCAAATGCCATGTCAGGCGGCCGCCTTCGTCGCCCTGATAATCGTCGACGATCACCTTGAGGCCTTCCAGGCTGTGCTCGAAGTTCAAGTACACGAACAGCGCCATTGGCACGAAGGCGAGCGGGCTCGCCAGCCACTCCAGCACCGTCCCCTGCCGAAGGTCGGGCAGCAGCAGCAGGGACACGATGAACCAGGTCCCCAGCAGCAGCAGCGCCGCCGACGATACCCGCTCGCGGATCCACAGCTGCCCGCCATGCCGCGCGGAGCCAAGCCCGCGGACCTTGCCCAGCGCCGTCTTCCCGTTGGGGACCGCGTTGCGGTCCTGCGCGCCGATCTGCTTGGGGCCGGTCATGCGCCACGGCCCAGCAGGATGTAGGCCCACAACGCGATCGTCAGCAGCGCCGACCCGGCCCAGGTGGCGTAGGCCATGTTCTTGTTGGTCTTTAGCTCGAATCCGTCGCCGGAATCCATGATCAGGTGGCGGACGCCCGACAGTGTATGCTGGAAGAACGACCAGCTCAGGCCGACCAGCACCAGTATGCCCAGCGGGTGCGAAGCCGCGGCGGAGAAGTCGTCGTAGGCCGACGCGCTCCCGGCCAGTGCCAGCAGCCACCAGGTCAGCAGCGCCAGGCCGCCGATGCTCAGCGCGACGCCGGTCGCGCGGTGCAGGATGGAGGTCACCATGTGCGGCCCCCATTTCCAGACGGTCAGGTGGGGCGATAGCGGTCGCGAGGTGTTGCGGGACATAGGTGGGCCTGGATTGAAAGGGTGCCGCGCCCGCTTAGGCAGCAACCAACGTCGTTGCAAGGCGAGCGGCGGCTAACTCAGCCTTAACTACTGTGGCGGCACAGCATTGCCGGATCACGGGTGCTCGCCTCCGGCGCCGGAGCCGTGCTTTGAACCGACTGGAGCTTGGAATGACCGAACGCAATACGCTGCAGCGGCTTAGCGACAGCGAGGTTTCCGAACGGCTGGCGGTATACGGCGATGGCGGGCAGCTGGAGGAATCGCTGCGCTGGCTGTGGAAAGACGCCGGCGAGGTCATCTACGCGGTTTTGCGCCGCCACTACGGGGAGGAAATCGCGTCTTTCAACCGCGACTTGCTCAACCGTCCGGTGGACGAGCAGTGGATCCGCAGCATCGCCGAGCGCGGCATCCAGATGTTCTCCGACGGAGCGAGCATTCCCGAGTTCGCGGCGGCGCGGGCGAAAGTTGCCGGACACATCTTACGTGCTTTCCGAACACATTTCGGCGATCGCAGCGACGATTTGGTCCGGGCATTTGAAACCTACGCCAAGGTCATGACCTACGGGCAGGACATCATCATCGCTCAGATCTCGCTGCTCAAAGCCGACCAGGTCGCCAACGCGCGCAACCTCCGCTCCGCGCAGTTCGAGAAGCAGGTGAGCAATGTCGTGCAGGCCAGCACTCAGAAAAGCAGCGATCTGGCGGACCGCACCCGGGTGACGGCTTCGTCCGCGCGGGGGATGCTCGGCAAGACCAGCGAGGTCGCCGCTGCCGCCGAGCAGTCAGCCGTGGCGATGCGCGAGGCAGCGCAAACCGCCGCAGGCCTGATCCGCGCCATCGAGGACGCCCGGTCGGAAGTGGAGGTCGCGGCCGACGTCGCCACCCGCGCCGGCAACCAGGCCAGCAAGGCCGTGCAGGTCAGCCAGGCGCTATCTTCTCACGTCGAAGCGATCGAATCGATCCTCGGTTTGATTCGCGACATCGCCGGTCAAACCAACTTGCTCGCGCTCAACGCGACGATCGAAGCTGCGCGCGCCGGCGATGCCGGCCGCGGCTTCGCCGTGGTCGCCCAGGAAGTGAAGAGCCTCGCCAGCCAGACCGCTCGCGCCACCGACGACATCACTGCCAAGATCACCGCTATCCAGCAGGCGACCCGTCAGACGGTGGACGCGAACAGCTCGATCCAAGGCACCGTCGAGGAGGTTCAGACCTCCGCCGACCGCATCCGCGGCGCCATGGAGTTGCAGGCGCAGACCGTTACCATGATCACCGCAGCGGTTGATGAAACCGCACTTGCCGCGGACTCGATGAGCTCGACCATCGCCGCGATCCGCACCGATACGGAAAACGTGGCACGCGACATCGATCTGGTGGAGCAGGGCTTCGGTCGCTTTGTCGAGGACATCGCCGACCTCCGCTCGGCGACCAGCGATTTCGTGGCCAAGTTCGCGGCCTGAGTTCTTTATCCTGCGCTGAGGTCGAGCGACGTTTCGGCCGCTTACGCATTGCTTCACCTCGAAGGCGATGACAGAGCGCGCCCATGAACATCCTCCTCACCGGCGCCAGCCGTGGCATCGGCGCTGCCGCCCTGGCCGCACTTGAAGCATCCGGTCACCGCGTCGCCGGCCATTCCACCCGCGGTGGCTCCGGCCTGATCGACGCGGACCTGGCCGATCCCGCGGCACCGCGGCGCTTGTGGGAGCAGGCCGTACATGCGCTCGGCGGACGGATCGACGTGCTGGTCAACAATGCCGGCGTCTACGAAGCGGTCGGCGACGATGCTTCGGACGACGAGTGGCACGCCGCCTGGTCCCGCACCATGACCGTGAACCTCCAGGCCTCCTCCGACCTCAGCCGCCTCGCCGTTCAGCATTTCCGCACGATCGGGGGCGGCCGCATCGTCAACGTCGCGAGCCGCGCCGGCTACCGCGGCGACTCGCCTCAGCATTGGCATTACGCGGCGTCCAAGGCGGCGATGATCGCCGTCACCAAGACCGTCGCGCGCGGCTACGCGGCCGAGAACATCCTCGCCTTTGCCGTCTGCCCGGGCTTCACCGTGACCGAGATGACCGAGGGATATCTCGCCACCCGCGGCGGCGAGAAGATCCTGGCCGAGATCCCGCTCGGCCGCGTCGCCAGCGCCGCCGAAATCGGCGAGATCATCCGCTGGCTGGCTAGCGGAGCCCCCGCCTCCGCCACCGGCACGATCGTCGACGCCAACGGCGCCAGCTATGTTCGCTAGCCTCGTCGCGCTGGCGCTGGCCACGCAGCAGATCGTCGTCCCGCTCGGCCGGCCGACGCCCGTCGAGCGCGCCCGAGCCCCGATCGAGCAGGCCGGTCCGCAATGGGCCGGGGCCTGCGGCGACTCCACCGACTGGGACCGGCCCGCGCCGCCCGTCCGCATCCACGCCAACACCTATCTGGTCGGCACCTGCGGCATCTCGGCGATCCTGGTCACCGGCAGTGACGGCCATGTGCTGATCGACGGCGGTACCGAGCGTGGCGCGGAGGTGATCGCCGCCAACGTCCGGGCGCTCGGCTTCCGCCTGCGCGACATCCGCTACCTGCTGCACAGCCATGAGCATCTCGACCATGTCGGCGGCACCGCCCGGCTGCAACAGCTGACCGGCGCGGCGCTGGTCGCCTCCGCTCCGGCCAGGCCAGCGCTCGCCACCGGGGTCGCCACCGCTGACGATCCGCAGGTCGGCATGCACAAGCCGTTTCCCGCGGCCACGGTGAACCGAGTGATCGCGGACGGCGGCACCGTGCGGTTCGGCAATCTCCTGCTCACCGCCATGGCCACGCCCGGCCACACCCCGGGCGCGCTGAGCTGGCGCTGGGAGAGCTGCGACGGCGGCGTGTGCCGGACGATGGTCTACGCAGATAGCCTTTCCGCGATCAGCCGCGACGACTACCGCTTCTCCGACCACCCGGCCACCGTGGCCGCGTTTCGCGCCGGGCTCGCCAGGCTGGCCGCGAGCCGCTGCGAGATCCTCCTTACCCCGCACCCGTCCGCCAGTGCGATGAAGGAGCGGATGACCGGCCAGCAGCCGCTGTTCGATCCCGCGGGCTGCCGCAACTACGCCGCCGCCAAGACCAGGCAGCTCGACGAGCGGCTGGCGAAGGAAGCCGCCGGCAAGTGAGCTGGCGCGCCACCCTCCCCTGCACCCGCGCCCAGGCCGAGGCGCTTCCGCAAGCGGACGACCTGTTCGCCCACTCGTCCTCGCCGCCGGTGCTGGTCGCGGACGAGCCCGACCCGGCCAAGCCCGACGACTGGCTGCTCCACGCCTACTTCGAGGACGAGCCCGACGCCCACGAGCTAGGGCTGCTCGCATCCCTCGCCGACGGCCCCCCACAGGTCGAGCAGCTCGGCGACGAGGACTGGGTCACCCGCAGCCAGGCCGGTCTCGAGCCGATCCGCGCCGGCCGCTTCTTCGTCCATACGCCCAGCCACGTGGCCCAGGACGGCGCGGTCAACTTCCAGATCGACGCCGGCCTCGCCTTCGGCACCGGCCAGCACGCCACCACCAAGGGCTGCCTCGGAGCGCTCGACCGGCTGGAACGCGACGGCAGGCGCTTCCGCAACATCGCCGACATCGGCACCGGCACCGGCCTCCTCGCCTTCGCCGCGCTTAAGCTCTGGCCGGAGGCGCAAGCGATCGCCACCGACATCGACCCGGTCGCGGTGGAGGTCGCCCGCGACAATGCCGCGATCAACTGCGTGCCCCTGGGCGAGAACCCGGGCGAACTGCTCCTGGCGGTAGCCGGCGGCATGGACCACTCGCTCCTCGCCGCCCGAGCTTCCTTCGACCTCCTCATCGCCAACATCCTCGCCGGCCCGCTCATCGATCTCGCCCCGGCGTTCGCGAGCGAGCTCGGACCCGGCGGAACGATAGTGCTGGCCGGCCTGCTCGACACGCAGGCACAAGCCGTCGCCGTCGCCTACACGGCGCGAGGCCTCACACTGGTCGACGCGGGTTCGGGCGAGTGGCCGGTCCTGGTGCTGAGCGCCACCTGAGCGAACATCCGCTTACGACCCATTGCAGACATTCCGAAACGAGGGTCAGCGGACTGACCTATCGTCCATTCTGTTCATTGTTGTGAAGGTAGGATGCGTCAAAGCCTGCCGCACTTCGCAGGCCAACCGGGTCGAGGATCGTGAGCGTCCTTCCCCCAAGCTCGATCAAATGCTCGGCTCTTAATCGTTGAAGCATTCGGTTGATGTGGACCGGCGTGAGGCCAAGCGTGTCGGCGAGGTGATCCTGCGTGAGCGGAAGGTGGAAGGCACCTTCTTCCGCACGGCCGACGTTCCGCATTCTGACGTGCATCTCACACATGAGGTGGGCGATCCGCGCATAAGCATCGCGCCGTCCGATATTGACGATCCACTCCCGCAGCACGCCCTCATCGACCAACGTGGCCCACCACATCGCTCGCATGAGGCGGGGCCGGTCGTCGCATAGCGTGTCCATTTCGTGACGGGAGATGTCAGCGACCGAGACCGGGGTGAGCGCGACAATCCCGTGATCCATCTCTCTGAGGATGGTCACATGCAAGTCGCAGAAATCGCCTGGGATCAGGTATGCGGTGATCTGCCGCTCGCCGTTGGGAAGGATCTTATACCGGGCAGCCCAACCATCGATGATGAGATGAACGTGGTTGGGCCGTTCTCCATCGGAGATGATATCGCAATGCGCCTGAACCGACCGCACCTTGCGACTGGCATGAACGATGGCCTGTCGATCATCCCTGGAGAGCGGCATGAAGCCACCCAGCTTCATCAACAGAGGGTTTTCGGCCTCCGGCAAATCGCGCTGTGTGGCCATTAACGTAGGTTAGGACGTAGACGCGGCAGCGTCCAACGCTAATGTCCGCTTTCCACCCAAAGCAGACATCCAAAATCCGATCCGTCCCGCGGGATCGCGCTGTGTCCGGCCGCAACCGACTTCTGCTTCAGCACATCATCACCTCACGGCGTCCAACCTCAACTTCAAGCTGTCCTACAGCCCCACTTTGCGCATAGTTCTTTCGGGCCATGGACTCGCCCGCACCGTTGCACTTCGCCCCCGCCCCTTGCCGCCGCCGCGATGGCTGGACGGCCGAGCGGCAGCGGCGCTTCATCCTCCTGCTCGCCGGGGGCTGCTCCGCTCATGACGCGGCGGCGGAGGTCGGCCTGTCGCGCCAGACCGCCTACGCGCTTCGCTCACGCCCCGAGGCCGCCGATTTCGCCCGTGCCTGGGACCAGGCTGCCGCCTCCGCCCGCAGCACCGCGCAAGCGCGAAAGGCGCGGTTCCGCACGGAACGGACGGCCGACGGTCGCCTGCGCGTCCCGCGCGCCTACCGCGGCCGGCTGATCGGCACGATCGAGCGCGACGACATGCGGGGCGCCATGGCCCGGCTCCGCTCGCTGGACCGGATGCTGGACCGCTCGCGAAAGCTGACAAAATGAGGAGCGAAACGAGTCAAGCGATCGGCGTTGGCGAGCCCTCAAGCCGCCGCGACGATCCGCGCCCATTCCTCCTCGCCGACCACCCGCACGCCAAGCTCCTCGGCCTTCTTGAGCTTGGACCCGGCGCCCGGTCCTGCCACCACCAGGTCGGTCTTGGCGCTCACCGATCCCGCCGCCCGTGCGCCCAGCCGCTCGGCCTGGGCCTTGGCCTCGTCCCGGCTCATGGTCTGGAGCGAGCCGGTGAACACGATCGTCTTGCCGGTCCACTCGGTCTCGCGCGCCTGGTTCACGAACGCGGCAGGTCGGGCGAGCGCGAGGAGGGCGGCGAGCTGCTCGCGGTTGTGCGGCTCGTGAAAGAAGTCGTGCAGCGCCTCGGCCACCACCGGCCCGACGCCCTCGACGCGCGACAGTTCGGCGATCCCATCCTCGCCCGCCGCCGCCTCGGCCAGCGCCTCGATCGTCCCGAACGCCTTCAGCAAGTCCCGCGCGGTGACGATGCCGATGTGGCGGATGCCGAGCCCGAACAGCAGCCGCGCCGGATCAAACCCCTGCTTGGCATCGATCGCCGCAAGCAGGTTGTCGACACTCTTCTCCTTCCAGCCCTCACGGCCAAGCAGCTCGGCGCGGTGCTCGCGCAGGCGGAAGATGTCGGCCGGCCCATGCAGCCAGCCCAATGCGGCGAACTCCTCGATGGTCTTCTCGCCCAGCCCCTCGATGTCCATCGCGCCGCGGCTGACGAAGTGCTTCAATCGCTCGATCCGCTGCGCCGGGCAGATGAGCCCGCCGGTGCAGCGCACGTCGACCTCGCCCTCCTCCGCCACCGCCTCCGACCCGCACTGGGGGCACCGTTCGGGAAACGCGAACGCCGGCCGCCGCTCGTCGGGGCTCAAGTTCTCGACCACCTGCGGGATCACGTCGCCGGCCCGCTGGATGCGGACCCGGTCGCCTTGGCGGAGGCCGAGCCGGGCGATCTCGTCGCGGTTGTGGAGGGTGACGTTAGCCACCATCACTCCGCCGACGCCGACCGGCGTGAGCCTGCCCACCGGAGTCAGCTTGCCGGTGCGTCCGACCTGCACCTCGATCCGCTCGAGCGTGGTTTCCGCCTTTTCTGCCGGGAACTTGTGCGCCAGAGCCCAGCGGGGCGCCCGCCCGACGCTCCCCAGCCGCTCCTGCCAGTCGAGCCGGTCGACCTTGTAGACCACGCCGTCGATGTCGAACGGCAGCTCGGCCCGGGAATGCTCGATGGCTTGGTAGTGGGCGAGCGCGTCCTCGATCGTTTCGCAGCGGCGGAACAGCTCCGACACGGGGAAGCCGAGTCCCCTCAGCCGCTCGACCGCGTCCGCCTGGGTCGCGGCCAATGGCTCCGACAGCTCGCCCCAACCGTGCATCAGGAAGCGCAGCGGCCGCGCGGCGGTGATGCTCGGATCCTTCTGGCGGAGCGAGCCTGCAGCGGCGTTGCGCGGATTGGCGAACACCTTGCTTGCCGCCTCCGCCTGGCGCGCGTTCAGCGCCGCGAAGTCCTGCTTGGACATGTAGACCTCGCCGCGGACCTCAAGCAGCTCGGGTGCCCCCGTCAGCTCCTGCGGAATGTCTTCGATGGTGCGGGCGTTCGGGGTGACGTCCTCGCCCACCGCTCCGTCGCCGCGGGTCGCCGCCAGCACCAGCCGCCCGCTCTCATAGCGGAGCGAGCAGCTCAGCCCGTCGATCTTGGGCTCGGCGGTCAGCGTCACCGGCTCGTCCTCGGGGAGGCTGAGGAAGCGCCGCACGCGCCGCAAGAACTCGCGCACCTCCTCCTCGGAAAAGCCATTCTCCAGGCTGAGCATCGGCCGGGCATGTGCCACCTTGGCCAACGCCGACGAGGGCGCCGCCCCCACCTGCCGCGAAGGGGAGTCCGGCCGGATCAGGTGCGGGTACTGCGCCTCCAGCTCGGCATTCTCGCGGACCAGCGCGTCGAACTCGGCGTCGCTGATCTCCGGCGCGTCGCCGTCGTGGTACAGCTTGTTGTGCCGCGCGATCTCCCGCGCCAGCCGCATCAGCCGGTTCGCGGCATCGGCTTCGGTCAGCTCCTGCGTGGCCACGTCAGCCGAACAGTTCATCCAGAAATAGGTTCAGCGACGCCCAGCTACGCCGCGCCGCGGCCTCCTGGTAGGCGACGCCCTCGATCCCGGTCTGGTGCGCCTGCGGATTGGTGAAGCCGTGCCCGGTATGACCGTAAGCGTGGATCTGCCAGTCTGCGCCGGCCTCCGTCAGCTCCTTGCCGAGCGCGACCACGGCTTCGGGCGGCACTAGCGGATCGTCCCAGCCGTGATAGGCGACCACTTTGGCGCCGATCGGCTGCGGCTCGAGGCCGGGTGGATCGAACAGCCCGTGGAAGCTGGCAACGCCCGCCACCTTCGCGCCCGCCCGGGCGAGGTCGAGCACGCACATGCCGCCGAAGCAGAAGCCGATCGCCGCGATGCGGTCGCGCTCCACACCTTCCTGTCCGCGAGCGACGTCCAGTACCTCGATCATCCGGTCGCACAGCGCCGCCCGGTCGCCTTTGAGCCGGCCCATCTCGCCGAACATGGTGTCGCGCGGAGCGCTGCGGAGGTGCTTGCCGAACAGGTCGGCGATCAGCACATGGCAACCGGCCTCGTTCAATCGTCGCCCGAACCCACGCTCCAGGTCGGTCACGCCCATCACGGTGGGCACGACGATCACCGTGCCCCGAGCCGAGCCGTCCACGGGCATCAGAACATGCTCCAGCGCCTCACCCCGGAAGTCGTGTGCAGTCCCCTGTTCGCTCATGCCGCCTCCAACAGCCGCGCAGCCTGCGCCCGCGCTTCGTCCGTCACCGCGGCGCCCGACAGCATCCGCGCGATTTCCTCGCGGCGTTCGTCCGCGGAAAGCTTGCGCACGGTAGTGCGGGTGCCCTCCGCGCCGTGGCTCTTCTCGATCCGATAATGATGCTGCGCCCGTGCCGCGACCTGCGGGGAGTGGGTCACGACCAGCAGCTGCGACTGCCCCGCGAGGCGAGCCAGCCGCTCGCCGATCGCGCTCGCCACCGCGCCGCCGACCCCGCGGTCGATCTCGTCGAAGATCATGGTCGAGGCGCCGCCCGCCTCCGCCAGCGCGACCTTGAGCGCCAGGATGAACCGCGACAGCTCGCCGCCCGAAGCGATCTTGGTCAGCGGCCCGAACGGCGCCCCGGGGTTGGTCGAGACGGTGAACTCCACCCGGTCGATGCCCGAGGGACCAGCCTCCGCCTCCGACAGCGAGGTTCGGAAGCCTGCGGCCTCTAACTTCAACGGGGCGAGTTCGGTCGCCACCGCCGCGTCCAGCCGCTCCGCCACGGCTTGTCGCCTCTGCCGAAGTTCAGTCGCAGCGGCGTCATAGGTCCGCCGCGCTTCCGCCAGCTGCCGCTCGAGTTCGGCGATGCGCTCGCCGCCTGCTTCAATCAGCGCCAGCTTTGCCTCCATCTCCTCCCCGAACGCGGCCAGCGCGTCCGCCTCGACCCGATGCTTGCGGGCGAGCGCGCGGATGTCGAACAGGCGGCTTTCGACCAGCTCCAGTCGCTGCGGATCGAACGCCATGGCCTCCGCCGCGCGCTCGATCTTCTCCTCCGCTTCGGCCGTCTCGATCACCGCGCGGTCGAGCGAGGCTAAGGCCTCGGCCAGTAGCGGGTGATCCGCCGCACCCCGCTCGATCCGCCGCGCCGCCGTCCGCAGAGACGCGAGCGCGCCGTCCGACCCGCCCAAGAGCTCGTCCAGTCCCTGCAGCGCCTCGCCCGCCTTGGCTCCGGCCTGCATGGTGGCGCGCTGCTCTGCTAGGCTGGTCTCTTCACCGGCCTCAGGAGCGAGCTTCGCAATCTCCTGGGCGGCGTGGGTCAGGTAATCGCGATCGCGCTCCGCTGCCTCGGCCTCCGCGCGAGCCCGGGCGAGTTCGTTGGCAAGGCGCGCGACGCTGCCCCACGCCCTGCTCACCGCGACCGTGTCGATCCTTCCGAAAGCGTCCAGCAGAGCGCGGTGGCCCTTGGGGTTGAGCAGCCCGCGGTCGTCGTGCTGGCCATGGATCTCGACCAGGGTTCCGCCGACCTCCCGCAGGACCGCAGCCGGAGCGGCCGAGCCGCCGACGAACGCGCGGCTGCCGCCATCGGCCTTGAGCTGGCGGCGTAGCAGCAACGGTTCGCCGGGCTCGGCATCGATCCCCGCCTCGTCGAGCAGGGCAGCTGCCGGATGATCTCCCGGCAGTTCAAACGCTGCGGTGACCGCGGCGGCCTGCTGACCGCTCCGCACCAGGCCGCTGTCCGCGCGGGCGCCGAGTGCGAGCCCCAGGGCGTCGAGCAGGATGGACTTGCCCGCCCCGGTCTCCCCGGTGAGGACGCCCAGCCCTTCGCCGAAATCGAGTTCAAGCCGGTCGATCAGCACCACGTCGCGGATGACGAGCTGCCTCAGCATCGCGCGGGTGCGTCGCTCCTCAGCTCTGCGGAGCGGCCGCCGCGACCTGCTGCGGCGGCGGGTTGCGCTGGATCAGCTGGTAGGCGCGCTGGTACCATTCGGTCCCGGGATAGTTGCGGCCAAGCACCGCCGCCGTCTTCTGCGCCTCGGTGGGTACGCCCAGCGCAAGATAGCTTTCGGTCAGCCGCATGAGCGCTTCGGGCGTGTGGCTGGTCGTCTGATACTTGTCGACTACCGCGCGGAACCGGGTCACCGAGGCCAGCCAGTTGCCCTGCCGTTGGTAGAAGCGGCCGACCTCCATCTCCTTGCCCGCGAGATGGTCGTTGATGAGGTCGAGCTTGAGCCGGGCGTCGGCGGCGTAGCGGCTTTCCGGATAGCGGCGGATGAGCTCGTTGAAGGAGTCCGAAGCCTGCTGGGTAGTGCGCTGGTCGCGACTGACGTCCGCAATCTGGTTGTAGTAGCTCATCGCGATCAGGTAGTTGGCGTAGGGCGCATCCTTGTTGCCCGGATGGATCGTCAGGAAGCGCTGGGACGAGCTGATCGCTTCCGGATATTTCTTGGCTGTGTAATAGCTAAACGCGCTCATCAGCTGCGCGCGGCGGGCCCAGACCGAATAAGGGTGTTGGCGCTCGACCTCGTCGAACAGCTTGGCCGCTTCCTCGTAGCGGCCGTCGTCCAGATACTGCTTCGCCACGCCGTAAAGCGTGTTCACGTCGGTCGCGACGTAGCTCGTATCGGTGCTGGCGCGGTTGCGCGCGCAGCCCGCTGCCGGAAGGATAATGGCGCACAGCAGAAGCGCCGTCGTGGATCGGGAAAGGTTGAGCATGGAGTGGCCTTCTAGCGCTGCCCTGGCGGCGAGGAAAGCGGCGCGATGACGCCCCATGGCTGAACGGCGGCTGGCCGGGTCAGACCACCGCTCCATCCGAGCGCTTGACGGGCGCCGCGCTTGCTTCTTCCGCTCGCACGAAGCTGTCCGGCTTGACCCCCAGCCAGACCAGGATCGGCGCGGAGATATAGATGGACGAATAGGTCCCGATCACCGTTCCAAGAAAGATCGCGAAGGTCAGCCCGAAGATGACGTCAGGGCCGAACAGCAGAAGCATTCCGAGGGCCAGCAGGATTGAGCCCGAGGTTACGATGGTTCGCGACAGCGTCTCGTTGAGCGACAGGTTGAGCAGCGGGACCATGGCCATCTTGCGGTACTTGCGCAGGTTCTCACGGATGCGGTCGTAGATCACCACCGTGTCGTTGAGCGAATAGCCGACCACCGCTAGGAAAGCCGCGACGATGTTGAGATCGACCTGCCACTGGGTCAGTGCGAAGAAGCCAAGCAGCAGCGAAACGTCGTGGAACAGCGTCGCCAGTGCGCCGACCCCGAACTGCCATTCGAAGCGCAGCCAGATGTAGAGGGCAACGCCAAGCATTGCGAGCACCAGCGCGAGCAGCCCGTCGCGGCCCAGCTCTTCCGACACCCTGCCCGACACCGTCTCTACCGAATCGACGCGGCTGCCCGGGTATTGCTGCGCCAGCAACTGGCGCACGCGGGAAGCGGCGGCATTCGCGGAGGCCTCCCCCCCCTCCGGCTTGGGCAAGCGAATCTGGAAGCTGGTCGGTCCGCCGAACTCCTGGATGCTGGCTTCGCCGAGACCCAGGCTGCCGATACGGCCGCGAAGCTGCTCCACGTCCACCGGCTGGGCGAAAGTCGTGCGGACCATCTGCCCGCCGACGAAGTCCACGCCGAGGTTGAGGCCCCGCATGCCCACCAGCACCAGCGCGGCGATCGTGACCAGCACCGACAGGATCAGCGCGATGTTGCGGATCCCCATGAAATCAACGTTGGTGTTGTCCGGGACGAGCTTCAGCAGCTTCATGGGAGCCTTCTAGATCGTCAGTGCGCGGGGGCGCCGGCGCTTGACCCACAAGGCCACCAGCATGCGGGTGAAGTTCACCGCCGTGAACACGGAGGTAATGATGCCGATGAACAGCACCACGGCGAAACCGCGGATCGGGCCGGAGCCGAAGTAGAACATCAGCGCGGCCGCGATCGTGTTGGTGATGTTGGCGTCGAAGATGGCGGTGGATGCCTCCTTGTAGCCGGTCTCCAGCGCGTCCAGCACCTTGCGCCCGCGTCGCAGCTCCTCGCGGATGCGCTCGTTGATAAGCACGTTGGCGTCGACCGCCGCACCGATGGTCAGCACAAAGCCGGCGATGCCGGGCAGCGTTAGCGTCGCATTGAAGATCGCCATGATGCCGAGGATCATCAGCGCGTTTATGATCAGCGCCAGGTTCGCGTACACGCCGAAGCGGCCATAGGTGATCAGCATGAAGGCCATCACGGCCAGGATGGCAATGGCCGACGCGATCGCGCCCGCCCGGATCGAATCTTTGCCGAGGTCGGGACCGACTGAGCGTTCCTCGATCACGTTAAGCTCCACCGGCAGCTGGCCGGACGCCAGGCTGATCGCCAGCGCGTTGGCGCTTGCCACCGTGAAGTTGCCGGTGATCTGGGCTTGGCCGCCGAGGATCGGTTCGTTGATGTTGGGCGCCGACAGCACCTTGTCGTCGAGAATCATCGCGAACGGCTTGCCGGCATTCTCCTGCGTGACCCGCCCGAAGCGGCGCGCACCCGCGGAGTTGAAGGTGATGGAGACGACCGGCGCGCCCGACTGCTGGTCGAAGGTTTGCTTGGCATCGACCAGCTGCTTGCCCTCAACGATCACGCGGCGCTGCACGGCGATGGCGCCGGTGCCGTCGGCCATCGGCAGCACCTGGCTACCCGGCGGAGCGCGTCCTTGCGCAACCTGCTGCGGGTCCGCGCTGAGGTCAACCAGCTTGAATTCGAGCCGTGCGGTCTGGCCGATCAGATCCTTTAGCGCTTCCGGATCCTCGACCCCAGGCACCTGCACCAGGATGCGGCGGTCGCCCTGGTTGATGACGGTGATCTCCTTGGTGCCGCCGGGATCGATGCGGCGGCGGACCACGTCGCGCGCCACGGTCATCGCGTCGCGCAGGCTGGCCTGTGCTCCCGCCTCGGTTGGGGTGATGACGATCCGGTTGCCGTCCTGCACCGCCACGTTCCAGGTGCGGGTGCCGGTCAGGCCAACCGGCTGGGTCAGCGTCCGCAGCCGCTCCACCGCGTCGTCCAATTGGACAGGATCGCGCACCAGAAAGGAGATGCGGCCGCCCGCGGTGGACAGGTCGCCGATCTGGATCCGCGGCTCGCGCCGAAGCTCCGTCTGGACATTGTCCTCCATCGACTGGAGGCGCTGCTTCTCCGCATCGGCAAGATCGGCTTCCAGCAGCAGGTGGCTGCCACCCGCCAGGTCGAGGCCGAGGTTGATGCGGCTCTGCGGCAGCCAGGACGGGAGCCGATCCGCCGGAAGCAGGCTCGGGACCGCCAGCAGGATGCCGAGCAGGATCGTCAGGCTGATCGCCCACACCTTCCAGCGGGGGAAGTCCAACATCAGTCGTTGGCCGGTTTCGTGCTCGCCGGGGTAAGCACCTGGCTGATGGTGCTCTTGACCACGCGGACGCGGGTGCCCTGCGCGATCTCGACCTCGGCTTCAGTGTCGTCGACCACGCGAGTGACCCGACCGCGGATGCCGCCGCCGGTGACGACCTCGTCGCCCTTCTTGATCGCGGAGATCGCCGCCTGGTGCTGCTTGACCCGCTTCTGCTGCGGCCGAATCATCAGCAGGTAGAAGATCAGAAAGATGAGGACCCAGGGGAGGATGCCGATCAGAAAGGCGGCTGCGCCCGGCTGGGCTCCGCCCGCGGCGGCCGCGGTGAAGGGGAGAAGCGCGCTCGACATTGGCGTGGTACTCGGGTCCTTGAGCAAAGATGGTCGGGGCGACTGGATTCGAACCAGCGACCCCCACACCCCCAGTGTGATGCGCTACCAGGCTGCGCTACGCCCCGACCGAAGTGCGGCATCTAGTTGCGAGCCCGGCACAAGGCAAGGCATAGGGCCACGCGGGGAGGATCGAGGGTGGCACGTCGGCGCAAGGGCAAAGGGATCGGTCGGGCGGCGCTAGCGCTGCTGGCGATCCCGGCGCTGTACCTGCTTGCGGCGCTCGCCGGATCGCTGATTCCCGTCAATCGCGGCTGGGAGGAGCCGAACCGCGGCACGACCGTGTACCTCCGCTCCAACGGCATCCACGTCGACATCGTCATGCCAGCGGTTGCGGAGGGTCTCGATTGGCGGCCGCTGTTTCCGCGCGGTCACTTCCGCGACGCGCCCGCCTCCCCGAGCTGGTTCAGCTTCGGCGCGGGCGAGCGGCGGGTGTACCTGGAGACCCCGACCTGGTGGGACATCAGCCCGCGTACGGTATGGGCGGCGTTGGCCGGTGGCGAGCGGGTCATGCACGTCGATCGGCTGGAGCGACCGGGGCCGAACCTCCGCGCCATCCGCCTCCGCCCTGAAGAGTATCGCCGGCTCTGGGCCGCCATCCGGGCCCAATTCGATCTCAGCGCGGGCGGGCCACGGCGGATCGATCATCCCGGCTACGGCTCCGACGACGCCTTCTACGAGGGCCGCGGCAAGGCGAGCGCCGTCAGCACCTGCAACAACTGGGCCGCCGAGCAAATGCGGCTGGCGGGGGTGGAGGCAAGCCTGTGGTCGCCGTTCGCGGAAGGGCTGACTTGGCGGTACCGGAAAACCGACGCTCAGCTCGGATAGCGCTCGAACTGAGGCAGACCGTCAAGGTTCTCCATCCACCCGATGCGGTCGGCTGTTTGTATCTGCGCTTGCAGCGGAAAGGCATCCGGTCGATCGAGCGTCGCTGACTGGATGTCGATTTGACCCGGGAAGATCTGGTCGTTCGTGTAGAAGAGGCTGCTGCCGCAAGTGGCGCAGAAGTATCGTTCCGCATGCTCCGAGCTGCGATAGCGCGCCGGCTCTCCCCTGACGGTGACATCCTCCTTGGCGAAGAGAGTCCACGCCACCGCCGGAGCGCCGCTGAACTTGCGGCAGTCTGCGCAATGGCACAGCGCATGATGAACCGGCGCGGCGCCTTCCCTCAGCTCATAGCTCACCGAACCGCAGTGGCAGCCACCTGCTTCAGCCATCTTCCAACTCCAGTTGCCGACTCAACCAACTGCGCGAAAATGACAGACCAAAAAGAACATCACAAGAACGTCAGAGCACGTACCGCGACAAATCCGTATCCCGCGCGATGCTGCTCAGCTGCGAGTCCACGAATCCCGCATCCACCGTTAGCGTTTCGCCGCCACGGTCCTCCGCCTCGAAGCTGACCGTTTCCAGCAGCTTCTCCATCACCGTCTGCAGCCGCCGCGCGCCGATGTTCTCGACCGCTTCGTTGACCTCCGCGGCCGTCCGCGCAAGCGCGCGGATGCCGTCCTCGGCGAAGTTCACCGTGACGTTCTCCGTGCCCAACAAAGCCTGGTACTGCTCGGTCAGGCTCGCCCGCGTCGCCGACAGGATGCGCACGAAGTCGTCTTCGCTGAGCGCCTTCAATTCGACCCGGATCGGCAGGCGACCCTGAAGCTCGGGCAGCAGGTCCGCCGGCTTGGCCACGTGGAACGCGCCAGAAGCGATGAACAGGATGTGGTCGGTTTTGATCGGCCCGTACTTGGTTGCGACCGTGGTGCCCTCAATCAGCGGCAAGAGATCGCGCTGCACGCCTTCGCGGCTGACCGAGCCGCCGCGCACGTCCGACACGGCGATCTTGTCGATCTCGTCGAGGAAGACGATCCCGTTCGCCTCCGCGTCGGCCAGCGCCGCCCGATTGACATCGTCCTGGTCGAGCCGCTTGTCGGCCTCTTCCTCCACCAGCTTTGTGAAGGCCGCGGGCACCTTGAGCTTGCGCCGCTTCTTGGGCGCGCCGCCCATCGCCTTGCTCATGATCTCGCCCAGATTGATCATGCCGACCCCGCCGCCGCCCGGCATGTCGAACGGCATGGCCGGCGCTTCCGACACTTCGATCTCGACCTCGGCGCCATCCAGGCTGCCGTCGCGAAAGCGCTGGCGGAACGATGCCCTCGTCGCCTCGCTCGAGCCCTTGCCCGTCAACGCATCGAGCAGCCGGTCCATGGCCGCTTCCTCCGCCGCTTCCCGCACCCGCTCGCGGCGGCGTTCCTTTTCCAGCCGCACCGCTTCCTCGACCAGGTCGCGGGCGATCTGCTCGACGTCACGGCCGACGTAGCCGACCTCCGTGAACTTGGTCGCCTCCACCTTGACGAACGGCGCGTCGGCGAGCTTCGCCAGCCGCCGGCTGATCTCCGTCTTGCCGCAGCCGGTGGGCCCGATCATCAGGATGTTCTTGGGCGTGACCTCGTCGCGCAGCTCGGGCGCGAGCTTCTGCCGCCGCCAGCGATTGCGCAGCGCCACCGCGACCGCCCGCTTGGCCTCGTCCTGGCCGATGATATGTTCGTCCAAGGCACGCACGATGGCCTTGGGAGTCAGATTGTCGTTCATGGGTTCCTAGATGATCTCGACCGTCAACCGATCGTTGGTGAACACGCAGACCTCCGCGGCGATCTGCATGGCGCGGCGGGCAAGCGTCTCCGGGTCCGACTCATACTCTGCCAGCGCCCGCGCCGCTGCCAGCGCGTAATTGCCGCCCGACCCGATCGCCGCGATCCCCGCCTCGGGCTCCAGCACGTCGCCGTTGCCGGTGAGGATCAGCATGACCTCCGCGTCCGCGACGATCATCAGCGCTTCAAGATTGCGCAGGTACTTGTCGGTCCGCCAGTCCTTGGCCAGCTCCACCGCCGCCCGCATCAGCTGGCCGTGGTGCTGCTCCAGCTTCTTCTCTAGCCGCTCGAACAAGGTGAATGCGTCGGCCGTTGCGCCAGCGAAGCCGCCGATGACCTTGCCGTCCTTGCCGATGCGTCGGACCTTGCGGGCATTGGGCTTCATCACCGTGTTGCCCATCGATACCTGGCCATCGCCGGCGATGACCGTACGCCCGTCCTTCTTCACGCCCAGGATCGTGGTCCCGTGCCAGCTTTCCAATTGGTTGCTCCCGCTACTCGCTCGACCCTGAGGTGGGTGGCGCGGTGGCGGAGCGCAAGAAAGCCGCAGTGTCGCGCAGCGCCGGCGTCTTCCGCCGGAAGGGCCGGGCGAGCGATACGACCAGGTCGGTGTGGTTGGCGCCTGGATAGAGGCGCAAGGTGGCCGGCGCCCCCAGCGACTGCAGCCGGGCGGCGAGACGCTGACTGTTGCGTGGGAAGACGACTCGATCGGCCGTGCCGTGCGCCAGGAAGATCGGCGGGGCATCAGCGCGGGCAAAGCTGATCGGCTGCGTCGCCCGGACGTCCGACCAATGTGCGAAGGCGTTGCGGCCACGGCTCTCCGTGAACGGCGCGAAGTCGAGCGGCGCGGCCAGCAGCGCTGCCGCCTTGACCGTGCGCGGATCAACACCGGCGCCGTCGAGCCAGCGGCGGTCCAGCGCCAGCATCGCCGCGATGTAGCCGCCGGCACTGTGCCCGGCGAGGGTGATGCGCTCGGGATCGCCGCCGTAGCGCGCGACGTTCTCGCGGGCCCACCGAAGCGCCAGCGCACCATCTTCCACGAACGCCGGGAAGCGCACCGCCGGCACCAGCCGGTAGTCGGGCACGACCGTGACGAAGCCCTGCCCCGCGTAGGCCGCGCCGGCGAAACCGTAATCGCCGCGTGAGCCCGAGTCCCAACCGCCGCCGTAGAAGAACACCAGGACCGGCAGCTTCTGCCCCCGGTACCGGCGAGCAGTCGGCACCCACACGTCGAGCGCCTGCCGCTGCTGCGATCCGTAGGCCGCACCGCGGACGACCCGGGTCGCGCCGTCGCCGCCGGGCGTCAGCCGGTCCAGGCCGTTCAGCAATCCCGCCCCGGTGCAGCCGGTCAGCGCCATCAAGGTCGCCGCCAGGGCCGGCCGGCGCCAACGGCGGTCGCGCAACCTTCTAGCCTGCAGGTTCACGCCCGGGCAGGCGCCCGCGAGAAGCTCCTGCGGCGCATGCGGCGGCGGAGGGGGTCGAACAGGCTGCGGCGGGTCACCTGCTCGAACATGGCGTCCGGGCTCTTGGGATCAAGCAATTCGGTGTCGGCGATCAGCTTGGCCGCGGAACCGGGGTCCTCCACCGACAGTGGGACCAGCGTCTTGCCGGGCCGCTGCAGCCGCTCGATCGTCCGCAGCAGAGAGCCGGTTTCCGCGAAGGTCCGGGCAACTTCCTCCTCCGTTGCGGCGAGATGTTCGGCCATCAACCGCGTTCGAAGCGCCGCGATCGTCTCGCGCCGCCCCTCGTCCGCTGTTTCCATGGTCAGGTCGCATTCGCTGTCGAGTCCCAGCGAACGATTGTTCATGTTGGATGAGCCCACGCGCAGGATTCGGTCGTCCACGATCATCACCTTGGCATGGACGTAGATGTCCTCCCCGCCTTTGGTCTTGGCGGTGAAGATGCGGAAGCGGTTGTGCGGATCGAACCGCCCGATCAGCTGCGCCAGCCGCACCCGGGTCGCATCCATCGCCACCTGCTCGAGCCAGCCTTCCGCCTTGACCGGTCCCACCAGCACGATCTCGGGCGGGTCGGGCTCCTTCATCCGCTCGATAATGGCGGCCGCGACCTTGGGCGAAGTAAAATACTGGTTCTCGGCGTAAATGAACCGCTTGGCCGTGCGGATCATGTCCAGGAACAAGGCCTCGACTTCCCTGACCTCCGGCCAGTCACGATAACCGGCGCTGGTCCGGGCGATCGCCAGTTCAACGTTTCGGTATTGCGGCTCCAGGCCATGGGGCCAGATGCAGTCGGCTTCGCTGATCGCGGGAAGCTCCTCGCCGGTGGCGCGCTGCCAGCGGTCTCGCGCCAGTCCGCCGATCGCGGCGGCGATAGGACCCTCCACCGCCATGGTCGCGTCGTGCCACGGCGGATAGGGCCGCCCGTTGGGACGCACCCGGTCCGGATCGCCATCCGCATGGATCGGGCGGTCCCAGCGATCGCCGGTCATGTCGATACCACCGCAAATGGCGAAACAATCGTCGATCACCACGATCTTCTGGTGGTGGCTGCAGCCAGGCGGATGCGCGCCGTCGAGCCGGAAGTGGATCGCCTTTTGCACCGCAAGTCGCGCCATCCAACCCATGGCGCTGCCGCGGAACAAGGTCTTGAGCGCACCGAAATCCCAACGCAGGATCTTGATCGGAACGTCCGGCTTGGTCTTGGCGAGATGAAGCAGAAAGGCGCCCAGCGTCTCGTCGCGGTTCGCCTCCTCCGTCCGATCGAGCTTGATCCGCGGGTCGAAGTCCCAACCAATGATCAGGATGCGGTGCTTGGCCTGCAGCATCGCCTGGCGGATCACGCGGTAGTAGTCGCATGCGTCGATGATCACCGCCGCTCGGTCGGCCCGCTCGATCCGCCAGCAATTCCGTCCAGGATCGAACAGGCTCACCCCACCTCCGTTACGCAACTCGTGAGCACAAGGTGGCCCGTTCGCTCGGGCGGCGCAATGGGCGTTGGCGGCGCTACCGTTCCGCGCTTCAGCATGGATCCCGGGTCGTAGCCCGGGATGAAAGGCGCGGACCTACCGTTCCGCGCCCTTCACTTTGCCCCAGGTCCGGGCCGCCGTGTAGCCAAGGTAGCCGGTGCCGAACAGCGCGTAGAGCTCTTCGGGAATGCCGCGCAGGTAGGCGGTCATGCCGTTGGCGATGCCCCTCGCCATGTCGGGGTTCACCGCGGAGATCAGGCCCATGGGGATGGCCCATAGAATCAGTGCGTACATCATGTAGAGGAAGCTCGGGCGGGCGCGGCTGGTCCAGGGATCGTTGGAGTTGGCCTCGGCGATGATCGCCTGCATCTGCTGGGCGATGGCGGCGGCCTCCTGGTCGCCCTGCAACCTCAGCAGCTCCAGCTTGGCCCGGTCGCGTGCCTGCGGGTCGGGAATGATCTTGTCGATGAGCTTGGCCAACGGCCCAACGACCGCCTCAAGAATAGCCATGTTTGCATCCTTTCTATCGCGAATGGTCCCAGAGGTCGCGGTCCTAGCTGATTTTGGCTTAGCCGAACTCACCGATACGGTTCGCCAGCCAGCCGTAAAGAAAGGCCTCGTTGGCCGGCCGCTTCTCCGCCAGCCGCAGGTAGCGTTCACCCTGGAGCGCCTCCAGCGCCCGCAGCAGCACCGTCTCGCCCGCGATTGCGCCCCGCACCTCCAGGAAGGTATCGAGCGCGGCCAAGGTAATCGGACCCAGCCGCCCGTCGGGCACGAGATCCGGATAATCCTTGCCGTTGCGGTTCAACGCGGTGAGCGCGCGCTGGAGAAAGGTCGCCGCTACGCCCGGCCCCATGTTGGCGCCGGTATCGAACAGCTCCGCGGCGACCCGCGGTGCCCGCCTGGCCACCTGGCCACCTGGTGGAAGCGCGGCCGCTGCCAATATAGCCGCCGGTAGATTGCCTCGGCTTCCTCCCGCGGCAGAGATGCCACCGCCCCGCCATAGCCGTGGGCGCGGGCCACCGCCTCAGTGATGCCCCACCGCGTCGGTCCGCCGCAATCGGCCGGGTGGTTCACATACCCACCTTCGCGCTCGATCAACGCCTCGATCAACTCCGCCACACCAAGTACGCTCATCTCCAACCTCGCCTGCCACTATCCACCGAGTCGCTGACGCGCTAACCTTTTTGGTTATGTGTAGGACAGAGGTTTTTGCCTAATAGAGCAACGCACGCGCGGCGGCGAAGGCCTGGGTTCGCGTAAAAAGCGCATCGATCACCGGCGTTGCGACATCAACTCGGCGGGCGATTTCCACCACGGCCCCGACCAGCGCTTCCAACTCGATCGGTCGTCCGGCTTCGACATCCTGCAGCATGGAAGTCTTGAAGGCTCCGAGCCGCGCAGTGACGGCCAGGCGCTCAGCCGCGCTCTCCTCGATGGGGCAGCCGATCGCTGCTCCGACCAGCCGGGCTTCTTCCATTGCGGCGACGATCTCCGCCCGATGCTCCGGGTCTCGGAGAATGCGGTCGGCGGTCAGCCCGGTGGTGGCGGAGATGGGGTTGATAGTCATGTTGCCCCACAGCTTGTACCAGATCGCCCGGCGGACATCGCCGCTGGCCTCGGCGGGAACGTCGGCATCGGCGAAGGTGCGGGCGAGTGCCTCCACCCGCGGGCTGACCCCGCCGCCGATCTCCCCCAGGATAAGCCGGTCGGCATGGACCACCTCCACAATCGCCGGAGCGCTTCGGCGGCAGGCGGCGTGAACCACCCCGCCGAGCACTTGGCCGAGCGGCAGTGCGGCGGCGATCCGGCCGTCCGGATCCACGCTGCGCAGCGGCTCCCCGCCCGGCAGCCACCAGGGCACGCCGTTCTGCAGCGGCAGGATCAGATTGTCCGCGCCGATCAACGGTCGGGCCTGCTCCGCCGCCTCGGCCAGGCCGGTCGCCTTAGTGGCGAGCAGCAGCAGGTCGCATTTCTCTCCGTCCGCCTCGGCCAGCACCCGAACGGAGGCAAGCTCCTCGCGCCCACCTTGGATCAGCCGAAGACCCCCGCGCAGCGCTTCCGCCGTGTTCTTCCGCGCAATGACGCTGACCTCGTGCCCGGCCAGCGCCAGCCGCCCCGCCAGCCAGCCGCCGATCGCTCCCACCCCGATGACCGCAACCTTCACTTTCAGCCCCGCTACCCTTGTTTGCGCCGTTCCCCGCTGTTACTGGCCCCACTCGCCTTCGTGAACGGCACGCCGCTTTAGCTCAGCTGGTAGAGCACATCATTCGTAATGATGGGGTCACAGGTTCGAGTCCTGTAAGCGGCACCACCTTTCAACCACTTAGCGCAGGCCGAGGCTCTCCAGCGCCGGCAAAGGTATCAAGCTAGGTATCCGAGTTGCTTTCGGCCGAGCA
>NZ_CADCVZ010000026.1 GCF_902806265.1 uncultured Sphingomonas sp. | reverse complement strand
CGCGCCTTCGATCATGCCCCGCAACGCCAGCCAGACAAGCCGCAGAACGATGCCCAGCGCGATGATGAGCAAGACCAGCTTGGGCGATTGATATGCCGCTTCAAGCCCCCGCCTGGCGCGAGCGAGGGACAAAAGACCCACAGACATCAGGGCACCCTGTTCAAAAACATCCACGCAATGCGAGTTGCCCGTACAGCATAGTTTCACCCGGGCCGCTATCTGCCTTGAGGGAGAAGGAGTTACCGGGTCAGCGCGCCGAAGTCCCTGAGGACGTCCCGGGTATGTGGAACCGGCTGTTTGTCGCTCGGGCCGGATCGTCTTCAAAGCTGGGCCACCGCGCGCTGGCGCCGCGGAAAATCGCTATCAAATCACGAGGTTGCCGGTTTGAGGGTCATGACTTGTAAACGAGTGCAGCCTATGTGGGTAAGACGGCCTGCTAACCCGGCGCTCATCCGAACCGATTACAGCTTCGTTGCATCCTTTAGTGAACATACAGCATCCGAACGGTCAGCCCAGCCAGTGAACAGTCTTCCTCCGGCAACGAATCCAAGGCGGCGGAGAGTTGCATTCCTGAGTCTTGACGACGCTGCACAACCCAACCTGCTTTCCGGCGGGTTCTTCGCGATGCGTCAGGGCTTCAAGGACATTGGGTGCGAGGTTTGCGACCTGTTTCCGTTGAGACCTGCGGTACGAGTGCATTGGCTGGCCAAGAAGCTACTGCACCGCTCGCTGGGCCGATATTATCATTGGGATCGGGAGCCCGACTTTCTGCGGGTGGTCGGTCGCATGGCCGAAGCGCGGATCCGGCAGGTCAAGCCCGACTTCGTGATCGCGGTCCAGTCCCCCGCCTGCGCGGAGCTGGAGGTCGCTGTTCCAGTTGTGCTGACGCATGACCAGACCTTCCTCGAGCGGCTTGCCTATGTTCCGTTCGAGCGGCGGGCGCCGGCCGAGGAGTATGTCCGGCAGGCATTGGAGCAAGAGGGCAGGAGCTTCCGCACCGCCGATCTGATCGCCTACCCGTCCCGAAGCTCCTGCGACACGGTGCAGGAAGCCTACGGCATCTCCGCTTCGAAGCTTCGCATGGCGCCTTGGGGCGCCAACTTGCCCAAGGTCCCGTCGGGAGCGGAGGTGGACCGGATGATCCGGGGGCGGGGGCGTGATCCCGTTGTGCTGTCGGCCATCGGCGTCCACTGGGAGCGTAAAGGCGGCGACACGATCGTCGCGGCTTACCGGAGCCTTCGGCAAAGCGGGGTGAATGTCCGGCTGAACGTTATCGGCATGACCCCGCCGACCAAGGTGGACGAAGGCATCCACTTCCTGCCGTTCGTGGACAAGTCCACTTCCGATGGCTTCCGCAAGATCGCCGATCTATTAGCCGCCACGCACGTCCTTGTGGCTCCGTCGCGAGTAGAAGCCTTTGGCCATGTGTTCGCTGAAGCCGCTGCCTTCGGCGTACCCGCCCTCGCGGCGGACGTTGGCGGAGTGTCCACCAGCATAAACGATGGGGTCAACGGCCGCTTGCTCCCGCCTGGGGCGACCGGCGAGGATTATGCCCGTGCCGTGCTACAATTGCTGGCCACCCCGAAGGCCTACCTCCAAGTAGCGCGTGCGAGCCGTGCCCGCTTCGAGGATGACCTGAATTGGCCAGCCTTCTGCCGCACGATCGTCGATGAGGTCGCCGGGCTTGGGGCCGCTCCCCGGAGAAGCGTGCACGAGGGAGCGGACGTAGCCCGTCGGGCATAGTGAGCAGCAGTCAGATTGCCGAAGGGCAACGGCCTAACCCAGATGTCCTTCCTGCAGAGCGATAAGCGCTGCCCGGGTCCGGTCGCGGGCGCCCAATTTCAGGAGGAGGTTGGACACGTGGTTCTTCACCGTCCCCTCCGCCAGGGCAAGCAGGTCCGCAATCTCCTTGTTGCTGTAGCCCGCGCAGATCAGGTGCAGCACCTGCTTCTCGCGACTGGTGAGCGGCTCGGCGATCGAGTTGTCCGAGGAAGTAGGGCGAGATCGACCAAGCGCTGCCACCAAGCTTTCGGTCATGGCGGGCTGAAAAGCGGTTCGGTTCTCGGCTAACGCCCGGATGGCCTGGGTGAGATCCTCCAGCGAGACGTCCTTGAGCATCAAGCCCTTGGCGCCCGCCTTGATGGCCGCGATCGCGGCGTCGCCATCATCGAAGGTCGTCAGCACCAGGGTTGGCGGCAGGCTTCCGGCCTCGCGCAGGGCGTCCAGGACGCCAATGCCGCTCAGCCGCGGCATGCGGATGTCGAGCAGCAGCACGTCGGGCTCGAGCTCCGGCACTTTCTTCACCGCTTCCTCGCCGTCGCTCGCTTCGCCGACGACCTCGATGTCCGGCACCAGCTCCAGCAGGCCGCGAACGCCCTGCCGAACCAGCTTCTGGTCGTCGACGAGGACGACTCGGATCATGCGGTATGCGGAGCGCGGGCCGGCAGCCAAGCGTCGACCGTAAAGCCACGGCCTTCACCGACCTGAATTGCCAGCCGGCCCCCGAGTTGTTCCAGTCGCTCACGCATCCCGAGAAGCCCGGTTCCCGGTACCGAAGCTTGGGGCCGCGCCTTGCCGTCATCACGGGCAACAAGGCGCACGCCATCCTGCTCGGCGTAGACCCGGAGCGACAGGTTCGTGGCCCGGGCGTGCCTAACGGCGTTCGTGATGGCTTCCTGGGCGCAGCGGACCAGAACATGGGCCTGATCGGCGCCAACCTCGACGTCGGGTGCGACGTCCACATGGATGACCGGGGTGGGCACACTATGGGCGAGGCTTGCCAGCGCTTCCTTCAGGTCGCACCTTTCCGCTTCGCGCAAAGTGGAAACGACATCACGCACCTTGGTAAGAAGAGCGCGAGCAAGCGTTTTCGCCTGGAGGACATGCTCGTTCGCACGCCTCGGTTCGCCCACGTTGCTGGCGATCTCGAGCTGAAGGCCGAGCGCGGTCAGCTCATGACCCCAGGCGTCGTGCAGCTCGCGCGAGATGCGCAGCCGCTCTTCGTCGCGGACGGTATTCGCGATGATGCTCTGGGCCGCCCGCAGCTCCCGGTTCGAGTTCGTCAGCGCTCGAGCCAGTTCCTCCTCCCGCCGGAGCGCGTGGGCGGTGAACACCAGCAACAATTGCAGGGCAATCGACTTCGCGATGACCCAGCATAAGTCCGGATTGAGCGCTTGGGCTAGCGCCAGCGTCACCGCCAAAGTCTGGGCGGCGACCCACGCCAGGGCCTTGCCAGGGGTGGTGGCCATGGCGACCTGCCAGGCGACGATGGTCAGGAACATCGACATTCCTGCCCACGACACGATGTTGGCCATGGCCGCGACGGCAGCAACCTGAACCCCGAGCAGCGTCCAGTGGAGCTCCCTCCGGCGCTTCGGCGCAAGCGCTGCGAGCAATGCAGCCCCGAAGATCGCGAAGCAGACCAGCCACAGGTCCGCCACCGGGCCCCCGCGGACGCTTCCACCGGCCAGATACTCTCTCAGCACCGGCCAGCCGAGGGCCAGCCAAACAGCGACCGCGCCGATGCCGAAGATCAAACCCTGGCGAGCCTTGAGGTAAGCTTCCATGCCCGACGGCTGCCACAGGCCGGCCGGCGCGGCCATAGGCCGGAAGTCACGGCCCGAGGCC
The DNA here is from genome assembly GCF_902806265.1 of uncultured Sphingomonas sp. Taxonomy (GTDB): domain Bacteria; phylum Pseudomonadota; class Alphaproteobacteria; order Sphingomonadales; family Sphingomonadaceae; genus Sphingomicrobium. The sequence goes on along the minus strand of NZ_CADCVZ010000026.1, from coordinate 36,965 downwards.
GCGCCTTCGGCCTGCCGTGTTTCAGCTGTCGCCATATTTGACTGCGCAGCCATAAGGCCGGCTGGTCGCCACGGAAACTCCCTTGCCCGCCTTCATCTCGGCCAGGGCGGCGAGCACATGATTGCGAGCGCCGTTGATATCGCTCGCATTCCTCGTCGGCTTGTCGTCGATCCCGCCCGCATAGACCAGCGTTCCGGCCTTGTTGATGATGTACATGTGCGGCGTCGTCTTCGCTTCATAAGCCTTGCCGACTACGCCGCGGGGATCGAGCAGGTAGGCGGTCGGCCGCGCGCCCGCTTTCGCAACAAAGGCCTTGGCTTCCGCGCCGCTCATGTGCCCTTGCTTGCCCGGCGCGCCGGAGTTGATGCTGAGCCATACCGCGCCGTCCCGCGCCGCCGCGGCCTGCGCCTTTTGCATGTTGCCGCTCTCGTAATGCTTCTGCACGAATGGGCAGCCCGGGTTGTTCCATTCGAGCACCACCGTCCTGCCGCGGAAATCCGACAGCATTACCGGCTTGCCGTTGGCATCGGCCAGCTTGAAGTTGGGCGCGGACCGGCCGACAGCTGGCACCGCTGTGGCCGGTACTGCGAGGACGGCCACGGCGGCGAACGCGGCAAGCATCTCTTTCATCGTCTTACTCCTTCTCAACTGACCATTGACACGAGCCGCGAGGGGGTGAGGACCTGCGGCAGGATCTCGGCCGGCTGGCCCGGCGCGTAGTAGAGGTAGAGCGGCACGCCGGAGCGGCCGTGCTTTTCGAGAAAGCGGCCGATCGCCGCGTCGCCGCGAGTCCAGTCGCCAACCAGCACGGCCACCTTCCTGGTGGCGAATGCTTCGGCGACCTGCGCGCGTTCGAGTGCCCCCTTCTCGTTGACCTTGCAGGTCACGCACCAGTCGGCGGTGAAGTAGACGAACACCGGCCGGCGCTCGTCCTGCAGCTGCGCGAGGCGAGCTTCGGTGAACGGTTCCGACGCGAGCGCGGTCCGAGCGCTGGTGGTCGCCGGCGGGTTGGCGGCAAGAGGAAGCAGGATCAGGGCTGCGGCGGCAGCCAATGCGGCCGGTGCGAGCGGAAGCCACGAACTCAGCTGCCCTTGCCGATGGCCGACCCACCACAAGGCGAGCGCGAGCACCGTCGCGGCGGCAAGGCCGAGTGCCATGCCGTTCACGCCCGCCTGCCGGCCGAGGATCCACGCGAGGGCCAGCGCAGTCAGGAACATCGGGATCGACAGGATGCGCCGCAGCCGCGCCATCCAGGGTCCGGGCTCGGGCAAGCGGCGGCGCAGCGCCGGGATGAAGCCGAGCGCCAGGAACGGCAGGGCGAGCCCCAGGCCCAAGCCAGCGAAGATGGCGAGGGCCGCGGCGGTCGGCAGCACCAGTGCGGCGCCAAGGGCGGCGCCCATGAACGGTCCGGTACAGGGCGTCGCCACGAACGCGGCAAGCGCACCGGTCCAAAAAGCGCCCTGGCTTCCGCTCCGCCGGGCAAGCTTGCCGCCGACATCCAAGGCCGGGAGCTCGAACAGGCCGGCAAGATTAAGCGCGATGCCGGTGACCAGCAGGAGCAGCACCAGGATTACCCGCGGGTCCTGCAGCTGAAACGCCCAGCCCGCCGCACTGCCGCCCGCCCGCAGGCCGAGCAAGATCGCTCCGAGCGCCAGACAGATCAGCACGGCGCCCGCGGTGTAGGCGATCGCTTCCCGCCGGGCAGTCCGCTCATCCCCGCCCGACTTGGCCAGGCTCAGCGCCTTGAGGCTAAGGATGGGAAAAACGCATGGCATGACGTTCAGCAGCAGCCCGCCGAGCAGCGCGCCGAGCAGCGCCACGAGCACCGCGGGACGGAGAGCCGAGGATTGCTTGCCTTCGGTGGCGGGAGCGGTCCCGGCTGCCGGAACGCTGCCCGGCACGGCCTTGAGCCATAGACCGTTGCCGTCGCTCAGCTTCAACACGCCTTCGACCGTGTCGATGCTGGTCGCGTTGGACGGCGCGTCGGTTTCGACGATCAGCGCGTCGCCGGAGCGGGAGAAGGTCTGGCCGGCCGCATAGGCGAGCGCGCCGTCGGTCAGCGGAAAGAAATAGGGCTCGGCAAGCTCCACTCCCGCGGGGAGCGGAACGGCGAGTCGGAAGCGATTGCCGGCGCGCTCGAACCGCCCCTCGCTGCCCAGCGGCTTGGGCAACGCCTGGCGGAAGCGGTCGAAGGTCGTATCGCTGGGTGTCGCTCTACCGGGAACTCCGGCGCGCAGATCGACCGCGACCTTGGCGGTCTCGGGCACGCAGACCTCGTCGGTGCAGGCGAGGTAATCCACAGTCGCGCGCAGGGGGAGCGCAGTGCCGGGTGCCACGTCTGCGGGCACCTTGACGTCGATCAGCTGTGCGTACTCCCCTTCGTAGACATAGTTCATCAGCCCGCCGACGATCAGCCGGCCGGGCACGGGATACTGGATCGGTCCGGCGGTGAGGCCATAGGGCAGCTCCCAGGTGATCTGGGTCTCGATTCCGCTGTCGCCTGGGTTTTTCCAATAGCCGTGCCAGCCCTTTGCGGGGCGCATCACCAGGGCCAGCGTCACGCTTCCGCCGGGCGCAACCTCCGGAGTCTCGGCGATAAGGCTCGCCGAGATCGCGTTCTTGCCAGGCTGCGGAAACTGCGCGCTGGCCGCGGCATGCAGCAGCAGGGCTGCCAGCACCGCCGCGATCCAATGCCACAGGACTCCACGAGAGGCAGCCATGACCTCGTTTCTCTCATGACCTCGGTCCCCTGACCATATGCCGAAAGTCACGGGTGCGCGGGCCGACCTTCGGCACTTACGGCAAGGCGAGCGAGCCCGCACACCGGACGGACCAATTCGAGGGAACAGCCATGCTAAGGTCCGTCGGCGTCACCGCCATCCTGCTTGCCACCGCCGCGCCGGCCCTTGCCCAGCGTGCGGGGGAGAATGCCGTGGCCTCGGCGCAGGACGCGTTCGGCACCAGTGTCGGCAACGAGCGCGTGGGGCTCTACTTCCCCCAGAGCGCCCGCGGCTTCAGCCCGGTGCAGGCCGGAAACGTTCGCATCAATGGCCTCTACTTCGACTATCAGAACGACCTCAACAGCCGGCTCGTCTCCGGCAGCAACGTCCGGGTCGGCCTGACTGCCCAGGGCTACCCGTTTCCAGCACCGACCGGCGTCGCGGACTTCGCGTTGCGGCTGCCGGGGAAGGAGGCCGTGGCCAGCACGGTGGTCGGTATCGGCCCGTTCGGCGGAACGCGGGTGGAGCTCGACGCGCAGCTGCCGGTCACCGGCACGCTTGGGATCGCGGCGGGGGTCGGCGTGAACCGCGATGAGCTGTCTTATGGCGGACACCGCCGTCTGGTCTCCGCGGCCGCCGTTGCGCGATGGCGTCCGACCGAGACGCTGGAGGTCGTTCCCTTCTGGAGCATGCTCGACAACAGCGGCGACGAAGGCCAGCCGATCATCTTCACGGCAGGCGCGGTTCTTCCGCCAAAGATCGAACGCCGGCGCTACTTCGGCCCGGAGTGGGCGCAGAACGAGTCGCAGGGCTTCAACAGCGGCTTGCTCGCCACCTATACTGCTGGCGACTGGACGCTGCGCGGCGGTGCCTTCCGCTCCGTGTCGCGCCAGGAACGCAACTTCAACGTCCTGTATCTCAATACCTCGCGGGAGGGCGACGCAGACCGCCAGGTCATTCAGGAGGAGGGCCGCCGGGTCGCGTCCACCTCGGGGGAGCTGCGCCTCACCCGCCAGCTGATCGAGGGCGATCGCCTCCACCTGGTGCACCTGATGACCCGCGGCCGCATGCTCGACCGGCGGATCGGCGGCAGCCGGCGCTTCGACTTCGGCCGAGGCCCCATCGATGAGCCGCTGGACGTGCCGCAGCCGGATTTCGTGCGGGGGCCGCAGACCACGGACGAGGTGCGCCAGTTCACCGGCGGCCTGGGCTATGAAGGACGCTGGCGCGGGGTCGGCGAACTCAGCCTCGGCGTTCAGCGGACCTTCTACCGCAAGGAGGTGGTGCGCCCCTCCGGCGCCCTTCCCGTAACGGAGGCGAGCCCGTGGCTGTTCAACGGTGCGCTCTCGATCTTCGCGACGCCCGGTCTCGTCTTCTACGCCGGGTACAGCAAGGGGCTGGAGGAAAGCCCGGTCGCGCCGGAGATCGCCACCAATCGCGGCGAGGCCCCGCCGGCGATCATCACCGAGCAGAAGGACGCCGGCTTTCGGCTCAAGCTCAGCAAGGGCCTCAGCCTGGTCGCAGGCGTGTTCGACGTGCGCAAACCCTACTTCGCCCTCGATCCGTCCAAGGAATTCCGGCAGCTCGGCGAGGTGCGCAACCGCGGGGTCGAGGCGTCCCTTGCCGGTCAGATCACGCCGCGGCTCAGCATCGTGCTCGGCGCCGTGTTCCTCGACGCGAAAGTCGGCGGCGACGCGGTGGAGCTCGGCCTCATCGGGCGGCGGCCGGTCGGGTCGATCGGTCGCGTCATCACGGGCGCGGCGAACTGGGAAGTGCCGTGGGTCGAGGGACTGTCGCTCGACCTCGCCTATGAAAGCTCGTCGGACAGGAACGCCAATGCGGCGAACACTCTGGTCATCCCGGCGCGCTACATCCTGGCGCCCGGCGCGCGCTACCGCTTCGACCTGTTCGGTAAGCCGGCAACGCTTCGCGCACAGGTGCCTTCGGTGAACAAGCCCTATGGGTTCAGCAACATCGGCGAGGGCTTCTACTACAACCCGCCCCGCCGCTTCCAAATGAGCCTGACCACGGACTTCTGAGTTATCGGTCGCCCGATCGGGACCGAACAAATTCGACGACCGCCCGTTTCGCTCCTGAGCGGCGGAGGACAAGGCTGATGGATCTGATACGTGTGGGCACGTTGGTCGTGAGCTTGGCGATGCTCGGAGGCTGCCAGACGGCAGGTGCACCTGCACCGGCGATTAGTCCAGCCGACGAGCCGGTGCTCGCCGCCGCCGGACCCGCGCAGGCAACCGCCGCTCCGTCCGTAAGCACCCAGCGCATGTCGGAGATCACCCGGGTGCTCGCATCGGACGAGTTCGAGGGGCGCTCCATGGGGACGGGCGGCGAGGACAAGACCGTCGCCTACCTGGTCGAGCAGTTCAAGGCGGCCGGCCTCGAGCCGGGCGGCGAGAATGGGGGTTGGACGCAGCGCGTGCCGCTGATCCGCACGAAACTGCAGACGCCGCAGCTTTGGATCCGGCAGGCCTCGACCACGACCCCCCTGAGGTTCCCGCAGGACATCTATCTGAGCACCGTCCGGGACACGCAGGTCGCTCGTATCGCCGACGCCCCGATCGTCTTCGTCGGTTACGGCACGTCCGCCCCCGAGCGTGGGTGGGACGACTTCAAGGGCGTGGACCTCAGGGGCAAGGTGGCGCTGTTCCTAGTCAACGATCCGGACTTCGAGGCGGCTGCGGGCGAGCCGGTCGCGGGCAAGTTCGGCGGCAAGACCATGACCTACTATGGCCGCTGGACCTACAAGTTCGAAGAGGCGGCGCGGCGCGGGGCCATCGGCGCGATCATCGTGCACGAGACCGAAGGCGCCGCCTATGGCTGGAACGTGGTGGAGAGCGCGGCGGGCGAGAACTTCAACATCGTTCTGCCGAGTGGCGCCAGGCAGCCGGTGCTGCTGCAGGGCTGGATGCAGCAGGCCGCCGCGAAGGCAATGCTCAAGCGCGCGGGCTATGACTATGCCACCCTTAAGCGGCAGGCGCGGACCGGCGGCTTCCGCCCGATCGACCTCAAGGCGCGCTTCTCCGCCTCGGCCGGCGTGGACCTGGCGCGGATCACCAGCCGCAACGTCATCGGCAAGCTGACGGGGAGTCGCTATCCGGCCGAGACGGTGAGCTACGGCGGGCACTGGGATGCCTATGGCGTCGGCGCGCCCGATGCGCAGGGCCGGACGGTGCGGCCAGGCGCCGCCGACGATGCCCTCGGCTTGGCGGCGATGATCGAGATCGCACGCCTGTTCGCGGCCGGCCCGCGGCCGGAGCGCAGCTTGGTTTTCGCCGCCTGGACAGCCGAGGAGCGCGGGCTGCTCGGATCCGAATATTATGCACAGAACCCGCTGTTCCCGCACGAGACGATGGCGGCGAACCTGACGCTGGACACCCTGCAGTGGGCCGGCCCGACCCGCGACACATTGCTGATCGGACAGGGGCAGAGCGAGCTGGAGCGCTACCTTGAGGAAGGCGCCCGGGCGCAGGGGCGGGCGGTGACACCGGAGGGTCGGCCCGAGCGCGGGCTATTCTACCGGGCCGATCACTTCACCCTGGCCAAGCGCGGGGTGCCGGTGCTGCTCAGCATGGCGCTGGCGGGCGCCTACGATCTGCAGAACGGGGGGCGTCCGGCAGGGGAGCGCTGGCTCGAAGAGTTTACGGGCAAATGTTATCACCAGACCTGCGATGCCTGGTCGCCCGACTGGGACCTGCGCGGCGCCGCGCAGGAGGCGGAGCTCTACTATGCGATCGGCGCGCGGCTGGCGAACAGTCGCGACTGGCCGGCCTGGAGCGCCGGCTCCGAGTTCCGCAAGGTGCGCGAGGAGAGTGCGGGTGCCCGTAGCGGGCAGGCGGAGACACAGCGCCCGGGCGAGCGGGGCTAAGGCCACTCTCGATAGTGCTTGCCGCCCGGTCTCGACGGGGCCGCTCAACGCGCTCCATAGGCGTGGAGACCGAACACCGTGCCGACGAACCCACCGGCCGTTTTTGTGCTGAGGAGCTTGCCGTCTGCCCCGTGCCGTAGCGCTCGCCATTGGCCGGGCCGCACCGCATAGTCGAAGTCGTACGCACCGCCACGGGCGCGGATGCGGAGCTGGACCGGGCCCGTGTGAGCGCTGGGTAGGGGTGCGGAAGCCAGCAGGACGCCGGCTGCGGCGTCCGCCGGTCCCGCTCGGCGCTCAAGCTGCACCTCGGGCCGGCCGTTGCGGTTCCCCAGCGACAACAGGAACCAATATTCGTCGTTCTGCAGCGCCGCGATCCCAGCCTTCTGCCCGGCCGCAGGGTCGAAGCGCACCGAGGTCGAGGCGGTCGCGAACATATGCTGCTGGCGCCGAGCCAGGAACGAAGGATTGCCGAAGTCGCTGAGGCCGACGGCGCGGGGCTGCAGGCGCAAGGCCCCGCCGGAAACCGCGTACCAACGCTCGCGCGGGTTGCGCATCATCATCCACTCGGGGCCGAGCGCCCGGTCGAAGTCCTCGCGCACCGTCGTGCGCCGCCGGCTGAACGGCTTGCCCGTCGCGGGCAGCGGGGGCCGCTTGTGGACGTAGGGGATTACCTGGCCGGGAGCGGTGATCCGCGGCCAACCGTTCTCCCAGCGGACGGGCATAAGGAAGGTCTCGCGCCCGGTATTATAGTGATCGCCTTCGTACGGCCGCACGGCGAGGAAGGTCGCCCACCACTCTCCGCCGGGCAGCTGCACCAGGTCGGCATGGCCGGCCGAGGTGATCGGATTGGGACGGTCGCGCGGCAGATCCCGTTGCGTCAGGAAGGGATTGGCTGGGTTGGGGATGTAGGGGCCGGTGACGTTCTTGCTGCGCAGGGCGACTTGGGAGTGACCCTCCGCAGTGCCGCCTTCGGCCGCGGTCAGATAATAGTAGCCGTCCTCCCGGTAGATATGCGGCCCTTCGATCCAGATCGGCTTCGTGCGGATGTCGACACCCCCGTTCACCAGAAGGGTGCGCGGGCCCACCGTCTTCAGCTTGGCCGCGTCGAACTGCTGGATCCAGATGGCACGGTGGCCTTCGTAGAGCGGCTCGCCGACCGGCGGGCCGTTGTTCAGGATCCACGCGCGCCCGTCATTATCGAAGAAGAGCGACGGGTCGATGCCACCCTCCAGTTCGGGCAGCCACACCGGATCGCTCCACGGGCCAGCCGGGTTCTTGGCGGTGATCACGAAATTGCCGCCGCAGTCGACGCAGGTGTTGGCGATGTAGAAGGTGCCGGCATGATGCTCGATCGCCGGAGCGAACACGCCGCGCGACAGGCCGAGCTGCTTGAAGTTGAGCTGCTCCGGCCGGGAAATGGCGTTCCCGATCTGCCGCCAGTTCACCAGGTCGGTGCTGTGGAAGACCGGCAGCCCCGGAAAATAGGAAAAGGTCGAGGTGACCAGGTAATAGTCGCGGCCCACCCGGGTGATGCTCGGATCGGGGTAGAAGCCGGTCAGGACCGGGTTGGCGTACTCGCCTGCACGCGACCCAGGGAGGGACTCGTCGCCCCGGTACTCGAACCACTCGAACACAGCCGGAGCGGCGGCACTCTGGGACGCTGCGGGGGCGGCGACCGCGAGAGCTGCAAGCAGCAGCAAGCGCAGGCGCAACATCCAGCCTTGGCGATCGGCAATTTGAGCGAGCATGTTCCTCCGGGCTTTCTGTACCAGCACGACTTGGCCTCTTGCGCGATGGTAGCGTTACCATATGGTGCTATGCAGACGCAAAGCGGAGAAGAAGATGCAGGATCAACGCGCTGCCACCAGCCGAACGCAGCGGGGGCTTGCGGCCGTTCTCGTGGCCTCTTGCGCCGCCTTGGCTTTGGCTGCGCCGGTCGCGGCGGTGCAGGACGCAAGCTGGCCGGCGGTAAGGAGCCAGGTGGCGCCCGATCGGGTGATGGAAGCGCGCATCAACGCCATTCTCGCCCGCATGCCGGTCGAGGAAAAGGTCGGGCAGATCATCCAGCCGGACATCGCCAGCATCACGCCTGCGGACGTCGCCAAGTACAAATTCGGCTCGATCCTGGCCGGCGGCAACAGCGCGCCCGGTGGCAAGGAGAATGCTCCACCGGCCGAGTGGCTGAAGCTCGCCGACGCCTATTGGAACGCCTCGCACGCAGCCGACTGGAAGGGCGAGCGCATTCCGCTGATGTGGGGCATCGACGCGGTGCACGGCCACGCTAACGTGGTCGGAGCGACGATCTTCCCGCAGAACATCGGCCTCGGCGCGGCCCGCAACCCGGAGCTGATCCGCCGCATCGGCGAGGTCACCGCCCGCGAGATGGTCGTCACCGGCATCGACTGGGACTTCTCGCCGACGCTGGCGGTGGTGCGGGACGACCGCTGGGGCCGCACCTACGAGGGCTTCTCGGAAGACCCGGACGTTGTGCGCTCCTACGCCGGCAAGGTGGTGGAAGGGCTGCAGGGGCGCCCCGGAACCCGGGACTTCATGGGCGCGGGCCGGGTGATCGCCACCGCCAAGCACTTCGTCGGCGATGGCGGAACTGTGAATGGCAAGGACCAAGGCGACAATCCGGCGCCTCTGGCCGAACTCCGCGACATCCACGGCGCGGGCTACCCGCCGGCAATCCGCTCGGGCGTGCAGGCGGTGATGGCATCCTTCTCGAGCGTAGCGGACGAGAAGGTGCATGGCTCGCGGACGCTGCTGACCGACGCGTTGAAGCGGCAGATGGGCTTCGACGGGCTGGTGGTGGGCGACTGGAACGCGCACGGGCAGGTGCCCGGCTGCACCAACACCAGCTGTCCGGCTTCGATCAACGCCGGGCTCGACATGTTCATGGCTCCCGACAGCTGGAAGGGCCTGTACGAGAGTACGCTGGCGCAGGTGCGATCGGGCGCGATCCCCATGGCGCGCCTAGACGATGCCGTGCGGCGTGTCCTGCGGGTCAAGCTGCGGGCCGGGCTGTTCAACAAGGGTGCGCCATCGGCCCGTCCGCTCGCCGGCCGGTTCCAGCTGCTCGGCGCGCCGGAGCATCGCGCGGTGGCGCGCCAGGCGGTGCGGGAGTCGCTGGTCCTGCTGAAGAACAACGGCGGCCTGCTCCCGCTCAAGCCCAGCGCGAACGTGCTGGTCGCAGGCGACGGGGCCGACAACATCGGCAAGCAGTCGGGCGGTTGGACGATCACCTGGCAGGGCAGCGGGCTGACCAACGCCGACTTTCCCGGCGCGACATCGATCTATGCGGGGATCCGGCAAGCGGTCGATGAAGCGGGTGGAACCGCCACGCTCAGCGCCGATGGGCGGTTCACGCAGCGGCCTGACGTGGCGATCGTGGTGTTCGGCGAAGAACCTTACGCCGAGTTCGTCGGCGACCGGCCGAACCTGGAATATAGCCCCGCCGACAAGAAGGACCTCGAGCTGCTTCGTAAGCTCAAGGCGGCGGGAGTCCCCACAGTGGCGGTGTTCCTTTCGGGACGGCCGCTATGGGTCAATCCGGAGATGAACGCATCCGACGCCTTCGTGGCGGCCTTCCTGCCGGGAAGCGAAGGCGCGGGCGTCGCCGACGTCCTGTTCCGCGACCGCGCGGGCCGGACCCGGCACGATTTCCGGGGCAAGCTGTCCTACAGCTGGCCCCGGCGGGCCGACGGGGGGCCGCTCAACCGCGGGCAGGCCGGCTACGACCCGCTGTTCGCCTACGGCTACGGCCTGAACTATCGCGATCGCGTCGCCGTGCCGCGGCTCGCCGAGGATCGCCCGCCGCCGGTGCCGGGCGGAGCCGATGGCGTGTTCTTCGGCCGCGGCCGAGTTCCGCCCGGGTGGAGCTTCGCGACTTCGGGTGGCGCCCAGATCCAGCGCATCGATCGACGTGCGCAGGAGGACTCGGTCCTGGTCCGGTTCGCTGGGACCGGCGAGAAGTCGTTCCGCCTCCAGGCCAATGATCCGATCGACCTCTCGCGGGAAACCACCGGCGAGCTGAGTCTGCTGATCGATTACCGCGTGGATCAGGCGCCTGCCGGTGCCGTCACTTTGGCGATGGACAGCGCCGCGGTTCCAATCGGCGGAGTCTTGAGGAGCGCGAGCCGCGGGGAGTGGCGGACGCTGACGGTGCCGCTGCGCTGCTTCGCCAGGGCGGGGCTCAACGCGCAGAAGCTGTCGTCCCCGACCATCATCAGCACGGCCGGCCAAATGACGTTGGGCGTGTCCGACATTCGCGTGGCGAGCGCCGTCGTCGATCAGAACGCCTGTTCCTGGCAGTAGGGCAGGGCAGCACCGCCCGCCCATTTAGCGGGTTCGGAGATCAGGAAGCTGTCCGCAGCCGGCCAGCCGGGAAGCCGCGGCGAGCGGACAGCTTTTCCAGTTTGCATGCCTTGACACGGAGAGCGGCCGCTCCGATGGTAGCGCTACCAAACGCAGCGGGACAGGTCAGTGATGCAACTAAGCACATCGGCGATGCTGCCGGCCGACCACCGCGACGCGGTGCTCGCCGGGCGCCTGTTGCTGGAGGCCGGCCCGACTCCGGTCCTGATCCGCAATGGCATGGTGGAGGACGTGTCGCGCGCGGCTCCAACGCTCGCCGACCTGTTCGATCTTCCCGACCCGATTGCAGCGCGCGGCGCACCTCTATTTTCGGTCGAACAGCTTCGGGCCGAGCAGCTGCTCGCGCCGGTGGACCTGCAAGTGGTCAAGGCCGCGGGCGTGACCTTCGCCATCTCCGCGATCGAGCGGGTGATCGAGGAAGGGGCCCGCGGCGACTATCAGCAGGCTGCGGCAATCCGCGACAAGCTCGAGCAGCGGATCGGCGGAGCGATCCGCTCGGTGGTTCCGGGCACCCCGGACGCCAGCCGGCTGAAGCAGGTGCTGCTGGAGGAGGGGCTCTGGTCCCAGTATCTGGAAGTCGCGATCGGCCCGGACGCGGAAATCTTCACCAAGACTGCCCTGCTTGCGAGCGTCGGTTCGGGCGCGCCGATCGGGGTCCGGTCGGACTCGGACTGGAACAATCCGGAGCCCGAGGTCGTGCTGCTGGTTAACAGCCGCGGCGAGATCCGCGGCGCGACGCTGGGGAACGACGTCAACCTGCGCGACTTCGAGGGCCGCAGCGCGCTGCTGCTGAGCAAGGCCAAGGATAACAACGCGTCCTGCGCGATCGGCCCGTTCGTTCGCCTGTTCGATGACGGCTTCACGCTGGACGACGTGCGGGAAGCGGTGGTCGAGCTGGAGATCACCGGCGAGGACGGCTTCGTCCTCCAGGGGCGCAGCCTGATGGGCGAGATCAGCCGCGATCCCGAGGAGCTGGTTCGCCAGGCCCTGAGCGAGCACCATTATCCCGATGGCTTCGCGCTATTCCTGGGCACGCTGTTCGCGCCGACCCAGGACCGCGAGGAGCCCGGACGCGGTTTCACCCACAAGGTCGGCGACATGGTGCGGATCAGCAGCGAGAAGCTCGGCACGCTGGTGAACCCGGTGACCACATCCAAGGCGGCGCCGCCGTGGCGGTTCGGCGTTCGGGCACTCATGCGCAACCTGGCCGAGCGCCAGCTCCTTACTCCGGCGAACGCCTGACAGCAGGAATACACATGGTCGATACGCTTACCCATTTGATCGGCGGCCAGGCGCTTGGCGGCGGCGATGCTTCCGAGAGCAGCATTAATCCTTCCGACATCGGGGAGACGGTCGCGCGCTATCCTAAAGGCTCCGCGGCGGAGGTGGACGAAGCGGTCCGCGCCGCCCGCGAGGCGTTCCCGGCTTGGTCCGAAGCTTCGCCGGAGGTTCGTTCCGACGTGCTCGACCGCGCCGGTGCGCTGGTGATGGAGCGGGCCAAGGCGCTGGGCGAGCTCTTGTCCCGTGAGGAGGGCAAGACGCTGGCCGAAGGTATCGGCGAGGTGATGCGGGCCGCGCGCATCTTGAAGTACTTCGCAGGCGAGGCGCTGCGCCGCCACGGGCAGACGCTGGAGTCGACTCGGCCGGGCATCGACGCCGCGACCTATCGCGAGGCGGTCGGGGTGTTCGGTCTGATCACGCCCTGGAACTTCCCGATCGCGATCCCGGCGTGGAAGGCCGCGCCGGCGCTGGCGTTCGGCAACACGGTGGTTCTGAAGCCGGCGACGCCGACTCCGGCGATCGCTCATGCGCTTGCGGCCATCATTCAGGAAGCGGGTGCGCCTCCCGGAGTGTTTAACCTGGTGCTGGGCGAAGGCGACGTCGGGCGCGCGATCACCGACCATCCGGGCGTGGATGGCATCAGCTTCACCGGCTCGCAGGGCGTCGGCGCGATGGTCGGGCAGGCCGCAATGAAGCGGCAAGCCCGCATCCAGCTGGAAATGGGGGGCAAGAACCCGCTGGTGGTGCTGGACGATGCGGATCTCGAGCGCGCGGTGACCTGCGCGATCGACGGCGCCTTTTTCGGCACCGGCCAGCGCTGCACCGCCTCGTCGCGGATCATCGTGACCGAAGGCATTCACGACCGCTTCGTCGAGGCGCTGGCCGAACGGGCGCGGGCGCTCAAGGTCGGCGATGCGCTGGACCCATCCACCCAGATCGGCCCGGCGGTCAGCGAGCAGCAGCTGGAGCAGAACCTGCGCTACGTCGGCATCGCCCGCGACGAAGGCGGCAGGGTGCTCACCGGCGGCGACCCGCTGCAGCTGGACAAGCGCGGCTACTACATGGCGCCGACGGTGATCGCCGACACCGCACCCGACATGCGGATCAACAACGAGGAAGTGTTCGGCCCCGTCGCAAGCACCGTGCGCGTCCGCGACTATGAGGAAGCGCTGGAGATCGCCAATCGCGGGCAGTTCGGCTTGTCGGCAGGCATCGTCACCAACTCGCTCAAGCACTCGCGGCATTTCCGCCGTGCGGTGCGGGCCGGCATGGTGATGGTCAACCTGCCCACCGCCGGCGTCGACTACCATGTCCCGTTCGGCGGCACCCGCAAGTCGAGCTACGGCGCGCGCGAGCAGGGCTTCGCCGCGGTCGAATTCTACACGCAGACCAAGACCGTCTACATCGGGGGCTGATCATTGTCGGATGAGAATGGGCGGGCGGTCTATCCGAGCCTGCGGGGGAAGCGGGTGCTGGTCACGGGCGGAGGCTCGGGCATCGGCGCCGGCATCGTCGAGGCATTCGTGCAGCAAGGGTCGGAGGTAACCTTTTTCGACATCTGCGATGAGGACTCCGAGGCGCTGGCCGCGCAGACCGGCGCAAAGTTCGAGCGCGTAGACCTGACCGACATTCCTGCGACGCAAGCTACGATCCGGAGGGCGGCGGAGGAGCGTGGTGCGTTTGACGTCCTGGTCAACAACGCGGCGAACGACGATCGCCACTCGATCGAGGAGGTGACCGAGGCCTATTGGGACAACCGTCTCAACGTGAACCTCAAGCACCATTTCTTCTGCGCCCAGGCGGTGATCCCGGCGATGAAGAGCGCTGGCGGCGGCGCGATCATCAACCTGGGTTCGATCAGCTGGCATCTCGCCTTGCCCGACCTCGTGCTCTACCAGACCGCGAAGGCGGCGATCGAGGGCATGACCCGGGCGCTGGCGCGCGACCTCGGGCCGGATAACATCAGGGTAAGCTGCGTTGTCCCCGGCAACGTGCGGACGCCGCGGCAGCTCAAGTGGTACACGCCGGAAGGAGAGGCGGAGATCGTGAATGCGCAGTGCCTCAAAGGCCGGCTGGTGCCGGAGGATGTCGCGGCGCTGATCCTGTTTCTGGCCTCGGACGACGCGCGGCTCGTCACCGGCCACGAGCATTTCGTGGACGCGGGCTGGCGCTGAGATGGCAGCCGAACCTCAGGTCGTCTGGGATCTTGCGGCCGAGCTCGGCGAGGGGCCGGTGTGGGTCGACGAGGCGGTATGGTTCACCGACATCAAGAAGCACCAGGTTCATCGGTTCGACCCTGCCAGCGGAGACAAGCGCAGCTGGGATGCGCCCGAGCAGATCGGCTTCGTGCTGCCTATGCGCAGCGGCGGATTTGTCGCCGGCCTGCAGAGCGGCCTGCACCGCTTCGATCCGGACAGCGGCGAGTTCAGCCTGCTGCGGGAAGTCGAACCTGACCGCCCGACCAACCGCCTGAACGACGGGGTGGTCGATCCTTCCGGGCGGCTGTGGTTCGGGACGATGGACAATGGCGAGAAGGGGAAGAGCGGCAGCTTCTACCGCTATGACCGCGGGGAGCTCGCGCACAGCGGCATCTCGGGCATCGCCATCACCAACGGACCGGCGGTGTCTCCGGACGGGAGGACGCTCAACTGGGTCGACACGCTGGAGCGGACTATCTCGGCGTGCGAGATCGGTGAAGACGGCACGCTGGGCCCCTCGCGGCTGATCGTCACCATTGAAGAAGGCGGCGGCAACCCCGACGGGCCGACCTGCGACGCCGAAGGCTGTATCTGGATCAGCCTGTACGGGGGGTGGGAGGCGCGCCGCTACTTGCCGTCGGGCGAGCTTCTGCAGCGGGTGCGCTTCCCCGTCGCGAACATCACCAAGATCGCGTTCGGCGGCCCCGACCTGCGCACGGCCTACGCCACCACTGCGCGGCAGAAGATGAGCCCGGAACAGATCGCCCGCCAGCCGCAGATCGGCCACTTGTTCGCGTTTCCGGTCGAGGTGCCCGGCCTGCCATGTCCACGCATCGACAACTGATCGCGCTCGCCGCCCTGCTGACCAGCACCGCGACCTTAGCTGCGCCGCCGCGGCTGGACCCGCTATTCACCAACGGTGCCGTGCTGCAGCGCGACCGTCCTATCCGCATTAGCGGCGACGCTGCTGCGGGTGAGCGGGTTCGGGTCAGCCTGTCTGGCGCTACTGCGGCCGCGCGGGCGGATCGGAGCGGACGCTGGAGCGTCGAGCTCCCGCCGCTGAGCGCGGGCGGGCCCCACCGGATCGAAGCGCGGTTCGCTAGCGGAGTGTCGGCGGCGGCAAATGATGTGCTGATCGGCGATGTGTGGCTCTGCTCGGGCCAGTCCAACATGGAATGGCCGGTCAAGCAGGCCTTGAGCGGCGCTGCGGAAGCGGAAGGCGCTAGGGACGAGGAAATGCGGCTACTCACGGTGCCGCAGAAGACTGCGCTGACTCCGCAGCGGCGCTTCGATGAGGCGCCTTCCTGGGCCCGCCTGACGCCGGAGACTGCGGCGGACTTCTCCGCGGCCTGCTACTTCATGGTTCGCGACCTTCGGGCCACGCACAAGGTCCCGATCGGCGCGATCGACGCGAGCTGGGGCGGCACGCGCATCCGGCCGTGGATGGACGAAGCTGCCGCCCGGGCGAGCGGAGGCGACGCGGATGCGGCGCTGCTAGCGCTCTATCGCCGCGATCCTGCGGCGGGCGCTCGGCGGTTCGGGGAGCAATGGGGCGCCTGGTGGCGCGAGCGGACGGGCGAGGCTCCGGGGCAGGAGCCGTGGCGCGCCAGCGACCGGTTGCAGTGGCGGCCGCTCACGACGATCGCGCCGTGGGAGCAGTGGGGCGACCCGGCCTTCGCCAGCTTCAATGGCCATGTCTGGGCGCGGCGGCGGGTGACGCTCACGCCGGCGGAGGCGCGCAAGGGCGCGACGCTGTCCTTGGGCGTCATCGACGATCTCGACCAGACGTGGGTCAACGGGGTGGGCGTGGGCAGCACCTTCAGCTGGTCGCAGCGCCGCGAGCACCGGGTTGCGCCCGGCGTGCTGCGGGCAGGCGAAAACGAGATCATCGTCAATATCGGCGACAGTTGGGGGCTGGGTGGCTTCCAGGGTCCGGCCGAGCGGCTGAAGCTGACCCTAGCCGACGGTTCGGTGAAGCGGCTTCGCGAAGGCTGGGAATATTCCGTCGTGCCCGCGGCGGTCGGCGTGACGCCGCGCGCGCCGTGGGACACGCATGCGGGGCTCGGCACCATCCACAATGCGATGATCGCGCCGTTGGGGGCGCTGAGCCTCAAGGGCGTCGCCTGGTACCAGGGCGAGTCGGACGTCGGTGTGTCCGGCTACGACCGCCGCCTCCTCGCGCTGATGAGCAGCTGGCGCCGGCAATTCGGCGATCCGCAGCTGCCGTTCCTGGTGGTGGCACTCGCCGGCTTCGGCAAGCCGGCCGCGCAACCGGCCGACAGCGGTTGGGCGGCGCTAATTGACGCGCAGCGGCGCGCGGCAGCCGCGGACCCTCGTGCGGCGCTGGTCGTGGCTACCGACCTCGGTGAGCGCGCCGATATCCACCCGCCGAACAAGCAGGAGGTCGGTCGGCGGCTGGCGCTTGCAGCCCGGCGGCTGGCCTACCGTGAGGCGAACGTTGCAGCCGGGATCGTCCCGGTCGCGGGGGCGCGGAGCGGCAACGAGGTTCATGTCGGGATCGCCGGCACGGACGCTGCGCTGCAGTCGCTCAGCGGCGCTCCGGTCGGCTTCGAGCTGTGCGGCGAAAGGCAGGAGAGCTGCCGCTATGCAACTGCGACACTGGCCGCTTCCGCGCCGGTGGTCGTCGTGCAGCTCGACGGCAAGCCGGCGACGCGCGTGCGTCATGGCTGGAGCGACTATCCGATCCTTAACGTGGTGGACGACGCGCTGTTGCCGCTCCCGCCGTTCGAGCTGCCGATCAAGGACTAGTCGGCGATCTTCCTTCGCCGCGTTTCCGGCAGCAGGAACAGGCCGAGCACGACCGTCAGCAGCGCGATTCCGACCGGGTACCACAACCCCGAGTAGATGTTGCCGGTGGCCGCGATGATCGCAAAGGAGATTGTCGGTAGGAACCCGCCGAACCAGCCGTTGCCGATATGGTAGGGCAACGACATGGACGTATAGCGGATGCGCGCCGGGAACAGCTCGACCAGCAGCGCGGCGATCGGGCCGTAGACCATGGTCACATAGAGCACCAGCAAGGTCAGGATGGCGATCGCCAGCGGCCGGTTGATGCGGTTCGGGTCCGCCCTGTCCGGGTAGCCCGCGACTCGGAGCAGATTCGCCGCTTGGGTTTGGAAGCCCTTGATTGCCGCCGCCCGCTCAGGAGCGCCTAGCCCGCGCGGATCGGGGACGGGCAGGCTGGTGCCACCAACTCTAAGCTCCGCTGCCGCATCCGCCGATGCTGCGACGTTGGCATAGCTGACGCCCGCTTTCGCCAGGAACGATTTCGCGATGTCGCACGAGCGCTGGTCGAACTTGTTGCGGCCAACGGGGTCGAACTGCAGCGAGCATTGCCCCTGGTCGGCGACCACTGTCACCGGCGCCCGTGCCTGGGCTTCGGTGAGGGCCGGGTTCACCGCCCGCGACAAGGCGTTGAACAGGGGGAAGTAGGTCAGGGCCGCTATGAGGCAGCCGGCCAGGATGATCGGCTTGCGCCCGGTCCGGTCGGACAGCCAGCCGAAGAACAGGAAGAACGGCGTGGCGATCGCCAGCGCCACCGCGATCATGATGTTGGCCGTGGCGCCGTCCACGCGCAGGGTCTTCTCCAGAAAGAACAGCGCGTAGAACTGGCCCGTGTACCAGACCACCGCCTGGCCTGCGACCGCGCCGAACAGGGCGATCAGCACCAGCCGGAGGTTGGGCCAGCTGCCGAACGCTTCGGTCAGCGGCGCGCGGGAGGTTCGGCCTTCCGCCTTCATCTGCTGGAACACCGGGCTCTCGTTCAGCTGCAGGCGGATCCACAGCGACACGCCGAGCAGGACTAGCGAGACCAGGAACGGCACGCGCCAGCCCCAGGCCGCGAACGCCTCCTCGCCGAGGGCAAAGCGGGTGCCGATCACCACCAGGAGCGCGGCGAACAGACCGAGCGTAGCGGTGGTTTGGATGAAGCTGGTGTGGAAGCCGCGACGTTCGTCGGGGGCATGCTCGGCGACGTAGGTTGCGGCGCCACCATACTCGCCGCCGAGCGCCAGGCCCTGGAGCAGCCGCAGGGTGACCAGCAACACGGGGGCGGCGACGCCGATGCTGGCGTAGCTCGGCAGCACGCCGACCAGGAAGGTCGACAGGCCCATGATGCCCATGGTGACGAGGAAAGTGTTCTTGCGCCCGACAAGGTCGCCGATGCGGCCGAACAGCACGGCGCCGAACGGCCGTACTGCGAAGCCTGCGGCGAAGGCGGCGAGGGCGAGGATGAACCCCGTGGTCTCGTTCACGCCCGAGAAGAATTGCGCCGACAGGATCGTCGCCAGCAGGCCGTAGAGGTAGAAATCGTACCACTCGAACACGGTGCCGAGCGAGGACGCCGCGATCACCAGCCGCGAACTTTGGGCCTCGCTCGGATGCTGCGCGACCGCGTCGTTCATGGCTGCTTCCTAGTGATTGTGGCGCGGCGTGCGCGCGGAGGTGCCGCGGTACTTCAGCCCCAGCTCGAGCACTCCGCCTTCGGCTAGCTGGCCCGTCTTCTCACGGTAAATCTCCTCCCAGGGAGTCTGGCTTTGCGGGATGGGGGGCGGCGCTTCGGCCATGCGGCGGGCGATCTCTTCCTCGTCGACCAGCGCGTCGCACTGGCCGTTCTCGAGGTCGATGCGGATGACGTCGCCGGTGCGCAGCCAGGACAGGCCGCCCCCGGCCGCGCTTTCGGGCGAGGCGTTGAGGATCGACGGGCTATCGGACGTGCCGGACTGGCGACCGTCGCCGAGCGTCGGCAGGCTGGTAATACCGCGCTGGATCAGTGCATCGGGCGGCTGCATGTTCACCACCTCGGCCGAGCCCGGCCAGCCGATCGGCCCGGAGCCGCGGATGACCAGAATGCAGTTCTCGTCGATGTTTAGCGCGGGATCGTTGATGCGGTGGTGGTAGTCGTCCGAGCCGTCGAAAACGATCGCGCGGGCTTCGAACGCGCCTTCATGCCCAGGACGCGAGAGGTAGCGGTGGCGGAACTCCTCGGAGATCACGCTGGTCTTCATGATCGCGAAGTCGAACAGATTGCCCTTGAGCACCAGGAACCCGGCCCGCTCGCGGAACGGCTCGGCATAGGAGCCGACCAGCTCGCGGTCCCCGGTCTCGCGGCCCTGGAGATTGTTGGCCTGCGTCTTGCCCGTCACGGTCAACGCGGCGCCGTCGAGCTTGCCGGCGTTCAGCAGCTCCCACATGACCGCGGGCACCCCGCCAGCGCGGTGGAAACGCTCGCTGAGGAAGGTGCCGGCCGGCTGCATGTTGACCAGCAGCGGGATGTCGTAGCCGTGCTCCATCCAGTCGGCCGCGCTTATCTCCACGCCGGCATGCCGGGCCATGGCGGTGATGTGCGGTTGCGCGTTGCTGGACCCGCCGACCGCGCCCACCAGGCGGATGGCGTTAAGAAAGGCCTCGCGAGTCAGGATGCTTGACGGGCGCAGGTCCTCGTACGCCAGCTCCACCGCCCGCGCGCCGGTGCGGTAGGCCATCTGCCCACGCTCGCGGTAGGGTGCCGGGATGGCGGCGTTGCCGGGCAGGCACATGCCGAGCGCTTCGGCCACCGCGTTCATGGTGGAGGCGGTTCCCATGGTGTTGCAGTGGCCGGCGGACGGCGCGGAATCGGCAGCCCGGCGGAAGAACTCATCCTCGTCGATCTCTCCCGCAGCGAGCAGCCGGCGCGAGCGCCAGATGACCGTGCCGGATCCGACCAGCTCGCCATCGTGCCAGCCGTCCAGCATCGGCCCGCCGGACAGGGTGATCGCCGGGATGTCGACGGTCGCCGCGGCCATGACTGCGGCCGGGGTCGTCTTGTCGCACCCGGTGGTCAGCACCACCGCATCGATCGGATAGCCGTTGAGGATCTCGACCAGGCCGAGATAGGCGAGGTTGCGGTCGAGCGCGGCGGTGGGGCGGCGGCAATTCTCAAAGATGGGGTGCATCGGGAATTCCATCGGGATCCCGCCCGCATCCCGGATGCCCGCCTTAATCCGGTCGGCGAGCTCCAGGTGGATGCGGTTGCACGGCGCGATGTCGGAGCCGGACTGGGCGATGCCGATGATCGGCTTGCCGCAGCGGAGTTCGTCGGGCGTGATCCCATAGTTCATGAAGCGCTCGAGATAGAGCGCCGCCATGTCGCTGCGGCCGGGTGCCGCGAACCACTCGCGGGATCGGAACGGCATGGCAGGGGTGCGGGTCACTCGCAGTTGCTCCGTATCGGAAAGGAAGGGGGGCGGACTGCTCCGGCAGCCGCGCCCCTCAGAAGAGAGCCGAATGGTCAGCCCTGCATCTGCTCCAGTTCCTTGCCCTTGGTTTCATGAATGAAGCGCTGGACCAGGAAAAAGCTGATCACCGCAGAGATGGCGTAGAAGCTATAGCTCACCGCCAGTCCCAGCTCGCGGGCCATGACCGGGAAGCTCTGCGCAATGAGGTAGTTGGAGAACCACTGCGCAAAGCCCGCAACTGCCAGCGCCGACCCGCGGATCTGGTTGGGGAACATCTCGCCCAGCATCACCCACATGACCGGACCCCAGCTCACGTTGAAGAAGATCACGTAGAGGTTGGCGGCGATCAGCGCGACGATGCCGAGCCCAGAGGACAGCTGCAGGTTGCCCGCGGGGTCGAGCGTGCCATTGGCGAACACGTAGACCATCGAGAACAGGGTCACTGCCATGCCCGCGGACCCGATCAGCAGCAGCGGCTTGCGGCCGATCTTATCGATCACCGCGATGGTGATGAAGCAGGCGGCGATGGAGACCAGGCCGGAGACGATGTTGATCTGCAGCGACTGGTCCTCGGTGAAGCCGGCCAGCTGCCACAGTGTCGCGCCATAGTAGAAGATGACGTTGATGCCGACGAGCTGCTGGAACACGGCCAGCAGGATGCCCGCCCAGACGATCGGCCGGACGCGGCCGTTCGTGCCCTTGAGGTCGCTCAGCCGCGGGCGGTGATCCTGGCTGAAGGTGTCGCGGATCTCCTGCAGCTTGGCATCGGCCACACCGCGTCCGAAGAGGGAGGACAGCACTCCATGCGCCTGATCGTCACGACCTTTGGACACAAGATAGCGCGGGCTCTCTGGGATGAAGAACAGCGCGACCAGGAAGATCGCGGCGGGCAGCGCCTGCATCAGGTACATCCAGCGCCAGGCTTCCAGCCCCGCCCAGTAGGTCGCCGTGGTTTCGCCGGCCGCTGCGGCGAGGAAGTAGTTCACGACAAAGGCCGCCGTCAGCCCCGTGATGATCATGATCTGCTGGACCGTGGTGAGGCGTCCGCGGATGCTCGCGGGCGCGACTTCGGAGATGTAGGCGGGGGAGAGTACGCTCGCCGCGCCCACCGCCATGCCGCCGGCGATCCGCGCGATGACGAACACGCCTTGCGAAGTCGCGAAGCCTTGGATCAGGGCGCCAACGAGGAAGAGGACGGCGGAGAGCATCATAACGTTGCGGCGGCCCATGACGTCGGCCAGGCGGCCGGCGCTGAACGCCCCGATGAAGCAACCGATCAGCAGGGAGCCGACCGTAAAGCCCAGCCCTTCGTCCCCCAGGTTGAACGCCGTTCTCAACCCTTCCTGCGTGCCGTTCACTGCGCCACTGTCATAACCGAACAGGAAACCGCCAATGGTGGCCACGGCGACGATCGCGCCGATAAAGCCCATGTTCGCCCGTGCCGGACTGGCCTCAGTCATTCTCGCCCTCCTCAGCAGCCATCGACAGGCGATCGGCTGTTAGCGCTAACTTCTCCACGCTCCGCTCGGAAAAGCAATGGTCTTTTCACCGGAACGAGGATCGGATCGGCTGTTCAAGCGGAGGGCGGCACGGCAGACTCGCGGATCACGAGCTCATGGTCGAGCACCCGCTCGGCCGGGCCGACCGTGGTGCCCCGCCGCCCCGCGCGCAGTTCCGCCAGGAGCAGGTCCAGTGCCGCTCCGGCCATGGCTGCGACCGGTTGGCGGATGGTGGTCAGTTCCGGCCAGACGGTGGTCGCCTGGGAAGTGTCATCGAAACCCACGACGCTGAGGTCCCTGGGCAGGCTGAGCCCTCGCCGATGCGCGACGCTGATCACCGCCGCCGCCATGTCGTCGTTGCTGGCGAACACCGCCGTGGGGGGGCGCGGCAGATCGAGCAAGCGCTCGGCTGCGTCCAGCCCGGAGCGGAAAGTGAAATAGCCTTGTTCCAGGAGGATGTCGCGCTTGCCGAGCCTGGCCGCCTCGGCCGCGTCTCTAAAGCCCTGCTCACGCTCGGCACTCGCGATCTGGTCGGGGTGACCGGTGATCATGGCGATGCGCCGGTGTCCCAGGCCGATCAGATACTCCGTCATCTGCTTGGCTGCGCCGCGGTCGTTCATGCGAACGTTCAAGGGATTCTCGACCCGGCCCATGGCGACCGTGACTACGGGAACGTTCGCGTCGGCCAGTTCGCTCATGATGGCAACGGACTCGGACAGGGGAGGGGGCAGGATCACGCCCTCGACGTCCGCATTGGTGAAGCTGCGCGCCGCCTGCCGCTGGCTGTCTTCCCCGTCGGACTCGCACGGCTCGATCACCAGGTGGCAGCCGGCGCCCCGAGCGGTTTCAAGCGCGCCCACCAGGAACTGGCTGAGGTAGGCGGCGCTCGGGTTCGAGTAGAGCAGGCCGATGTGGGTGGCATCCCCCGCGGCCAGGCTGCGCGCGGCGCTGTTGGGCGAGTAGTTGAGCTTGGCGATCGCCTCCTGCACGCGTTCGCGCGTCCCGTCGCGGACGTTGCGTCCGTCGTTGATCACCCGCGACACGGTCATCGCGGACACCCCCGCAGCACGCGCGACGTCTTCAATCGTAATGCTGCCGCGGCGACGCCGGCTCGACCTGTCCATCTTCACCCCTCACGGCGAGCGTAAGAAGCGCTTTGAGCCATTGCAACAGCCCGGCACCGCTTTATGGTAGCGCTATCAAAAATTTCTTGCCTGTGGAGGTCCAATGAGCGTGCGTGCCCTGGGAAGCTTGAGCATGCTGGGTCTGGCTGCCGCGGCTGCAACGCTGGCGGTCCCGGTGTCCGCCGGGTCGGCGCAGCAGCAACGCAGCAGTGGGCGCCCGCTCTACAAGGACGCCTCGCAACCGGTCGACCGGCGAGTGGAGGACCTGCTTGCCCGGATGACGCTGGAGGAGAAAACGGCGCAGCTGATCACCATCTGGGAGCACAAGGACAAGATCCAGACCGACGCCGGCGCCTTCTCTCCCGCCGAAGCCAGCCAGAACTTTCCTCAGGGCCTCGGGCAGATCGCTCGGCCGTCCGACAAGCGCGGCGTCACGCAGTCGAACGCAGGCGCTGCGGGCGCCGCCGCGGGCACCGTCAACCGCGATGCACGGGACACTGCGGAGTATGTCAACGCCGCGCAGCGCTGGGCGGTGGAGAGAACCCGCCTGGGCATCCCCATCCTGATGCATGAGGAGGCGCTGCACGGCTACGTCGCCCGCGGCGCCACCAGCTTCCCGCAGTCAATCGCGCTTGCCAGCAGCTGGGACCCTGCTTTGCTGGAGCGCGTCTTCTCGGTGGCCGCGCGCGAGATGCGTGCTCGCGGCACTACTCTCGCCCTCGCTCCCGTGGTCGATGTCGCTCGCGATCCCCGCTGGGGCCGGATCGAGGAAACTTACGGCGAGGACCCGTACCTGGTCAGCGAGATGGGACTCGCGGCGATTCGCGGCTTTCAAGGGTCGACGCTGCCGCTCCGCCCGGACAAGGTCATGGTGACGTTGAAGCACATGACCGGGCACGGCCAGCCGGAGAACGGCACCAATGTCGGTCCGGCGCAGATCTCCGAACGCACGCTGCGCGAGAACTTCTTCCCGCCGTTCGAGCGGGCGGTCAAGGAGCTTCCCGTGCGTTCGGTGATGGCGTCGTACAACGAGATCGACGGGGTGCCGTCGCACGGCAATCCGTGGCTGCTCAACGACGTGCTCCGGCGCGAGTGGGGGTTCGAGGGCGCGGTGGTCAGCGACTATTTCGCGATCCGCGAGATGAACACCCGCCACAAGATGTTCACCGATATCAAGGAGGCGGGCGAGCGGGCGATCAAATCGGGCGTAGACTCCGAGACCCCCGACGGTGAGGCCTACGTCCACCTGCCCGAGCTTGTCCGTACCCGCCGCGTGCCGCAGGCCTTGGTCGATCAGGCGGTGCGGCGTATGCTCCGACTCAAGTTCGAAGCCGGACTGTTCGAGAACCCCTACGCTGATGCGAGAAGGGCGGAGCGCAAGACCGCGACGCCGGATGCGGTCGCCTTGGCCCGCGAAGCGGCGCAGCGCTCGATGGTGCTGCTCAAGAACCAGGGCGGGCTGCTGCCGCTCGTGCCGGCCAACATCCGCCGCCTGGCGGTGATCGGTACCCACGCCAAGGACACGCCGATCGGCGGCTACAGCGACGAGCCGCGCCATGTGGTCAGCGTGCTAGAAGGCCTGCAGGCCGCATCGCGCGGCCGCTTCGCGGTGGACTTTGCTGAGGGCGTTCGGCTGACCGAAAGCCGCTGCTGGTCGTGCGACGAGGTCAAGCTGGTGCCGGAAGCGGTCAATCGCCAGCTGATCGCGCAGGCGGTCGAGACCGCGCGCAAGGCCGACACGATCGTGATGGTGCTCGGCGAGAACGAGCAACTCAGCCGCGAGGCCTGGGCCGACCAGCACCTCGGCGACCGCAGCGCCCTGGACCTTGTCGGTCAGCAGGAGGACCTCGCCCGCGCGATCCTGGCGCTCGGCAAGCCGACGGTGGTGGTGCTGCTCAACGGTCGGCCGCTGGCGGTCAACTACCTTGCGGAGAACGCGCCGGCGCTGATCGAGGGCTGGTACCTGGG
Organism: uncultured Sphingomonas sp.; assembly: GCF_902806265.1. Classification (GTDB taxonomy): domain Bacteria; phylum Pseudomonadota; class Alphaproteobacteria; order Sphingomonadales; family Sphingomonadaceae; genus Sphingomicrobium. The sequence goes on along the minus strand of NZ_CADCVZ010000026.1, from coordinate 11,679 downwards.
CCAGGAGACTGGCCATGCCGTGGCCGACGCGCTGCTGGGCAAGGTCAACCCGGGCGGCAAATTGCCGGTGTCGGTCGCCCGCAGCGTGGGGCAGCTGCCCATCTACTACAATCACAAGCCGACGGCGCGGCGCGGCTACCTGTTCGAGACGACCAAGCCGCTCTACCCGTTCGGTTACGGGCTCAGCTACACGCGCTTCGACATCTCGGCGCCACGGCTGGCGCAGGCTACGATCGGGACCGGCGATCGTGTCGGGGTCGATGTGGACGTCGCCAACACCGGCCAGCGGATTGGCGATGAGGTCGTGCAGCTCTACTTGCGCGACGACGAGGCCTCGGTCACTCGTCCGGTGCTGGAGCTGAAGCGCTTCCGGCGGGTGACCCTGAGACCCGGCGAGCGCCGTACCGTGCGCTTCGAGCTAACCCCGGACGACCTCGCGCTCTGGAACATGCAGATGAAGAAGGTGGTGGAGCCCGGTACCTTCACCATCTCAACGGGGCCGAACTCGGTCGACCTCAAAAGCGCCAAGCTGACGGTGGCCGCCCGCTAGGTGCAGGCGCGGTCGAGCGCCGGCGCGAAGTCGGTGCGCGGCGGCAGCGGCAAGTTCCTAGCCGCCGCCGCTTCCTCCAGCCCGCGTGGCCCGGCGGGCTGGGCAGGATTCTTGTCGGTCGCGTACACGGGATCGCGCTGCGCATCGGAGAGGCTGACGAAGCGGAAGCCGCTCGTGCGATACAGCTCGAGCAACCGCGGCATCATTCGGGTGGTGAACGCTCCGCCGTGCAGCAGCAGGACATAGGGGATGTCCCGGCCATGCAGCTGTCGTGACAGCCCGCGATAGAAGCCAATGCTCTGCCGCGCCGCCTCCATGTAGCTGCGCTCCAGCTCGGCGATCGCGGCCTGGTCGCTCGCCCCGCGGCAGCGGACGTACGGTCCCGTCCAATGCCAGTCGCTAAAGTCCATGGTGACCGCGGCGATGCGGTAGTTGTGCTTGGCCAGGATCGCGCGCCCGGCCGCACGCTTCGCCGGCGTCGCGCCCTCCTGCAGGAAAGGGTAGCGGAACCAGCGCCCGTCGTCGGGGTGCAGCAGCGGTTCGTTGCGCAGCAGTTCCGCCTCGAACTCGGCCTCGCTCAGCTGATTGAAGTTCTTGTGCGACCAGCCGTGATTGCCGAGCGGAAATCCGCGGTTGCGCCAAGACTGGAGCAAGGCGGCATGTGCAGGTTGCTGCTCCACTTGCTGACCGTTGATGAAGCCATGCGCGTCACGAGCGCCGCCCGCCTCCAGCGCGGCGAGCAGACCGCTCGCCATGCGCTCGGGCGAGTCGCCGGTGGGTAGCTCTCCATGGACCGGAAGGTCGTCGAGCGTAATCGCGAGCGCGAGGCCCCTGTTGTTCGGCACGGTCGCGCAGCCGGCAAGCAGGCTCACCAGTAGCAGCGCCGCCGCACGGCCCAGCTTCACTTGCGCTCGCCCGGGCGTTCAGCCAGCCACGCGGAGACCCACACCAGCGGTGCGTTCCAATTGATTGCAACTTCGTTGAGGCTGTAGGCCCGGGCGTCGTCGAGCCAGCAGGCCTGCGCCGCGCACTTGCCCCTGAGCGTCGCTGCGACCTCGTCAGTCATTGCCGTGTTGTTCGGCCCGCCGGACAGCGCCCCGCGCGGCGGCGGCGGGAAGCGCGGATCGAGCGAGTTGGCCCAGAACCGATGGTGCGGATTCACCATCGGCCGCGCGCCGTAGCCGGTCACGTAGGAGCGATCGAGCGGGTTGCGGCCGAGGACGTAATCCATCGCGTCGATCACGCCCGACCGGTAGCGGTCCTGACCGCTGAAGTCGTAGGCCAACCCCAGCAGCATGGCCCGGTTGAGCAGGTTCGAGTTCGACCCCCAGACCGTGTTGCCGGCATGGGGAACGAGGTAGCCGGTCCGCTCGCGCTCGGCGAGGAAGCGGTCGGCCGCCGACTGGACGGCCTGCCGGAGCCGCCGCGCTTCTCCGTTCGGCAGCGAATTGGGAAAACTCGCCAGCGTGACGGTGCCCAGCGGCGCGACACTTCCCCAACCGGGCTCGCCCGCGACCGTCCGGAAGTGCGGCGAACGCTGCAGCGCGGCTCGGTACGGTGCCTCGCCGGTAGTGGCGAACAGCTCGGCGGCGGCCCAGTAGAACTCGTCGCCGAGCTCGTCATCGCCATACGCGCCGCTGCCGGTGAAGTCCGCCAGCGCATAGACTTGCGGGTTGCGCACCGCGGCCGCCCAGGCGCGCTCGGCGCCACGGAGGCAGCGGTCGGCATAAGCCGAGTCGACTTGGCGCCAGACCCGCGCGCATTGCGCGGCGTTCGCGGCCAGGTTGAGCGTCGCCGCGGTGGTCGGCGGGAACAGCTGGCGCTTCTCCGGGTCCTGGTCCGGGCGCATGGGGAGCGAGGTCCACTTCTCGTCCGCCAGCTTGTGATGCGCCATCCCGGACGCGTCGATCTCGCTAAAGGTCAGGCCGGGAACGGTCTCCTTGGCTCCCGCCGGCACCCGCAGCCGCGTGCCCTCGGGCACCTGCATCTTGAGCAGGAAGTCCATCTGCCAGCGTGCCTCGTCCAGCAGGTCGGACAGGCCATTGCCGCGCTCGGGAATTGCAGCGGTGCCGTCGGCAAACAGCCTCGAGCCCGAGGCGGTCAGTCGCTCGTGAAGGTTGAGCAACGTCCACAGCGAGATGCCCGCGTTCACCACATATTTCCCGTGGTCGCCGGCGTCGTACCAGCCGCCGCTCACCTCCAGCGTGTAAGGACAGCCGGGCCAGACATTACCCTTGCTGTCGGTGCCGCTAACGCAGGTCGCCCGCTCGTTCGGGTGGCCCGCCGGCCGGGCCCAGCGCTGTCCGACCAAGCTCGCCTCGATCGGCGTGCCCGCGCGATTGTGGTAGAAATAGGCGAGCGCATCGTAAGGCAGGCGCGGGTAGGGCGCGGCCGAGATGTCGAACGGACGGCTAGCGGCAGCGCCGACGCGCAAGAACAGCGCCTTGCCCGGCTGGCGATAGCGGCTGAAGTCGACCCGGTGGACATGCTCGCCCGACCAACGGTCCTGGCCGAAGACGGTGGTGCGACCGGTTGCGAGCACCCGGCCGTCGAAATCCATCAGAGACCAGGCGAGCGGCTGCTTGCCGGCGTTCGGCACCACTGCGCGCTTGGGACCGCCGACGAGGATGCCGACCTGATTGAGTCGCACAGGCGCGACTTCCGCAGCGCCGGCTGAAGAAAAGGCGGCAAGCGCCGCGGCGCTGAGGAGCCAGCTCGATCGGATCATTCCACTGTTTCCTTGCCTGTCAGCCGAACCGGACTGCGCGCTCGGGCGCTGCCGCCTTGCTGGCCGCAACCATCTCAGGAGCCGCGCAGTTGTCGAGAATGAATTGCTTGTGCGTCGGCATGTAGTTGGCGCTGTTCCCAACTGCCTCCGCGATGTGCTGCAGACGGCGCCGCGTCTCGTCGAGCGGCATGATGTCAGCAACGGGATCGTAGGTGCGCGCCTGCATCAGCTGGCCCACCATGACCGCGAACCAGCTGGTGTCGTTGAACAGCTCGTCATTTTCGCGGAAGGTGCGGCCATACGCCTCGTACACCCGCATCTTCTCGGCGAGGCGCTCGGGGATCGGCATGTTGCGGCAATAGTCCCAGAAGGGAGAATCATCCCGCTGCGTGACGTGATAGTGGAGCACCAGGAACTCTCGTACGATCTCATATTCATAGGCGACGGTGCGGTTGTAGCGGTCGATCTCGGCCTGCTGGAAGGTGCGGTCGGGGAACATGGCCATCAGCCGGGACAGGCCGCTCTGCACCAGCCAGATGCTGGTCGACTCAAGCGGCTCGAGGAACCCCGCCGCAAGCCCAAGCGATACGCAATTCTTGATCCAGCTCTGCCGCCGGCGTCCGGTCTTGAACGGCACCACCCGCGGCTCGGCGAGCGGCTTGCCGTCGAGGTTGCTCATGAGGATGTCGGCAGCCTCGTCATCGCTCATGAAGTCGCTGCAGAACACATGGCCGTTGCCGATCCGATGCTGCAGCGGGATGCGCCATTGCCAGCCGGCAGTATGGGCGGTGGACCGGGTATAGGGCGTAATCTCCTCGACGCTCTCGCACGGCACGGCGATCGCGCGGTTGCACGGCAGGTAGTGCGACCAGTCTTCGTATCCGCTCTTCAGCGCCTGTTCGATCAGCAGGCCGCGAAAGCCGGAGCAGTCGATGAACAGGTCGGCCTCGATCCTGCGCCCGTCCTGCAAAGTGACGGACTCCACGAACCCGTCTTCGCCCCGTAGTGTCACGTCGACGATCTTGCCCTCCTGCCGGACGACGCCGCGGCTGGTCGCATATTCCCGCAGGTATCGGGCGTAGAGCCCGGCATCGAAATGGTAGGCGTAGGCGATCTGCGACAGCGGCGAATTACCGGCGTCGAACGGCCGCATGAACTTGCCGCGCTCGCCCGCTAGGGCCGGCAGGGACCATTCGTCGAGGCGCGGCGCTTCGCCCGCCTGGTGCAGTCGCAGCCAGTGCGAGTGGAACGACACGCCCTGCATGTTGAGCCCGTAGGAGCCGAACGGGTGGAAGTAGACGTGACCCTGGCGCCCCCAGTTCACGAACTGGATGCCGAGCTTGAACGTGCCGTTGGTGCGGCGGACGAAGTCGTCCTCGTCGATCTCCAGCATGCGGTTGAAGGTCGCCATCTGCGGGATGGTGGCTTCACCGACGCCGATGATGCCGATCTCGTCGGACTCGATCAGGGTGATCGAACAATAACGGTTGGTCAGGATCTTGGCCAAGGTCGCGGCGGCCATCCAGCCTGCGGTTCCGCCGCCGACGATGAGCACGCTGCGGATACGCTGGTCGGTCAACTCATGCTCCTCCATCTGGTGGTCACGCCGGCCGGGCGCGATCCGGCCACCTGCGCGAGATAGTTCTGGTGAGCCGGCATGGACTCGGCCGCCCGCCGGATGAACGGCGCCATCCGGCCCAGCGTTGCGCGCACCTCTTCATTCGGCAGTGCGTCTGCGAGCGGATCCCAGCGGCGGGGCACGATCCCCTGGCCGAGCAGCACGGCCAACCAGCTCGCCTCGCTGAACAGCTCGTCCTCGTGGCGGAACACCCGGCCGTTCTCGCGGAACAACGCGATCTTGCGGGCGAGGCTGTCGGGCACCGCCATGTTCGCCGCGGCGCGCCAAAACTCGCTGTCGCGGCGCTCGGTGGCCTTATAGTGGAGGATAATGAAATCGCGGACCTGCTCCAGCTGCAGGGCGGTCAGCCGGTTGTACTCGTCCGCCAGCACCGGGTCGAACCGCCGGTCCGGAAACAGCGCCAGCAGCTTGGAGATGCCGGCCTGGACGAAGTGGATGCTGGTGGACTCCAGAGGCTCCAGAAAGCCGCTCGCCAAACCCAGCGCAACCACGTTACGCTCCCACACCCTGTCACGCCGTCCAGCGGTGAAGCGGAGGAAGCGGGGTTCGGCAAGCGGCTCACCGTTGAGCCTGGCGAAAGCCGTCGCAGCCGCCTCATCGTCGCTGATGTGGGCCGATGAATAAACGTAGCCGGTGCCTACGCGGTGCTGCAGAGGGATCCGCCATTGCCAGCCTGCTGGGAGCGCCGTTGCGCGCGTGTAAGGCAGCGGCGGTTCGGTGGCAGCGGCCGGTACGGCGACGGCCCGATCGCACGGCAGCCACCGGCTCCAATCCTCGTAGCCGACGCCGAGTGCCTGACCGAGCAGAAGGGCGCGGGAACCCGAGCAGTCGATGAACAAGTCGCCCTCGATCCGCTCGCCGCTTTCCAATTGGAGCGCCTCGACAAAGCCGTCCTCGCTGCGCAGGGCTACATCGACGATCCTCCCTTCGCGCCGGACGACGCCTCGTGCGGTCGCATGATCGCGCAGGAAGGCGGCGTAGAGACTTGCGTCGAAGTGGAACGCATATTTGTACTTGGACAGTACCGATTTCGGATCGGGCGATGGACGTTGGAAGCGGCCAAGGCGGGCTGCCACCGCGCAGAGGTTGAAGTCCTCGAAGCCATGTCGCTCACCGGCAGCGCGGCTCTTCAGCCAGAACTGGTGGAAGCTCACGCCCTCCATGTCGGCACCGAAGGGGCCGAACGGATGCATGTAGCGGTGGCCGAGGCGGGTCCAGTCGACGAACTCGATCCCCAGCTTGAAGGTGGCCTGCGTCCGCCGGACGAATTCGGTTTCGTCGATGCCTACCATCGCACTGAAGGTGCGGATCGGCGGGATGGTCGCCTCGCCGACGCCAATGGTGCCGATCTCCTCGGATTCGATCAGGGTCACGCTGGTGCCGGTTGCACACAGCCGGGCAAGGGCCGCGGCCGCCATCCAACCCGCGGTGCCGCCGCCGGCGATCACGACGCGCTCGATCGGCCCTTGCCTCATGCCGCTGCAGCTCCCCTGGCCAGCTGCCGCAGATAGTCGCCGTGCGAGGGCAGGTGAGAAATCGCCTGGATCATGACCTGCCGCATGCGCGCGAGCTGGCTGGTCAGGCGTTCCAGCGGAATGGCTTCGGCGAGCGCGTCCGTGCGCGCGGCGGTGATGCCATGCCCGTCGAACAACGCCGCCCATTCGGCCTCGTCGAGCAGGTCGCCATCGAGCAGCGGCACCCGCCCGCGGCTGCGATAGAGATCGATCTTTCGTTCAAGCTTCTCGTTCCGGGAAGGCTGGCGCGCGCCGTCCCACGACTGCTCGCCAGCACGGCCGTTCAGCCGGTACGGCAGCAGCGCAAGGTCCCGCGCCCGGTCGATCTCCTCGACCGTTGCCCGGTTATATTCGTTCGCTTCCGCCTGCATTTCCATACTCGCGGGAAGTAGGCGAAGCAGCCGCTCAACTCCATTCTGAAGCAGCGAGAAAGGCATGGAGTGAAGCGGCTCTACTACAGCGGCGGCGGCCCCGATCGCCACGCAATTGCCGTTCCAGGGGGCGCGTTTGCCCGCCTTCACGGCCTCATCGCGCGGCGGGCTGACCAAGTCGCCCGCGCAATCGGCGAGGAGCAGCCGCTCGGCCTGATCGGGCGACAACAGCTGCGATGAGTAGGCGAAGCTCTCGCCCACGATCCCCGCTGCTGGAATGGTCAGGCGCCAGCCCTCGCTACGGGCGGCGGCATGCGCGTAAGCAGCCGGGGGAGCGCTGGCGCGGATCGCTGCCGAGGCCGTTCGGTCGAACGGGAACAGGCCGGCGCAGCTCTCGAGGTCGGCTCCCCTTAGGCTGCCGGCCAGCGCTCCGCGTGCACCGGTCGCATCGATGAAGACGTCACCCACCAGCCGCTCGCCGCGGGCGAGGTGCAGGGCCTCGATCCTGCCGTTCGCGACTTCGACCGACCCGAGCGCATCCCGCACGATCGTCGCTCCCCGCCGGCGCGCCAGGCCGAACAGCGCGTCCGCATAGGCCGCGGCGTGGAGGTGCAGACCGTAAGTGAAGGTGGATAGGACCGAGCGCGGATCGTCGGACGGCCGAGCGAAGCGGCCGGACTGCGCCAGCATGGCTGCGATCGAATAATCGGCCAAGGCGACCTTCTCGCCCTCCGTGCGGAGGCGTGCGGCAAGTAGGTGGAATGGAACCCCCTCGATGGAGGCGCCCGCATCGCCATAGGGGAGGAAATAAGTAGGCCGGACCGCAGACCAGCCGGAATAGGCAGTGCCCAAGGTGAAGCTTGCCGCGCCCCCGCGGATCAGCGCATCCTCATCCACACCGAGGTCGGCGTGGAAGCGACGGATACCTGGCCGGGTGGCGACGACCGGGCCGAAGCTGGCGTCCGCGTCGCCGCCGTCGCGGAGCACAGTGACGCTGTGGCTTCCGGTCGGCAGGCGCGTGGCAACCGCAACCCCGGCCATCGCCCCCGCGATCCCGCCGCCGGCGATGACGTAGCGTGTGGGCTGCCGTACCTCCGCCGTCATCCGACGGCCGCAGCGTTGATCGAGCGGAGATACTCGCAATGCAGCGGCATGGCCGCGGCCGCTTGACGGCAGGCCCCGGCCATGTCCGCCAGACGGGCCGCCAGCCTGTCGAGCTCGATCCATGCGGCAAGCGGATCGACCCTGCACGGCACGATATTCTGCCCGACGTAGACGGCGATCCAGCTCGGCTCCAGGAACATGCCGTCACGCTGGTTCACGACCACCCCGCGCTCGCGGAACAGCTCCAGCTTATGGGCGAGACTGTCGGGCAGGCTCATCGTCCGGCAATGGTTCCACAAGGGCGAGTCGTCGCGCTGGGTGGCGCAATAATGAAGGATGATGAAGTCGCGGACGCGCTCATATTCCAGGTCCATGGCCCGGTTGAACTCCGCCGCGTCCAGCGGATCCCAGCCGCGGTAGGGCAACAATTCGAGCAGCTTGCCAATGGCGAGCTGGACCAGGTGGATGCTGGTGGACTCCAGCGGCTCGATGAAGCCCGCTGCCAGGCCCAGCGCCACGCAGTTGCCGACCCACTGGCGGCGGCGCTTGCCGGGCAGGAAGCGCAAGCGGTTGGGCTCGGCCAGCGGCGCTCCTTCCAAGCCGTCCCGCAAAGCCTGCTCGGCGGCAGCGTCGTCGATGAACGCACTGGCATAGACATGACCGTTGCCGACGCGGTGCTGCAGCGGGATGCGCCAGGTCCAGCCCGCCTGCAGGGCCGTGGCGCGGGTGTAGGGCGTCAAGTCCTCCACGCTTTCGCACGGCATCGCTATCGCCCGGTCGCAGGGCAACCAGTGCTGCCAGCTTTCGTAACCGGCGGAGAGCGCCTGCTCGATCAGCAGACCGCGAAAGCCCGAGCAGTCCATGAACAGGTCAGCCTCGACCGACTGGCCCGATGCGAGCGTTACCGACCGGATGAAGCCGCTTGCTCCATCCAGCGCGGTGTCGACGATCCGTCCCTCGATCCGCTGCACGCCCAGCCGCTCGGCGAGCGTCCGCAGGAATCGCCCATAAAGCGTCGCATCGAACTGGTAGGCATAGGAGTAAGTCGAGTAAAGCGACCGCGGGTCTTGCGAGGGCGGCCCAAAGCGGTTGCGGCGCGCGGCTTGCACCGGCAGCGAGAAATCCTCCAGGGCATGATTCCCGTCAGCCTCGCGTGCGCGCAGCCACCAGTGCAGGAACGAAACGCCATCCTCGGCCATGCCGAACGCACCGAAAGGATGGATGTAGCTGTCACCGACCCGCCCCCAGTTGCGGAACTCGATGCCAAGCTTGAACGTGGCCTTGGTAGTCCGCATGAATTCGGCTTCGTCAATGCCGAGCGCGGAATTGAAGAAGCGGATGTGCGGAACCGTCGCCTCGCCCACGCCGACCGTCCCGATCTCCTCCGATTCGACCAGGCTGATTCGGATCGGCAGGCCAGCAAGCTTGTGAGCAAGTGCAGCAGCCGTCATCCATCCGGCGGTGCCGCCGCCGACGATGAGGATGTGCTGCAAAGGCGTGGGCTTCACAGGCATGCTCCACCTGCGCTGCAATGCAGCAAAGGGCGCGGAGAGTTCGCTGCAACGCAGTAGGATTGTTGCATTTTTGCTGCTTGATTGTGTTTCATCGGTGCGTACAAGTTACCGCTAACAACGAACGGCGCGGCTGCGCAACTGTTAGCGCTAACGCTGGAAGGGGATCGGATGCTCGGACAACGAAAGCAAGGGGATCGGCAGGCAGGAACGTCGCCGATCAGCCTCAAGGCCGGCGCATCGGCGCTGGCGATGTCGGCCATGCTCATGGCGGCGCCTGCCTTTGCTCAGGAGGCTCCCGCCCCCACGCAGGAAACCCCGACCCCGCCCGAGAACCAGGACTCCAGTCAGGCGGCCTCCGAGACCATTGGCATCACGTCCAATCCGAGCGACCCTGTCGAGGAAGCGACCACCAACGACACGGTGGATGACGGCACCATCGTCGTCACCGGCATCCGCCGCAGCCTGCAACGCTCCCGCGACATCAAGCGCAACTCGGACGTGGTGGTCGACTCGGTCAGCGCCGAGGATATCAGCGCGCTTCCCGATCGCTCGGTTACTGAAGCGCTGCAGCGCATCCCAGGCGTGGCCATCGATCGCTTTGCTGCCGGCAGTGACCCTGACCACTTCTCCACGGAAGGCAGCGGCGTTGTTGTCCGTGGCCTGACCTACACGCGGAGCGAGCTCAACGGGCGCGATACCTTTACTGCCAACAACGGACGCGGCCTGAGCTTCTCCGACGTTCCGTCCGAGCTGCTGGGCGGCGTCGATGTATTCAAGAGCCCGTCTGCCGACATGGTCGAAGGCGGCATCTCCGGTACAGTCAACCTGCGCACGCGCGTCCCGTTCGACCAGGAAAAGCGGCTGGTAGTCGCGGGTTCCGCCGAGGTGAACTACGGCGACATGCGCAAGAAGGGGAGCCCGACCTTCTCCATTCTTGCCAGCAACCGCTGGGAAACCCCCATCGGCGAGCTCGGCCTGCTTGGCAGCTTCACCCGGTCCAAGCTGAAGTTCCGCAGCGACGGCATCCAGATCTCCAATTATGGCGTTCGCACGCTGTACACGAGCGGCGACGTGATCCCCTCGGAGGGCGCGGTGCCCATCGGCAACGCCGAGTGCACTCCGGCCGAACCGACCCAAGATTCGTGTGTCTACCTGCCGCGCGGCGCTGCGCTGCGCACGCAGGACACGGATCGCAAACGCACCGGCTACTCGGCCGCGGCCCAGTGGCGGAGCAACGATCGTTCGATGCTCGCGACCCTGCAGTTCCTCCGTTCGGACTCAAACGAGACCTGGACCGAGCGCGCCTTTGAAATCGCGACCGATAATGTAACGGACGCCGGCGACTCCCGCGCGGTGCCCGGTACGACGCTGGACTTTGACGACGACGGCGTATTCGACAATGGCGTAATCACCGGTCCGACCGGGTGGCGGGACGACCAGCAGAATACTGCCGCATGGGGTGGCAACGGCGACGTTCGCACGCCCCGGCTTGGCTTGCAGAGCAACAACATCACCCGCGAGGTCGACGCGAGCAATCGGACTACCGACATCAGCGCGAACTTGAAGTGGAACGCAACCGACCGGATTACGCTGAATTTCGACTACCAGCATGTCGCGTCTAGGGTCAAAAATCTGGATGTGGGCTTATGGACGTCAAGCTTCCAAAACGCCTTGATTGACGTCAACGGCGGTGATCTTCCGACCCTCGAGTTTCGGCCCCCTGAGGTATGTTCGGGCCCAGCAGTCAACAGTCCTTGTACGGACCTTGTCGGCGGCGCATCGGATCAAGATCCGAGCTACTTCAGAGAAGGCAACAGCAGCTTCGCTGATCCGTATAATACCTTCTTCCGCAGCACGATGGATCACATCGAGGACAGCGAAGGCAACGAAGATGCGGCGCGGATAGACGTAGATTATGCTTTTCCGAACACGGACTGGCTGAGCTCAATCCGCGCGGGAGTCAGGCATGCGGACCGGGAGAACGTTGCCCGCTTCTCGACTTATAACTGGGGTGTCCTCAGCGAGATCTGGGGTGGTAACGGACCGGTGTGGGTCAGTGACAATGTCGACGGTGTGCCAGGTGGCAGTGGAGGAACTCCTCAGACGGGAGCGGTTGAGAGTTTCGGCTTCTCCGACTTCCTTCGCGGTCAGGCGGGCGATCCCCTTCTTGGCGACCCGCGGTCGTTGGACAGTTCGGCCACGCTGATGAAGTCAAAGAAGTCAAGCTGCGCCACCGTGCGCCGCACCGACAGGCGGGCG